>JAOAIU010000040.1 GCA_026414545.1 Candidatus Saccharicenans sp.
CGTCAACCTGGAGATCAGTGATTCCCTCTCCAAAACCGGGCCGGGAAATCTGCCTTCCCGTCCTTAAATTAAAACTTTCGATATCGCCGGAAGCCAGAGAAATAACTATCTCCGAAGCCGAAACGGCCGCTGGCCCGTTAACTTCAACTGGCAGCTCATGTTCCCAGAGTAATGCGCCCGTTTCCGGGTTGCGGAGTTCAATTTTTTTCCTGGACAGCAGGATTAAATTGCCTCCCTCTGCCAGCGAAATGAACAGAGGAGCCTCTGTTAGCTCCAGACGAGATTCGATGGCCTTTCCCGTTTCGGCCTCGATGAAATAGACTTTACGGTCAGCTACCAGCCAGAACCCGTTCTGGGCGGCCAGCAGCTCTACTTTCCCGGGCAACGGTAATAACCAAGCATTCAAGGCCTGACCTGAGGCCAGGCGGAACGGCTGGCCCTCCAATTTTCCTTGGGAATCGAAGATTGCCAGCAGCCGGTCTCCCGCCGCCACCAGACCGAGTATTCGTCCCCAGTTCCATCCAACCCAGGCCCTGGTCAGGGGAAAGTTTTGAAATTCAGAAGTTGTCCCCTTAGGTTTTATTTCCTCCGGGCTATTTAGCCCTGATTCATCACTTCCTGATTTTTTCTTCGGCCGGACTTGACCGCCGGCCTCTGACACATGAGTTTCCTGTCCGGGCAGAGGCTGGCTGGGTCGAGCCTGGAACCGCTCTTTCTCGGTACTTATCATCCCCTGAGCCGTGGCCGGGCCCAAATTCTTAGGCTTCGATATGCTTTCCTCTCCACACAGCAACTCGTCGATTCGAACCGGAGAATAGCCAAGGTCTTTGAGGTCATCTATTAGCTGCCCCAGTCGAAAATAGAAAGGGTCCGTCCTGTCTGGAGCCACTCCCAGGTGGACCAGGATGATGAAGCCGTTTAGGCCGGAAGCGGACGAAGCTTCATAATCCAGAAGCTGCCGATAAATTCTTTCGGAGGAGCGGTAGCCTGGCATATCAGGAGTGGTATAGTCAGCGTTAGTTATAAGTCCCGGAGTAAAATTAACAACAACCGCGCCGGCTTCAGCCGCCCAGTCGGCAATCTGCTGGTTGTACCATTCGTAAGGGGGCATGAAATACCTGGCCCGGTTTCGGTCAACGCCGAATTTAGCCAGCTCTGCATAATTGGCTTCCAGGTCGGCCAGGAATTCTTCCCTGGTCACCAGGGTTTTCTGCCGGTCCTGCCAGTCGCAATAGAGAAGGTGACGGTCGGAATGTGGTCCCAGGTAATGGCCTTCACTGACCATGGCCTCCACCAGGGATCGGAATTCCGGTCGGCGCAGGAAATTGCCGGTCAGGAAAAAGGAAGCCTTGATACCTTTACGATTGAGCTCGGCCAGGATGTATTCGCCCCCCTCACCGTAAAAATCGGCGGTAAAAACCAGGGCCACCAGCTTCCCATCGACCGGCCCCCTAATTACTCCTCCCTGGTTATAAGTCAGGTCCTGGGCCAAAAGCAAGCCAGAAAGAAAGGCCAAAAGGGCTAAGAGCATCAATACCCGGTTTTTCGGGAGAAGTCTCCCGAGCATCAGCCTTGTCATCCTGTCAGTCCTGACCTCCAGAAATATGGTTTAATTCTAATCAATGCTCCTCATCGGTGCAAATGCCAGGCTTTACTAATAGCTTCCGGGCTGATATGATTTTTTCAATGGTAAATTACATATTGCTTTACAAGATCAGGAAGCTGGTCAAACAGATCCTGAAAGAAAAAATAGAAGACGGAGAGATCGCCACCACTCCCCGTTCCTGCCTGGGCTGCCTGGCCGACGAGCTGAGTTGGGAAATCTATTACCTTTTCAAGGAAAGGGAAGATAAGAAAAAGGCCGCTGGCCAACAGCCAACCGAAGATGAAGAAGAACCGGAAGAACCAAAATAAAACCACCAGGATTCTCAGAAGTTTAAGTACCAAGACTTGACCTGCCTGATCTTTGCTATCTCCAAATAATCATATTAAGCGACGACCTGAGGAATGTGCCCTGGTGCCTTCAGCATTAACTAAGTTAATCGTTGAACCCGGTAATCTGATTTCAGGTAAACCCGTACCGACCAGAATTCCGACGTTCAGAGACCAGAGCCAAATCCACAGGCTATCAGCCAGCTCAAAATTTTAGGGCGATCCTGGCCTAAGCCACAAGCAGACCAAACTCAATTAACAAAAAGATTACACTTAAATAGCAAATTCTAAAGTGCCAGTCGGGTCAGTCTTTCTTCCCGGACTTTTCCTGGCGAATTTTTTCTTTGAGGCTTTCCCACCAGTCAATTCTTTTTTTGATTTCCTTTTCAAAGCCAAGATTTCCGGGCTGGTAATATCTTCGTCCTTTGAGTCTTTCGGGAAAAGTCTCCATGTCGGTAGTGGACAGTGGATGGTCGTGAGCGTATTGATATTCCTGGCCATAGCCTATTTCCTTCATCAGCGGGGTCACCGGGTTACGGATGTGGAGCGGCACCGGCTCATAGGGACTTTCTTCCACATCCTTCATGGCCTGGCCGAAGGCCACGTAAATCCGGTTGCTCTTGGGAGCCGAGGCCAGGTAAACCACCGCTTCGGCCAGGGCCAGCTCCCCCTCGGGCGACCCCAGGAAATCATAGGCTTCCTTGGCCCTCAGGGCCACGGCCAGGGCCTGAGGGTCGGCCAGCCCGACGTCTTCCGAGGCAAAGCGGACTAACCTCCTGGCTATGTACAGCGGGTCTTCCCCGGCATAGAGCATCCTGGCCAGCCAGTAAAGGGAAGCGTCCACGTCGGAATTGCGCAGGCTTTTGTGCAGGGCAGAAATAAGATTAAAGTGTTCCTCGCCAGCTTTATCATACAAAAGGATTCGTTTCTGCAGGGCCTCTTCCACTTCCCGGGCTGTTATTTCCTGGCCCCGGGTCAGGCTGGCCGCAATTTCCAGAGCATTTAAAATCCGGCGGGCATCGCCGTTGGACTGGTCAAGAAGAAGTTTCAAGGCTTCATCATTTATCCTCAGCTTGAGCCGACCGAGACCATTAATCTCATCAGTCAGAGCATCATCGATTATTTTTCTTAGAGCAACCTCATCCAGCGGTTTTAAGACCAGAACCTTGGTCCGGGAAAGCAGTGGGGCTATCACCTCAAAAGAGGGGTTCTCGGTAGTTGAGCCGAAAAGGATGACGTCTCCCCTTTCCACGTAAGGCAAGAAAGCCGACTGCTGGGCCTTATTGAAGCGGTGGATTTCATCAATGAAAATGATAATGGGTTTGCCATACAATTTCTTCTGCTGCTCGGCCTGGGCCATTACCTCTTTGATTTCTTTTATGCCGGAAAGAACGGCGCTGTAAAAAAGGCAGGTCAGGTCAAAGTGGCGGGCCAGCATCATCCCCAGGGTGGTCTTGCCGGAGCCGGGTGGTCCCCAGAAAATTATGGACACCAGGTGGCCCGATTCTATAAGCTCGGTGAGTATTTTACCTGGACCCAGAAGGTGTTCCTGGCCATAGAAGCGGTCAAAGGTCTGGGGCCGCATCCTCTCGGCCAGCGGAATGTGCCGGTTATCCACCCTCTCTGTTTTTTTCATTCAAACTCGAACAGTCTATTGACTTCCGTTTATCTTACCCATCTCATTATAATACCATCTTTCCCCTATTAAAAGACCAAAGCTATCAACTCCCCTGATTCTTCCGCACCAAAAAATCTACTTTTGCCGGCAGAAACAATTGATTAAAATGATAGGAGTAAAAAAGAAGGAGAGAAAATTGATGAAACCCGGCAGTATTCGAACCAACCAATTCTTCATGGCGGCATTCTTGGCAGCCAGCCTATTTTTATTAGCCTTCAACCCGTCTTCCGCTCAGCCCCGGCCCAAAGGCTATCTGTTCATAATCGGCGGCGGCACCAGGCCGGAACCGATGATGAAACGTTTCGTGGAAATGGCCAGCCGGTCGGGCAGCGGCCGGATCGTGGTTCTGCCCATGGCCAGTGCCACCCCGGACGAAACCGGACGTGGCCTGGTGGAAGAATTCAAGCAGCTCGGGGCCAAAGACGTTGCCTATTACAACTTCACCAGAAAAGAGGCTGAAAATTATTCCAACGCCCGGCTCCTGGCCGAAAGCGGCGGCATTTTCTTCTCCGGTGGAGTTCAGACTAGGATCACCGAAGCCATACTCGACACCCCCATCCATAACATGATCAGAGAACTTTACCAGAAAGGGGCGGTTATCGGCGGGACCAGCGCCGGGGCGGCCGCCTTGAGCGAGCTGATGATTACCGGCGACGAGGTCAGGAAACCGGAAGAGGGGCATGAATTCGAAACGATTGAAGCCGGAAACGTCATCGTGGCCCGGGGACTGGGCCTGATAAAGTCGGCCATAATCGACCAGCACTTCGCCACCAGAAAGCGGCACAACCGCCTGATCAGCATCATCGCCGGCCACCCGGAAATCGTCGGGGTGGGTATAGACGAGGCCACGGCCATCATCGTCAGCCCAGATGAAACTTTTGAAGTTATCGGGTATAAAAATGTAATCATCTACGACTCAGGACGGGCCCAGGTGGAGGTCCGCGGCGACCGGGCCCTGTCGATCAGGAACCTGGTGATGCACGTGTTGCTGGAAGGTGAACGCTATGACCTGAAAAAAAGACGCCCTCTGTAGACGGACCGGGAGAAGTCTCCTGCTCGACTGTCCCCTCATCCTTGACGAACTCCGGCTGAAATGTTAATGTTTTGAGGAAATCTGCTGATGACCCAGGAACAGAAAGCCAACAACCTCAGAGAAGCCATAAATAGGAAACTGATTTTTTCCCTGGAAGAAGTCTGCCGTCTGCTTAAAATCACTCCCCAGACCGTCAAGGAATGGGAAAAGGAATTTCCGCTGTTCTACGCCGGACAAACAGCCAGCGGCAAGCAGATCTACCGCCAGAAGGATGTGCTGATCATCCTGAGAATCAAGGAGCTTCTGGAGGAAGGCACCCTGACCAACGCCGGCATCCGGCGAAAGATTGAAGAGGAATTTGGCTTCAAAACTGATAAAATACCGCCGGAGAGACTTTATTCGGCCCTGGCTCAGGTCAAGGAAGAGCTGGCCGAAATTCTCCAGGCCCTTGAAAAAAAACGTAAAAAAGGTTAAATTTATTTACCCTTTTTCTCCTATCGGGACGTGGCGCAGCCTGGTAGCGCACATGCTTGGGGTGCATGGGGTCAGCGGTTCAAATCCGCTCGTCCCGATTTTTTCTTTTTTAGGCAGTCCCCGGTAAGAAAGATGCAGGGTGGATGTAAATAAGGTCATGCCCCTGTTTTTCACCCACCCCTATGGATAAGCCGACTGCCTTCATCTATAATTATTATCTTATTCGGGAAAATAACCCATCAATAAGGAACGCCTGATAGCATGAAAAAGAAAAGTCCTGATTCTTCCAATAAAGCTCCCCTGTTTCTTTTAACCAACGACGACGGCTATTTCGCGCCCGGGCTAAATGCCCTGGCTGAAGAGCTCCGCCGGGTTGGGCAGGTCTATGTGGTGGCTCCCGACCGGGAGAAAAGTTCCATCTCCCTGGCCCTGACCCTGCGCCGGCCCCTCAGGGCTGAAAAGATAGATAAGAACACCTATGCCGTTGACGGAACGCCGGCCGATTGTGTCTATATCGCCCTGAGACACATCCTTCCCCGGGAACCGGACTTACTGATCTCTGGTATAAACCGGGGAGCTAACCTGGGCTGCCAGGATGTTTCCTATTCCGGGACGGTGGCCGCCGCACTTCAGGGCACTTTTCTGGGAATTCCGTCAATCGCTGTATCATTGATGGGAGCGAGGACCAGTAACGGTCGCATCTATGATTTCAAGCGGGCAGCAGCCCTGGTCAGGCCGCTGGTCGAAACCATTCTTAAGAATGGTCTGCCCCCGGGCGTTTACCTTAATATCAACATCCCGCCGCTTCCCACAAAAGGGATAAAGATCACCCGCCTCGGGGAAAAGCGCTACTCTCCCGAGCTGGTCAGGAAAAAGGACCCGCGCGGCAAGACCTATTTCTGGATAGGTTTCAGCGACCCCAAGGGGGTGGGGCCAAAAGATTCTGACGTGCACGTGGTGGACCGGGGCTGGATTTCCGTAACTCCCCTCCAGATCGACCGCACCGCCCACCCGCTTCTCGACCACCAGCTCCTGGAGAGCCTGAAGCATTGCTGGAAGAAAAATAAGCCCGGGCAAAAGGGTTGAACGGGAACAGCCTGGTATCGGAAGTTCTCGAAAACTTTAATTAAGACAGCAGAAACAAACGGTTCGGACTTTCCGACCAGTGCCGATTTCGCCAGTTCATTCAATAGAGCAATCAGGAATAAGCTTATCCCGGGAAATAAAAAACGATCCCGTGACCCCGAAAACTAATCTGCCGGATTATTCCTGGCTGCCCTCTTACGCCTTCTTTCCTTCCAGATGCTGACCGCCGCCGGCACCAAAGAAATCAGAATTATGGCCACAATGACCAGCGAGAAATTTCTCTTAACCACGGGGATGTTGCCGAAGAAATAACCGCCGAACAAAAAGAGCGAGACCCACAACAGGCTGCCGATAAAGCTATAAATTAGAAACCTGAGGTAGGTCATCCGGCCGATTCCAGCCACAAACGGAGCAAAAGTCCGGATAAAGGGCATAAAACGGGCAATGACTATGGTCAGACTTCCATGTTTTTCGTAAAAGCGATGCGTCTTTTCCAGGTATTCTCTGTTGAAAAACCGGCTCCTTTCCTTTTTGAAAATCCCCGGACCGACCCTCGTGCCAATCCAGTAATTGGTGATGTTTCCGGCAAAGGCGGCCAGGGTCAGCAGCAGAAAGAGGCCCAGAATGTTTAGGTTGCCGACGGCAGCCACCGCCCCCACAGCAAAGAGCAGTGAATCTCCCGGGAAAAACGGAGTCACCACGAACCCGGTCTCCGAAAAAATGACAACAAACAGGATCAGATAAGTCCACAACCCGTACTGATGAACTATGTCCACAACATAACGGTCAAGATGTATGGCCAGGTCAAACAGCTTCTTGATGAATTCCAGCAAATTGATTCCTTCCCTATCAGCCAGAATCAGCTTACATAAAGAAAAATTAATATACTTATTTTTTCCGCTGCTTACAAGCTTTATGTTGGCCCATACTATTCTTCTTGAAGCTTAAGTTTAAGCTTCACTCAGACCGATTACCAAGACACTTTTACCTCCGGGCTGGGCATCATTCGGTTATCACCCTCAACCTGGAATCCACAATGATCAGAGATAGGCCTCATCCAGGACACTGATTAGAATTCAGGAGAGAGCGAAGTTTCTGAACAGCATAGTCTGAACTCGAAACTCGTGCCCTGATATTCCCTGCTGTCGGCCGAGCCAATTGCTTACCGGCAAGCCGGCCAACAGAAAGGGGAAAATAGAAGCAGGAAACTACCGGCGTTAAGAAGCTCTGCTATAATTAATCCGGAGCAAGAGAAATTATGATGGACCGAGAATTCTGGCTGCAACGGAAACTGGAAGCCATAGACCGGGCCCTGGACAGGCTGTCTCCCCTGGAAAGCGACTGCACCCTCTGCCCGCGGCGCTGCCACGTGGACCGCACCAGGGGAGAAACCGGAGTCTGCCAGACGGGCAGCCAGGCCCGGGTTTCAGTAGGCCTGCTGCACTTTGGCGAAGAGCCGGTCCTCAGCGGCCGGGTACGGCCGGCCGGGGCCAGGGGGTCGGGCACCATTTTCTTCACCGGCTGCAATCTGAAATGCCTGTTCTGCCAGAACTTCCAGCTCAGCTGGTTGAATGAAGGCGAGTTGCTGACTGACGATCAACTGGCCGACCTGATGCTCCAACTGCAAAAGCGAGGAGCCCTGAACATCAATTTCGTTTCTCCCACCCATGTCATTCTGCCCATTCTCCGGGCCCTCAAAATCGCCTATGGCCGGGGACTGGAACTTCCCCTTGTTTACAACTCCAACGGTTACGATTCTCTGGATGTGGTTGAGCAACTGCGGGGAATCATTGATATCTACCTTCCGGACTTAAAATATGTATCTTCAGAATTATCGCGCCGATATTCTTCAGCAGCCGATTATTTTGAACAGGCGCGCCTGGCCCTGCAGGAAATGTTCTGCCAGCAACCGGACCTGATAATGGACGAGCAGGAAATAGCCAGACAGGGCCTGATCATCAGGCACCTGGTGCTTCCCGGCTCGGCCGAAGACTCCATCAGGGTTCTGGAATGGATAGCCGAAAACCTGTCAACCGGGATTGGGCTGAGCCTGATGAGCCAGTACCATCCCTGTTATAAAGCCCCGGCCGAGATCCAACGGGAAATCACCAGGGAAGAATACCATAAAGTAATGGAGCGGGCCCTTGACCTGGGTTTTGAGCACCTTTTCCTGCAACCAGAACCCTTCCAGAAAGACGAACATCTGGTTCCGGATTTCCGACGCCAGGCTCCCTTCCGCTGGAAAAATTAAGGGCCACGGACGCCCCCCGGCCTCAATCAGCAATTATCTTAAAGGCTGGAACCTACCCAGGTCAGGACAATATGAATCTTCAAGAATCTTGAAATATTGCCTCTCATCTCTCTGCTCTCATAAGGGCAGAAGCCTTAAGAAAAAGGGGTTAACCGGCGTCACAGAAAACCATGCCTTAGACTTATCCGGCTATGGTAAAATTACTTCCCTTAAGAATAGCCTGGTGATTATCTTTATGGCAATAGACTGATAACCTATATTGGCTCTGCTTGCCAGGCTGAAGAAACCGGGACATGATTCTCCGTCCGGGCCCCGGTACGGTTAAGCAAAGAAATCGGCCTGACGGCTTACTCGTAGACCAGTATTTCAACTCTCCTGTTTTTGGCCCGGCCTTCACGGGTGGTGTTTTCAGCCACCGGTTTGGAGCTGCCCAGGCTCACCGCCGACATCCGGTGCAACGGGATACGGTGCGTTTTGTAGAGGTACATCATGACCGCTTCGGCCCTTTTCTGACCCAGATAGATATTGACTTCTTCCGGCCCGGTGTTGTCAGTGTGCCCCTGGATTTCCAGGTAGACTCCCTTGTTCTCTTCAATCAACCTCTGCACAAAGCGGTCGATGGCCGCCTTGGCCTCGGCACTCAATTCGGCACTGTTGAAGGCAAACTTGGCTTCATCGTTGCTGAGGGTGGCCGTCATTACCAGGTTGCCGCGGATGAGGGTCTTGACCTCTTCGATCTTGCCGTCGACCTGCTTGAACTGGGTATCATGCTTGCCGATGAGCTCACCGATGGTGGCCAGCTTCTCATCATGCTCTTTGATTCTTTTCTGGGCCTCTTCGATCTCGCTGGAAACGGCTGCCACTTTCTGGTCAATGGCCGCCACTTCGGTGCTCACGTACTTCTTGGTAGCACAGCTCGCGCCGAGGATAGCCAGAGCGATTACCAAAACCGACGCATAAAAAAGAAAATTCTTTTTCATGCCGACCTCCTTTCTATTTTTTCATTCCGGATTTTCCTGCCGGTTTATGAAGAGAATTTTACAGATATTATACCTTCTAATCTACTGGCTGTCATCAATATATTTTTTTGTTAAATTTCTTGCTCCCAGGCGCTTTCGGGTCTTCAGGCCCGGCCCCACCCGTCAATAACCCTGCCGGGTCCGGATGCGGTAATTACCCCCGGGCGTGGTCACCATTATCCTCCGGTACTTATCGTCTTCCTTGTAGGAAGTATACCCCAAGATGTACTGGTGGCTCTGCTCCTTTTTTATCTCGTAAAGCGTCGATAATAAGCTTTCCAGGTCGTCGAGAAAAAAGGCCTTCCCCCCGGTGGCCTCGGCAAAAAGATTTAACGTTTCCACGATACCCAGGGCTGTCAGCCCTGACCTTCTTTTGTGTCGGGCCAGGATTTCTTCGGCCCTGGGAATCCGGTATCCGATTACATAGATGGGCACATCCACCCGGCGGGCGATTTCCAGGGCCTGTTCGGCTGAAGACTGGCTGTCATTTTCTATGCCGTCGGTGATCAGGATGAGCGCCCTTTTTTCGTTCCTGGCCCTTACCGCGTACTGGGGCGATACGGCCACGGCATCATGCAGGGCGGTCTTGCCGTAGGCTTGCTCCCCTTCCAGGGCCGCCAGGAAAGCCGACCTGTCGACCGAGTGCCTGGCCGCCACTTCGACCTCTCCGTCGGCAAAGACCAGCAGAGCCAGTTCGTCCTGTGGCGACAGGATTTTTTCAGCCAGGACCTGCAAGGCCCGACGGCAATCTTCAAACTTATCTTCCAGGGCCATGCTGCCGCTGACATCCAGCAGAACGGTCAGGCTCAACGGGGCTGACTGGTCGTGCTGGAAGTAGTTGATGGTCTTGCGTTCACCGTTTTCGTAAACGATAAAGTCTTTTTCTCCAAGGTTGTTAACATACCGGCCCTTTTTATCCTGGACGGTCACGGCAATGGTGATGGCATTGACGGTAACATTATAGGCTGCTTTCTGCTGAGGAATTTTCTGCGTCTTTTCCTGGACTCCGGCCGGATGACCAAAAGATAGGCAGCAGAGGGCCAGGAATAAGACATGGCTGACCAATCGGGCTCTGAAAGTTGAACGGCTCATAATCACCTAAAAGATATCACACCGATAATGGCCCGGCAATTAAACCGGCCACTTATTATTAGTCGGCAAGACCACGGGAATTCAGGCCCATAACCAGCCTCGGCCCGAATTCCCGGAATTCTGAGCTCGACCCGGGTTCAACTGTTTTCAGCGGTAAATTGCGCTTCTTCATCTGAACCATAAAAAGTGAGGCCGCTAAAATGGCCGATAGGCTTAGCTGAGTCCAGGCCCTAACACCAGCCGAGCCTTTACGGGCCTGGACTAAAGGGTCGCTGCCGGTCGACTATCAATTAGAAATGTTTCTTCTCATGGGCGGCGGTGAACAAAACGGAGGCTCAATTTCGCTTTTTCTACCCCGGCCGCTACTTCAGGCTTTCCGGGTGATGGCGGACCTGTTCGGCCTTGACCATGTAAATCACGTCCTCGGCGATGTTGGTAGCATGGTCGCAGATTCTTTCCAGGTGCCTGGCCACCAGCAGCAGGGCCACCGCCCGGGGAGCAGTGCCGGGGTCCTTTCTCATGTAGTCGTTGATCAACTCCGATTGCACCAGGTTACGCAGATTGTCGGCTTCGCTGTCCCTGAGGATAACTGACCTGGCCAGCTCGGTATCCTTGTTGACAAAAGAATTGATGGCATCCCTGACCATGCCCTGGGACAGGGTGGCCAGCTTGGGAATGTCAATCAACGGTTTCAGCAGGGGCTGGTCGGCAATTTCCAGTACCCTCTGGGCGATGTCCACAGCCAGGTCGGCGATGCGCTCCAGGTCGGTGGCAATTTTCATCGACATCACGATGAAGCGCAGGTCGGCCGCCGCCGGCTGGTAGAGGGCAATGAGGTTTAAGCATTTCTCCTCAATGGCCAGGTCCAGATTATCGATGCGGTCATCGTCCTTGATTACCGCCTCTGCCTGTTCCCGGCTTAATGCTCTCAGGGCCTTGATGGAATTACCTATGGCCGTCTCGGCCTCGGCACTCATTTCCAGGATTTTTTTATTGAGCTCCAGCAACTCCTCATCAAAATACCTAGTCATGTCAGCCTCCTTTTCCAGCTGCTCTGGTCAGTTGCCTTAACCAAAACGGCCGGTTATGTAATCTTCAGTCCGCTTATCCCTGGGACTGGTAAAAATCTGGTTGGTCTCGCCGAATTCCACCAGGTCACCCAGCAGGAAATAACCCGTGTAATCGGAAACCCTGGCCGCCTGCTGCATATTATGGGTGACGATAACTATAGTATAGTCTCGCTTGAGTTCGTACATCAAATCTTCAATCCGGGCGGTGGCTACCGGGTCCAGGGCTGAGCAGGGTTCATCCATCAGCACCACTTCCGGCTCCACAGCCAGTAACCTGGCTATGCATAAACGCTGCTGTTGTTCACCGGTGAGTCTCAGAGCATTATCGTGAAGACGGTCCTTCAGTTCCTCCCAGAGATTAACCGCCTGCAGGCTCTGGTAAAGCTTTTCTTCCAAAAAATTAGGTTCGTTCCGGCCGTGCACCCTGAGTCCGTAAGTAATGTTGTCGGCGATACTCAGGGGAAAGGGATTCGGCCTCTGGAAAACCATTCCCACCCTGCGTCTCAATTCCAGCAGGTCAGTCTCGGGGTCAAAAATGTTCCGCCCCTCGAATAAGACTTCCCCTTTTGTCCGGCAGCCTTCAATCAGGTCGTTCATCCGGTTGAGAGCCCGCAGAAAGGTGGACTTACCGCAACCGGAAGGACCGATCAGGGCTGTAATCCGGTTGGCCTGGATATCAAGATTTATATTACTGAGCGCCTGGAATTTCCCGTAATAAACGTTAAGATTCCTGACCTCGATGATATTCTTTCTGCCCGTGCTCATGCTTATTTCTTCCTCATCATCGCTTCCCGGTCAACGATGAGAACTTCATTGTGGCTCCGGGTGTGGTCAATCCGCCCGACAGCTTCTCCCAGCATTTCTCCTGCCTGGCCGGGTTCGATTTCTTAACCTTAGCTTCTTTCTCCACCGCTCCGGTTCCTTCGTCCGTCCAGAGTTTAAGTCTGACCATTTTTTGAGTCCTGGTTATAATTTCATATCTATCTCCGGTTAAAATTAGAGCCATCTCTTTATTAAAATTGTGTGAAATCTGATGGCCTGGCCACCGACCATTAAGGCCCACCCGGTTTCCCGTTTCTTTCTCCAAGTTCTTCATCCGAACTTTCCTTCAAGATAAGCCTCGGTTCGCTTATCGGACGGCCTGGTAAAAACCACCGGAGTTTCGTCTATCTCCACCAGCTCCCCCATCATGAAAAAGGCGGTCCGGTCGGCTATCCTGGCCGCCTGCTTGGTGTTGTTGGTCACAAGTATTATGGTGTAATCCTTCTTCAGGGAGCGCAGAGAATCCTCAATCTTCATGGTAGAAATGGGGTCCAGTCCTGAGGTCGGCTCATCCAGCATGATATACTGTGGCTTCAGGGCCAGGACCCGGGCAATGCATAACCGCTGCTGCTGGCCACCTGATAATTTCAAAGCGCTGGTGTGCAGCCGGTCCTTGACTTCCGTCCACAACCCGGCCTTTTCCAGCGAGTCCTCAACGACCTGGTCCAGTTCCCTGCGGTTGTTATTGCCCAGCAGGCGCACTCCAAAAACTATGTTCTCATAGATGGTCAGGGGCAGGGGCACCGGTGTTGCAAAGACCATGCCCAGCTTACGGCGAAGGGCCACCACATCCACTTCCGGCCCGTAGATGTCCTGATCATCGACCAGAATTTTGCCTTCTACCCGGGAACCCGGTATCAAGTCGTTCAGCCGGTTGAGACAGGCCAGGAAGGTTGACTTGCCGCTCTTGGCCGGCCCGATGATGCCGAGTATCTCGTTTCGGTAAATATCCAGGTTGATCCTGTTTAGACTGCGGGTCTGACCGTAATAATGGCTGAAATCTCTGACCAGAATGCCTCGCTGTTTCATGGCTTATGATTTCCGTTTTATGTACTTTTCCATCAGGTAGTAGGTCACGATGTTAATGACCAGGATGGATATGACCAGCACCGCGGCTGTCCCATAGGCCTTGGGCATGGACACTCCCTCCTTGGCCAGAATGTAAAAATGGACCGACATGGTGCGCGAAGAGGAAAAAAGAGAATTCGGCATTCGCAGAGCTGACCCGGCGGTAAAGATGACCGCCGCCGTTTCCCCGATGCTCCGTCCGATGCTCAGGATGACACCGGTGACTATTCCCGGGATGGCAGAAGGCAGAACTACCCTGGTAACCGTCTGCCAGCGGGTGCTGCCCAGGGAAAAACTGACCAGCCGGTAAGCAGAAGGCACAGCCTTGATGGCTTCCTCGCTGGTCCTGATAATGGTTGGCAGAACCATGAAAGCCAGGGTCAACCCGCCGCTCAGGATTGACCAGCCGAACCTCAACTTATTGACAAAAAGAATAAAACCAAACAGGCCAAAGATGATGGAGGGAATTCCGGCCAGGCACTCAGCTCCGAACCGAATTATTCTGGTGACGCGGCTTTCCACAGTATATTCAGTCAAGTATATGGCCGTGCCCACGCCCAGCGGGGTGGCCACCAGCAGGGCGATAAAGGTCAGGAAAATCGTGGCTACTATGGTCGATAGGATTCCACCTTCCCGACCCATATCAGCCGGGTTATGGGTCAGAAATTCCAGGCTAAGCTGCGGCAGGCCGTTTCTCAGAATCACCACCAGGATGAAGACCAGCACCAGAACCGCTATGGAGGTCATTAAATACATGAACAGCTGAACGAGCTTCTGTTCCGTTCTCGGCTGTAACCTTAACTGACCGCCCATCTGGCTCCCCTCACTTCTTCCGTTGCCTGGTCGAGGTCACATTGGCGATGGTATTGAGTATCATGATGATGACAAACAGGATGACCCCGGTAGCAAACAGGGCTTCCCGGTGTTCACCGCTGGCGTAGGCCATCTCCAGAGCTATGTTGGAAGTCAGCGTCCGGACCGGGGCCAGAATAGAACCCGGGATGTCGGCCGCATTGCCAGCCACCATTATCACGGCCATAGTTTCGCCGATGGCCCGGCCCATGCCCAGGATGATGCCGGCAATGATGCCGGAGCGAGCAGCCGGAAGGACCACCATCCTCACCGTCTGCCACCTGGTGGCGCCCAGGGCGATAGAACCCTCGCGGTAGGAATCGGGAACAGCCCTGATGGAATCGATGGCAATGCTGATGACTGTCGGCAGAATCATTATCCCCAGTATTAAAGAAGCCGCCAGCACCGATAAGCCAGGACCCCCAAAATTGTTCCTGATGAACGGCACCAGGAACATCAGCCCGATAAAACCATAAACAACCGAAGGAATGCCGGCCAGAAGTTCGATGACCGGCTTCAGAATGCGGGTCAATCGGCGGTGTGAGAATTCGGTCAAAAAGATGGCGCTGGCCAGGCCCAGGGGAACCCCGATGAGCAGAGCCCCCAGGGTGACCATAAGGGAGCCGACAATCATCGGGAGCAGGCCGAAGCTCTTTTCCGAAGGATACCAATCCTGGCCGAGCAGGAAACTCTTAAGCCCGTACCTGAACATGATGGGGGTGCCCTGCTCGAAGATAAAGACGGTGATAATGGCCAGCACCGAAATGGCGGAAAGGGCTATCACCAGCAAACTTAACTTTACCAGCCGGTCGTTCTTTTCCAGTTTGGTCATAGGCTTCCTTCCGGTCGGGAGCTCCTTCTCACCGGGATCAGACCTTCTTTATGGACAAGCTCCTGAATTTCTTCGGACAGGATAAAATCTATGAACTCTTTGGCCAGCCCGGTGGGCGCTTCTTTGGTCAGAAACAGAAATGGCCGGACCAACTTGTATTCCTTTTTCAGGATGGCTTCCTCGGTAGGTTTAACCCCGTTGAGGGCCAGGGTTTTCACCGACTCGTTAACCAGGCCCAGCGAGATGAAACCTATGGAATTGGGGTCGCGACTGACAATTTCCCTGACTGTGCCGTTTGAATCCTGGACGATGGCTTTCTTGGTAATCCGGGATTTGCCCATGACCAGCTCCTGGAAGGCACCGCGGGTGCCGGAGCCCTCTTCCCTGACCACCACGGTTATAGCTTTTTTCTGGCCATTGAGTGTTTCCCAGCTGGTAATATCACCCTGGAAAATGCCCCTGACCTGCTCTATGGTGATATTATCAAGAGGGTTGCTGGGATGGACTATTATGGCCAATCCGTCACGGGCCACTTCTATCTGATATAATTCCTTTTCGTCGCCTTTTAGTTCCCTGGAAGACATTCCGATATGGGCCGCGCCGGTGCGGACGGCCTGGATGCCGGCACTGGAACCTCCGCCCTGGACATCAACAATTTCACCCGGCTTTTTTTCCATGAAGACTTCAGCCCACTTGTCGGCAAAAGGCTGGATGCTGGTGGAGCCGGCCACCACCAGGCTGTGGCCCCTGCGGCCAGTGCGACAGGACGGGAAAAAAGCCAGGGCCACCAGGAGCAATAAGAACAGGAGAAAGCCAGGCTGGCATAACCGACTTTCTCTTTTAAGTCGGCTGGCTGATACTCTTTTGGCTCGAGGTTTGAACCGCCAGTTCTCCATGCTCAACAGCCTCATTTTCCTTTTATTCGCTCCCGCCCCAGGCATAATCCTGCACCCGCTGCTTTCAACTCCTGGGAATCCTTACAGGTTTTTAATTATACTTAACTTTGAGAAAAATAAAAGTTGCCCCCGGCCTCTTGCTCAGGAAGAAAGCCGGTCAAGCTCCTGCAACCTTCTTTCAAAACTCTGGCTCTTTTCCTCATATTCCTGGTATACCTGGGTGTACTCCTCATACAGGGAGTCCAGGTTCTTACGGCCGGCATCAAGTTCCCTGGAAAGACGCACCACCTCCTGGCCGCGACCATCGACCGAAGCAGCGATTAT
>JAOAIU010000054.1 GCA_026414545.1 Candidatus Saccharicenans sp.
GCCGACGACATCATGACTGCGGTCCGCCTGGCCGGCGAATTTGGTTTTAAACAGCTTTCCCTGGCCCACGCGGAGGAAGCTTACAGGGTGGCCGAGGAGCTGGCCCGTTACAAAGTAACCGTGGTGGTTGGGCCGCGGATCATTACTTACGATGATCAGAACAGGTTGGTTAACCTGGCCGATTACCTCCACCGCTGTGGTGTGGAGGTCTGCATTATGACCGATGCCGATGTGGTTCAGCAGCCTTTCCTGCGGGCCCAGGCGGCCATTGCCGTTAAATACGGTCTGGACCCGGAAGTTGCCCTTAGGGCCATCACCATCAACCCGGCCCGGCTGGTAGGACTTGACGGGCGGCTGGGCAGCCTGGAGAAAGGCAAGGATGCAGACCTGGTAATCTGGAGCGGGGATCTGTTCGATGTCCGGCAACAGGCGCTGCGGGTTTTTATCGACGGCAGGGAAGTTTTCCGAAGCTCGCAGGTCCCGGGAGAAAAAAATTGAAAGCAACGTTGGGTCTCAGGATGTTATGGCCTTTGGAATTAGATGCTCCCGGGCCGAACTCGGGTAGCGAAAATCTCAACAGGCGACCTGGAAATTTAATGGTGATGGCAGAATTCAGCCCGGATGGGCCAGCGGCCACTGGTGAGGCTCTCTGAGCCCCATGCTGACGGGATGGAATGATGATTATTAAATCGGCCCTGGAAATGGCAAGGAATAAGAGCCAGGCCAGCCAGGCTAACATCGTCCAGCAGGAGAAACAAATATGAATAATGAAAAAACGAACCCAAACAACACTTTTTTAAGATTTATATGGAAAAAGCTAAGACCGATTGTTACGATGATGATAATTTGTGGGATGTTGGTTGCGAATTCACCTGCACTAGCTCCGGTTACGGCTGACCCGGGTCTTCAGGTCGGGGAAGGCCCCGCCCGCATCGTGGCGATTAAGGCCGGTAAAATTCTGACCATGGCCGGCCCGGTCCTGGACAATGGCCTGATCCTGATTGAAAACGGAAAAATAAAGGCCATAGGCAGGGATATTAAGCTCCCGGAGGGAGCCGCGATAATCGACGAGCCAGAAGGCTGGGTGCTCCCGGGCCTGATAGATGCCCAGTCTTCCCTTGGGCTGGTCGATGAAACCGGTCGCAGCGAAAATGAAGAGCTATCCGACCCCAATGTGGCCCAACTTAACGTTATTGATGGCCTGAACCCGTTTGACAAGAGGATCGCCCAGGCCCGGGCTGCCGGCATAACGGCAGCCTTGGTTTCGCCCGGGCGCCGATCGGTCATAGGTGGGCAGATGGCTGCGGTTAGGCTTCGTGGTCAGACCGCCGATGAAATGATTCTGCTGTCGCCGGCCGGGATGAAATTCTCAATCGGCGAAGGACCGAAGCAGGCCTTCGGCGAAAAGGGACGCCTGCCTTCGACCCGGATGGGCAACGTCTACGTCATCCGGCAGGCGTTGCTGGAAGCCCGGGAGTATGCCGAGAAATGGTCTGGATACGAAAAGAAGCTGGCCGAAGCTAAAAAAGCCAAAAAAGGCCTGGCCGACATCCAGGCTCCAAAGAGAGACCTGAAACTGGAGGCGCTGGCCCGGGTGGTGAAAGGCGAGTTAAAGGCTTTTATTGAGTGTTACCGTATGGATGATATCGGGGCGGCGCTTAGATTGGTTGACGAGTTCGGGCTGAAAGCGGTACTGGTGGGCTGCGCCGAAGGTTATCTTCTGGCCGAGGAGATATCCAGGAGAAAAATCCCGGTGATAGTCGGTCCTTTCGGCATCGGGCCCAAGAGGACTGAGACGGAAAGGGTTGAAATCAGCAACGCGGCCAAGTTACACAGGGCCGGCGTCAAGGTTGTGTTGCAGAGCGAGGTTCAGTATGGCCTCGGGACCCTGGAAGAACTCCCGCTGGTGGCCGCCCTAGCGGTCAGGGGAGGACTGCCGGAGGACGAAGCTCTGAAGGCCATTACCATCAACGCGGCCGAAGTTATCGGGGTTGGGGCGAGGCTGGGCAGCCTGGAACCGGGCAAGGAAGCTGACCTGGTAATTTTCAGCGGCCATCCATTTGATTACCGGACCAGGGTAAAAAGGGTTCTCATAGCGGGCCAATAAATCCTCAAGAAGATAGTCTTTTTTGACTTAGCATTAATGAGTGAATTGAGAGATTTGATCTAGTACAGCAAGTTTGACGGGGCGGGGCTCGGGCCGGCAGTTTTTGAGTCACGAAAGAAATGAAACGAGAATAAAAAGAAAACAAAGCATCTGGTAAACTGGTAGGAAAGCAGTATTGTTAAGGTCTCAATTTCCAGAAAAAATGTTGGTCTTGACGTTCCGGTCTGGAAAAAATTGGGGGATGAGTATTGTGTCCCGCGCTTTTTGCGTTTATAATAGATGTGGCGCTGGCGTTCTCATCCTCTCATCCAGAGAGGCAGAGGGTTAACGCGCCCGAAGAAGCCCGGCAACCTGCCCCCGGCGGGGCAAGGTGCCAAAAGCGTTGAGTCCCGGTTTCGGCCGGAACGAAAGATGAGAGGAGTGGGGCGAAAGCGAGCATCGCCACCAGGTCCCGCTCCTCTCGAGCAGAAGAGAGGCGCCTCGCCAGAGACAGCGGAGCGGAGACCGCGGTGGGAAGGCTAATTCTAAATCCGGCCTTATATTATCTGCCCGAAAATTCCCGCCTGGTAACCGTTCCTGTCAACCTATGATTTAGCTGGAGGAAATAATGTCTGGTTATTACTTTGAGGTCCGGGAAGGACGGGATTTTCTGGCCGAAGAGATGCCTGTGGAAATCGTGGAGCGCAAGGGCAAGGGCCATCCCGACTCCCTTTGCGACGGGGCGGCGGAGGAACTCTCTGTGGCTCTTTCTGAAATCTACCGGAAAGAGACTGGAAGAATTCTTCATCATAACGTGGACAAAGCGGTCCTGGTCGGCGGAAGTTCCAGCGCCGGGTTCGGCGGCGGAAAGGTGAGTGAGCCGGCCCTTCTTTACATCGTCGGCCGGGCCACCTGCGAATACAAAGGCAAAAGAATAATCGACAACGAGTCTATAAAATATCTTGAAAACAGGATTGCCGGCTGGATGATGGGGCAGGTGCCCCATCTACAACAAGAACACTTCAAGGTCAAGCTTTTAATCAGGCAGGGCAGCGAGGATTTGACAGCAATTTTCGCCGACGACGAAAGGGCTCCCCGGGCCAACGACACCTCCCTGGCCGTGGGCTACGCCCCGCTCAGCCAGCTGGAAACTCTGGTTCTGGAAACCGAGAGATTCCTGAACAGCCCGGAGGGCAAGCGCAAATTCCCGGCCCTGGGCGAGGACATAAAGGTTATGGGTGTCCGCAAGGGCGAATCCATAAACCTGACCGTGGCCGCTGCCTTCGTGGCCTCCAGGGTTGGGGACAGGCCTGCCTATGACCGAATGAAAAAGGAAATAACTGATTTCTTGCGGGGGGAATTTGTCCGGAGTTATACTTCCCGGCCGGTTGAGGTAGTCATAAATAATGCCGATACCGATGATTCGCAATATTTAACTGTAACTGGCACCAGCGCCGAATCGGGGGACGACGGCCAGGTGGGGCGCGGCAACCGGGCCAACGGGCTGATCACGCCCTACCGGCCGATGAGCCTGGAAGCGGTGGCCGGGAAGAATCCGGTCAGTCACGTGGGTAAGATATACAGCATCATGAGCCAGCTGATTGCCGACAGAATCGTCCAGGCCATGCCAGAAGCCAAACAGGTTTATGTTTACATGGTCAGCCAGATCAACGAACCAATCAACGAACCCCAGGCCCTCAACGTGGAGCTGTGGGGTCTGGAAGCGAATAAGGTCAGGGCTGACATACGGAAAATTGCCGACGAAGTCCTGGGCAGCTGGCGGGAAATCCGCGACGGCTTCATGACCCGACGCTGGTCCATCTACTAAAATAGGGGATAGACTTTATCTTCATTGTTTAATAGGCGGGCGGTTTCCTGCTGGCTATGGCCTTATATGCGGACCGGATAGGTCGGAAGCTGGCTATATTTTGTGCTCAAAAATTCGGGGAATGGGTGCTGCGCCTCCCATTTTATAAAAGGGATTTGATAACCTCGGCCCCGGCCACACCGCTGTTGACCAGATAACATTTCACCTGATCCAGCAGGCGGCTGAAGAACATCCGCTGCATGGCCAGCTTATCTTCATTTGCCACCAGAAGGTGCGGGTTAAAGAACGGCTGCGCTTTGGCTGAGATAGTTTTAATCGCACCCGAAGGCTCCCCGCTTTCCAGGATTCTCAGGGCTTCTTCCTTGCTCAACTCCACCACCGGCGGCGAGACCTGGTCGTTGCGCAGGATTACCAGGCTCTTCAGGCTGGTTCTCCGGGTATAGCCCTGGGGCCCGGCCAGCCAGTTGGGGTCGAGCATGGCCTGAGATTCGCTGGAAGCCCGGAAGCAGTAAGGAGCACCCTTGTCCAGCCGGCACTCATCCTGCATGGGGCAGGTGCGGTCGGTGCAGTCCTCGCGCCTGGTGACCACGTTTTCGCACTTGCTGTGGTCAAAGAGCCTGGCCAACCGGTCGTGAAGTTCAACGGTGTTGGTCGGGATGTAAAATTTTCTCTCGACGGCGTCGGCCACCGCCCGGCTGCCGGAAAAGCGGATGAACACAATCTCGTTAGTCTGGGCCTGGACTCTTGGCAGCTTGAGCAGGTCAAAAAACAGCTCGGTTTTCTTGGTGCCGGGCTGTCCCACCAGAATCAGACCGTTTCCGTCCAGCCCCACGGCCATACCCCGGACGGCGTTTATGCCCAGGTGCTCCGAAGAATCCAGCACCATGCCCAGGGCCAGCTTGCGCAGTGGTCCGTAATTGTCGGTGTTGACCAGAATTCCCGTCCTGGTCTCCGGGTGGTAATAAGCCCGCGGCTCTCTTCCGGGAACGTTATCCACAGCATAAATCACGGCATGAGGTTCCAGGCCGGCTTCTATCTGGCCGGGAAACCAGTTCTCGACCCAGAAGTCATAAAGATGCCCGACGTTGGTCCTGAGCTGAACAATGGTGCCGTTGATGTTGGCGTTCCATTCGTAGTAATTCTCGTAACCGAGATGACTTTCCATCTCGGCCACCAGGGCATCTCTCAACTTGCTTTCAGCTACCACTTCCACGGGCACAGATTTTTTGACCCTGGTCACGTAATTTTGCAGATAAATCTTCTTGACCTTCTTGGCCGTCTTCAGACGGCTCAGGGCCTCGGCTATCCGGTCCATTCCCTTTTCCAGGTTCTCCATGGAGGTGGCGTAGGAAATCCGGATGTAATCGTCGGCTCCGAAAGCGTCTCCGGGCACGATGGCCACCCGGGCTTCTCGCAGTAGGTAATAAGCCAGCCCGTAAGAATTCCTGATCTGAATGCCTCCCGCTTCCTTGCCATAGTAAGAACTCACATTGGGAAACAGGTAAAAAGCGCCCTGGGGCTTGAAGCAGGAGATTCCCGGAATTTGCTGCAACCTCATCAGCACATAGTTCCGCCTTCTCTGGAACTCAGCCGCCATGCGATTAACTTCATACTGCGGCCCGGCCAGAGCCTCGACGCTGGCCTTCTGAGAGATGGAGCAGGCGTTGGAGGTAGTGTGGCTCTGGATCTTGCTCATGGCGCTGATGATTTCGGCCGGCCCGGCGGCATAGCCTATTCTCCAGCCGGTCATGGAATAGCTCTTGGAGACGCCGTTGACGATGATGGTCTTCTTTTTAAGGTCTTCACCGAGGGCGGCGAAACTGGTGAACTGAAACCCGTCGTAAACCAGACGGCTGTAAATCTCGTCGGCAATGATGTAAATGTCTTCCTTGCGCACAACCTCGGCCAGGGACAGAAGCTGCTCCCTGGAATAGGTTGCCCCGGTGGGATTGCTGGGATTGTTCAGAACCAGGGCCCGGGTCGACGGGGATATTGCTGCTTTCAGTTGGTCTGGCGTCAGCAAAAAGCCGTCTTCCTCGCGCGTTTCCACAATGACCGGCCTTCCCTTGGCCAGGTTCACGCACTCCGGGTAAGTTACCCAGTAAGGCGCCGGGATGATGACCTCGTCGCCCTCGTTGACGATGGCCTGGACCAGGTGGTAAAGGGAGCTCTTGGCCCCGCTGGAAATCAGGATTTCATTGGGCTTGTAGTCCAGCCCGTAATCTTCCTTGAGCCTCTTGCAGACCGCCTTTCTCAGCTCAGGGAGGCCGTCGTTTTCGGTGTACTTGGTAAAATTTTGCTCGATGGCCTTGACTGCCGCCGCCTTGACGTTTTCCGGCGTCGGAAAATCGGGTTCGCCCACGCTCAAATCAATAACATCGATTCCTTCGGCCTTCATGGACTTGGCCTTGGCCGAAATCTTTAAGGTGGGAGAAGCTCCTATTTTGGTTACTCTTTCTGAAACCATGGCTTGCCTGCTTTTCCGGGATTATTTCTTCTCAGGTTTCTTTTCCTGGGGCTCGGGCTTGGCCTCGGTAGCTGAACCCAGCTTGTCCCTCAGAAACCTGGCCAGGTCGGCTCCGGTCAGAGCCTTGAGCACCTCCGGCATCTGGGCCAGGATCTGGGTTACCTGGCCGGTAATCTGGTCGGTGCCCAGCCCCTTGTCGCCGCCGATGACCACGATCTTGTCCACCCTGGCCAGGGGTTCGGCCACGGCTCTGGCCAGCTCGGGCAGCACCTTGATGAAGCTTTCCAGCAGGGCCGCCTCGTTGTATCTTTCCCAGGCCTGGGCCTTCTTCAGCATGGCCTCGGCCTCGGCCAGACCGCGCAACTTGATTTCGTCGGCCTTCACCATGGCTTCCAATTTCATGGCTTCGGCCTTTCCCTTGCCCTCGGCCATCAGCCGTATTTCTTCAGCTTCGGCTTCGGCCTGGATCTGGTACTTGCGGGCGTCGGCCGGTTTCAGGACGTTGGCTTCCAGCTCTTTTTCCTTGCGCTTGATTTCCAGCTCTTCTATCTTGATGGCTTCCTCTTTTTCTATCTGCTTGACCTTGGCCTCTTCTTTCTTTATTTCCTGGCTGACCCGGGTGCGTTCCAGCTCATAGGAAAAGTCGGCCTGGGCTTTTTTCTGGTTGACGAAGGTCTGGGACTCAGCCTTCTTAGCTTCGTTTTCCCACTGGGCCTTGGCGATCTGGGCCTCGGCCTGAAGCCTGGCCACCTCGGCTTCTTTCCTGGCCTGAGAGGACTTGATTATGGCCTCTTTCTCGGTCTCGGCCTGGGCGATGGCTGCATCCCTCTTGGCCGCGGCAATGACCGGCTTGCTCAGGGCGTCGATGTAACCCTGGGTGTCGCTGATGTCCTTGAGGGAAAAACTCAGCAGCACCAGGCCCATGTTGGCGAAATCTTCCTTGGCGGCCTGGGCTACCCGCCTGGAAAATTCCTGCCGGCCGCGGTAGATTTCTTCAACCGTCATGGTGCCTATAATTTCCCGGACTTTTCCTTCCAGGACGGTCATGGCCACATCGCGAATTCCCTCCTTGCCGCTTCCCAGGAACTGCTCGGCGGCCAGCCTGATGGCCAGGTCGGTGGAATCCACCTTAACTTGAGCCGCGGCTTCAGCCAGGATGGGAATTCCACCGTGGGTTAGGACTTCCGGCGTCTTGATGTAAATGGTTATGACTTCGAGGGGAAGGGTGTAGACTTTTTCGATAAAGGGCCAGACAAAGGTACCACCGCCCAGTTTATACCTGTAACCTACTCTCTTTTTAGTTCCGTCGGGAAGGGTGATGGTTCTCTTCCGGCCGCCGGCGATGATCAGGGCTTCATTTGGCCCGACTTTTCTGTATTGGGCGGCCAGGACTACTCCGATTATTGCCAGAAAAATAACGACGGCGCCGATAATAATAAGCCAGGTAGTTAAAGGCATGATAACCTCCCTCCAACAATTATGATTTTGCGATGAATCCGGGGACTGGCCTGAGACAGGGCAGGAGCCGACCGGGGAAAAAAGAAACACCTTCACACCGGGTCATGGTCTTCTTACTTACCCTTTTCAGGCTATCTTGAAAGGTCTTTTTTTTCAAGGAAAGATATTAATTCTTCCCCTAATTAAAGTCAAGCCAAATTTATAGCCAGACCGGGTGCTCTTCCGGCCGGAAATCCTGGATTGGCCGCCAGGCCGAGGTTGGATTGGCTATGGCCTGGGATTTCTGGTCGGAGGCAGCTGGGCTGGTTTCCGGATATCCTGAAGGGTTCTTGCCGGTCAATCAGTCCAGTCCGTAAGCAAGGCGCCGGAAAAAGCAAACATGAAGGGCAGTTTAAATCATTGAGATTGGCTCGGAAAAAAACCATCAATCCTTTTTTGACAAATTAAGTTTACTGCCGGACAAAAAGTGCTTGATTTTGTTGTCGTTTTATTTTAATAATCAGCAACAATGGCCCAGCCTGGACTGTAATGGGTCAACGGTGGCCATTGAAAAATAAAAAAGGAACTGGTTCTAGTTTAGCCGGGTCAAGCGCCGGCAGGAAAAACGAGGGCTGAGGAGAAAATTGGAAAAAAGAAATCGAACGAGAGGCAGGAGGGTTCTATTTGGGCTCAAGGAAGAACTTTGCCGGCTACTGGTGGAAGAGTCGGCCGATGGCGTCTGTGTCCTGACAGGCGGAAGGGTTGAGTATTGCAATGCTGCCTTCCTTAATCTTATGGGCTTGAAGGCAGAAGAAATCGAGGCTGCGGGCGAGGGAATTATCTGGCGCGACTTGCCGCCTGTGGGCCGCGAAAGAGTTGAAGACTGGAGGAGGTATCAAAGCGAAGCCCGGAATCCTCTGCCCTCTGGGGCTCTCCGGTTTGTGTCCAAGGCTGGCCGGAGCCTTGCTCTCAATTTGAACGCAGTCCGGGGTAAAAAGGAGCGCACGATCATCCTGGCCCGTGATATAACAGAGCTCTATAACTGTCATCTCCGCCTTCAGGAGCAAGAAAAAATCCTGGCGGGCATGATTGATGAAGCCAGCACTCCAGTCTTTGTTGTCCAGGATGGCCGGATACGGTTTGCCAATAAAGTCGTGTTTGAGGTTTTCGGTTACCATCCGGAAGAACTGATCGGAACCGGCATAGACCTGTACCTGATGGAAGAAGAAAAGGGCAGGATACTGCAGCTTTACGAGGAAAGGCTGACTCAAAAGCCAATCAAGAAAAGATGGGAAATGGGTCTTAAACATAAAAATGGCCACAGGGTCGATGTGGAGATAGAAGTTAACCTGGTCTCTTATGACGGAGTTCCGGCGGAAATTGTGATCATGCACGATATTACTGCCAGGAAGGAGATGGAAATTTTCCAGGCCCGGGCCCTGGCCAAGATCAGAGCTGCTTTTGGCGCTACCATCCGGGTTCTTAATAACCTGGTTGAGGCCAAGGATCCTTACACCGGCGGACATCAAAAGCGGGTGGCCGACCTGTCCAGGACCATAGCCACGGAAATGAAATTATCGGCCGAGCAGGTCGACGGGTTGAGGCTGGCCGCCGAAATTCATGACATCGGCAAGATAATCGTGCCGTCGGAAATACTCAGCAAGCCGGGTGTGATCAGTGAAAGCGAGTGGGGGCTGGTGAAGAATCATGTCAAGGTCGGCTATGAATTGCTCAAGGACATTGAGTTTCCCTGGCCGGTAGCCGAAATTATTTACCAGCACCATGAAAGATTGAACGGCTCTGGTTATCCGCGTGGGCTTAAGGGCGAACAGATAATTATCGAGGCCCGGATCCTGGCCGTGGCCGATGTGGTGGAAGCCATGTCTTCCCATCGTCCTTACCGGGAAGCTCATTCTTTGGAAGAGACCATGGCCGAAATTGAAAAGAATAAAGGTATTCTGTACGACGAAAAAGTGGCCGAAGTGTGTCTCGCGCTATTCAGAAAGAAGGGCTATAACTTTAGCTTCAATAGGCGATAAAGACAGGGTGGATTTTTTTGAGGATAGCCCTCTGGGTGGCCAAGATTTCTTTTAATCCCTTATCAGCCAGTTTCAGCAGCTGAGCCAGTTCCTGCCTGGAAAAAGACATCTTCTCGGCTGCGGCCTGCACCTCCACCAGTCGGCCGTTGTCGGTTTGAATGACATTCATATCGACTTCGGCCTGGGAATCTTCAAGGTAGTCCAGGTCCAGCAGGCGCTGCCCTTCTACCAGGCCCACGCTAACCGCGGCCACCAGGTGTCGGAGCGGAAAAGTCTGAAGCAGGCCCTGGTCAAGCAGTTTCTTGAAGCAGATGGCCAGGGCGATGCAGCCGGCGTTGACCGAAGCGGTCCTGGTTCCGCCGTCGGCCTGGATGACATCACAGTCGATGATGATGGTCCTTTCGCCGATGAGGCTCAGGTCGGTAGTGGCCCGCAGGGCTCGTCCAATAAGTCGCTGGATTTCCTGGGTGCGGCCGGAAATCTTTCCCTGGGTTCTTTCCCGGGGAGTTCTTTTTTCTGTGGACCGGGGGAGCATGGAGTACTCGGCCGTTATCCAGCCGGAGCCGGTGCCCTTCAAAAACTGGGGCACTTTTTCTTCTATGGTGGCCGTGGCCACCACCCTGGTTTTGCCCATTTCCAGGTAGGCCGAGCCTTCGGCAAAATCCATGTAGTCAGGTTTGATGACGATCGGTCTTAACTCATCATACCCCCGGCCGGAAGGCCTCTTGAAAAGCTTATCCTTGACTGATTCCTTTATAGTTTTCTTTCTGCTCACTAATTTCTCCTTAAAATCTCAAGACGCGGGAACGCTAATTATCATAATGATATGCCAGAAACCCCGGTTTTTCAACCTGCCGGCGACAACTGGCCTCGGGTCAGAAAGCTGGAAGCAGGAGAGCGAGATTTTTCGTTTATTCTTTCATTAAGATAGCCCTGGTTATAAGCAGAAAGGAGCTTATCTGCGATAACCAATTCCAGATAACCATCTTCCTCCGCACGGGTTTCCAGAATAAGGCACTGAGCCATGGTCCGAGGCTTTACCTGGCAGCCCCGTTCAGGGGGCCAGAACCCCGGACTTCCCATTGCTTCATTTTAGCTTTGATATCTCACCAGGAGATGAGAAATTGGGAAACTTTGATAAAGCATCCCTCTTAAATTATAATTAGTAATTAATTCTCGGTTCATTAGGATGAAGCATCTTTCCTTGAAGAATCGACTTCGTTTTTTCCGGTCTTGCCTGTTGCTTTTTTTCCTTTTCTCACTGGTCGGTTGCATAGAACGGCAGCCGGTTAGGGGGCTGGCGGTCAACGCCATTTTTTTGGACCGGGTGCTGACCGATGACCTGGTGACCAGGTTAAAGGTCAAATATATCACCACCTCAGTTTTTCAGCCTTTCGGCCGGGACTACCGGGTTGTGGCCGAGGCCACCTGGCAGAATAAAATCCTTTTCCGGGAAAACCTTGAACCGGATTTGCCCCCCATTAAATGGCAGGCTAGCCGGGTCTACGAAGTTGAAAAATATCTCTATCTTCCAGCGGTAATCGATCCCTTCAACCCAAAGATGGTTTCTGGCCTGAAAATAGAATTCAAAATCAGGCTGGAAAATGGCTCGGGAGCCGAACCGATTACACTCTATTCCCGGAAAATAAAGTTGCTGCCCCGCCCGGCTGAGGCTCCAGACGTGGTTTTCCTGGACGGCTGGAAAAAGGTCAGCCCTGTTTCTGCCGCTTCCGGTTCGCCTCCGGGTGAATACTGGACCGGGGAGAGGGCCGTCTGTCTTATGAAGAATACCGGTCGGCCGGCCATCCTGATGATAAAGGGTAAGAATTACTCAGAACAGGTCACAGTTTCCCTGTACCTGGAGGAAGGTTTGTTTGATGAATTCACTCTGGGACCCGGGGAATTCCTAAAAATCTACCCGGTCGGCCCTTTTCCGCTGGCCACCGACCCGGAATTGCGCCTGGCAATTGCGGTGGATAAGACCATTCCTCTTAACCAGATTTACCCGGACTCAGGGGAAAATAGCCAGGTGGGACTTAAGATTGAAAAGGTCTATTTCCGCTGAAGGCTGATCCTATTTAATCCAGATTGGTGAGGCGGACTCGCTCTTCTTGCGGTTGATCTGGTTTTCATACTGCTGCCGCAACCGGGCCTCTTCTTCCTGGGCTCTGGTGAGTTTTTCGTAGGTTTCGCTGATCTGCATCTGGATGTAGTCCTTGGATTTCATGTCGGTCTGCCCGTAGAACTCGGCCCAGAGAGAATTCAGCTTCAGGGTCAACAACTCCACGTATTCTTTGGCCTTCTTCCAGGCTTCTTCCAGGGAACCGCCTGCATCCTGAGCTCCGGCCGTGCCCGGGAAAATTCCTCCGGAGCCCTGGGGTGGATTTTCCACTATAACTTTATGAACGGTAGAGGGAGATGATAGCTGGGGTTCGGAAGTTTGTTGAGTCCCCGGCACCCTGGTGCTTTCCAGTCCGGCCGTTTCCATGGTTTGAGGGGGCAAGGTCAGCGCTTCGGTCTTGGTCAACTTCTCCAGGTCCTTATTGGTTACCACCCGGACTTTCTTGCCCTTTAGACCCTCCCGCCTTTCCCTCTCTTTTTTAGCCAGTTCGGCCAGGTTTTCTTCCTGGGCCAGGGCCAGAGTCAGCCCGCAGAAGCTGAAGGACAGAAAAATGGAGATAAACTTTCTAAGCAATTTCATCCCTCAAAATAATAATACAACCCCTTATCAAGCCTGTCAAACTGACCGGCAGGGGGGCGGGTTGCGTCCATATAGGGGATTTAAGGGAATTCCACTTTTTTCTGACTTGATTATCCTGGCCTCGCCCAGCTGGCCATAACCCCCTTTTCTTGTTTTCCTGGATTCTTGAAGTGGCCGTGATCCCACAACCATGGCCCCGCATTTAAGGCCAGGTCCGCTGTCGGGAGGCACCTGACTCGAATCGGCCACATAATTAGAAAGTTAGAATGAAAGAATGGAGCAGAATTAATTTGAAGGACAAGATTAGCTGTTTTTAATTTGGGCCGGAAGCGGCCGTCCTGATGGTCAGGCCGGCCGCACCCAGTTCAAACCTCACCGCCCCATCCCGGTCGGTTCTAAAAATCTCGACCCCGGCCGCGGCCAGCCGTTCCAGGACTCTGGGGTCGGGGAAACCGTAGACGTTGTTTCTTCCGACGGTGACCACCGCCCAGCGAGGAGCCACTGCTTCCAGGAAGCCAGGGCTGGAGGAAGAATGACTGCCATGATGGGGCACTTTGAGGACCAGGGCTTCTAATTTTTCAGGCTGGAGACGCATCAGGTAATCTTCGGCCGGGGCGGTGATGTCAGCCGGGAAGAGAAACGATTGCCCTCCGCCATCAAGCCTCAGGACCGCTGACAGGTCATTTCCGGGGAGGAAAGTGGTCGCAGCCTGCTCATCAGGATAAAGTACCTCAACCCGGCAGCCTGCTATTGACTCGCGGAGACCTGACTTTAGCGTTTTTTTCCTGGTTCTCCGGGAAAGAGCCCGGCTGATTTCTTCTGACAGATTGTTCCCCTTTTCTTCCACCGACCAGAATTCCCCGACTCGAAAATTCCGAACCAGCGACAACAGCCCACCGGCATGATCAGGGTGAAAATGGGTGCAGACCAGATAGTCTATTTTCTTGTAGCCTCGATGCCAGAGATAGGGCGAAACCAGGCTTTCTCCTGGGTCAAAGCTGCCCTGGACAAACCCCCCGGCATCAATGACCATCACCCGGCTGCCGGGAAATTCCACCACCAGGGAATCGCCCTGCCCAACGTCCATGAAAGTTACGGTCAGCTTCTCATTATGAGGGTTGAATGGATGAGTAATCATTACCAAGAAGAAAATAACCAGGCCGGCTGAAGTCAATAGTTTCTGATGTCGAAAACGGGTTCTGGCCAGAAGCAAGAGCAAGCACAGGTAGAACCCGATGACCACTGCTGCTGGTGGCGACGGTATGCGGTAAGAAAGAGAGTCCAGGGGTTCAAGCCAGGTGGCCACCCAGGAAAACAATTTCACCAGGTTTTTCAGGGCCAGGGCCAGGAGGTGGCCGGCAGCGGGTAACAGGGGGTTGACCGCCAGGTAGACATAGCCCACGGCCATGACCAGTCCCAGGAGTGGAGCTTCCGGCAGGTTGAGAATCAGGGAGGCGAAAGTTACCCGATTAAAATTGCTGATTATAACCGGCATGGTGGCGGCCACGGCTGCCAGCGACAGGGCGGCCATCTCTGAAATACGGAAAGGCAACTTCGGCAACAGGTTAAAAACTGGCTTGTAGAAAAGTACCAGGCCCAGGGTGGCCAGGAAAGTTAGCTGGAAGCCGACATCTTCCAGGCTGAAGGGATTTATGACCAGAAGGGCCAGGGCTGACAGGCCCAGGGTGTTGAGCAGGTTAATGTCGGCTGAGATTAATTTTCCCAGCAGGAAAAGGGATGCCATAATTACTGCTCTGAAGACCGAGGGCTGACCTTCCACCAGGAAGGCATAAAAAATAAGAGCAAAAAGCAGGACTGAGTGAATTGTTCTTTTCCTGGTTATGAACAGGCTGAGAAAAGAATAAAATAAAAAGCTGACCACGGCCACGTGGGCTCCGGAGATGGCCAGCAGGTGGTAGAGACCGGTTTTCTGAAATTGCAGGTCGGTCTCAGGGGCCAGTCGCCCGTCAGCTCCCAGGAGCAGAGCTTCCAGAATTGCTCCTTCAGCCGATAGCTTAAAGGGGTCAGGACCCGGAAAGTCTTTTTCTATTCCCTTTTGCAGTTTTCTTCGCCATCCCGAGAAAAAGCCGGCCGGCGTGTGGTTTTTCTGGTTTAACTTTTTGATAAGCAGCGGGCTCTTGGAAAAGCCCCGGGCCTGGATTCTCTGGCTGCGAAGGTAACGCGGCATGAAATCTGGAAAGAAATTCCTGAAACTCTCCTCGGGACTCAAAGTGGCTGAGAATTCGACCAGGTCTCCAGCCAGAAGCTCGAGGGGTGGCTGCATGGTGGCGGAATGGGCCACCGTCAGCCGGAGATTGCCCCTTATCTTTTTCTCCACGCCGCCCAGCCGGACTTCTTCAACCTCGATGGTCAGGAGGTCGCGGTCCGGCCTTCGTTCGGGCAAGCGGAGAACTCGGCCTCTAAAATCAAGGTAGCCTTCAGCCGGCAGCATTCTTAGCGCGTTACCCTGATAACGGCTGTATTCCAGGCTGTAAAGGCTAAAACCGACCAGGAAGAAGCCGGCCAGCATCAACCAGTAAGCAGGACGGTCTTTCTTGAAGATATGTCCGCACCAGCAGGCCACAAGAATTATTCCCGACAGCCACACCAGGTACCAGGAGAAATTAGATTTCAAGGTGAGTGAAGATATTATCCCGGCGATGAAACTCAGGGCTGGCAGCAGCAGGGGGGCTGGCATTTATTATCTGATGGCAGCCTGGCGGTCGGTACCTTTCAGGGAGGCCTGTTGGTCCAGGGCGCTCAGAACCAGGTGACACATGGCCTTAATGCCCACCGGGATGGCCCTTTCGTCCGGATTAAAATATGGGCTGTGAAGCGGAGCAGCGCTGGCCTGGCCCGGACTCCTGACTCCGAGTAGATACATGAAAGCCGGAACCCTCTCGGCCAGCAGGGCAAAGTCCTCGGCCACCATCTGGGGTTTAACTGTGAGCACCTGCTCAGGGCTGAGGGCGTTTTCCAGGACAGGGACCATGGCCTGAACCAGGTCCGGATGGTTATAAACCGGGGGCGTTCCCTTCTCATACCTGAAGCTGTAGCTGGCCCCGTAGCTTCCGGTGAGGCCCCTGATGATGTTTTCCATAAGAACCGGCATCTTTTCCCGGACTTTATCGTTCAGGGTGCGGACCGTTCCTTCCATTTCCACCTTCTCGGCGATTATGTTGGCCTTGGTGCCACCCTGGATTTTTCCGACGGTGATGACGGCCGGTTCAGTCGGGTCGATTGCCCGGCTGACTATGGTCTGCAGGCTGGTGATGACTTCAGCTGCCAGCACCACTGCGTCTATTCCTTCCTGGGGTCTGGCGGCATGAGCACTCTTGCCTGTAATGGTTATGATAAAGTTATCCGAACTGGCCATGAGGTAACCGGCGGCGTAACCAACCTCGCCCACCTGCAATTCTGGCCAGACGTGAAGGGCGAAGATAGCCCGGACGGGTGGGTTATCCAGGGCTCCACCTTTTATCATCAGGGCAGCCCCGCCCTCCTCTCCGGGAGGCAATCCCTCCTCGGCCGGCTGGAAGATGAACTTGACGTTGCCCCTCATTCTGTCCTTGACTGCGGATAGAACAGCTGCCACCCCCAGGGCTATGGTCGTATGAAAGTCGTGTCCGCAAGCATGCATCACTCCCGGGTTGAGCGAGCGGTAAGGGAAGGTATTAAGCTCTTGAATGGGCAGGGCGTCCATATCAGCCCGTATGGCGACGGTTGGCCCAGGAAGGGCTCCCCTGAGCAAGCCCACCACTCCTGTTCCGGCCACCCCGGTTTTAACTTCCAGGCCGAGGGAGCTTAACTTGCTGGCCACCAGCTTGGATGTTTCGAATTCATGGTTGCCGAGCTCGGGGTTCATGTGCAAAAAACGGCGGACCTTAACCATTTCAGCCCGGATCTTTTCAATTTCCTGGTCGATGGCCTGGGCCAGTTTCTGGTCGATGGCCTGGGCCGGGACCCGGAAAGGCCAGAGAATAAATCCCAGCAGTAAGCAACCCGAGATAAATTTTGCGGTCCCGCTCCTCATGGACACCTGCCCCCTAATTAATGATGCAATCAGGTTAAGAAAATTTATTAATTATTTTTCGGTGTCTAAGTCTTCCGGGAACTCTGGTTCCTTCCTGACGTATTCACCCTTTTTCTTTTCGAGGAATTCTTTTATGGCCTCGATTCCCTCTTCAGCTTTTTCCTTGGCTATTTTAACCCCTTTTTCAGCTTCACGGGCCATTCTCTGGTAGCCTTCGGCCGCCAGTTGCTGGCCTTTTTTAGCCTGTTCTTTAATTTTCTGTCTGGTTTCCTTGCCGCTGGCCGGGGCAAAAAGAATTCCCAGGATAAAGCCAGTGGCTGCGCCGGCCACGAAGGTCAATAAATAATCAACAAAAGAAGACCCTTTGTTATCCGACATTTTTCCTCTCCTTTCTTTTTTTCATTAGCTGCCAACCAAAGCGCAGCAGGGGAAAGAGCACCGGCCAGAAACGCGAGGCCGGCCTGACCAGCCTGGTGGTCATGAACATAGAAAGTTCCGACAGCCCGGAAAGGGTCTTTCTGGTAGAGTCAATTATGACTCCGGCCTCGTCCAGGCGACGGTCGAGCTTGTCCTCGATTTTTTCTAGTTTATGCAGTACCAGCTGCAGGTCCTGGAATGATTTTTCTGCTTCCCTGGCCGTCCGCCTTAGCTGGGCCAGAAAGAGAACCAGGAATACCACCAGAACCGCTGCAGCCACAGTCAGGATCAGGAACAGAACCTGGTTGAAAGTCAGCAGCATGGTATCTTTACATTAAGGCAAAACGGACACTCTTGTCAATCTTAAAGAATTTGTCCCCGGGGTCAGGAGGGACGCCGCCGGTTTAATAGATAGATAAAAAAGGGAGCGCCAAAAGCGGCCGTGACCACTCCCACCGGGAGTTCTGACGGGGCCAGGACCAGCCTGGCCATCAGGTCAGAAATTAGCAGGAAGAGCCCGCCGGCCAGGGCTGAATGGAGGAAAAGCTTCCGGTGGTCCGGACCGATGATCAACCTGATGGCGTGGGGCACAATCAGGCCGACAAAACCGATTATCCCTGCCACTGAAACCGCGAAGGAAGCCAGCAAGGTGGCCAGCAAGAGGAAGATTCTTCTCACGGTCTTAACGGGACAGCCCAGCGACCGGGCCGTTTCGTCCCCCAGGCTCAGCAGGTTCATATCGCGGGCCAGGTACTGGGCCCCGGCCAGACCGAATAGAAGGGCAATTAAAATCAGCCAGACCTGCTGCCAGTCGGCCAGGGAAAAGCTTCCCAGCAACCAGAAAACGGCCTGTTCGTAAGCATCAGCCCGGCGGAATAGAAGGAACGAGGTCAGGGCCGAGGCCAGGGCCCCGGCCGCAATCCCGGTCAGCAGCAGGGACTCAGTTGTCTGGAAATGGCGTCTTTCTGAAATAAGATAAACCCCGCTCACCAAGAACAGGCTGGACAGAAAAGCCAGCAGGCTCTGGGCCGAGAGCCCGGCCAGGTTGAGGGCCAGGCCCAGTTGCAGGCTCAGGACAGCTCCCAGTGAAGCGCCTGACGATGCGCCCAGGATAAAGGGGTCGGCCAGAGGGTTCCGAAAATAGCCCTGGAGGATGGCTCCGGAAAGAGCCAGGCCGGCTCCGACCAGGTAGGCGAGAAGGGCCCGGGGGAGACGAAGACTCAGGATGATATCCGCCAGGTCACCCTTTCCAGAAGTGAGTGCCCGGAAGACTTCAGCCAGCGAAGTTTTGACCGGGCCCAGCTTCAGCGACAGAAATAATGCAAGAAGCGTGAAGAGTAGCAAGCCAAGTTGCAGACATCTCAAGCGCCAAGAGGTCTTCATTGCCTTCCTGCCTTTGGGTCTGGATAAAGAGTGGCCACCAGCCGACGGTACGCTTCTACCAGCCGGGGCGCGAAACGGCTGAACAGGTTTTCATCAAGGAAGAAGAACCGTTCCCCCCGAACCGCCCATATTTTCTGAAGGGCTGGCTGGGCGGTAAACCAGGTCCTGGCCCGGTCAAAATCTTCTTTGCTGCGGCACAGAATAAGTATTAGCTCCGGGTTGTCCTTTATCAGTTTCTCGCGGCTGTATACCAGCCAGTTTCCTTTCTCCCCGGCGGCTATATTTTCGGCCCTGGCTTTCTCCAGCAGGTAGCTGAGATAGCTATCCCGACCGCAGGTCCAGAGGCCAGAACCCTGGCCGGACATGGTCAGGAAGACTTTTTTCCTGAACCCGGCCGGAGGAAGGTTCTTTTCTATTTCCATGATTTGCTGCTTCAGGTTGGTGATGAGGTCAGTCGCCCGTTCCTGCCGGCAGGTGAGCTGGCCGATTCTGGCAATGAGGACAAACAGGTCATCGAAAGTCCGTCCCGAGTCGAAGACATAGACCGGGATTGGCTGATGCCAGAGCCGGTCTATCAGCCGCCGGGGATTTCCCCGGAAACCCAGTACCAGGTCCGGCTTCAGACTGCGAATCTTTTCCAGGTTGAGGTCCACCAGTCCACCCACGATTTCCCTGTTTCTGGCCTCTTCGGGGTAATCGCAGTACCGGGTAACTCCAATAATTTCGCGTTCCAGCCCGAGGGCGAAAAGAATTTCGGTAAGGTTGGGGGCCAGGGAGACGATTCTCTGCGGGCAGGAGGCGAGGCTGATTCTGTGGCCGAGGTCATCTCGGAATTCCAGGGTCTGGGGACTCAGAACGGCAGCTAGAGTCAGGAACATGACGGCCTGGGCAAGAATCCGGGCTCGGTTCATTCTTGGGCAGCCACTTTTCCCGGCTGATTTATGATGTTGGCTGGATGATAATAGCCTATGGACTCGGCCCGAATGACCGCCGCCCTGCCTGTTTAAGGCCAGGTTGGGGGTCGAGGAGCAATTTCTTCTCATTTTTCTTCCTCTGGGTGGCTCCTCACGATTTCCCTGTCTGGAATCATTTCGTAGCCCGGGCCCGGGTGGATGAGCGAAATCTCTGGAAGGCCGGTCGACCGGTTTGTCCTTATCTCGACTTCTACTCCGAAGGTTTTTCTCAAGATTTCTTTTTCCAGGAGCTCTTCCGGCCGGCCGTGGGCGAGGACCTTCCCCTCCTTTATGAAAACAAGTCCAGAGCAATAGGCGCTGGCCAGGTTGAGGTTATGCTCGGCCACCAGGATGGCCTTGCCCCGTTCCTTTTGAAGCATTTTTAATAACCCGTATACCTGGAGCTGGAAATTTAAGTCCAGGTGGGAACTCGGTTCATCCAGAAGAAGCACCGGGGTATCCTGGGCCAGGGCCCGGGCGATCAACACCCGTTGCCGTTCGCCGCCGCTCAGTTCATTCAGTTTTTTTTCTTTCAGGCTTAAGACATCGGTCAGCCTCATGGCCTCTTCGATGGCCGCCCGGTCCCGCTCTGAAAATCCTGCCAGCCGTCCTGGCTGTCGGTAATAACGAGCCATGGCCACGGTTTCTTCCACGCTGAAGTCGAAGACCGGTTCAAAAACCTGGGGGACATAGGCCAAGAGCGAAGCCATCTGGCGAGCCCTCAGTTCTAACAGGTTGCGGCCGTTTAACATGATTTTTCCCCGCAGCCAGGGGGTCAGTTTTTGCAGGGCCTTGACCAGGGTGCTTTTGCCCGAGCCGTTTGGCCCGCAGACGGCCAGGAATTCTCCCGGTTCCAGTTCCAGTGAGATTCCGGTAATGACCGGGGAACCGGCATAACCGGCTTCCAGGTTTTCTACCGACAGAAATTTCATCGCTGCTGCTGCCTTGTTTGCTGGTTTAATAGCCTATATTATAGATTTAATCTTTCCTATAAGCTATTCGGCAGGCTGGTGGTCGGCGGCCGGCAGTCCAGGGTCCGGCTTTAAGTTGACTTTTAGAGCATGGGAAATTATCATTATAAACTGATTTTTGCGAGTAATTTACCCAGGTTGTTTTTCCCTGAACCGAGGAAGAAACCATGAAAGAAGCCTACAATTTTGAACAGATTGAGAAGAAGTGGCAGAAGATCTGGGAGGAAAGACAGGTCTTCGAGGTAAGCGAGGATTCTGACCGACCGAAATATTATCTCCTGGAGATGTATCCCTATCCCTCCGGACGTATTCACATGGGCCACGTCCGGAATTATTCCATTGGCGATGTCCTGGCTCGTTTCAAGAAGATGAAGGGTTACAATGTCCTTCATCCCATTGGTTGGGATGCCCTGGGCATGCCGGCCGAGAATGCGGCCATCAAACACGGCATTCATCCCCGGAAATGGACATTGGACAACATAGACTACATGCGCTCCCAGCTCAAGAAAATGGGTTTCAGTTATTGCTGGAGCCGGGAAGTGAACACCTGCCTCCCGGAATACTATAAGTGGAACCAGTGGATTTTTCTGAAGATGTTTGAGCAGGGCCTGGCCTATCGGCGGATGAGCTGGGTTAACTGGTGTCCCCAGTGCCGGACGGTCCTGGCCAACGAGCAGGTGATAGCCGGAAGTTGCTGGCGCTGCGACAGCCCGGTAACCCAGAAAAAGATGGAGCAGTGGTTTCTGAAGATTACTGCCTACGCCGATGAACTGCTCAGCGGTCATGAGCAACTCAGCCGCTGGCCGGAGCATGTCCTTCAGATGCAAAAAAACTGGATCGGCCGGAGTACGGGTGCGCTGGTCAACTTCCCGGTGCCCTCTCTCAACAAGTCCATAGAAGTCTTCACCACCCGCATTGACACCATCTTCGGGGCCACCTTTCTGGTGCTGAGTCCCGAGCACCCGCTGGCCACAGAGCTGGTGGCCAACCACCCGGACCGGGAAACCATCAAAGAGTGGATGGCCAAGACCATCGCCGAGTCCAGGCTGAGACGAGAAGAGCGAGAGGTGGAGAAGGTGGGTTATGATACGGGAGTCCGGGCCCTGAATCCATTCAGCGGCGAGCTGGTGCCCATCTTCCTGGCCAACTATGTGCTGATGGATTACGGCACGGGTGCCATCATGGCCGTTCCGGCTCATGACCAGCGAGACTATGAATTTGCTGTAAAATATGGACTGCCCATCAGGACGGTTATCGCCCCGGCTTCGCCGGACGTCAAACCTGAAGAGGGAAAAGCTTTCGAGAGCTATGGTGTGCTGGTTAATTCCGGGCCCTTCAACGGGCTGTCGTCGGAAGAAGCCATGGAAAAAATGGCTGCCCGGGCTGAAGAACTAGGCTTTGGCCGGGCCAGCGTCACCTACCGGCTGAGAGACTGGGGAATTTCCCGTCAGCGTTACTGGGGAACACCAATTCCGATAATTTATTGCGATAAGTGCGGTGTCCAGCCTGTTCCCTACGAGCAGCTTCCGGTGGAAATTCCCTACGAAGCCCAGTTCACGGGGGAAGAAGGTTCCCCGCTGGAGAAGGTGCCTCATTTTGTTCAAACCACCTGCCCCAAGTGCGGCGGTCCGGCCCGGCGGGAAACCGATACTATGGATACCTTCGTCGATTCTTCCTGGTACTTTTTTAGATACTGTTCTCCTCGCGAGGACAAAATTCCGTTCATCCCGGAAAAGGCTAAATACTGGATGCCGGTGGACCTTTACATTGGCGGGGTGGAGCATGCTATCCTGCACCTGATCTATTCCAGGTTCTTTACCAAGTACCTGCGCGACCTGGGCCTGACCGAGGTGGATGAGCCCTTCCCGCATTACCTGGCCCAGGGGATGGTGACCAAGGACGGCTCGGCCATGTCCAAGTCGCGGGGCAACGTGGTTGACCCCGACGATATGATCAAGAGGTACGGGGCCGATGCCCTGCGGGTCTTTATTCTGTTCGCCTCCCCTCCGGAAAAAGAATTTGCCTGGTCGGAAGAAGGACTGGAAGGTTGCTACCGTTTCCTTTTGAGAATCTGGAACATGTTCGAAGAAAACAGGGATCTGTTTACCGAGGAGCAGCACCCGGCCGCAGATGAGCATGATGAACAGAGTTACCAGCGCCTTCTCAAGAAACTTCACCAGACCATAAAAAAGGTGAGCGAAGACATAGAACTCCGCTTCCATCTTAACACGGCCATCAGTGCCCTGATGGAGCTGGTCAACACCCTGAAAAAAGAAAGAGACGCCCTGCGCTCCAGCCGGAAAGGCCGGGAGCTGTTGCGACAGGCCCTGGAAGCCCTGAACCTGATGCTGGCGCCTTTTGCTCCCCACGTAGCCGAAGAGCTCTGGGAAAGGACCGGCCACCGGACTCTGGTGGCTGAAAGCCCCTGGCCCTCTTATGACCCGGAACTGGCCCGGGAAGAACTGGTGACCATCGTCGTTCAGGTCAACGGCAAGCTCCGGGACAAGTTCGAAGTGCCAGTTGATACTGAGGATGAAGTCCTGAAAGAAAAGGCCCTGGCCCTGCCCCGGATCCAGGAACTTCTTGCTGGCCAGCCGCCCAAAAAAGTGGTCTGCGTCAGGAATAAACTGGTCAGCCTGGTGGTCTGAACTGGATTGATGAAATTCTGGCCGAAATACATAGCCTGCTGCCTGGCCCTGGCCTGCCTGACCGCCTGCGGCTATCAGCTCAGGGGCAAGGGTGGTTTCTGGCCACCCCAGATGAAGAGAATCCAGGTCCCGGTCTTCAAGAATTCTTCCGGCCGGTTCGAGCTGGACCTCAAGCTTACCAGGAGTGTTATCAACGAACTGGTGGCCAGGACCGGGGCGATTATAGTCGGCGAACGCAGCCAGGCGGACGGGTTGCTCAGCGGCGAGGTCCGTGCTTTCAGCGTTCAGCCGATCGCTTTCTCACCGGCTGGAGCGGCTACCCGGTTCAAGATAACCATAACCACCAGCGTTGTCTTTTCCGACCTGGTCAACCAGAAAATCCTGTTTGCCGACGATAATTTCATCTACACCGAAGAATATGACATTCCCGAAGGCCTGGACTACGAGACGATGGAAACCAGGGCCATCGACCGAGCGGCCGAGAAATATGCCAGACAGCTGGTGGTCAACCTGGTAGAAGGATTTTGAATGTCAGCCCAAGAGCCTTTCTTTGTTCTCTGGAAAAAGGAAATTTCTCCCGAAAACCTGGGCCCGGGCCTTTTCGTTTACGGGGAACAGGCCGGATATTTGAGAAGAATGTTACTGGCAGTTGTCGAAGAAGCCAGGGGAAAAGGGGAAGAGCTTCAGCTGAAGCCCTATTTTCTTTTTGATAAAGACTGGGCCGAGATCCTGGATGAGGCCCAGAGTCCCGACATGTTTCTCTTTGCCACCAGAAAGATCCTGGTCATTTATTTCCCGGAGCCCGAGGAAGACGACCCCCAGCTGGCTGAGCGGGCCTGCCGGCAACTGGTGCTCCCGTTTGAGAAAGAAATAGAAAGGTATTTTGCCGCCCCGTCGGATGGCGTTTTTTTGATAATCGTCTACCCGGGACGGCTGAAAAAGGGTAACCGGCTGTTTGATTTTTTCAGCAGACTGAAGACCGGCTCGGACGGTAACCTCAAGCTGCTGGAGATGAAAACTCCACGTCCATCGGAACTGGCCGCCTGGGTTAATGAGGAGCTCAGGAAACGGGGCAAAAGAACCAGCCCCCAGGCCATCAACCGCTTGCTGGAGGCGGCCGGGACCGACCTGTTGTTACTTGAGCAGGAGCTGGAAAAATTGAGCCTTTATGCCGGCGACCAGAAGGTTATAACTGAAGAAGACGTTCTGGCTGTCTGCGTCTTTCAGAAGACTTATGACCGATTCGCCCTGGAAGAAGCGCTGGAGTCCGGCAGCCTGGAGGAAGCTTTGAGCATCACCTCCAGGTTCCTGGCCGAACAGCCCGATGCTTCCGAGGTCATTAACTATTTTACCGGTCTCAGTCGTTACCTGCTTTCACTGGCCCGGGCCAAGGTTGAAGTGGAAGAGAAGAAGGTGCCGGTCAAAGAGGTCTTTAAGAGAATGAGACCGCAGTTGAACGAAAGCTGGACTCTTTTTGACCGCAAGCTGGAAGCTTTTTCCGCCTGCCTTAAGGCTTTTAGCCTGAAAGAGCTCGATGACCTGGTGCGGGAGCTGGGCCGGATTGACCTCAAGCTGAAGTCGAGCGACCTGGACGCTGGCATTATGATAGAAACTTTCCTGGTCAGGTTTTTTCAGTTGCGAGATAAAAGAAGATCAGGCCTTAACCGGCCTTGACCTGAAGGCTCTGGGCCTGCCTGGACAGGCGGGACTTGTAGCGGGCGCCAGTGTTCTTCTTGATGGTTCCCTTGGCCACGGCCCGGTCTATGGCCTTGAAAACGGCCGGCAGAAGGGCCAGGGCGGCTTCCCGCTCTTCGGCCTCTATTTTTTCCCTGAGCTTTTTAATCAGGGTTTTCATCAAAGACTTGTTTCTCTGGTTTATGGCCCGTCTCCTCAGGCTGCGACGGTGCTGTCTGATCGCCGATTTGTGTCTGAGCGCCATCTCTATCTCCTTTTGAGTGGCATATGATAGAATAACTTCAACTTAAAGTCAACACTCCGGGGGCTTCCCGGCCCCGGAGTGCCTCGGGAGTAGCAGGATGAAGATAGTCCTCCAGAGAGTAAAAGAAGCAAGGGTTACGGTGGAAGGTCGGGTAGAGGGGAGCATCGGCCGGGGACTGTGCCTTCTGGTCGGGGTGGAAAAGGGGGACAGGGAAATTGAGGCCGACTGGCTGGCGGCCAAGGTGGCCGAACTCCGCGTCTTCCCCGACGAAAACGATAAGATGAACCTGTCGGTAAAGGATATTGGTGGAAGCATCCTGGCTGTTTCTCAGTTTACCCTGGCCGGTTCGGTCAGAAAGGGGCGCCGTCCGAGTTTCGATAACGCCGAAGCCCCCGGTCGGGCGGCTGAACTTTTTGATTATTTCGTCAGCAGGTTGAAGGAACAGGGTCTGGAGGTCCAGACCGGGGTCTTCCAGGCGATGATGGAAGTTTATCTAATCAACGACGGTCCGGTTACCTTCATCCTTGATTCGCGCCTTAAGCAGCTCTGAAGAAAGGGCCCTGAGCTTAGAATAATTTTCCGGTCCGGAGAAATTTACACTCGCCCGGAACCTCCGCATTATGTGTAATTCGGGCCAGGTGGGGGAGGCAGATAGAAACCAGGAAGATAGTAATTCTTCTTAGTAATTTTCCAGACGCTAATATATGAATGACCATTCATATATTAAGGCTGGCCGGACCGGGGTCGAGCGGTGAGGATGGGCCTGAAAATTGTTGCCAGTCTTTAGCCAGGCCCGATTCCCCCCCCGCTCCGATCTGTTTTCCGCCGCTGGCCGTCGGGCCAATTTTCAGCCGGAGAAATTCCCCTGGTGGTCGGGCTGGTGACGGAACAGAGTAAAACCGCCCGGAGATTTCCCGGGCAAGGCCGGCCGCCTGTGGGGCGGAATGATAACAAGAGATGTGTCTTGAGGTCGGGAAGAAGGTTGGCGGAGAGAAAGTTGGGATGAACCGGAAGGTTGAGCCGTTCCTTCAGATTATGTCCAGCAGATGGCCAAGCTTTTCCTTCTTGGCCCGGAGATATTCCAGGTTTTCTTCGGTTGGCGGGATCTGAATGGGCACTCTCTCTACTATTTCCAGACCGTAGCCGCTCAGCCCGCGGAACTTTCTCGGGTTGTTGGTAATCAGACGAATTTTCCTGATTCCCAGCGTAGCCAGGATCTGGGCCCCGATTCCGTAATCCCGCTGGTCGGGCTTGAAGCCCAACCGGCAGTTGGCTTCCACCGTGTCGCAGCCTTCGTCCTGCAGTCCATAAGCTTTTATCTTGTTGGCCAGGCCAATGCCCCGACCCTCATGGTTGAGCATGTAAAGAATGACCCCGGCCCCTTCCTGCTCTATCATCTGCATGGCCGTGTGGAGCTGCTCGCCACAGTCGCAGCGCAGCGAGGCGAAGGCATCGCCGGTCAGGCACTGGGAATGAGCCCGGACCAGAGTGGGCCGGTCGGGGGAAATTTCGCCCTTGATCAGGGCCACGTGGTGTTCACCGTGAATTATATCTTCAAAAACGGCTATCCTGAAATGGCCGTATCTGGTGGGCAGGTCAGCCTCGGAAATCTTCCTGACCAGGGTTTCGGTTCGCATCCGGTAGGAGATCAGGTCGGCAATGGTCAGGATGGGGATGTTGTGTTCACGGCTGAATATCTCCAGGTCGGGCATCCGGGCCATCGTCCCGTCTTCCTTCATTATTTCGCAGATGACTCCGGCCGGGTAAAGTCCGGCCAGCCTGGCCAGGTCGACCGAGGCTTCGGTCTGCCCGGCTCTGGCCAGCACGCCTCCTTCCCTGGCTTCCAGGGGAAAAATGTGTCCCGGCCTGGCCAGGTCCCCTGGCCTGGTGGCCGGGTTGATGGCCGTCAGGACAGTCCGGGCCCGGTCGTAGGCTGAGATGCCGGTGGTGATACCTTCCCTGGCGTCGATGGAAACGGTAAAGGCTGTGCCAAATCTGGCCGTGTTTTCCCGGACCATCGGCGGAAGCTGGAGTTCTTCCACCCGCTGGCGGGTGAGGGACAGGCAGATGAGTCCCCGCCCGAATTTGGCCATGAAGTTTATTATTTCCGGGGTGACTTTCTCGGCGGCCACCATCAGGTCGCCTTCATTCTCACGGTCCTCATCGTCGACGATGATAATTAAACGCCCGGCGCGGACTGCTTCCAGGGCTTCTTCGACACTTATAGTCTTGGGCCGGCTGTCCATTTTTCTCTGGATCTTAAGGGTCAGTAATTTTTCCCAGACATAAAATTATACACGTATTTGCCGATAATGTCACATTCGAGGTTGACCCGGTCCCCGGGCCGGAGGCGGTCAAGGTTGGTGGCTTCCAGGGTGGCCGGGATCAGTTCAACTTCAAAATAGCCAGCTCCCAGGCTGGCCACGGTCAGGCTTACCCCGTTAACGGCTACCGAGCCCTTGTCCACCAGGAATTTCCTGATTTCCCCCTCCACCCGGATTTTCAACCGCTTTCCCGGCCGACGGAGTTTAACTTCCAGCACCTGGCCCTGGCCGTCCACGTGGCCCGTAACCAGATGTCCGCCCAGCAGGGTTTCCGTGGTCACCGGAGGTTCCAGGTTCACCTCCTGCCCGGGGCGAAGTCGACCCAGGGTGGTCTTCTCCAGGGTTTCTCTGGACAGATTGAAGACCAGCAGGTCGTTTTCCCGGGCAGCCACGGTCAGGCAGACCCCGTCTACGGCCAGGCTCTGGCCTTTTTCCAGCCTGCGGCTCAGTTCTGTCGGAACTTCGACTACCAGTTCGGCCCGGCTCCTGCGAAATTCCCGGAAACGACCCCGGTAGGAAATCAATCCGGTAAACATTAAAAATATCCTTCAACGATTATATCGTTTCTTATGGAAAAGTGCCGCACATTTTTTAGTTCCAGGGCCCCGGCCACCGTTTCCGCCCCGCGGCCCTCGAAGGGTGTCGGCGATTTTTCTCCGCCGATGAAGCGTGGGGAAAGAAAGAAATACACCTTGTTAGCCAATTTCTGCTGGAGAAAAGACGTCAGGACACCGGCTCCACCTTCGACCAGGACCGAGGCTATTTCCCGGCGACCCAGTTCTTCCAGGACGGCCTTCAGGTCCAGCTGCCCGCTAGCTTCTGGCACCCGGATTATTTCCGCCCCTAACTGAGCCAGCCTGGCAGCTTGGTCTTCTGGAGCCTCGGACCCGGCAAAAATTATGACCTGCCCGGCCTCCGGGTTTTTCAGCAACCTGGCTTCGGTCGGGAAACGAAGGAAGGCATCAAGAACCACCCGGTGCCATTTTTTCCCGGAGGCTTCATCCAGCCGGAGGGTCAGTTCCGGGTCGTCTTTGAGGATGGTGTTGATGCCCACCAGTATGGCATCATGTTCAGCTCGCAGGTGCTGGGCAAAGTACCTGGATTCCTGAGAGGAAATCCACCTGGAATCCCCGGAAGCTGCGGCTATTTTCCCGTCAAGGCTGAGCGCCGCTTTGAGCGTGACAAAGGGAATTCGTTCGGTAATGTATTTTATGTAAGATTCATTCAGCTTCAGGTTCAGGTGCTCCAACAACCCGGTTTCGACTCGTATCCCGGCCTGTCTCAACCGGCCTACTCCCTTTTTGTTTACCAGAGGATTTGGGTCGTAAGCTGAAACCACCACCCGTTTCAATCCGGTTTCCAGAAGGCGGTCAACGCAGGGCGGAGTGCGGCCCCAGTGAACGCAGGGTTCCAGCGTGAGGTAAAGAGTAGCCCCCCTGGCTCGATGGCCGGCCCGGTCCAGGGCCTCTATTTCAGCATGTGGCTTCCCCGCTTCACGGTGATAGCCCCAGCCCACTATCCGGTCGGCTTTCACCACCACTGCTCCGACACAGGGGTTGGGACTGGTCCGACCCCTGGCTTTTTCAGCCAGGGTATAAGCCATCTCCATGAATTCCAGGTCCCTGGCCAGGCTGCTCATGATAGCAAAGCCTCAACGAATGTTTCTGGCGAAAACTCCTCCAGGTCTTTTTCGGTTTCCCCGATACCCAGGAATTTAACCGGAAGGTGCAGTTCTTCGGCCACGGCCAGTACGCTGCCTCCCCGGGCCGTTCCGTCGAGCTTGCTCAAAAAGATTCCGGTTATCCCGGAGAAGCGGTTGAACTCACGGGCCTGAACGATGGCGTTCTGGCCGATGGTCGAATCAAGCACCAGCAGGATCTCCTGGGGAGCACCGTAAATTTCGCGGTTTATTACTCTTTTAATCTTTTCCAGTTCGGCCATCAGGTTGGCGTAGGTATGGAGGCGCCCGGCCGTGTCCACCAGAAGAAGGTCGTAATCCCTGGCCTTGAACGATTGAATGGCATCATAAACTACGGAAGCCGGGTCGGCTCCGCTCTGGCCCTGGACCACCGGCAGGTTAAGCCTCTTTCCCCAGAGCAGGAGCTGTTCCTGGGCCGCAGCCCGGAAGGTGTCGGCCGCAGCCAGCATCACCTTTTTCCCCCGGCTCTGGTAACGGTAGGCCAGCTTGGCGGCTGAGGTGGTCTTGCCGCCGCCGTTAACCCCGACCAGCATCCAGACCGCCGGCCAGGATTCATTCACAGTCGTTGGCTGGCTGGAAAGCAGGGCGATCAATTCCTGCTTGAGCAGGGCCTTCAGGTCGGCCGAACCTGTCTTCCTGGCCCGATGGCGAAGGCCCGAGATGATCCGGTCGGTAGTGCTGACCCCGACATCGGCCAGGATCAAAAGTTCATATAATTCTTCTAGTAGCTCTTGCTGGGGGCGGCCGGACTGGAATAGCTGTTCTATCCGTCCGAAGAGTTCTCTGGTCTTGCTCAGCTTCTGCTTTAATTTATCGAACACGGCTTTTGAATTATATTTTTGGCTGCTGACGATGTCAAACAGAGGCGGCCTGCCTGCTATGCGCGGCCCGGTTGTGGAACCGGTTGTGTTGTGTTAAATTGAAAAGTATGGAGGCTCGTTACCGATGGCAGATTGCACCGCCCGACCCCGAAGCCTGGATTCTGGCCCAGGAACTTAACCTTCCCCACGAAATCGCTACCATTCTGGTGAACCGGGGCTTGCGTTCAGCTTCTGAGGCGGCCTTTTTTCTCTACGGCGGCCTGAACGAACTGCACGACCCCTTCCAGATGAAGGGGATGAAGGAGGCTGTGGACAGGGTTCGCCGGGCCATCGAGAAAAAGGAAAAGATAGTCATTTTCGGCGATTATGACGTCGACGGTATTCTGTCGGTGGTCATGATGGTTAAAGCCCTTAGTCTGCTGGGCGGGCGGGTTGAATATTTCATTCCCGAAAGAATGAAAGACGGCTATGGCCTCAAGCTCCACCATCTGGAAACCATTCTTCAGATGAAGGCCGACCTGCTCATCAGCGTTGACTGCGGGATAAAGGCGGTTGATTTTGTCCGTGAGGCCAGAGTCCATGGGCTGGACGTAATAATAACTGACCACCACCATCCCGGAGATAAGCTACCGGAGGCCGTGGCCATCCTGAACCCGGTTCTGGAAAGCTCGGGCTATCCCGACCGCAACCTGGCCGGGGTGGGAGTCGTCTTCAAGCTGATCCAGGCCATTTTCCTCCGCCTGGGGATCAATCAGGACCTGAACCATTTCTTAAAGCTGGTGAGCATAGGCACCGTGGCTGACGTAGCCGAACTCAAGGGCGAGAACCGCATCCTGGTCCAGGAGGGCCTGAAAAAATTAAAGGAAGCCCGGACTCCCGGGCTCAGAAGCCTGCTTGACGGTTCCGGGCTCAACAACCGGAAGCTCAACGAGGTAGACCTAGGTTTCCGGCTGGGACCGCGGATAAATGCTGCCGGCCGGCTGGGAATGACCGAAATAGCCCTTCAGCTTTTTTTCTCCGAGTCGCCAGAAGAGTGCAACTCCCTGGTCAAAAAACTGAACGAGCTCAACTCGGCCCGCCAGAGGATCGAGGAGAAAATCCTGAAGGAAGCCGTGGAAAAGATAGAGTCTCGCCAGCTTCACCAGAAGTACCGGCTCCTGGTCCTGGGCAGCGAAAACTGGCACCGCGGGGTCATCGGCATCGTGGCCTCCCGGGTTAAAGAAATTTTCTACCGCCCGGTAATTCTATTTGCCTATGAAAACAACCAGGCCTACGGTTCGGGCCGGAGTGTGCCCGAGCTTTCCCTGATCGACCTGGTTAACGATTGTGCTGACCTGTGCCAGAATTTTGGCGGCCATAAGCAGGCTGTGGGCTGCACCCTCAGCTATGACCGTTTGCCTGAATTTAAGGACAGGATAAACAGCCTGGCCCGGGCCAGGATTACGGATGAACTCCTGGAAAGAAAGCTGCAGATTGACTGCCGGCTGAATTTCTCCTCAATCAGCCCCTCTTTCCTGGAATTTTATTCCAGGCTTCTACCCTTCGGAGTGGGCAACCCGCGACCCGTGTTTATAGCCGAAGAGGCCGATGTCCTCAGCGAACCCACGGTTGTACAGAACCGGCACCTCAAGTTCTGGGCCAGGCAGTCAGGGCGGGTATTCGAGGTCATGGCCTGGGAGAAGGCCAGGTGCTGGCCGGGCCTTCGCCGGGGAAGCTGCCTGGACCTGGCCTATTCCCTGCAGTTTTCCGATTACCGGGGTAAAAGACAGATCACCCTGGCCCTGGAAGACCTCAGGGTCCATCGGGCCTGATGCCAGTGAGAATTAAAAATAGAGGGCTGCCGTCAGTCCTGGAGCTAGCCTCGCTTATATTCCTTTTTCTTCTGGTCATTCTGATTGCCGGTTCGATTGTCTATAACCTGAAGAACAGGGGCCATCGCCGGGAAGAATTAAAGCCAACAGAGTCCAATACCCGTGCCTATCAGGAAAAATTCCAGGCCCTGGATTTTGCCGGCGAAAAGATGCGGCTCAGGGTGAAGGCTGACCGTTCATACATTGATGCGGACGGGAAACAGCATCTGGAAGGGAAGGTGGAAATTATTGACCAGGAAGTGGCCGCTGGAGTCCGGCTGGAAGCCGCCCGGATGGTGCTGGACCCGGAAAAGAATCTGGTCAGGACAGAAGGCGAAACCAGGTTGATGTCGGAGAAACTGCTGGTTGAAGCCGGGGAGTTTGAATATGACATCAAAGACAAGGTAGCCAGAGCCGGGCAGGTTCGGCTGGAAAGGGATGGCTTCAGCCTGACCGCCGGCCAACTGTTTTACCGGGCTGGAAATGGCAGGGCTGAATTAGAAAAGAATGTCGCCGGACAGGTCAAACAGGAGGGCGAGCAGCTTTCCTTTGCCAGCAGCCGCCTGATCATCGAGCCTGACGGGCAGAGCTTTTGGGCGAGCGACTTAAGGCTGACTGCCGGCCCGATGACCCTGAAGGCCGGTCAGGCTCGGGTCCGTTTGAGTGAAGGCAAAGCTGCCCTGGATTTTGCCAGCCTGGAGGGCGGGGCGAATGTCTGGTGTGAATTCAAGGGAGATGCGTCAGATTTTCAGAAGATTCACCTGTTGTCGGGCAGGATTATTGTTCAAGCCGTGCGGCAGGTTTCGGTGATAAGAGCCCCGGGGCTTTTTGAAATAAAGGGCTCGGGGAAGGAATGGCAATTGCAAGGAAGCGGGGAAGGGCTGGAGTTTTCCGTGGAAGATGGTCAATCCCCCAGCCGTTTCAAAGCCGGCCTCTTCCGGTCAAGCCTAAAGGAGGTGGAAGGTGAAGAGTTTCAGCTTTCTGGCCAGGAGGCGGATTGGGACCTGACCACCGGCCTGCTCCGGCTGAGCGGTCAGGCTGAAGCTGGTCATCGGCATTTCGCCCTGAAGTCAGAGAGTCTGGAATTTAAGCTTGAAGATAGAAGCTTAGCTGCTTCCGTCTTTAATCTGGAAATTCGTCCCGGCTTTTTCAGCCTGCCCGCACTAATTTTTGATAGGGAAAAATCCGTTTACCTGTCAGGTCAACGGCTGGTCAGTCAGCCTGGATTTTTTGACCTGAAAGAGGCGGTGAGAATCTGGCAGAATGAGGCCTTCTGCCAGGCAGAAACGGCCAGGATGGAAGGGAAAACGGCCCGATTCCATCTGGAGAAGTTGTCCAGAGCCAGCTGGGAGCTAGAGCGAGAAGGCGGCCGCAGGGAACGGCTGGAGGTCAGGGCCGACCGGGCCAGTTTTCAGCCAGAAGAAAACCGGGGGGTGCTCTCCGGAAATGTGGAACTCAGCCTGGGAAGTTTGCGCCTGGGCTCCGAGGAGCTTATCCTGGCTTTTTCCGCCGAGACTCGTGGCCAGCTGTTAACGTTTGAGGCCCGGCGCCGGGTTGGCCTTTTCTGGAAGGGTTATCGAGCTTCCGGGCGGAGGGCAGAAGTTGATCTTCCGGCTGAAAAACTTACCCTGACCGGGGTTCCCCAGCTCGTAACCGGCAGCGGGGAAAGGCTGGAAGCGGACAAATTGACTTTGTTTTTTACGGATGATAGAATCCGCCTCGAGAGCCAGGAGAGAGAGAGGTCGTTGACCATCCTTGTCAGGGGCAAATGAGATTCCTGAAAGCCATAAATCTGAACAAAAGGTATGGTCAGCGCCAGGTCGTCGATAGCCTCAGCCTGGAGGTCAGGGCGGGGGAAGCGGTCGGACTTCTTGGCCCGAACGGAGCGGGTAAAACCACAGCTTTTTCCATTATCATCGGTCTGGTCGGAGCCGACAGCGGTCAGGTCTGGCTGGAAGAGGAAGAAATCACTTCTCTTCCGGCTTACCTGCGGGCCAGAAAAGGCTTGAGTTTTCTGCCCCAGGAACCCTCAGTTTTTCGTGGACTCACCGTCGAGGAAAACCTGAAGCTGGTGCTGGAGCACCAGGAAGGGGCCGGTTCCCGGGGCGGGTTAAAAGAAGCGGCAGGCAGCCTGCTGGAGGATTTTGGACTGGCTTCCCTGGCCAGGAGCCGGGCTGACCGCCTGTCGGGCGGCGAACGCCGCAAGCTGGAAATTGCCCGGGCCATGGCCTGCCGGCCAGCTTTTTTGCTGCTGGATGAACCTTTTAGCGAACTCGACCCCCTGGCCGTTGCCGACCTTCAGTCGATCATTCGCAAACTCAAGGAAAGGGGGATAGGAATCCTCCTGACCGACCACAGGTTAAGAGAGGCCCTGGGTCTCCTGGATAGAATTTGCATTATGAATGGTGGTAAAATTATATCCGAAGGAAGGCCGGACGAGGTCCTGGAGAAAAAAGAGGTACGCGAGATATACCTCGGCCCTGACTTCCGTCTATAATTTAAGCGGCCATGATGAAGCAGAAGCTTGACCAGAAGCAGGTGCAGAAGCTGGTAATGGCTCCAGCTCTGCAGCAGGCCATCCGTCTGCTCCAGCTGACCAACCTGGAACTGCAAGAGGTAATCAACCAGGAGCTGGAAGAAAACCCCTTGCTGGAGACAGAGGAAGAGGTGCCGCAGGAAACGGTTGCCTCCAGTCCTGCCGATGAAGAAGTAAAAGGGGAGGAAGAACTGGAGCCAGCCTCCGGTGTTCCCGATGAATTTGATGAGGTCATCTTTGCCGCCGGTTTCCAGGATTATTTTGACGAGGAGATTCCCTATTCCGGACCGGGAGAGCAGGACCGGGTGCCTTTTGAAAACCTGGTCTCCCGCAGACCATCCCTCTGGGACCACCTGAGCTGGCAGGCTGGGCTGACTTTTTTTGAGGCGGATGAGCTGGAGATTGCCGAATTCATCATCGGGAACCTGAACGATGACGGTTACCTGACCATCAGCCCGGAAGAAATTGCCGCCAGGCTGCAGAAACCGCTGGAGAAGGTTGAAGCAGTCCGGGAAAAAATCAAGATGTTCGACCCCCCAGGCTGCGGCAGCCTGGTTCTGAGCGAAGCCTTGCTGGCCCAGATGGATTCGCTCAACCTGCAGGACGAGGTGGCCCGGAAGATTATCAGCGACTATCTTCCTTACCTGCAGAAATCCGACCACCAGGAACTGGCCCGGCTGCTCAACCTGAGCCTGTCCGAGTTGAAACTTCACCTCGACCTGATCAAGAACCTGGACCCGGCCCCCGGGCATAAGTACAGCGAGGACCGCGACCTCTACGTGGTGCCCGATATCTTCGTGGTCAAAGAAGACGGGGAGTGGAAGATTTACCTGAACGAGGAGGGGCTGCCCCGGCTAAGGCTCAATCAGTATTACCGGAGGCTCATCGAAGCCGGCCTCAAGGAAGATCGTGAAACCACCCGGTTTCTCAAGGATAAGATGAAGAGGGCCCTGTGGTTTATCCGCAGCCTCGACCAGAGAAACCGGACAATTTACCGCGTGGCCAGGTATATCGTCGACCGGCAGAAGGATTTCCTGGAGCAGGGCCTGGACCATATCAAGCCGATGACCCTGCTGGAGGTGGCCCGGGAACTTGGGCTTCATGAATCGACCATCGGCCGGGTGGTGGCCAATAAGTACATGATGACCCCACTGGGTCTGTACCCCCTGAAGTTTTTCTTCCATAAATCGCTCAGCGGGACCTACGGAGAGGAAGTGTCCTCCCTCCGCATCAAGGAGAGGATCAGGAAGCTCATCGAGAACGAAGACCGCAACAGCCCCTTGAGCGACGATGAAATTGTTGATATATTATCCAGAGAAAACATTCAAATTGCCCGGAGGACCGTGGCCAAGTACCGGGGTCAGCTTGACATCCCTCCTTCTCATATAAGGAAAAAGAAATTTATGATGGAGGAAGCAACATGATCGTAAATTTTACGGCCCGGCGCACCGAGCTGACGGAAGAGATTAAGGATTACTGTCAGAAGAGGCTGGACAGGATGGAAAAGATATTAAAAGACGTTCTGCAGATAGACATCATTCTGAGCGAGCAGCGCAACCGGAAAAAGGTGGACTTGCAGGTTAAACGGCGGGGCGAGGATTTTGTCATTTCCGAGGAAACCAACGATGTTTTCAATTCCCTGAACCAGGCCTTTGACAGCCTGGAGAAAAAAATAGTGAAGGAAAGAAGCAAATTGATACAGAAAAGGCGCCGGGCAGCCGGACGGGAAGAATCCCTGGTCGGGCTGGAGGTGGTTGAGCCAGCCCCGCGTCTTCTGCGCTTTCCTTATTTCTCCGACAAACCGATCAGCATCCAGGAAGCCCTGCTGCGGCTGGACGAGGGGAAAAAAGAAGTGTTCTTGTTCCGCAAGGAAGGCAGCGAGAGCTGGGCCGCCGTATTCCGGAGAAAAGACGGCAAGATTGCCCTGGTAGATCCCGAGGGATAACATATAGAGGACTCAAAAACAGGAAGTCTGAACGAAGGAGTTGGCGGCAGTGAGATTGTCGAACATCATCAAGGAAAAAAACGTTCTGCTGGAAATGAAGGCCCAGAAAAAGGACGAAGCCCTGGCTGAACTGGCCGCTCATTTAAAAAGACAGAAACTTATAAATCACGAGAAAGAAATAATAGACAAGCTGTTGCAGCGTGAGACCCTGGGCAGCACGGCCCTGGGTGGGGGCATCGCCATTCCTCACTGCAAAGCAAAGGGAATCAAGAATCCAATCCTGATGGTTGGTATCTCCCGCAACGGAGTCAACTTCGAGGCTCCCGACGGTCAGCCGGTTAAGGTCTTTTTCCTGCTCATCACTTCCCCTGATGACCCCAGCCTGAACCTTCAGATCCTGGCCCTGATCGCCCAGCTGGTTAAGAAGTCTCCCGAGCTCAAATCAAAGCTGCTGGCTGCTGAGGATGTCCGCGAGGTCCTGGAAATTATAAGAGAGCAGGAAGAAAAAAGCTGATGGCTGCCGGCAAATCCAAAAAGACTGCTGGTCACCGGGAAAAGAGCAGTCCTAACAGTCCCGAGGTTTCCCCCCAGGTGGTGATTTCCGCCGGGCTGATGAAAATCTTCGGGGTGGGCACCCTGATCATCGGCGACAGCGGGGTGGGTAAGAGCGAGAGCTCGCTGGAACTCATCGCCCGTGGTCACAAGTTCGTTTCTGACGACGTGGTGGAAATTTTCAGAGACGAGAAAGGCCAGCTGCACGGGCGGTCTCCCCGCCTGACCAGGAATTTCATGGAAATCAGGGGCCTGGGCATCATCAACATCAGAGAAATTTTTGGGGCGGGAGCCATCCTGGAAGAGACCCCGGTTGACCTGGTAATCAGGCTGAAAAAATGGAGCAAGAAGATGGAAATCGACCGGCTGGGCCTGAAATTCCCGGAAGACTTTCAGCTGGCCGGAATGAGGATTCCCCAGCTGCATATTCCGGTAGCACCAGGGCGGAATATCGCCACCTTGATCGAAGTGGCTTGCCGGGTTTTTGTCCTGAGGAAAAAGGGTTACGAAGCTGCTCAGGACATAGTCCGGCGGCTGGAGAAGAAACTGGCCAGGAAAAATGAACGATCATCATTATAAGAGTACCGATTTTATCGTGGTCACCGGCCTGTCTGGTTCCGGCAAGACCGTAGTCAGCCGGTTCCTGGAGGACATGGGCTATTATTGCGTGGACAACCTGCCGGCCAAGCTGATTCCGGAGCTGGTTGACCTGTGGCTAAGGAAAAAAGTGGAAATCGACCGGATGGCCCTGGTGGTCGATATCAGGGAACCCAGGTTCCTGACTGAATTTCCGGACATTGTCAGGCAGTTACGGGTCAAGCCCTTCCTCATTTTCCTGGAAGCCACGGATGAAGCTCTGGTCAAGAGGTTCAGCGAGAGCCGCCGTCCCCATCCCCTGGCCAAGAATAAATCGATCCTGGCCGGGGTCAGGCTGGAGAGAAGAAAACTGGCGCCCATAAGGGATATGGCCGACGAGGTGATAGATACCACCGGCCTGACCATCTCCCAGCTAAAGGAGCAGGTCTTCGACCGGATTCTGAGGAAAAAACATCGTCAACTTCAGGTCTATTTGATTAGCTTTGGCTATAAACACGGTCTGCCCCTCGATTCCGACCTGGTTTTTGACACCAGGTTTCTCCCCAATCCCTATTATCTGGACAACCTGCGCCACCTCGATGGCCGCAGCAAGAAGGTCCGGGATTTTGTCCTGAACTCAGAGGAAACCAGGGTTTTCCTGGGCAAGCTCTACGATTTTCTCGACCACCTTCTGCCCGGGTTTATGAAAGAAGGCAAGAGCACCCTGACCATTTCTGTGGGTTGCACCGGCGGCCGGCACCGCTCGGTGGTCATTGCTGAGGCCCTCCGGGACCACTTCAAGGCCAGGAAACTGCCGGTGAAAATAATTCACCGGGATATTTATAAGTAAGTCTGAATCGGTTAAAATATACAGGAAATTTTATCCGGGCGGTGTTCATGATTGGCGGAGTTATCGTATCTCACGGGCGGCTGGCCGAAGAGCTGCTCAATGCTCTGACCATCATCCTGGGAGAAGCTCCCAATATCGAGCCCATTTCCATCGGCTGGTATGATGACGTGGAAGAATCCAAGAAAAAAATCAGCCAGAGCCTGAAGAAGGTCGACCAGAAGAACGGGGTTATCATCTTCACCGACATGTTCGGCGGTACCCCGTCTAACCTGAGCTTCAGTTTTCTGGCCGAGAACAGGATCGAGATCATAACTGGAGTCAACCTGCCGATGTTGATCAAGTTCGTTTCGTTGCAGCGGAGCAACAACCTGAAGGATGTGGCCAGGAAGGTGGTGGAGCAGGGCAAGAAGAACATTCACCTGGCCAGCGCTCTGCTTAATTCCAGGTCAAAATAAAACCGGACGGCCATGATCGAAAAGAAAATAATCATAAAAAATAAGTTAGGCCTGCACGCCCGGGCAGCTGTCAAGTTCGTTAACCTGGCCAACCGTTACAGCGCCTCGGTGAAAATCATCAAGGACAGCAACGAGGTGGACGGCAAGAGCATTCTGGGCATCCTGACCCTGGCTGCCTCCCAGGGAACGCCGATCAAGCTGGTGGTCAACGGCCGGGACGAGGCTCAGGCTATGAAGGCTCTCTGCGACCTGATCAACAACAAGTTTGGTGAAGAAGAATAGCATGGAAATCATCAGGCTGCGTGGTCTCGGGGTTTCACCCGGCATTGCTATGGGTGAAGCCTCGCTGTCTGAACGGGTGATTTTTACTTCCAGGCGGGAACCCATCAGTGAGAGGCAGGTGGAAGAAGAACTCAGACGGCTGCAGCGGGCCCTGGACCGGACCAGGCAGGAGCTGACTGAGCTCAAGGAGCATGTGCGGGAAAGGATAGGCGACGAACAGGCCTTCATTTTTGACGCTCACCTGATGATGCTCGACGACCAGATGCTTTTGACCAGTCTGGAAAAAATCATCAGGGAGGAGAAGGTCAAGTCGGAATGGGCTATCTCCCGGGTCAATACCCACTTCCAGTCGCTATTTGATTCCCTGAGCGACGAATATTTCCAGCAGAGAAAGACCGACCTGTCGGACGTCCTGGCCAGGATCTACAGGAACCTGGAAAAGAAAAAAGACAAAAAAGAGGACTCGGACAAGCCTACCATCCTGGTGGCCCATGAACTTCTGCCCTCAGAGGTGGCCCTTAACCTCAGCCGCAAGAAGATCATCGGGATAGCCCTGGACATGGGTGGCCAGACCTCGCACACGGCCATCCTGGCCAGGTCCCTGGGCATCCCGGCCGTGGTCGGTTTGCACGACATCAGCCTTCAGGTCAAGAACGGAGATTTTATCATCGTGGACGGGACCGACGGCGAGGTCATCGTCAATCCCACCCCGGCCGTGCGCCGGGAATTCCAGAGCAAGAAGGAAAGATACGAAGTCTACCAGCGAGAGCTAAAGAAGATTGCCAGGCTCAAGCCAGAAACGCTAGACGGGATCAGGTTCACGCCCCTGGCCAACATCGAGCTGCCGGAGGAAGTGGAATCGGCCTTCTCTTACGGGGCCGAAGGAATCGGGCTGTTCAGGTCGGAGTTTATCTATCTGCAGCGACCCAGCCTGCCTTCGGAAGAAGACCATCTGGCCATCTACCAGAAGATGGCCAGCAGCACTCACCCCCGGCCAGTCTACATCAGGACCATTGACATCGGTGGGGAGAAGAGCCTGCCCCAGCTCAACATAGAAAAAGAACCCAACCCGGCCCTGGGCCTCAGGGCCATCCGCTTCTCTCTTAAAAACCGGGAGCTTTTTCGCACCCAGATCCGGGCCATCCTCAAAGCCAGTGCCAGAAAGAATGTCCGGCTGATGGTGCCCATGATCACCGAGGTGGAAGAGGTGATCGAGTTGAAGCGGATTGTCGAGGAGCTTAAGGCTGAACTTAAAGAAAAAAAGGTCCCATTTGATGACAACATCCCGGTCGGAGTGATGATCGAGGTTCCGGGCGCAGCTGCGCTGATCGAAAGCATCATCAAGGAAGTTGATTATGTTAGCATCGGCACCAACGATTTGATCCAGTACTATCTGGCCGTCGACCGGGGAAACGAGTCGGTTTCCTACCTCTTCAAACCGCACCATCCGGCCGTCCTGAGACTGCTGGACCGGGTTATCAAGGTCGTCAACCGCGAGGGTAAGGAAGTGACGGTCTGCGGAGAGATGGCCGCCGACCCGCTGTCGGCGATCATGCTTCTGGGCATGGGACTGAGAACCTTTAGCATGAACCCGATTTTTATTCCCAAGGTAAAAAAAGCCCTGAGGGCGGTCGAGCTAAAAACAGCGGAAGAAGCGGTGACCGAGGCCCTGAAATTGAAGACGGCCAGGGAAATAGAAGAGTTCATGATCGAGGCTATTTTGCGGCGGCACCCAGAAGCTTTTCTTATGAGTCAGATTGTCAGCTGATTTCCTAATCCCGTCCGTAGACGTCTTCCAGCCTGACGATATCATCCTCGCCGGAATCTCCCAGCCATAATTCCATCACCCGGGCCGGATGAGGGCCAAGTCCTTTCAGGCGATGGGGAGTCCCGGCCGCAATGAATATTTCTTCACCCGGTTTCGGCTGCCAGGTCTTTTCTCCCAGGGTTATTTCCAGGCCGCTGTCCAGAACCACCCAGTACTCGCTGCGCTTTCGGTGGTACTGGAGAGAGAGCAGTCCGCCCGGGTTGACGGTAATTATTTTCAGGCTGGAGGCCAGCTGGTGGGGGTAACTGCGGAACTTGCCCCAGGGTCTGTTCTCCTCGTAGATCAGTGCGCGGATTTTTTCGGACTCTGGAAACTCAGTCACGACATGCCTCCGGACTGGCGATAGAGCCAAAAGCTAAAAAGGAATTTCGTCGTCCCCTTCGCTCGACGGTGTCTCCTCGGGGAAATCCTCGGTTGCCGGTTCAGAAATTTCGGGGAAATCCTCGGCCGCACCAGCTTCAACCTGGGCCTCGGCCTGGGGCGGGACTTTCTTGCCCAGGGGGACGACGTTGACCGCTTCCACCTCAGTGCTGTTGCGGCGGTTGCCGTCGCGGTCTTCCCAGGAGCGCCAGCGCAACCGGCCCTCGACCATGACCTGTCTTCCAGCTTCCAGGAACCGGTCGCAGAACTCGGCCAATGGTCCCCAGGCTACGATGCGGTGATATTCAGTTCGTTCTGTGGCCTGTCTGGTATCGCGGTTATAGACCTGTTCGTTGGTGGCTACCTGGAACCTGGCCACGGCCCGACCTGAAGGGATGTGTCGGATTTCTGGCTTTTTTACCAGGTGACCTACCAGGATGACTTTGTTCAGGCTGTTTCTGTCTCTCATTTGTTCCCCAGTTCGTTAATTTTTTGCTGGGCCAGACGGGCCTCTTCCTGAGTCGGGTATTTGGCCACCAGCAGCTTGAAGGTGGCCAGAGCCTCGTCTTTTCGGCCCAGCTGGACCAGGCTCATGCCCTTCTTCAGGTAGGCGGCTGGCACTTTGTCTCCGGCCGGATAACTTATAAGAACTTCGTTGAAGGCGTCGATGGCCTGCTGGTACTGTTCCTGGCTGTAGTAACACTCGCCGATCCAGTAAAGGGCATTATCAGACAGAGGGGTATTCGGATACTGCTGCAGAAAGAGTTTGAAGCTGTCGATGGCCAGTGAATAGTTGCCCTTCAGGTAGTCGCCATAAGCGTTGTTGTACATTTCCTGGGCCGGGATGTTGACCGTGGCCGGTTTCTTTGTTTCGGCCGGCTGGGGCTCGCTCTTCCCGGGTTGAGGTTTTGCCGTCTTTCCAGTCTTTTCTTCCACCCTGGCCGGCGGGGTCAGGTTCTGGATGGCCTGCAAAATGTCGTTCAGAAGGGCCGTCTGGAACTGGACCTCTTCCAGCTTGCTGTTCAGGAGCTGAAACTGGACCGGAAAGTTGCGAAAATCTTCCTTCAGGGAGACCTGCTCGGCCTGAGTCTTTCTTATGAGGTCGCCCAGGAGCTTGACCTGGTCTTTTAGTTCCTGCAGGTCGGCCTGGTTTTTCTTGAGCAGGGCGCTGAGTTCTTGAACCTGCAACTTGAGGGCCTGGATGTCCTCATACATCAATTCGTAAGTCTTCTTGCTCTGACCGGAAACCGGGGAAAATAAAATCAGCCCCAGCCACCCGCAGCAGATGAGAAAGAAATAAATTCCGCGGTTTTTTAGCAATTTATTTTCCGATGATCAGGAATTGGGCTCTCCTGTTCTTGGCCCAGGCCGTTTCATCATGACCCGGGTCCAGAGGCTGACTCTTGCCGTAGGATATGATCCTTATTCTGTCAGCTGAAATGCCGAGGCTCACCAGGTAATCCATGGTGCTCTTGGCTCTCTTCTCGCCCAGCGACAGGTTGTACTCTTCGGTTCCCCTTTCGTCGCAGTGGCCCTCGATCAGGATTTTGACCATCGGGTATTTTTTCAACCAGCTGGCGTTGGCTTCCAGGACCGGAACGGCATCAGGCCGGATGTCGTACTTATCATAGTCGAAATGGATCATGGCCAGCGGTTTTTCCTGGTTTATCTCTTCCAGGGTCTTCTTCATGAAAATTTCTTCTTCGCTCAGGACCGGTTCCTTGATGGCCGGTTCTGCCACCTTTTCCACCTTCGGCTGTTCCTGGGCCTGCGGTGGCGGCGGGGGCGGGACTTCCTTGGCCTTCTTCTTGCAGGAAGCGGCGAAGGATAGAATCAGGATTAAGGTCAGAGAAAGCACCAGAAATTTCTTCATAGCTCCTCCTAACTCAGGTGATGGCTCAAAAGTCAGGCCTCAGAGCCACTCAATTTATACAATGAAGGCCTCAGGCTGTCAACCGGATAACTGCCTCAGTTGGTCCAGTTGGCCAGCTTGTTTTCTCCCAGAGAAGTCAGGCAACGCAGGTTGCTGGCATCATAGTCTATCGAATAGACCTGAAGGCTGCCCGACATGTTAGAGGAAAAGATGAGGTGGCGTCCGTCTGGCGACCAGCTGGGGGATTCGTTCCGGGCTTTGGTTTCGGTAAGCTTGGTGATTTTGTTGGTTTTCAGGTTCAGGATGTAAATATCGAAGAAGTTATCAACCCGGGAGACGAAAGCGATTCTTTCACCGTCGGGCGACCAGGCTGGAGCGTCAAGGTAATTACCCCCGAAACTGACCTTGCGGACATTTCCTCCTTCCGCGTCCATGATGTATATCTGTGGCGTTCCCGTTCGGTCGGAGGTAAAAGCAATTTCCCGTCCGGTCGGCGACCAGGTGGGCGCGGTGTCGATGGCGCTGTTGAAGGTTATCCGGCGGACGTTGCTGCCGTCAGCCTCGGCCACGTAGATTTCGGAATTCCCATCCCTGGTGGAACAAAAGGCCAGCTTCTTGCCGTCGGGAGAAAAAGCCCCGGAAAAATTAGTGCCCTTGGTAGAAACCGGGACCAGCTTGCCCTCGTAGGGATAGAGCAGGTAAAGGTCCGGGTTTCCGGCCCGGTAGGAGGTGAAAACGATGGCCCGCTGGTCGGGAGACCAGGCCGGCATATAATCACGCCACTTGTTGAAGGTCAGCCGGGTCTGGTTGGCTCCGTCGTAATCCATCATGTAGAGCTCATCGTTTCCGTCGCGGTTGGAAACAAAAACGATCTTGGTGGTGAAGTAGGGCTTTTCGCCATAAAGTTTCATCAGCTCGTCGGCCACGCGGTGAGCTACCAGACGATAAACAGCCGGCTCGGCCTGGTAGCGTTTTCCGAGAATCATCCGTTCGCTCTTGACGTCATAGATTTTGACCTCAAAGATTATCCGGTTCTGGGACTGGCTGAGCTCGCCCACCACCAGGATCCTGGCCTGGATCGATTCCCAGTCCTTGAAGAATATTTCTTTGGGGTTCAGCGGACGGATGTAGTTCAGGTGTTCCCTGGGTACCAGCGAAAAAACCCGGCTGTAGCGCAGGTCAGCGGACAGAACCTGATGGATGGTCTCGGCCGCTTCCCGGGCTTCGGTCGACGTGGCCTCAGAAATAAATGGCGGCAGGGCCAGAGAAATGGCCGGGACGCCTTCCCTGATGGTCAGGACGATTTCCTGCTGTGGGAACAGGATGGAACCACCAGCGGCCAGAATTATGAAACAGAGAATCAAGATAGCTGATTTTTTCATTTGCTCCGCTCGAATATGAGATGGACTACCAGGTAGTCATTTTCGAAGTCCCTCGGGAGCGGCGGGAAAGGAGCGGCCAGCTCCACCGCCCTCCTGGCCGTCAGGTCCAGGGCCGGAAGTTCCGAGGGCTGTTCTATCTTCAGGTCGGCGACCTGTCCGTTGCGCAGAATTTTGAAATAGATCACTGACTGATATTCTCCGCTGTAATCGAGGTTGCTGGTGGCGGTGAACCAGTTGGAAGAGACCCGGTCGATTATGATCTGGAGATAGTAGGTAAAAGGAAAGGAAGCGGTCCCCAGCGGGTCGCCATAACCACCTCCGAAACCGCCAGGTCCTTCTCCCACGCCTATTCTGAGACCTGAGCCGCCAGCGCCGCCGCCCGTTCCTGTCCCGCCAGCCTGGCCAGATTCTGAACCCCTGGTCGCGGCTGCCTGGCTTCCAGGTTGAGGGGCAGAAATTTCGGTCTTTTTAGCCGAGGCTGGTTTTTTGCTGGCCGGCCTGGCTTTTTCGACCGGGTGACGCAGAGAAGGCGCGCTGCCGGCCGGGGTTTTCTGCGGGACGGTCAGCTCTTTCATGGTTTCTTTCTGGGCGGCCGGGGACGGTTGAGCCGGTTTCGCGCCGCCGGGTCCGGGCCCACTGCCTCCTCCTCCGCCACCGCCTCCCCCGGGCAGGCCCACAAAATTAAGGTTGACATAATGGACCATGCCGGTCTTCTTGGGTCCAGCCAGCTGATTGGAGAGGCCAATCAGGGCCAATAGCATCGCGTGGAAGAAGAGTGATAGAATCACAGCTTTCCTGAAAGAACTGCTCATGGGGAGGGAGAGTTTCATCAGCTGGTCCGTTTCCTGGCTGGCGGCTTTTCCAGCGGTTCGGTAACCAGGCCGACTATTTCAATTCCTGATTTCTTGACGATATCGAGAATCTGGATGAGCTGGCCGTAATTCAGGTTTCGGTCAGCCCGGATGTAGATTATTTTTTTGGTCTTGTTGTGGAAGTATTCCAGCAGCCGCCTTTCCAGGAGGTTGACGTTAATCACCGATTCCCCGAGGTGGATGTAGCCGTCGGCAGTGATGGTCAGAGTCAGGCCCTCTTCGGCCGGGGCCGATTCGGTTTCGGCCTGGGGCAGATTGATGCCGATACCAGATTGCATCATGGGCGCGGTCACCATGAAAATGATCAACAGTACCAGCATAACGTCAACTAGGGGGGTAACGTTGATTTCCGACATGGAAGTACCCAGGCGTCTCCGGCCGCCGGAAACCGGAGCCGGGTTCAGGTTAACCGCCATAAGCCCTTTCTATGATATTTAAGAATTCAAGGCTGAAATCGTCCATCATGGAGATCATTTCTTTGATGCGGCCAAGAAAATAGTTATAGGCGATGACCGCCGGGATGGCTGCGAACAGACCCACGGCTGTGGCGATCAGGGCCTCGGCTATGCCGGGAGCCACCGTCACCAGGCTGGCCGAGCGCACCACCCCTATTTTATGGAAAGAGTCCATGATACCCCAGACAGTGCCCAGCAGGCCGATGAACGGCGTGACGCTACCGCAGGTGGCCAGAAAGCTCATCATCTTTTCCAGCCGGTTGATTTCGGCGTTGGAGGCCCTGAGAAGGGAGCGGTTAATGCTTTCCAGCTTTTCCCCGTCGATAGACCCCTGGGGCTGCGGATTAGACCTGGTCAGGTGCACCAGCTCCTTGAAACCGGCCTGAAACAGGCTGGCCAGGGGACTGTTCTTGTACTTGCGGGCTGCTTCGTTAACTTCATTCAGGGATTTGCTGCGTCGGAAGACTTCCAGGAAATTCTGCGAGGCAGCTTCGGCTAGCCTTATACTCCGTCTTTTATAAATGATTATGGCCCAGGAAAAAACAGAGAAAATGACCAGAATCAGGAGAATAAGCTTAACAACTATGGTAGCTTGCGATATCAGGCTAAAAACGTTCATAACTTTTTCAAGTTAACATACGGAGCAGGGTATGTCAATCGGACCTGGCCGCCCCTCTGAGAGGATGAGCGGAAGTGGTATGCCTTTCTGACTATTCAAATTCAAAGCCGCTCGTCTGGGGAGCCGAGGGGATGTGAACCCCTGGTCGCAGGACGAGCGGTAGCCTGGCCGAGAAGGAGAATTAGTAAGGTCGGAGTCAGGCCGAACGGAGAAGAGGGCTTGACTGATTTCCTTTAAAACTGTTTAATTAATGACTAATAAGAGGGCAAGGTGAATAATTTCAAGAAAACGCTGGTGCACCCGCCCCGGTTGTTAGCCCTGAGCTTCCTGGTGGCCATCATCGCCGGGACCATCATTCTTTCCCTGCCTTATTCCACCAGGGGTGGCCGGATTGCCCTGATTGATGCCCTTTTTACCTCCACTTCGGCCATCTGCGTCACCGGGTTGATCGTGGTGGATACCCCAAATTTTTTCAGCCCCTTCGGGCTGGGTGTGATACTGACCCTGATCCAGCTTGGCGGGTTGGGCATCATGACCTTTTCCAGTTTTATCCTGATAACCGCCGGCCGGCGGGTCAGCCTGTCTGACAAGCTGGTGGTCGAGGGTTCTTTCCGGCCGGCAGCCATTTCCGATTTCCGGGCCTTGCTCAGGGATGTTTTCCTGTTCACCTTCAGTTTTGAACTGCTGGGAGCCGCGGCCCTAATAATGAAATTCTCGGAGTTGGGTTCTTTTTCCCGGGCCCTGGCTCTTTCGGTTTTTCATTCTGTCTCTGCCTTTTGCAATGCCGGTTTTTCTCTTTTTTCAGATAATCTTATGGGCTACCGTGGCGATGTCCTGGTCAACCTGACCATCATCCTTCTGATAATTTTCGGGGGTCTGGGTTTCTTTGTCTTGCAGGAAATCAAGCTTGCCCTTAAAAACAGCTTCAGAAAAGAAAGGGTCAGGTTCTCGCTCCATACCAAGTTTGTGGTGGCCATTACCCTGGCAATCATATTGAGCGGAGCCGTCCTTCTCTTTCTAATGGAATTTGGCCGCGGTTTTTCCGGCTGGCCTCTTAAGGAGAAAATCCTGGCCTCGGTTTTTCACGTGGTTTCAGCCCGGACGGCGGGGTTCAACACGGTCGACCTCAGCAGCCTGACTGTGGCTTCTTTGCTGCTTCTTATTCTTATCATGTTTATTGGCGCCTCGCCCGGTTCAACCGGAGGCGGCGTTAAGACTACCACCTTTGGGATTATCTTTGCCTTTCTGCGTTCCCGGATCCATGGTCATGAAGTACCGCAGATTTTCTCCAGGGCGATTAAAAGCGAAGATATCATTAAGGCCTATACCCTGATTTCGCTGGCCATGGCCCTGGTTTTCGCCTCGACCATGTCCCTGCTCATTGTTCAACCCCAGCTGGCCCTGAAAGAGGCTCTGTTTGAGGTGGTCTCCGCTTTTGGCACAGTCGGCCTGTCCCTGGGCATAACTCCGAACCTTCATCCGCTAAACAAGCTGATTCTGGTTATAACCATGTATCTTGGCCGAATAGGCCCCCTGACCATGCTCTATGCTTTCAGCCGAGTCAAGCCGGCCGGTCATTACCAGTTTATTGAAGAAAGCATCATGGTGGGTTAAAATACCGGGTGGAACGGGCTTTAATCCAGGAGAATCGCCATGAGATTTGCCGTTATCGGTCTCGGAAGCTTTGGCAGTTATCTGGCCAGGACCCTGTATGAGAAAGGCCACGAAGTCCTGGTCATAGATAAAGATAAAGATAAGGTTGAGGAAGCCAAGGATTTTTCCAGCCAGGCTGTCTGGATGGATTCGGCCGATAAAGAAAGCCTTCAGGCTCTCGGTGTTCAGGACATGGACGTAGCGGTGGTCAGCCTCGGTCCGGAGATGGAACCCTCTATTCTCACGGTGCTATATCTTCATGAACTGGGCGTCAAGCGCATCCTGGCCAAGGCCCTGAGCCCGGACCATGGAAAAATACTGGAAGCCATCGGGGCCACCGAAGTTATCTATCCGGAAAGGGACATGGCCGTGAGGCTGGCCCAACGCCTTAGTTCCAGAAATGTCCTGGAATATCTGCCCCTGGCGGAGAACATCAGCATACAGGAAATTGTTCCGCCAGAAGCCTTTATCGGCAAAAAACTGCGGGACCTGGATTTGACTAACCGTTACCGGGTTCAGGTCATAGCCGTCCGACAGCTGGTACCGGACCGGCTGATTTTCATCCCCGGCGCGGATTTTGTGATCAAGGATAGCGATGTCCTGGTGGTGATGGGCGAGGAAGAAAACATCGCCGACCTATGTGCCTGCAAGAAGTAATTTCTGCAGGATTTCCCGGGCCACCTGCTTGGCTTTTTCCCCGCTTTCCCTGACCGGCCCCACACAGGATGGACATCCCTCTTCACAGGGGCAGGCTTCAATCGTTCCCAGGCAAGCTTGGAGCAGGCTGGCCTTAAGTTCGAACAGGGCCGGGCTCAGCCCGATTCCCCCGGGAAAATTGTCGTAGAGAAACAGGTTGGGCGAGAAGTCCGGACTGAGGAAGACCCTGTTTCTTTCATCCTGCGGCAGGCGATGTCGGGGAAGCTCCCGCGGCGGCAGCGACTGCCCGGAAAAGTTGTCACCGATGGCCACGCCCAGGTCATGTAGGTCGCACATCAGGAACAAGGGGGCCACGTGATGAAGAAGATAGGACAGTCCAAACAGGCCATTGGTCCGTTGTTCGGGCGTGAAGGGCAGAGTCTGGTAGATCTCAGCCGGGATGGTCAGCCAGAAACTGGTGGTATTCATCTCGTTCTGCGGGAGCTGGAGTTCGCCGGCCCCGACGTTTTCCATGGTGTGGAACTTGATTTTCTTAAAGCCCACCACCTGGGTGGCCACGTGGACCTCCCCGTGGGAGACCCGGCCCTGGGGAATGTCCTTGCGGTCAAACACATCGAGGATTTTAACGTTGGTATAATCTATGGCATCGGTAAAATAATCGACATCGGTCTTCTTAACATAAGCCTTGCGCTGCTCGTAATCGAATTCTTCCACGAAATACTGTTCGCCCTCGCAGATATAAATAGCCTTAGGATGAAGGGTGGTCAGCGCCGAGGAAAAATCCACCTCGGCAATCACCCGGGGTTTCTCAGTGATATCCACCACCACAAAGTTGTCGGAACTGATGCTGCGCAGGGAGATGGCGTCGGCCGGGTAAGCTTCTGAAGTCCAGAACCACTTGTTCTGGGCATGGTGGAGCATCTCTTCCTCTTCCAGCAGTTTCAATATTTCACCTATTTCCACCGTGCCGAATTTCTCACCGTCTTCGAAAGGCAGCTCAAAGGCGGCGCACTGGATATGGCTGACCAGAATGGACAGGTTGTCGGGGTTGATCAGAGCCATTTCCGGCGGGCTGGAGAAGAAATAGTCGGGGTGATTGACGATAAACTGGTCCAGAGGAGACGATGAGGCCACCAGGACGGCGGCCGACTTGCCGGTCTTGCGCCCGGCTCGCCCGGCTCTCTGCCAGGTGCTGGCGATGGTCCCCGGGTAGCCGGCCAGTACGGCCACATCCAGGGTGCCGATGTCTATTCCCAGCTCCAGAGCATTGGTCGAAACCACGCCGAGTATTTTCCCTTCTCTCAATCCTTTTTCTATCTCCCGGCGCCTGGTCGGCAGGTAGCCGCCGCGGTAGCCGCGGATCAGTCCTTCGTCCTTAAGGCCCTTTTCAATGTCGGTTTTCAGGTAGGTGACCAGGACTTCGGTCAGCAGCCGGCTCTGGGCGAAGACGATGGTCTGAAGCCTCTGGTTGAGAAAGATGGTGGCGATTCTTCGAGCTTCATTGATGTAGGACCTCCTGATGCCCAGATGAGGGTTGACCACCGGCGGCGTGTAGAAAACAAAATATTTCTCCCCGGACGGGGCCCCGTTCTGGTCGATGAGTTCCACCGGTTCCTCGATCATTTTCTGAGCCATGTCCTTCGGGTTGGCGATGGTGGCCGTCGACAGGATGAACTGCGGCCTGGCCCCGTAGAAGCTGGCGATTCGCTTCAGGCGCCTGATGACGTTGGCCACATGGCTGCCGAATACCCCTCGGTAGTTATGCAGCTCGTCAATGATGATGTATTTCAGGTTTTCGAACAGCTTGATCCACTTGGTGTGGTGGGGCAGGATGCCGGAATGCAGCATGTCAGGATTGGTGATGATGATGTGCCCCTGGCTGCGGATGGCCCGGCGAGCATCCTGCGGGGTGTCGCCGTCGTAAGTGAATATTTTTACTTCCTCGCCCACCAGCTCGATGGTTTCATCCAGCTCGGCCCTCTGGTCTTGACTCAGGGCTTTGGTCGGGAAGAGATAAATGGCCCGGCTGGAAGGGTTACGGAGAATGCAGTCCAGCACCGGCAGGTTGTAGCAGAGAGTTTTACCTGAGGCGGTCGGGGTCACCACCACCACGTTCTTTCCTTCCCTGACTTTTTGCCAGGCTTCGCTCTGATGGGAATAGAGCGAGGTGAAGCCTTTCTTCTTCAGGGCCTCTACCAGGCGCGGATGGACGTCGGGGGGATAATCGCTGAAGCTGCCGGCACGCGGCGGCAGGTACTTTATTGTGGTTATGGAGCCGTGGGGAGCGGCCATATCCCGCAGGACATTGATAGCCTGAAGCAGGCGGTCCTCTTTGTTCATGGCGGTTAATCGTTGCTATTATAAAATAAAGGGCAGGATTATCAAACCCGTTTCTCCAGGCCTCGGAAATCATTCCGAAAGTGCTAAAATATAGCCATGCTTCAGGAAATCAGGGTGCGCAAGGCGGCCCAGCACAACCTAAAGAAAATTGATGTGGACCTGCCCAGGAACCGGCTGGTTATCATCACCGGACCCAGCGGTTCGGGCAAGTCTTCCCTGGCCTTTGACACCCTGTTTGCCGAGGGACAGCGCAGATACATAGAGTGTCTTTCAGCATACGCCCGGCAGTTTATCGAGCAACTGGAAAAGCCGGAAGTGGAGTCCATCGAGGGCCTGTCCCCGGCCATCTCGGTGGACCAGAAAACCATTTCTTTCAACCCCAGGTCGACCGTTGGCACCATAACTGAAATTTATGACCTGCTGCGCCTCCTCTATGCCCGGCTGGGAACAATTTACTGTCCCGACTGCCGGGTACCGGTTGTGGCCAGGAGCCAGGAGCAGATTCTGGACCTGATAGGTTCCAGGTTCTCCGGGCAAAACATCATGATTCTGGCCCCGGTGGTCCGCGGCCGGAAGGGGGAGTACCAGCAGCTGCTGGAGAGATTCCGGAAAAAGGGTTTCCTGAAAGCCCGGGTTGACGGCTGGATGCGCGACCTGGAAGAAAAAATTCGCCTCGATAAGAACAGGAAACATAATATCGAAATCCTGGTGGATGAATTGAAACTGGAAACCAGGAATGAGCGTCGCTTTCAGGAAGCGGTGGAGAAAAGTTTGGAAATGTCGGAAGGGGGCGTGCTGGTGCTGGAGGTCTCTGGCCAGGAATCTTATTTTTCGAGGAAACTGGCCTGCCCCTCCTGCGGTCGCAGTTTTCAACCGCTGGAGCCAAGAAATTTTTCTTTCAATAGCCCCTACGGGGCCTGCGCCCGGTGCCACGGTCTGGGCTACCTCACGGCTCTCAATGAGTGGGGCGAAGTCGAATTGACAGGCGACTTATGCCCGGAATGCGGGGGACAGAGACTGAAAAGAGAAAGCCTCTGGGTCAAAATCGACGGCCTCAGCATCCATGAACTGGCCACATTCGACGTGGAACGCTTGCTGAAAAAGATAGAAAGTCTGAGTTTTCCGGGTCAGGTTCAGGCTGTGGCTGAAAAAATATTAAAGGAAGTAAAAGACCGATTGCTGGTGATGAGAGAACTCGGTCTATCCTACCTGGACCTCAACCGGCCCGGCTCCTCGCTTTCGGGCGGTGAAGCCCAGAGAATCAGACTGGCCGCCCAGGTCGGTTCCCGGCTGCGGGGCATTCTCTATGTGCTGGATGAGCCGACCATCGGCCTTCACCAGCGAGATAACGGCCAGCTGATCAGGCTGCTCCGTCAGCTGCGGGATGCCGGGAATTCCATAGTTGTGGTAGAACACGACGAACAGACCATTCGTTCTGCGGATTACCTGATTGACCTGGGTCCAGGGGCCGGTGAGAATGGCGGAAGGGTGGTGGCCTCCGGTCCACTTCAAAAGATTCTGGATTCGAGCGAGTCACTGACGGCTCAGTATCTGCGCGGGGAAAAATCGGTGCCCGTGCCGACCTCGCGCCGGACTCCCTCGGGCTGGCTTACCGTCCGGGGGGCGGCCGAGCACAACCTGAAAAATATTGATGTCAGTTTTCCCCTGGGGGTGATGACGGCCGTAACCGGGGTGTCGGGGTCCGGCAAGAGCAGTCTGGTTTATGACGTCCTTTACAAGTCGCTGTTGAAAAAGTTATACCGGGCCAAGGTCCAGCCCGGGAAACACAGGACAATCGAAGGGCTGGAGAATATTGATAAAGTGATCTCGGTTGACCAGAAACCCATTGGCCGGACGCCCCGGTCCAACCCGGCTACCTATACCGGGATTTTCGGACAGCTGCGGCAGCTGTTTTCCCTGACCCCGGAAGCTCGCCGTAAGGGATACCGCCCTGGACGTTTCAGCTTTAACGTCCACGGCGGACGGTGCGAGGATTGTCAAGGAGCGGGGGTAAAAAAGGTGGAAATGCATTTTCTGCCAGACGTTTATGTTACCTGCGACCGCTGCCATGGGCGGCGATACAACAAAGAGACGCTGGCCGTAACCTACCGCGGGAAAAATATTGCCGATTTTCTGGATATGACCGTGGATGAAGCATTCGACCTGCTTCGGGCCCACCCTTCCCTCAAGCGCAAGCTGGAACTCCTGAAGCAGGTGGGGCTCGGCTATCTCCGGCTGGGTCAGCCAGCTCCTCAACTCTCGGGAGGAGAAGCTCAGAGAATCAAGCTCACCCGGGAGCTAAGCCGTCGTGATACTGGAAGAACGCTCTACCTTCTGGATGAACCAACTACCGGGCTCCATTTTGACGATGTCAGTAAATTGCTGAAAGTACTGGAACGACTGGTGGAGATGGGCAACTCGGTGGTTATCATCGAGCATAACCTTGAAGTCATCAAGTATTGCGATTACATTATTGACCTTGGACCTGAGGGCGGAGAAGCCGGAGGAGAGGTGGTGGCTACCGGGCGGCCAGAAGAAGTGGCCCTGGTGGATAATTCTCACACCGGCCGGTATCTCCGCCAGGTTCTCTTTTCGGGTGTACACACCGGGCTGAGAGGATAGCGCGACATGAGTTTCGGGGAAATCTGGGGTAATGAACAGGTCAAGCAGATTCTGAAACTTTCCCTGGGCAAGGGCAGGTTGCCAAATTCCCTGCTGTTCTTCGGGCCGGCCGGCACTGGCAAGCTGAAAATGGCTCTGACCGTGGCCAAGGCCCTAAACTGTCTGGAGAAGACGGATGATTCGTGCGACCGCTGTGATTCCTGCTGGCGAATAGAGCGAGGTCAGCACCCCAACGTCCGGGTTATCGCCAGGGAAAAGAGCCGCGAGCAGATTGTTAAAGAGCAGATCGAAGAAGTAAACTACCTGGCCACTCTCAGACCCTGGGCCCGGGGACGCCTGGTGTTCATCATCGACGAGGCCGAGAGGATGAACGAAACCGTGGCCAATTCACTTCTGAAAACGCTGGAAGAGCCACGTGCTTTTGCCTATTTTATACTGGTCACTGAGGACCTGCAGCTCATTCTGCCGACCATCCGTTCCCGCTGTCAGGTTCTCAGATTCAATCCCTTGAGCCAGGAAGAGGTGGAAAGGGCTCTGGTTGAGCGCGGCCTCTCGGCCGAGAGGGCCAGGCTTCTGGCCCAGACTTCTGAGGGCAACCTGGAGGCTGTGCTGGAAACAGACTGGGACGAGTTTCTGGCGGGGCGCAACCAGGCCTGGTTGCTCTTCAAGCAGCTCCTGGAAGCGGGCGAGTCCGAGGATTTCCTCAGTCTGGTGGCCGGAAGGGCCAGGAAGGACGCCCTGTCCGGCTTCAGGGAGACTCTGAAGTTTTTCTCTGTCTTTTTTCGGGATCTGCTGGTGGTTCAAGCCGGCCGGCGCGAACTGTTGCTCAACCCCGACCTCGGAACGGAACTGGAAAAATTATCAAGTTTGCTCTCCGGGGAAAAAGCTGGCCTGGCCGTGCGGCAGGTGGAGGATTACCTCGGGCGCTTAAAGAAGAACCCGAATTTAGCTATAATGGGAAGTGAACTGACCATTTTCTTTAGAGAGATCAGAAATGACTGAAGCTGTGCTCTTGCTGTCGGAGTCCACCGGCAAGATAATCCGGGCCCTCCGGGGCGAGGAATCCCTGGAAGTGGGGGATTACTGCCTGGTGGAATCCGAGTACGGTGGCGACCTGGCCATGGTGATCGACCTGAACAGTGAGCTGGCCCATTGTCCCAAAGCCACCCGCCGGGCGGTCAAAATCATCAGGAAGGCTACTGAGGATGATATAAAAAAATTCAACTGGCTCAGGGACCGGGAAAAAAAGGCCTTTGAATTCTGCCTGAGCCGCATCAAAGCCCGCAACCTGCCGATGAAGCTGGTGGCGGTCCGTTATTTCTTCAACGAGAAGAAGGGCATCTTTTATTACACGGCTGACGGCCGGATTGACTTCCGCCAGCTGGTCAAGGACCTGGCCAAGGAACTCAGAATGCGGATCGAGATGCGCCAGATAGGGGTCAGGGATGAAGCCAAACTGGTGGGCGGGCTGGGGGTTTGCGGCCGCCCGCTGTGCTGTTTTTCCTTCATCAAGAACTTTGAGCCCATCACCATACAGAAGGCCAGGAAGCAGCAGATTGTGATCAACCCCACCAAGATCTCAGGCCTGTGCGGCCGGCTGATGTGCTGTCTGGCTTTTGAAGAAGAAAGTAAGGGGCGCCTTTATATAGAAGAACTCGACACTGGTTTGATCGAAGATTAGTCGCCTGCTCTCGCTTACTTAGCGGAAATCTTGAACTGCACCCGGCTGGAAACGGCGATCAGGGTGCCATCAGGGCCGAAAGCTTTGACCTGCCACGAGTACTTTTCACCGGGAAGCATCTTGGCCTTGACCTCATCGGGGAGGGTAATCCGGTTATCCTTGGTGGTGGCTTTCCACAGGACCTGACCGTTAAAAATGGAGATCTGGTATTCGATGTTATCACCCAGTTTTTTCCACTCGAACGAAGACGGTATCTGGCTCATGTCGATGACTGGAGAAATCAGGGTGATGGAAGAACCACGGACCGTTTCCTCATCGGTCAGGAAGAAGTTGGGAGCCGGGGCCTGGCCGCGGGGCAGAACGGCGAAAACTATGATCATAACCAGCAGAGCGGTGATTCCGGCGAAGGCCAGTTGCCTGACGGTCAGGAAAGAAGCCACTTCTCTCCTGATCCCGGCCAGGACCGAGGAGCGCACTTCTTCTTTTTCTTCCAGCAGGGACGGGTTGTTCTTGATGGTACGGATGATAACATCTCTTTCCTGGAGTTGCTCGAAGCAGGAAGAACAATTAAAATAGTGTTCTTCGAATGCCTCTCTATCCCCTTCGCTAAGCTTGTTAAGCAGGTACCCATCAATCAGGTCTTCAAACTTGCATTTGCTCATGTTAATCCGCCTTCCCTTTTCTTCACCCTTTTAGTCGCCGGAATCAGCCAAAAATGGAAAAAATTCTCATGGTTTTAGCTCTTTTCTTATCAGCTTCAGAGCGTAGTTTACCAGCTCGCTGACCTTCCTGGTGGACACCTTCAACCTGGCGGCTACTTCCTCCCGGCTAAGCTCTTGATAATAATAAAGATATAAGACTTCCCGGTACTTGGGCTTAAGCCTGGACAGGGCCCTTTTTACCTTTTCGGACATTTCGGCCACCTCCAGGGTTTCCTGGGGGTCGGGGAAGGGAGCCGGCTCGGGCGCGTATTTCATGACCTTAGTCTTCTCTCTTATATAGTCGACTATCCGGCGGGAAGTTATAGTATAAACAAAAGTTCCAAGGGAGGATTCACCCCGAAATTCCCCGGTCTGTAGTTTCTCCAGGACCTGGGAAAGTATTTCCGAAACCAGGTCCTCGCAGTCGGTGTTCTGAGCCCCCAGGGCCTTGCGGACCCTGAAGGTGATGATCGGTCGATAGCGAACTATCAGCTCCTGGATATCTTCATCTACCCTTGGTCGCATCTCTGAACCTGGTTGCTTCCTTTAGCTCAAGATTCAACTGTTCCTGATGAAAATATCACATCTCCGGCCTATTTTTCAATTTTTTCTTTTTCGGGGCGACTAATTTTTTGCCCCAAGAGGAAGCGGAGGGCCCATGACACCATCAGCCAAGAATGAAAAAATGAGGTTTTTCCGGACAGAAGAATCGTTCTGCCGTTACCTGGAAGCCCTGGCCCGAAGCCGGGGATACGTTCTGGTGGAGACCTCTCCTCTGGTCAGGACCAGGACGGAGGCCGCCTCCGCTTCGACTTCTCTCCATGGTCAGGCGGAAAGGGTCAGGTGATGAAGGACGACCGCCAGAAAAAAACGGCCGCGACCGGAACAGAAGAAAAGAAAAATAAGAATGGTTATCTGGCCGCGGTCCAGGAAAGTTCCAGGGTTAAGGTTTTTGACCTGAGTTGGCTAAAGACCAACTGGGACATCCAGGGCTGGGGCCAGGTGGCTTCGGCACTGATGAACTCTCCCTACAGTTCCCCTTACGCCCTCTCCAAGATCGAAGCCTTCTTGAAAGCCAGCCGAATACTGGACCGTCTGGAAAATGCCATCCGCCAGGAAGAATTTGTCCGCATCCCCGGTCTAAAAAATCTTTTTAACGAAAGCCGTTTTTTTAATTCGGAGTTGATCTATTTCCTGGCTGCTACCGATAGCCGGGAGGAGAACCTCGGTCATTCTCGGTTCGTGGCCGCCTACACCGTGTTGCTGGCCCAGGCCGCCGGGGTCACCAGCCGGCGAGCCCTGCTGGACATCGAGCGGGGAGCCCTGCTACATGACCTGGGTAAGGTCGGAATTCCAGAGGACATCCTGCAGAAGAGAGGGCCACTGACCGAAGAAGAGATGGAAGTAATAAAGTACCATCCCCTGATCGGCTTCGCCATGATCGAGGAATTCAGCTTTCTCCAGGGAGCGGCCGAGATTGTTCTTTTCCACCACGAGAGGTTTGACGGAACCGGCTATCCCTTCGGGCTTCAGGGGGAGGAAATTCCTTTGAGCGCCAGGCTCTTTTCGCTGGCTGACACCATCGACGCCATCACCTCGGACCGTCCTTACCGCCACAGCCGGAGTTTCGAAGAAGCCCTGGAAGAGGTCAAGCTGTGCAGCGGCACCCAGTTTGACCCGCGCCTGGTGGAAGTAACCCTGGAAATATCTCCCGAGAGATGGAGAAAGGTCAAAGAAAAAGTCGTGAAATCTCTAAGGCAGCCGGCGGTCAATTAATCAGCAGGCCCTTATTTCCCCCTTCAGGTCTTGTCTTCCGGCACCCTGGCTTTCTGCTTATCCTTGAAATAGGATTTGGGGTCCACCAGGATTTCTCGCTGCTTGGCTCCTGCCGAAGGTCCGATGATTCCTTCCAGCTCCATCTGGTCTATGATCCGGGAAGCCCGGGCATAGCCCAGCTTCAATTTCCGCTGCAGGTAGGAGGCTGAAGCCTGCCCGGTGGCCAGGACCAGTTCCACCGCCCGGTCGAATAATTCATCCTTCTCGCCCAGGTCCCCTTCCAGAGCCAGGTCTCCGGTCCGCTTCAGGATTTGCATGATTCGGTCGTCGAATTCGGGCTGGCCCTGGTCCCTGACGAACTTGACCAGGCGCTGAACTTCTGGAATGGAGACGTAGGCACAGTGCAGCCTGACGATTCGCGGATAGTTGGGTGGCATGAACAGCATGTCGCCCAGGCCCAGGAGTTTTTCGGCGCCGACGGTATCTATGATAACCCGGGAGTCAATCTTGGACGGCACCTTGAAGGCAATCCGGCTGTTGAAATTGTTCTTGATGGTTCCGGTGATGACGTCAATTGACGGCCTCTGGGTGGCCATCACCAGATGAATGCCCACGGCCCGGGCCAGCTGGGCCAGGCGCCCGATGCAGTACTCAACATCCTGCGGGCTGGTCATCATCAATTCGGCCAGCTCGTCAATAATGATGACGATGTATGGAAGGGGTTTGAGCTTGGCCTTTTCTTCCTCGCTCAATTTTCCCTTTTTCTGCTCGAGCAGGGCCTTAACCTGCTGGTTGTACTGCTCGATGTTCCTGACCTTCATCTGGCCGAGCTGCCGCAGCCGTTCCTCCATCTTTTTGACGGCGTCCATGAGGATGATGCCGGCCTTCTTGGAGTCGTTAACAACGGGGGCCAGGAGGTGGGGGATACCGTCGTAAAGGGTAAATTCCAGGCGCTTGGGGTCGATCAAAATGAGCTTGACCTCGTCGGGGGTGGCCTTGTAGAGGATGCTGGCAATCAGGGCGTTGAGGGCCACGCTTTTTCCAGTGCCGGTGGCTCCGGCGATCAGCAGATGGGGCATGATGGCCAGGTCGGTTATGTAAACATCGCCATGGACCGTCTTGCCCAGGGCGAAGGTGAGCTTGGAAGCTGAATTCTGGAATTTTTCTGACTGGATGATGTCCCTGAGCTTTATGATTTCTCGCTTATTGTTCGGGATTTCGATGCCCAGCGAGGATTTTCCCGGGATGCGCTGGATACGCACGGCTTCGGCTTCCAGGGCCAGAGATAGTTCTTCACTCAGGCTGGCCACCTGGCTGACCTTGATGCCGGCATCCGGAAAGAATTCGTAGGTGGTGATCACCGGTCCCGGGTGGTACTCGCGGACCTCGCCGGAAACCTTGAATTCCAGCAGCTTCTCTTCTATCCTCCGCTTTTTTTCGAACAACTCGTCGCGGTCAATTTTTTCCGTGGGTTTTCCCGGGTCGAGCAGGCTGAACGGCGGAAAACGGTAATCACCCGATTTCCTGAGGTCGGGCAGAAGCATTTTTTCTCCGGCCGCTTCTTCCTTTTTCCTGGCGGCCGAGGGTTTTTCTGCCGCCTTGGGCGGTTTTTTCTCCTCAGTGGGGCCCGATTCCCGCTCAATTCTTTGTGGCCGGGTTTCTTTTTCGGTGCTGACCGGGCGCGAGGCAGCTATCTTTTCCTGGGCCTGTTTCTCGGCCAGCTTCTTCTTTATTTTTTCCTGTTTTCGCTCCTGCCGGTATTGCGTTATCCTGATGATGACCTGGCCGGTAGTGTTCCTGAAGAGCCTGGCGAATAAGTCGACGGTTCTGGCCAGGCTCCAGTGGGTGGTGAAAATCAGGAGCAGAGCGAGGAGGCACAGGAGGAGAATAAAGGACCCGGTGTGGTTAAGATAGCGGATTAAAAAATTGCTGATCAATTCACCCAGCAGACCTCCGGCCGGAAAGTCTTTACCCTTCCAGGGAGCTCTCTCCAGGACCAGAACCAGAAGCGGTGACAGCACCAGAAGGTAGAACAGGCCAGTCAGGCTCCGTCTGAAAAGCCGGCCGGACTGTCCCGGGAACAGGCTCCTTATTCCGAGGTAACCAAGGGCCAACGGCAGAAGCAGGGCCAGGAGGCCGAAGACTTGCAGCAGGCTTTCAGCTAATCCGGCACCGAGCCGCCCCCCGAAATTCTGGACCCGGTGCCCGGGAGGAGAGATGCTGGCCCAGGTGGGGTCGGCCGGGTTATAGGTAAAAATGCTGAGAAGAGAAAAAGCGGCCAAAAAGATAAGAATTACTGAGATAACTTCAGCCAGGATTTTGTTCTTCCGGCCTTCTTTTTTCTCTTCTTTCTTTTCCTTCTTTGCTCTGGCCATTTTTTCTGATTATAGCACAGGGACCGGAGGGTTTTCATCGTCCGGGCGAATTTTGTCACCGCTCTGGCTGAGCCTCTGGAACAGAGCTACCAGCGTTTCCGGTTTCAGGTCTTCGGCCCTTATTTTTTCCCCGAGCGACAGGCTTCGCAAAGCCTGGCTTATTTCTTCTTTCCGGTAACCGGCGCCCTCCAGGTTGCGGCTCAGGGTTTTTCTCCGCTGACAGAAGGCTTCCTTGAGAAAAGCCAGCAGCTCTTTTTCCTGGCCTGCGGCAAAAAAGAGTTGCTGGTTTCTTGTCTGGAACAGGACGCAGGCCGAATCGACCCTGGGTGGCGGGCTGAAGGCACCGGGGCCGACCCGAAAAAGCAGCCGACAATCGAAGTAGTTCTGAAGCAGGATGGACAACGGCGCATATTTCTTGCTTCCCGGCGCGGCCGTAATCCTCTGGGCCACTTCTTTCTGAAACAGGAAAACGGCCCGCTGGACCAGGTCTTTCACTTCGACCAGGACAAACAGGATCTGGCTGGAGATGTGGTAGGGAAGGTTGCCGGCCAGCTTAACCTTTTCACCCGGGCGGAGGCGGTTGGTAATGATGTTCCTGAGGTCCACCTTGAGAATGTCCCCGGCGATGATCTCCAGGTTGCCGGGTCTATTCTTCTCCAGCATTTCAACGAGCGAGTAATCCTTCTCTATGGCCAGGACCCGGCCAGCCTTGGCCGCCAGGGGAAAGGTCAGAGCTCCCTGGCCCGGGCCTACTTCCACCACCAGGTCTTCACTGCCCGGGTCTATGGCTTCAATTATTTTTTGCAGGATTCGTTTTTCGTGGAGAAAATGCTGGCCAAGAAGCTGGCGCCTGGTCTTTCTGCCCAAGTTAAATTCCCTTCAGAGATATTTATTTCGTTGGGCCGGGCTTACGTCAAGCCTGACCGGCCGGTCTCTTTTCTTCCGAGCGATGAATGACGACTGAGGCGGCCATGTTGCCTATCATGTTAACCGTCGTCCGGCACATGTCCAGCAACCTGTCTACTCCGAGAATTAAAGCCACTCCCTCGAGAGGGATGCCTACCTGTTTTAAGACCATGGCCAGCATGATCATGCCGGCCCCGGGTACACCGGCCGTGCCGACAGAGGCCAGGATGGCCATCAAGACTATCGTTGCTTGGGCCGACAGGCTCAGGGGAATGCCGTAAATCTGGGCGATAAAGACCGCAGCCACCCCCTGGTAGAGCGCGGTTCCGTCCATATTGATGGTGGCCCCCAGCGGGACCACGAAACTGGAATACTCTTTCTTCACCTTCAATTCATCCAGGCACTCCAGGGCCACCGGGATGGTGGCGTTGGAACTGGAAGTGGAAAAGGCTATGAGCATGGCATCGGATGTCCCCTTAAAAAACCTCCCCGGTTTCATGCTGCCCAAAAATCTTACCAGCAATCCATCAATAACCAGGGCGTGGAAGGTCAGACCGAGGATGGTTACGAGGGCGTACTTTAACAAAGTTACCAGGATGCCCAGGCCAAACTGCCCTATGATCGAAGCCAGCAGGGCTAGGACCCCGTAGGGGGCAAACTTCATCACCAGGTTAACCACCTGGAGGACGGTTTCATTGATTCCGTCGAAGAACTGGAGTATTGGTTTTGACTTCTCCGGCGTTATCAGGCTCAGGCACAATCCGAAGATCAGGGCCAGAAAAATGACCTGAAGCATTTCTCCCTCGGCCATGGCTTTAATGGGGTTAGTGGGGACAATATTTACCAGGACCGAGACCAGGGACGGCTTTTCCTGAGCCGTCGAGACTTTGCTCTGAGCCGCCTGCTGGTAATTTTTCAGGAGTTCCTGTTTGACCTGTTCATTCAGGCCTGTTCCTGGCTTCAGAAGATTGGCAGCCAGAAGCCCGATTATGATGGCGATGGCCGTGGTCAGGGTGAAATAGATGAAGGTCTTGAGGCCCACCCGTCCCAGCTTCTTAATGTCGCCCAGGCTGGCCGTTCCCAGGGCCAGGGAAAAGAAAACCAGGGGAACCACCACCATGGTGATCAGGCGGATGAAAATGGTACCCACAAACTCGATGCCCCGGGCCCGGGGGCCTAGAACCAGGCCGAGTACCACCCCCAGGAATAGCCCGATAAAGATCTTGGTGTGCAGAGGAATCTTCTTCATTTCAATGTCTTCTCCTTGTCAGCCGGGGAAAAAACACAACAGAGTGTTTATATGCTAAAAGCCGTATGCCTGTAAAGTACAGAGCATTAAACCGGGCCGGGTCCCTCTCTGGTTGACAAGGCCTTTTCCCTTAAACTAAAATTGGCTTGATTGAAATGACCGAGAAAAAGATCCTGATTGTCGACTACGAGCCCTCTTCCCTGGAAAGCCTGTCCAGGATACTTAAGAACATAAAAGTCCAGGTCATCCAGGCCACCGATGGAGCGCAGGCCTATGACCTGTTCAAGGAAGAGAAGCCGGACCTGGTCATCCTGGAGGCCATCCTGCCGAAACTCCATGGCTTTGACCTGACCAGGAAGATAGTCCAGGAGTCCCAGGGAACCGTGCCGGTCATAATCCTGACTGGCTTGTACAAAGGTCCCCAGTACAAGCACGAGGCCGTGGCCAACCTGGGGGCGGCGGAATACCTGGAAAAGCCCATCAACCCCGATGTTCTGCTGGAAATAGTCAGCCGGCTTCTGAGCGCCGAGGAAGAAATTGAAGACGTCCTGCCAGACCCCGATTCGGTTCTGTCGCTGATTGAGCCGAAGGGCAAGTAGGACGTCCGAAGGAAGGCTGGAGTTAACACATTCCCTTAAATCAAGGAGGCTTGGTAATGAATGAAGGCTTGTGGACCAGGTGCAACAACTGCCAGAAGATCCTGTACAAACAGGACATAATAGATAACCTGAAGGTCTGTCCCCAGTGCAATTACCATTTCCGGTTGGGAGCCATAGAACGTCTGCAACAGCTATTTGACGAAGGCCAGTTTGAGCTCCTGGACCAGGATATCTACCCGGTCGATTTCCTTGGCTTCCAGGACCAGCAAAAATATGAGGTCAGGCTGAAGGATAGCCAGAAAAAAACCGGGCTGCCGGAAGCCATAGTCACCGCCCGGGGCACCCTGGGCGGTATACCGGTCATAATCCAGGCCATGGAGTTTGCCTTCATGGGCGGCAGCATGGGGTCTGTGGTCGGCGAAAAAGTGGCCAGGGCCGCCGAACGGGCCGTGGAAGAAAAATTGCCCCTGATTATTGTTTCCTGTTCGGGCGGGGCCAGGATGCAGGAAGGGATGATGTCCTTGATGCAGATGATCAAAACGGCTGCGGCTTTGGCCCGGCTGTCTGAAGCCAAACTTCCTTACATCTCAGTCCTGGCCGACCCCACCACCGGGGGCACCACTGCCAGCTTCGCCATGCTGGGCGATATCAACATTGCCGAACCCAACGCCCTGATTGGCTTTGCCGGACCCAGGGTCATCGAACAGACCATCAAGGAGAAGTTGCCCAAGGGATTCCAGAGGGCAGAATTCCTGCTGGCCCATGGAATGGTGGACGATGTGGTGGAAAGAAAACACCTGCGCAATTACCTGATCAGGGCCCTGCGTCTTTTCCTGAACAGGCCACAGTCCTGAAAAGTACATGAGCTCAATTTCTTCCTATCCCTATCTCGAACAGGCCCAGCTTTTTGGCATCCGCCTGGGGCTGGAGAACATCCAGGCTGTGCTGGAAGAGTTCGGAAATCCCCACCAGAATTATCCAGTTATCCACGTGGCCGGGACCAACGGCAAGGGCTCGGTCTGCGCCATGCTGGAGAGAATTTTCCGCCTGCATGGGTTCCGGACCGGTCTATACACTTCTCCCCACCTGGTTGAAGTGAGAGAGAGAATCCAGGTGGGCGGTAATCTGGTCGGGGAAAAAGAGCTCAAGAAATTGCTGGCCGAGATAGCAAAAAGAGAAAAAAGGTTGAAAGCGGCCGGCCGGGTGGCCGGAGCTCTGACCTACTTTGAAATCCTGACCACCGCCGCTTTTCTTTACTTCAGCCAGAAGAAGGTTGACCTGGCCATCCTGGAAGTGGGTATGGGCGGTCGGTTCGATGCCACCAACGTGGTCAGGCCAGAAGTTTCGGTTATAACCACCATTTCCTATGACCACCAGCAATACCTGGGCTCTACCCTGGGGAAAATAGCTTTTGAAAAGGCCGGGATAATTAAGGAAAGGGTGCCCTGTGTGTGTGGAGTAAGAACTCCAGAAGCTCTCCGGGTCATCAGGAAAAAATGTAAGAAAGCTGGGTCTCCCCTGGTTCAGGTATTCGGCAGAAGGCGAAAATTAACCGTGGAAGAAGAGGCTACGGGGGAGGTCTTCCTCTACCAGACGGAGTCAGATACCTATAAGTTCAGGCCCTCACTCCCCGGGCGTCATCAGGGCGAAAATGCGGCCGTGGCCATTACCGTTTCAGAAGTAATGCGGGCAAGTGGCTGGAAGCTGAACAAAAAAAAGGTTATTGAAGGAGTGGAAAGCACTTCCTGGCCCGGGAGGCTGGAGATTATCGGTTCCTGTCCTCCCGTGGTCCTTGACGGCTGTCACAACGAGGCCGGGGCCATGGTGGTCAACAGGTTCTGGAAAAGGGCCTTTAACCGTCCGGCCATCCTGGTCTTTGGAGTCATGAAGGACAAGGAAATTGAAAAAATAGCCCGCTGGTTGTTTCCCCTGGCTACCCGGATTGTCCTGACTCGCCCGTCGCTGGAAAGAGCGGCCGGGCCTGCGGATATAGCTGCCCGATTGCCCGAATACCGGGGCAAGTATTTCCTGGAGGAAAATGTTCCCTCGGCTCTCGGCCTGGCTCTAACCCTGTCAGGGGGGCAAGTACCGGTGCTGGTGGCCGGCTCCCTTTTCCTAGTGGGCGAAGCCAGGCGATTGCTCCGGCCCTCCAGGTCCCGAAAAGCTTAGTCGACCTCCCCGTCAGGTTGCTTTTTGACCCCTTTAGTGTTATTTTTTTATTCTTGTAGCCTGAAAGGTTAGAACCGTGTTGCAGGTCGACCTGACGTTCATAGCAGTCTTTGTGCTGGTCTGGATTCTGGTCATCGTTTTAAGCCGGGTATTCTTCAGGCCCTACCTTAATATGAGGGAGAAGCGCAGGAGAATTCTGGAGGAAAATGAAAGGGCCTATCGCCAGGCGATGAGGGAATACGAAAGCCACCTGCAGCAGGTCGAATCCGGGCTGAAAGAAGCCCGGCAGGAATCCCAGTTAATCCGAGAAAAAATCATTTCTGAAGCCTTGAATGAGAAGGCGCGGCTGATGGCTGATATCCAGGCCGCGGTTAAGCAACAGGTAGCCGCAGCCAGAGAAGAACTCAGCCAGCAGACGGAGAAACTCAAGGACGAGCTCGGCCGGGAAGTTGAAGGCCTGGCCAGGCAGCTCGAGGAGAAGATACTTCATTGATAGGGTTCCGGCCAAAATCCGAGAAATTGAACCTAATCTTCCTGGTCCTGGTGTTGGTTAGCCCGGGACTGGCCGAAGAGACCTCCGGCCATTTTGACCTGGCTGTCTTTCTCGGACAGGTTCTGAACTTTGTGGTTCTATTCGGAGGACTGGCTTACCTGTTGCGCAGGCCGCTAAATGAGTACCTGAAAGGTAGGGTGGAGCAGGTGGCGGCCCGGTTGAGCCAGGCTGAGGCTATGAAAGAGGAATCCCTGAAGAAGCTGGAAGAAGCCAGGGGCCGCCTGGAAAACCTGGCCAGTGAAATCCAGGCTCTAAAAGACCAGGCCGAGAAAGAGGCCGAGAGGGAAAGAGAAGCCATCCGCCAGGAAGCAGAAAAAGAAGCCGAGAGGCTTAGAAAACTGGCCAGGGAAGAAATCGAGGGCCTGGTTCGGTTGAGCATCAGGGAACTTAAAACCTATGCTATAGACCTGAGTGTCTCCCGGGCTGAAAAAAGAATTCAGGAAAAGCTGACTCCCGAGCTGCACCGGAAGCTGATCCATAGAGCCATCGACAGGTTGAGGTCAACCAATGAACCATCGGTTAATAGTTAGAAGGTATGCCAGGGGACTGGCCCGGGCCGTGGACCATGAGCCGGAGTTTAAGACCTGCCTGGACCAGCTCAGGGTGCTGGCCGAGTTGATTAAGACTAACCCTGTTCTGGCCTACGCCCTGACCTCGGCTTTTCTGCCAGTTCACCAGAAAAAGCTGATGGTTGAAGAACTGCTTAAAGCAGGGGATTTTGACCCCAGAGTAGTCCGCCTGGTAAGAATGCTGGCTGAGAGGGCAAAAATGGCCCTGCTTCCGGAAATCCTGGATGAGTTGCCCGGGGTCTGGGCTGAAGAAAAAGGAATAGAAGTCTTTGAGATAGATTCGGCGGTGGACCTGACTGAAGAAGAAAAAAGCGAGCTCCAGAAAACACTGGAAGAAAAATGGAAAAAGCCAGTCCGCCTTCACTTCCGGCTTAATCCTGACATCATCGGCGGGCTGGTCTTGAAAAAGGGGAACGTCTTTTATGATGTTTCGGTCAGGGGCGGCCTGCTGAAGTTGAAGGAAATAGTCAGCCAGAGGTAACGAGATGCAGATCAAAGCCGACGAAATTACCAGGATCATCGAACAGCAGATCAGGGACTTTGGCGGCCAGGTGGACGTGCGCGAAACCGGCACGGTCATCTCGGTCGGGGACGGAATCGCCCGGGTTTATGGCCTGGAAAATGTCATGTACAACGAACTGCTGGTTTTTCCCCGCGACATCTATGGAGTAGCCCTCAACCTGGAAGAGGACTCGGTCGGGGTGATGCTGCTGGGAGAAACCGACCGGGTCAAAGAGGGCGACATCGTTAAAAGGACCCGGGAGATCCTGAGGGTCCCGGCCGGCCGGGCTCTCATCGGCCGGGTGGTTGACCCCCTGGGCCATCCCCTTGACGACAAAGGGCCGGTCAAGACGGATCAGTACATGTTCGTGGAAAGGCTGGCTCCGGGAGTGGTCGACCGACTGCCGGTGCGCGAACCGCTGCAGACCGGCATCAAGGCCATCGACGCCATGATTCCCATCGGCCGGGGGCAGCGCGAGTTGATTATCGGGGACCGGCAGACCGGAAAGACCACCATCGTCATAGACACCATCCTCAATCAGAAAAACACCGGCGTGGTCTGCGTTTACGTGGCCATAGGCCAGAAGAAATCGACCATAGCCCAGATTATTAAGACACTGGAAGATTACGGGGCCATGGAATATTCCATCGTGGTGGTGGCCTCGGCCTCTGACCCTTCGGCCCTGCAATACCTGGCTCCTTATAGCGGCTGTGCCATGGGTGAGTATTTTCGGGACAACGGCCAGCACGCACTGGTAATCTACGACGACCTGTCCAAGCACGCCGCGGCCTACCGAGAAATTTCGTTGTTGCTCAGAAGGCCCCCGGGAAGGGAAGCTTACCCGGGAGACGTTTTCTACCTGCATTCCCGGCTTCTGGAGCGGGCAGCTAAGTTAAACGACGAGCTGGGCGGCGGTTCGCTGACGGCTCTGCCGATAATAGAAACTCAGGCCGGCGATGTTTCTGGCTACATTCCCACCAACGTCATTTCCATCACCGACGGTCAGATCTACCTGGAGCCAGCCCTGTTCAATGCCGGCATCCGTCCGGCCATCAACGTCGGTATTTCGGTTTCGCGGGTTGGCGGCAGCGCCCAGATCAAGGCCATGAAACAGGTGGCCGGAAAGCTAAGGTTGGACCTGGCCCAGTACCGCGAGCTTTTGACCTTTGCCCAGTTCGGCACCGAGCTGGACAAGGCCAGCCAGGCCCAGCTGGAACGCGGCCTGAGGTTGACCGAAGTTCTCAAGCAGGAGCCTTACCACCCGCTGCCGGTGGAAAAACAGATACTCATCATCTACGCCGGGAACCGCGGCTTTCTGGACGAGTTTCCGGTGGAAGTTATAAAAAGGTACGAGAAAGAGCTCTATAAATTTTTCGAAAGCAAATACCCCTCGTTGCTTCAGGCCATCGCTTCAAGAAAGCAGATAGACCTGGAGCTAGACGGCAGCATCAGCCAGGCCATCAAAGAGTTCAATCAGATTTTCAAGGAGGAAGCTCAGGTTGCCCACGCTGATTGATTTGAGACGCCGGATACAGAGTGTCCGCAACAGCCAGCAGGTCACTCAGGCCATGAAAACCGTGGCCACGGCCAGGTTCAAAAAGGCTCACCGGCAGGTGGTCGAACGCCGGCCGTTCTGGCATGCCTTTCCCGAGCTGGCTCTTTACCTGAGCCGGGTTTCCGGCCAGCGGCCGCATCCTTTCCTGGAGGTCAGGCCGGAAAAAAGAATCGAGGTCATGGTAATAACCTCCGACAAAGGATTATGCGGCGCTTTCAATTCCAACCTGCTGGCCGCGGCCATGACCTTTCTGGAACAGAAAAAGGATGTAGCGACTCTGGAGGTTATGCCCATCGGGCGGAAGGCCACCGCCCATTTCAAGCGGCTCAAGTATCCTGTCATCAGGTCCTATGCCGAGGGCGTGGATAAAAGAGTTGGGGAAATTAGCCGGGAGCTGAGCCGGCACCTTGAACACCGGTTCTTTTTGAAGCAAATTGACGCCATCTACGTGATTTACAACGAATTTAGGTCCATTATCGCTCCCAGAATCACCGCCAGCCGGCTGCTGCCGCTGGCCGCTGAAGGAACTGAAATTTCAGCCGAGCATCTCCAGCCGGACTGGGAACCGGAGGCCGGTCGGCTGATCGATTACCTGCTCAGGTTTTATCTCAGGTATCAGCTGGAACATTACCTCCTGGAATCGCAGGCAGCGGAACAGGCCTCGAGGATGATGGCTATGGAAAACGCCACTAAGAACGCCGAGGAATTGATTTCCGACCTGGTTTTGTTGCTCAACAAGATCCGTCAGGCTTCGATAACCAGGGAACTGCTGGAGATTCAAACGGCAGTGGAAGCCCTAAAACAGCAAGGAGTCTGAGTCTATGGTCAAGGCAAATCCAGACAGAGAAGTTAAAGGACAGGAAAAAATAGGCAAAGTGGTCCAGGTCATAGGGCCGGTTGTGGACGTCGCCTTTCCGGAGAAAGACCTGCCGCCCATCTATACCGCCATTCGGGTTACCAGCGAGGGTTTTGACGTCCCGGTGCCGGTGGATATCATGCTGGAAGTGGAGCAGCACATCGGCGATTTCAAGGTCCGTTGCGTTTCCATGCACCCGACCGACGGCCTGGCTCGCGGAATGAAGGCCATCAGCCTGGGCAAGCCCATCGAAGTTCCGGTGGGCGAGGGTACCCTGGGCCGGTTGATGAACGTCATTGGAGAGCCAGTCGACCACCTGGGGCCAATCGAGGCTACCCGGAAATATCCCATTCACCGCCAGCCACCGCCGCTCGACCAACAGAGTACCAGAATGGAGATGTTCGAGACCGGCATCAAGGTCATTGACCTTATTCAGCCGTTTCTCAAGGGCGGGAAAATTGGTCTGTTTGGCGGAGCCGGGGTGGGCAAGACTGTTATCATCATGGAACTTATACATAATGTGGCCAAGAAACATGGCGGCTATTCAGTCTTTGCTGGCGTCGGTGAGAGAACCAGGGAGGGCAACGACCTGTGGCTGGAGATGAAGGACTCGGGCGTTCTCAACAAGACGGCCCTGATTTACGGCCAGATGACTGAACCGCCCGGAGCCCGGCTGCGGGTGGGGCTGACCGCCCTGTCGGTGGCTGAGTACTTCCGCGATGAAATGGGCCAGGACATTTTACTTTTTATCGATAACATTTTCCGCTTTGTTCAGGCCGGCTCCGAGGTGTCAGCCCTCCTGGGCCGGATGCCATCGGCCGTCGGCTACCAGCCCAACCTGGCTACCGAGCTGGGCGAGCTGGAGGAGCGGATCACCTCGACCAAGAAAGGGTCGATAACCTCAGTCCAGGCCATTTACGTCCCGGCCGACGATTTCACCGACCCGGCGCCGGCCACCACCTTCTCCCACCTGGACGCTACCACTAACCTCAGCCGGGCTTTGACCGAGATGGGCATCTACCCGGCGGTCGACCCGCTGTCTTCATATTCCCGGATTCTGGACCCGCGAATTGTAGGTGAGGAGCACTACCAGGTGGCCAAGCGGGTCAAGGAAATCCTGCAGCGCTATAAAGAACTTCAGGATATCATCGCTATCCTGGGTATTGAGGAACTTTCGGACGAAGACAAGTTAATCGTGGCCCGGGCCCGAAAAATCCAGAGATTCCTGTCCCAGCCCTTCCACGTGGCTGAACAGTTCACCGGCCGGCCCGGTAAATACGTTCCGGTGGAGGAAACGGTCCGCGGCTTCAAGGAAATCTGCGAGGGCCGGCACGATGACAAGCCGGAGCAGGCTTTCTACATGGTCGGAACCATAGACGAGGTGGTTCAGAAGGCCGAGGAGCTCAAGAAGCTATGAGTTCAGATAAGGATTCAAGGCTGCAGCTCAGGGTGGTCTCACCGTCCCGGCTGCTGGTCGAGGCCGAAGTCCTGGAGGTTCAGGTTCCCGGCCTGGACGGCTATCTGGGCATCTGGCCCGGTCACCGTCCGCTGAACGCCTGCCTGGGCCGGGGCGAACTGGTCTACCGGACGGTCCTCGGCCGGGAGGAGAGGGTGAGCATAACCGGCGGCCTGGTTCGGGTGGTAGACGATAAAATTCTGGTGTTTACCGGTATGGAAGATGATGATTGAGCTTGACCCTGGAATAAGACCGGATGAAAGTTTAGATACTTTTTACCACGGACGGATTCTGGTCCTGCAACGGAAGAACGGCTTTCGCTTTTCTCTGGACGCCCCGCTTCTGGCTGATTTCATCACCACCAGCGAGGGAGATGAGCTGCTGGAGGTGGGTACCGGTTGCGGTATCATTTCTCTGCTGCTTAGCTTGAAGCCTTTCAAGCATATCCTGGCCCTGGAAGTTCAACCGGCCCTGGTGGAGCTGGCCCGTCGCAACGTTCTGCTCAATAACCTGGAGGGGAGGATTACCGTTCTGCACAAGGACTTCCGAGAGTACCACCCTTACCGCAAGTTTGACGTCATTTTTTCCAATCCTCCCTACATCCGCCGCAACAGCGGTTTTTTAAGTCCGTCAGAAGAAAAGAACATTGCCAAGCACGAGATGCTGTGCAGCCTGGAAGAGCTGCTGTCTTTCACCAGAGACTGGCTCAAAGAAACCGGCCGGGCCTACTTTATCTTTCCCGATAACCGGAGGGCGGAGTTTGAGCGAGAGCTGGGAAAGCAGGGTCTGAAGCTCAAAACCAGCCGGCTGGTTCATCCCCGTGAAAATGAGCCGGCCAATTTCTTTCTGGCCGAATGCGCCTTTTCGGCCGGAAGTTGCCGAACCATCAGGCCCCTGATTCTCTACGGCCCGGACGGAAAGTATACGGCCGAAGCCGAGGAGATTTTTGCCGGCCGGCCCGGCGGCCAGGGCTGAAATTGACAGCGGCCAGCCGGGCGATTAAAATGCCTTAGACAAAGATAAAAATATAGGATTATTAGAAAATCCGGATGCTGTCTGAACCGCGCTTCCAGGCGCGAACGGAAAGACGTCATGGAGACATGGGCTGGAATGAGGCGTCTCTTCTGCCGTCGTAGCCGGCACCTGCCCCTCCAGGCACTGTCCGGATGAGTAAAATTGCTGGAGAGAGGTGTAAGATGGACAGAAGCCTGACCCTGAAAAGCTACTGGCTTAGGTTCTGGAGTTTTTTGGCCGGCCTGGGCATGGCCGTTTTTTCCTTCCTGACCATCGACCATTTTTTCCAGGCCAATTTTCCTGAGACCATCTTTACCGGGGCCTTCTGCGATATCAGCGCTTTCTTCAACTGCGACAGCTCAGCCTATTCTTCCATCGCTCATTTCCAGGGAATCCCGCTGGGTTACTGGGGGCTGGTCCTGGGAATACTGGTGATGGTGGGGGCGGTTCTGCCCTCGGTTCGACTGGAGCGGGTCAACAAGTTGCTGGCCCTGCTCAATGCCCTGGGAGTCATATCGCTTTTTACCTATTCGGTTTTCTTCCTGAAGAGCCTGTGCCTGCTCTGTTCTGGCTTTTACGTTTTTTCGCTTCTTAACTTTTTCCTGTTCTGGAAGTACGGGGTCAGGAACGAGTATCCTGGTCTTTACGGGTTTTTCCGGGACATGGTCCTCGGTTCCATCCGACCGCTGGTGGTCATCGGGGTCATAACTCTGATGGGCGCCTACGGCTTTCATCTTTTTTATCAAGCCAAAAAAGACGCCCAGCTGGGAGGTGTAGCCACGAAGATAGTCAAGGAATTTTACAGCCTGGAAACGGTAAAAAATCCCAGTTTGATTTCACCCTACTGGACGGCCAAGGCCACCGAGAAATTTGAGGATGCGCCCATCCGCATCATCGAGTACGCAGATTTTCTCTGTCCCGACTGCCTGTTTCTGTTTAAGCAACTGGAAAGAATCAAGAAAGAATATGCCGGCAAGATCAACATCGCCTTCCAGTTCTTCCCGCTGGACGCTAAGTGCAACGATGTGGTGGACAAGGATAAGCATCCCGGTGCCTGTGATCTTTCCTATATCGCTGCCTATGACCCGTCCAAGTTTTTGCAGATCCATGATGAAATCTTCAGGAATTTTGAGAAGGCTAAGAATCCCGAGTGGCGGTTGCAGCTGGCTAGAAAGTATGGCGTGGAAGCGGCCCTGACCGATGAGAAGACCCGGGCCCTGGTCCGGCAGATTATCGAAACCGGCAAGGAATACGAGAAGACTTCAGAACGCTTCCCCTACGGCATCCGCTCCACTCCGACTATCATCATCAACAACCGGATGATCATCGGTACCCTTCCCTATGCTCACCTGAAGGCCATCATCGAGTCGTTGCTGACCGAACAGGAAAAGCCGACAACCGGCGAGAGCAAGTTTCTGGAAAACTGGGTTGATACCAGAAAGTTGAAGAAGTAACTGCCTCTGGAGGGCGGAACAGCTCCCTGCCCGCTTCCGGCCGGCTGATGGGCATAGGTCTGTAGGGCTATGGGTTGTACCTGGCTTCTCCAGGTTGCTGATGGAGAGCAATAAAAAACTTAAAACCCTTAATTCCTGGCTAATTGCCTGGCTAATTAATCTACCCGCGGGCCAGATTATCGGGCTGCTGCTTTTTAACCGGGCGTCTCAGGAGACGCAGTAAACAGTTCCGGCCGACCTGGCGCTGCTTTCAATCGGTCTCCACCCATGACCTGTCGGCTCACCCGGCCTCGGTTTTCTCCTTGATTATGATTCCTCTCTTTTCCAGACCGTTGCGGATGAAGGAGAATACTTCTGGCTCAGATCCGAGCATTTCCGGAGCTATGATGCCTTTTCTTTTGACCAGGCCGAGAGCCAGGGCCCTGGCCAGCATGGTGGCCGTGTAACCGGTGGTCCTGGCCATGCTGTGAATTCCGCTGGCTCGGTCGAAACGGTCAAGCAGCTCGAAGGTCAGGCGGAGCGGACGACCGTTTTTCTCTCCAGAAACCACCACTTTAAGCAACGTCAGGTCCTCCTCGCCTGGCTGGAGTTGCAGGCCGGAAAAAAGAATGCTGGCGGTGAAATCAACTGGCCTGACCCGGGCCCCGCCGATTTCCACCGGCCGAGAATCGAAAAATCCCGCTTCCCGCAGCACCAGCATCTTTTCCCGGTGGCCGGGATAGCGCAGGGTTTTTTCTTTCATGTCCGGAATTTCCAGAGTCTGGAGCAGGGTGCGCAGCCCGTCGGTGTTGAAGGCTTCCAGGGTACCCACTTCCTCAAACTTAATGAATTCCGGGTCGGAGAGAGCGGGCCTGACCACCACCCGGCCGCCTTCTTTTAGCCTGGCCGGTCTTATGTATTCTTCGATTACATCCAGCGGCGAGAAAACCGCCTTGTATTCAAAGGGCCACTCCCGGACTGCGGGCAGGCCGCCGACATAAATGCTGAGTTCCAGCCCTTTGTCCAGGCGGCTCAGGCCGTGAGCACTCAGCAGGTTGCTCAGCCCCGGTGCCACCCCGGCATCAACCACAGCTCTGGCTCCTTTTTCCAGGGCCAGCGAATCCAGTTCAAAGGGATCTTCCGGGAAAAAAGCTATGTCGACCACGTCTTTCCCGGCTTCAAGGCAGGCTCTTAAAGTCTTAAAACCAAGCCAGCCCGGCAGGGCGTTGAGCACCAGGTCCTGTCCACTGATCATTTCTCTTAAAACCTCGGTCTGGCTCAGGTCAGCCTGAATGGTCTTGAGGCCTCGCTGGGCCAGGTCTTTCAGCCTGGCTTCATCCCGGTCGACCGCCGAAACCATAAAACCTTTTTCTGAGGCCAGGTCCAGAGCCATGGCCCGGCCGACCAAACCAGCTCCCAGAACGATGATTTTCATCGACTTGCTCCTTTCTTCCAAAACTGATGGTTAGAGGGGGAAGGACAGGTAAACAGGGTTGATAAAAATTACAGACCGCTGAAATGGTTGACATAAAAGATAAGGAGAAAAAGACTTCCGTTCAATCCAACCAGATCTATTTTCATGATGTTTCCTGACCGACACCGGGGTGAAGCTTAGAGCCTATTCTAAGCGATACGACTTGTGGTCGTCAATCAGAAGCCCCGTTGGCCGGGTCTATCTGCCGGCTGTTAGGGTTTTAATGGCCGTAGCCAATCATTTCAGCCTGGCTTTTTTTGGGCCACTTTCGTTCCCGGTGTCTTATCAAAGAATCTTAACCACCGGGATTTTAGGCGCTGGCCCGAAGCAAGCGGCTAACCAGGACGCTTGCGGCTCCGTCGGTTTTATTTCTGGCTGAAAGCATTCTTGATTTCAGCCAGGCCCACCCCAAAAATCTTCCTGGCGATCGGGTCCAGGTCTTTCTCTTCGCCCTGAAGGTGGATGGTGGTGTGCACGTGCCGCAGCGATTCCCCGGGATTGAGCATGGCTCCGGGGGAGGAAGTCTCCAGTTCGTAAAAGGGACCGAGGGGCTTGGCCCCCGGGGCGACCGGACCGTCGTTATAACTATTGACCACGTCGCCGGCGTAGGGGTTCTTCTGAATTTCCCACATGGAATTAACGTAGCTGTGCTCGGCCGGGTTATCGGGCAAGGTCAGGTGGACAATGGTCAGAACGCGGTTGGCCGCGTCGTAGCTGCCGCAGAAGGGGAGCACCCGCAACGGCGAGATGCCAATCTTGCTGCGGTACTGCCCATCACCCTTGAAATAGATGACGCCGTCACTGATTTTCAGGCGGTCGGCAGGCACCTTGCCGAAGTAGGCATCGTTGACCACTGGCCCGAGTTCTGCTTCTGGCCCGGTCTTGTATGGAATCACGATGGTGGTGTCTGGCGAAGGGTTGAACATGCCCAGGATCCAGATGGAAACCAGGCCGGTTTCTTTTTTCCAGGGGAGCTGGCCGACGTTGGTGATGCGGTTATCCGACTGGAAGGCTACCCAGCTGAGTTGACCCTGGAGCGGTATTCCCAGGTTTTCCAGTTCTGGACGCGACAGCAGCCTGATTATCCGGTCGACTTTTATCTTGAATTCGAATTCCGAATAGTTGACCAGGTTCATGTCTTTCTTCAGAACTACCTGGCGCTGGTCTTGGCTGACCAGCTCGAAGGCCCCCTCGTTGATCGGGGGCGGGGTGAACCAGTGTTCCAGGTCAAAAGGCGATCCTTTTTTGAAGAACAGAGAATACTGGCCGCCCTCGGGTCCGAGCCAGAAACGGTCTTCGCCTCCGAAAGTGTTGATGTGGGGATTGTTTTCTCCGGAGGTTATCAGCTCACGGTTAATCCAGCCGAAGCTCAGTCCATCCGGTCCGGCTGCAGTGCTGGTCATTACCCGGCCCTGAATATCGGGGTTTACGGCCACCATGGCCCGTCCATCTTCTGCTGTCAGGGTGACAACAGAAGTATGCTTTTTTAAGAAATCCAGGTCGTCCTTGAACAGGGTTCCCTGAACCTGACCGGAAGGCCTGGAACAGGAAACCAGCATCGTCAAAACGGCAAATGATAAGATTAGGAACAAGCTTGTTAGATAAAAACGCATCTGAACCTCCTTTCGGGAGTAAAATTCAGAATACCAATTGGACTCCAAAATCTCAAGAAAAAAATTAGTTTTCTGACAGCAAAACCTATCCTGGCTGGCGGCCAACATGGCCATCGGGAAAAAAGGCATAGAAGCATGACCTCCCGCCTGTCGGTTTTTTCATCTGGCCTTTGACTCCATCTTCACTCTGTTTTGCTTCATGGCTTCGGTCAACCATTGCCAGATCTTGCGGTGGAAATCTACACTGGGCGGGTTGGTGCTGAGGATTTGCCAGTAGCTGGTCGGCTTATCCTCCGGAGCGAATTTGACCTGGAGATTTTGGTCCCAGAGACGGTAATGTTCCGGGTGAAACTGCAGCCCGACGACGTTAGGGTACCTGGTATGGTGGATGGCTTCGGCGATTTTTCCGTCGGGAGAAGTGGCAATGACCTTAAAACCCCGGCCGAGCTTCTTAAGGGCCTGGTGATGGGAGCTAAGGATGCGGGGGCGGTCCCGGTCGGAGAAACCGAGACGGTTAACGAAGAAGCCGTCCGGCAGGAGCTTTATCCAGTGGAAGCTGTAGCCGCTGAGCCTGAGGTCCGGGTGCAGCTTGATATAGGGATTGTTATGCCAGCGGTCGGGGCCGAGAGCGATGATGTCCTCAACATAGTTTTTCCCGTAGACCTCGGACCAGATATCCTGGATGAGCGTTCCGCCCGTCCCGACATTCAGGCTCTGGGCTCCCAGACAGATGCCCAGGATCGGAAGGTCAGGGTTGTCTTCCATAAAAGCCCTGAAATTAGGGTCCTGCCAGCCGCCCAGCAGGTGGAAGATGGCCGAGAGCTCGAAGTAGTGCCGGTAGGGGTCGGTAATTTCGGTCAGAAGGCTGGTCCGGTCGCCCCAGACGGCTGGCGGTATATCCGGGCCGCCAAAGAATATGATTCCGTCAGACTGCTTGAAAATTTCGCTAAGCTCGGCCGTCAGGCCATTGCTCTTGAAGATGTTATCCGGGCCGATTTCGGCCGTAAAGACCTTGAAGGTGAACCAGTCCAGGCCGTTGTCTGCGGCGTATTTCCGGGCGTCATCGTAATTGGTGGCTTCCCGGACGTGGTAGACGCCGGTCACCTTCAGGCCGGGAAGATTGATGAATCCGTTCTCTCTGAGAGCCTGGAGATTTCGGATGGTACCCACCGACGGATAAAAAACCGTCAGCCGGACCTGGCCGGACTGGGCCCCGAGCGGTGGGGGAGTCAGGCTGAATAAAAATATGCATAAAAACAGGCTAGCCAGCAACCACCTTTTAATTTTCATCGACACCTCCATCCAGACAGCCATTATATTGTTTAAGGCCAGCCGATTCAAACCGTTAAAAGCAGAGGGGAATGATTTGGCAGCTTAATGGCCCGAGTGGCACCGGAGGATGCTTTTCAGGCGGCCAGGATTTATAATTAAGGCAGCCGAGGCTGGTAACATGGATTTTGATCGGGTGGAATGGTATGCCGGCTACCGGGGAGAAGAGAAGCCGGCAGCGGTCTGGGTGGGCGGAAGCAGGATCGAAGTTACGGAAATCCTCTGGCAGAAAAGAATAAGAGAGTCGAGAAGCGGCCGGGCCCGGGAGGTATTTCTATGCCGGCTGGCCGGGGGACAACAGGTCAGGATTGAAAAAGCGCTGGAAGAATAAGGTTGATAGAAAGCTGGCCGGCAAAAGCTGAAAATATATGAAGACTTGTTCATATGTCGCTGCGGCCGGAAACCAGGCAAAAAGGCCTGGATTATTGCAGCTGTCTTTGCCTAAAATAATATGAAATGGTGAACAAGGAGTCGGCCGTCTTTTCTCCGCACCGGCGGCCAATGTCCCCGGGGCGAGTTCCGGGCCCTTAAGGAGGGAAGATGAGAAAAAAATATAAAGATGCCGTTTTCTTTTTGCTCGGCGGGTTGCTGCTGGTCCTGGTTTTTGCCTCAGACGGCGAAGCTCAGGCGGGGCAGAATAAAGTATTCAAGATAGGACAGCTGGCCTGTGAGCCGGGCCAGACCGTCAGCGGTTTCCTGGAAGTGGCGGCCGGCCCGGACCCGGCCACCAGAATTCCGATTACCATCATCAACGGCCGAAAACCGGGCCGGGTGCTGGCGGCCGTGGCCGGAGTTCACCCCTACGAGTATCCCCCCATCCTGGCCCTTTACCGGGTCAAAGAATTGGTCAAGCCAGAAGAGCTGGCTGGAACGCTGGTCCTGGTTCACATCGCCAACCTGCCAGCCTTTCAGCGGCGTACCATATATTACAACCCCTATGATTGGAAAAATCTCAACCGGGTTTTTCCCGGCGACCCCGGCGGCACCCAGAGTCAGAGGATAGCGGCCGTTCTAACCTCTGAAATCGTGGACCGGGTCGAGGCCCTAATCGATATGCACTGCGGGGATGGAAATGAAGCCCTGATTCCATATACCTACTGGATGCTGAGCGGGGACCAGAAGTTAGATGCCCTTACCCGGGAAATGGCCCTGGCCTTTGGTCTCAAGCATATTATCATCGACGATACCAGAGCCCAGGACCTGAAAAATTCGAAGTATCTCGGAAACACGGCCATAGTCAGGAAAAAGCCGGCCATCACCACCGAATCCGGATACCTGGGACGGGTGGATGAAGAAGCCATCGTGGCCAACGTGGCCGGAGTTCTGAAGGTCATGAGATATTTCCGGATGCTGCCAGGAGAGCCGGAGTTCCAGACGGACCCGGTCTGGATCGATAAGTACCAGGTTATCTATTCGGACTTTGATGGTCTCTTCCACCCCCGCTCCGGTATGGGTGATTATGTCAGGAGTGGCCAGGTAGTCGGGGTCATCACCGATTATCACGGGAAAGTTGTGGCCGAGATGAGGGCGCCTTTTACCGGCATACTGCTCTACATCATAGGCACCCCGCCCTGCAATAAGGGCGAGCCTCTGTTTGAGGTGGGCCGCGTTAAGGAATGAACCCGGCCGGTAACGAAGCAACTGGAAGAATTCAATGGTCTTGTCCCGGAGTCTTTGGCCGGGGCTAATTTTCCGATGACTGGCTGGTAAGCCTGGGACGAATCAATCGACTGGATTTCTAATGGCCGCGAATGAAGTGCAGGGCCGGGGCTTATTGAAGGAGAAGCGATACGCGGTCAAATCCAGGCCAGTCCTGAAATTGCCCATCCTTAATCGTTGATTGAGGCCGCATTCTTGGTTGGCGACCGGCTGGAGCTCAAAGTTTAGTTCCGGGGATGCTCGGGGAGGGGAAAAGTTCTCGATGATGCTTTCCCAGGAAAAAATTTAATGAGTTGCCCAACCATGGGCCGGGCTGGCAGGCCTGACCTTTCTTCTGCCCGGAATATCTTTTAATTCAAAATTTGCTATAATGATGAACTTTTTAACCGGAGAATCCGTTTATAATTGTGAATTTCTGAGAATTTAATTTATCCTTTTCGGATTGCGAGATAATGAAAAGATGTATTTTAACCTTTTCGGCTTTACTGGTTGCTCTGCTGGTAATCTTCCCGGGCCTGTTTCTGGCCCGGACAGCCGGTCAGGATCAGGATCAAAAACTGACCATTCCCCGGCTGTCGCACCCGCCGAAGATTGACGGCGTTCTGGATGAAGTCTATGAGCGGGAAGCTCTGAAGATAGAAGATTTTGTCCAGCTTTCTCCGAAGGAAAACGGTCAGCCAAGCGAAAAAACGGTAGCCTATGTTGGCTACGACCAGAAGAACCTCTACCTGGCTTTCCGCTGTTTTGACTCCCAGCCGAAGAAAATCCGGTGCTCGGTGACCAGCCGGGATAACTGCATGGAGGACGACTGGGTGATCATTTTCCTCGACACCTTCGGCGAGAAACGGCGAGCTTTCACCTTTGTCCTCAATCCCATCGGGGTTCAGGCCGACTTCATGCGGATGGAAGAGGGCGGTAACGACAACATGGATGATTCCTGGGACACCTTTTTCCTTTCGGACGGAAAGATGGATGCTCAGGGTTACGTGGTGGAAGCGGCCATTCCCTTCAAGAGCATCCGCTTTCCCGACGAAGACCCCAAGACCTGGAATCTTGTCCTGGGGCGCAACCTGCCCCGCACGGGAGAGATAATTATCTGGCCGCGCTATTCCCGCGCCATTCCAGGACTGCTCAGCCAGGGCCGGCCCTTCGTCCTGACCGGCAACCTGGAAAAGGGTAAGAACCTGGAAATAATGCCGGTGGTCACCTCGGCCAAGACCGAAGGCCAGAAGATAGATGTCCAGCCCGGGGTGAACCTTAAATACGGAGCCAATTCCAACCTGACACTCGACCTGACGGCTAACCCGGACTTCAGTCAGGTGGAAGCTGACGTCCCCCAGATTGACCTCAACCTCCGTTATGCGCTTTACTACCAGGAAAAAAGGCCCTTCTTTCTGGAAGGCATGGAAATCTTCCGTTTTCCGGCAATTGAGATGGTTTACACCCGCCGGATTATCGACCCCCTGGTCGGGGCCCGGGTCACCGGGAAAACCGGCCGGTTCAGCTACGGGCTGCTTACTGCCTTTGACCAGAAGCCGACCGAGAGCCTGTGGGATGTTCATGACGGCGGCGGCGAAGAGACGGTGGACCGCAACGCCCTGTTCAACATCTTCCGGGTAAAGGCTGATGTCTTTGACCAGTCATACGTGGGTTTTACCCTGGCTGATAAAGAAATAACGGGTGGTTTCTGGAACCGTGTGGCCGGGATCGACGGCATGTGGCGCTTCAAGGACCGGTTCTTCTTTTCCTTCCAGGCCCTGGCTTCGGATACCAGGAATGAAGGGCGCAACACCGCTCTGGCTCCAGCCCTTTACAGCGAATTCTACTATTACACCAGGCTCAAGAAAAAGCTTCACTGGGGCGTTGGCGGTTTTTTTCAGGCGATGCATCCCGATTTTGAGGCCTCTTCTGGCTTCGTCAACCGGGTGGATTATCGCCTGACCGGCCTTTTTACCTTTTTCAACCTGTTCACTGACAGAAAATACCTCAACCAGGTCGACCTGAACCTGCAGGTTGCCCAGCGCGATTCTTACCGGGGAGACATTGTTCAGGATAAATGGTTCAGGGCCCGCCTCCAGTTCCGTCTGACCGAGTTCAACCGCATCTTCATTTTCCTGACCAGGTCCATGGAGCGCTACGCCGAGATAGATTTCAACAAGACGACTCTTTACCTGGAAGGCCAGACCACCTTTTTGAGCTGGCTGCCGCTGAATTTTTACTTCCAGACTGGAAACAGCATCAACTACGACCCGGAAGACCCCTTTCTTGGGTATAGCAACATCTATGGCCTATTCCTGACTCTCAAGCCGGAAAAAAGGCTGCAGCTCGGGCTGGACGTCAACTGGCAGACTTACTGGCAAGAGTGGGGTGGCCAAAAACTCTGGGATTACCTGGTTATCAGGCAGAAAACGACCTTCCAGATTTCCAAGACCCTGTCGGTCCGGACCATCGTTGATTACAACGATTATTATAAGAAATTTTTTGGCAGTGTCCTCGTTAGCTGGGTGCTGAGGCCGGGTACTCTTTTTTACCTGGGAGCCGACTCCAATTATCTCCGGGATGAATTCGGACATTATGGCCGGACCAACTATGGCATGTTCATGAAGTTCTCCTACTGGTGGCGGATCTGAGCAACCAGTCGGTCGGGTCTATGGCTTGCTCAACCAAATAAATTGGGGCGGAGGATAGACCTCTGCCCCTCTCTCGTCTAAAATAATCATGTGAGTCTGGAGTTTCTGGCAGGGCTGCCGGAGTTTAGGGCCCTGGTAGCCAGGTTGAAAAAGGGGGAGGACTGTCTTTTTATATCCGGCATAATGGCCGAAGCCCGTCCTTATTTTTATGCTCTTCTGGCCAGGGAAATAGACCGGCCAATCCTGGTCATCGGGCCGGCTAACAGTTCTCTTGGCGATAACAAACGGGGAACCGAAAATTTTCTCCGGCTGCTGTCTATAAAAAAAGAGGTCCAGGTTCTGCCGGCTCTTAGTCCCGAGCCCTATCTGGAGGTGGCTGTTCCCCTGGAGGCGGTAGCTTCCCGGATGAAGACTTTTTATAGCCTGCTTCATGGCCATAAACCGCTCATCTTTACCAACCTGCCAGGGTTGCTGAAGCCGGTGCCAGCGAGCGAAGACCTTATTAAATCGTTTATCAGGATTGCTGCTGGCGATGAGCTCGACCGGGATTGGCTCCTGGAGAGGTTGAAGGAGTTTGGTTACGCTCATGAAGACCTGGTGGCTTCTGCCGGCGAGTATGCCTACCGCGGCGGCATCGTGGATGTATACTCGGTCTGGTCGGATTACCCGGTGCGGCTGGAATTTGCCGGCAGTAAGATAGCTTCCATCCGGGAGTTTGATGCCTCCACCCAGAGGTCGATTAACCGGATTGAAACGACTGTCATACCATCGCTTCGCGAATTTCCCGGAGGTAACGAGTTCGTCGAAAAATTCTGTCGGCAAGCCAGGATGCGGGCTCCCCGCAGTCGAGACCTGGAAAAAAAGATAGAACTCTTACGGGAGGGCGAGGCCTTCCCGTCCTTTGCCTATTCGGCCCTCCTGGTCAGGGAGCATTTTGCCCCGGTTACCGGGCTTCTGACCGACCCCCTGTTTATTTTTGAGGAGCGCGACCTGGTGGAAAAAGATTGGGAGGAACGGCTGACCGAATGGCAAAAATCTTATGAAGAGCAGGTCAGCCAGTCAGCTTTTTACCTGCCACCAGAAGAGATTTTTCCGCCGGAGATCCTGGAATCGATCCGGACACGTGCCCTGAACCTTGGCCAGCTGGGCGAGGAAGAGACTGGCGACCGGCTTCATTTTGGCTTCCAGCCGGTTCCTCGCTTTGACAACAAGATCCCCTTCTTTCTCCAATATCTGAAAAAGCGACAGGAGGAACGCGACCTCTGTTACCTTTTCCTATCGAACCCGGGAAAACGGGAACGTTTGGCCGCAGTATTGCGGGAAGAAGATATTCCGGCCAGGCTTCTCACGGACCCCCGGCAAAGACCTCAGGGCGAGGAGGTTAATCTGGTTGAGGGCCAGCTGGAGCGCGGCTTCTGCTTCCCCCAGCAAAAAGTTTTCTTTTTTGCCGAGCGGGATATTTTTACTGAGGAAAAAGTCATCATCAGCCGGGTGCCCCGTAAATTATTCTTCTCCCAGTTCCAGGACCTGAACCAGGGGGACTACGTGGTTCATACCGAGTACGGTGTCGGCCGATTTAATGGCCTGAAAAAGCTGGACTTTGACGGTCGCTCCCATGATTTCATAGAAATCATCTACCGTGATGACGACCGGTTGCTGGTGCCGGTGGAGGACCTCAACCTGGTCCAAAAGTTCTCCAGCGCCCCCGGGGTTGCGCCCCAGCTGGATAAGCTCGGAACTCAGACCTGGTCCAGGACCAAGGCCCGGGTTAAGAAGGCCGTGGAGGAAATTGCCCAGGAGCTCCTCGAGCTCTATGCCCGGAGAAAGACGGTGGAAGGCCTGGCCTACAGCCCGGGGGGCCAGTGGGAGAGGGAATTCGAGAAAATGTTTATGTACGAAGAAACCGAGGACCAGCTCCGGGCCATCGAAGAGGTCAAACGGGACATGGAATCTCCACGCCCCATGGACAGGTTGCTATGCGGGGATGTTGGCTATGGAAAGACCGAGGTGGCCATGAGGGCTGCCTTCAAGGCGGTGATGGACGGAAAACAGGTGGCCGTTCTCTGCCCAACCACCGTGCTGGCCGTTCAGCACCTGAATACCTTCCGCCAGCGGATGCTGCTCTTCCCGGTTCGGGTGGAAGCCCTGACCAGGCTGCAATCGCGCAAAGAGCAGCAAAAAATAATTGAAGATCTGAAAAAGGGTTTTGTGGACATCATCATCGGCACGCACCGGTTGCTTTCCCCGGACGTCGGCTTTCATGACCTGGGGCTGTTGATAATCGACGAGGAACAGAGGTTCGGGGTTACCCATAAAGAAAGAATCAAGCAGCTCAAAGCCAGTATCGATGTTTTGACCCTGACCGCCACTCCCATACCGCGAACCCTCAACCTGGCCCTGAGCGGCCTCAGGGATATCAGCCTGATAGAAACGCCGCCCCGGGACCGCCTAGCGGTGCACACGGTGGTGGCTCCTTTCAATTCTGGCCTGGTAGCCTCGGCCGTAAAGCAGGAGCTCGAACGCCAGGGCCAGGTTTATTACATTCACAACCGCATCGAAGATATAGACCGGGTGGCCGACCTCCTCCGCAAGCTGGTTCCCCAGGCCCGGGTGGTGACTGTCCACGGCCGGATGAAAGGAGCGGAACTGGAAAAGAGGATGCTCGATTTTATAAACCAGAAGTACAACGTCCTGGTCTCAACCACCATCATCGAGAACGGAATCGATATCCCCCTGGTCAACACCCTGATCGTTGACCGGGCTGACCTGTACGGGCTGGCCCAGCTCTACCAGCTCCGGGGGCGGGTGGGGAGATCTTCCCGGCAGGCCTATGCCTATTTCCTGGTGCCGCCGCTGTTCGAGCTGAGCCCGGAAGCCAGGGAGAGGCTAAAGGCCCTGAAAGAATTCAGCGAGCTCGGCTCAGGTTTCCGGCTGGCCGCCCGGGACCTGGAAATCAGGGGAGCTGGCAACATCCTCGGGCACAGGCAGCATGGCTTTATTGAAGCCGTGGGCTACGAGTACTTCCTGCAGCTTCTGGACCGTGCGGTCCGGGAGCAGAAGGGAGAACGAGTGGAAGAAGCCCGATGCGAGATAAATCTGAAGGTTGACTTTAGGATCCCGGAAGATTACCTGCCGCAGGTTAACCTCCGGCTGAACCTTTACAAGAGGCTGTCTGCCCTGGAGAACCCGGAGGAAGCCCTGAAAATAAGGGAAGAGATACAGGACCGCTTCGGCCCCCTGCCGCCAGGGGTGGAGAACCTTTTTCTCTACGCCCAGATCAAGTATTATGCCGGAAAGCTTAAACTAAAGGCCCTAGACCGGAACGGACAGAGGTTGCTGGCTAAATTTCCGCCCGAAGTACATTTTCGCTGGGAAGCGGTGCAGGGACTTCTCAAGCGCTACCGGGGAAACGTTTCTCCCCTCGGATTGATGACCTTCAACCTCCAGGCCGGTTCCGACCGGGAGTTTCTGGTCCAGGCCCGGATTATCTTGAAGGAGCTCTCGGGCTATACTATAATCAATTGAGATTATTGAGATTTTTATGAAGAAAGCTATTCTAGCCATCCTGTTGCTGGTCCTGGTGGGAGCCGTCCTGTATTTCGGTTACCACTATTTCCAGGAAAAAAGACTGGCAAAAAGGTCAGAGGCCCGGGGAAATAAGGTCGTCTTCCGGGTCGAGGAAAAAAGCTATACCCTGGCTGATTTTGAAAACTACCTCAGGATTCTTAACCCGGAGCGTCAGGAACTGCCGGAGGAAGCCCTGAGCCAGCTTTTTGACCAGTTTATCGAAGACAAGCTGATGCTCTACTCAGCCCTGAAGCTGGGTCTGGAGCTGACTGCCGGGGAGAAGGAAGCTTTCCTCAGGCGGATGACCCGTGATTACCCGGCCGAGGAAGGCCTGGCCGAAAAGCTGGCAGCCGACAGAAGCCTGGAAGAAAGCCTGCTGGTGGAAAAGTACAAGCACGAAAAGATAAAAGAAGTGGTGGTAACCGAGGACGAGATAAAACAATATTACGAGGCCAACAAGAAGGATTTCCTGGTCCCGGAGCGGGTCAGGGTCAGCCAGATCCTGGTTGCCTCCAGCGAACAGGCTATCAAGCTGAGAGAAAAATTGCAGAATGCCGGGGAGGAAGAGTTCAGACAGGCAGCCAGGGAGTTCTCCCGGGCCCCTGATGCTTACAAGGGCGGATTAATGGGCGTTTTTAAGCCCGGAGAGCTTCCGTCCGACATGGAAAAGGTCATCTTTTCCCTGGGGGAAGGTCGACTGTCTACCGTCTTTCAGTCGGCCTACGGCTACCATATTTTCCGTCTGGACAAGAAATACTCGCCCAGCCTGCTGGGTCTGGATGAGGCCACACCCCGGATCCGAAACCTTTTGCTGGAAAAGAAAGTTAAAGATATAGTGGGCCGGGAAGTGGAAGAATTGAAAGCTACTTATCACTGGGAGGTTTTTCCACAGAACCTGCCCTTTAAGTATTATGAAGGGAATTGATATGACTGCCAAAAAAATATTAATGCTGGGGCTGGCCGTGGTGGCCATCGCCCTCTGGCTCCCCGGAGACGTGGTCGAAGAAATAGTGGCCATAGTCAATGGCGATGTCATCACCCTGTCCGAGTACCGGGAGCAGTTCAACACCACCGTCCAGATGCTCCGGTCCCAGTTGAGCGGAGAGGAATATTTCAAGGAATACGAAAAGCTTAAGGATTCGCTTCTGGACATGATGATTACCGACCTGCTGTTAATCCAGAAAGCCAGAGAACAGAACTTGAACGTGAAAGAGCAGCTTAAGGCCACCATCGAGAAAATTAAACAGGACAACCACCTGTCCTCGGATGAAGAGCTGATCCGGGCCATGAATGCCCAGGGAATAGATTACAACGTCTGGGTTAAGGAGCTCGAAGAAAACCTGATGCGCCAGGCAGTGATTTACGTTGAGGTGGACCGGAACATTGTCCTGGACGACTCGGAGATAGTTTCATATTACAAGAAGAAACCTGAAGAATTTATTGTGCCTCCCGAGTACAGGATCAAGGCTATCTACCTGTCGTCTGCGGCCAATCCTGACTATTTGCTGGAAGAGAAGAGAAACGCTATTTCCGAAAAACTGAAGAGCGGCTCAACCTTTGAAGACCTGGTGGCCGAATATTCTGAAGGACCGAAAGAAAACGGCGGCGACCTGGGATTTTTCAAGAAAGGAGAGCTGGAGAAAGCTATCGAGCAGGGCGTGGAAAAGCTCAGGCCGGGCGAGATTTCTTCCTGGATACAGGCCAGAAACGGCTGGTATCTGGTGAAACTGGAAGAAAAGAAAGACAGCTACCAGAAGACCTTTGACCAGGCCCGGTCTGAAATCGAACAAAAACTTTACGCCCAGAAGAGAGAGCAGAAAATAAACGAATACGTTAAGAAACTGAAAGAAGAGAGCTACATAAAAATACTGAAGCCCAATCCCCTAAACCTTTAAGGCGAGAATCCCTGGCCAGGAGGCCCATTCGGGCCGGAAAATCAGGTCACAAAAACAGCGGCGGCCACGGCTGTGGTCCAGAGCCCTTTAGCTCCGGCTGCCACCTGGGAGATACTCCTGGTCCTGACCGTCAGATGATCGTTGATGCGGTAATAGTTCTCGCGCCCGCGCCTGAAATTATGGCGGGAGTAGGCCTCCCCCAGCTTGGTGGCCAGCATCTCGGCGGCTAGTTCCTCAGCCTGAGCTCCAGCTTCCTTCTCGCTTTCGCCAAACCCTTCATGCTCGGCCAGGTAGCCGTATTGTTCTTTATCCTGCGGAATGGCCAGTCCGATGGATGCGGAAATCAAGCGATGGGCTTCGTCGGTGGCGTTTTCGCTCATCACCAGGAAAACCACCTGCCCGGGTTTCAGCTTTTTCAGGCCCTCAGCCCGGCTGATCAACTGGCATTGAGGCGGGAAGATACTGGAGACCCGGACCAGGTTGAAGGGCGAGATGCCAGCCTCCCGCAGGGCCAGCTCGAAGCTTACCAGTTTCTGAGCATGCTGGCCTTGGCCCCGAGTTAGAAAAACTTGTCTTGGTAAAATCGTCTCCATCTGGTCTATCCTTTCCTTGTCTATTGTCCCTTTAAGGTTGAAGAAAGGTCTATTTCTTCACTTCTTCTTTCTTCTCGACGACCGGCGTTACCACCTGGTCTTCCTTGAAATCGATGGTCTTGGAGACTTCCCATTCTCCCAGCAGGACGAACTCTGAACCGAAGGAGCGGGCGAACAACTTGACCACCACCGGTTTCCAGTAGGGATTGTTCTTGAAGGAATCGAGCGTCTTGCCCTCCACCCCGTAATTGCTCTTCAGGGTGATGACCGGGCTGACCTCGCCCGGCATAACCGGCTTCTTGCGAATGGCTGCCAGGAAATTATCTCCCAGGTTCTTGGTCTCATCTTTGAACTTGAAGATGGCGTTAAAATTCACGTAGGTCAGCGGCTTGTCGCTTATGTTTTTTACCCGGAAAGAAATTACAGGCACCAGCACCAGCTTGGGTGGCCAGGCCCGGTACTCTTTGCTGACCCATTTGGTTTCGACATCTATGATTTCCATCGAGTTCTTCAGTTGCTCGGGCGTCATTTTCTTGCAGGCCGGTAAAAAAAGGCCTGAAACAATAAGACTGAGCATTAAGGCCGGAACAAGCATTCTTTTCATTTTTGTCCTCCCTGAGGATTCCTTATTAGTATAGCAGAAAAGAGACGGGGAAAGTATGGAGAAAAGCCGATGGCGGTTCAGGACCGGTTCCGGTGTAACTTTCAGTTCTTGACCAGAACGGAAACCGGAGCCAGCTGGACTCCGAATTCGGCCGCTCGCGGCAGATAGGCCTTTAGGGCCTCCAGTGTCTCCGGGAAAGGATGCCCTATGCCTATGGCCTGACCATTTTTCCTGGCCAGGTGGAACAACTCCATCAGCCTGTCTTTGATGCGGCTCCGGTCTTCATCGGCATCGAGAAAGACCTGCCTGACTGCGGCCGGGACTTTTTTCTTCAGGGCCAGTTCATAAGCTACCGACCTGGGACTGGTCTTGCTGTCCAGGAAATAGAGGTTCTTTTCCCGGAGGAAGGAGATGATGATTTCCATCAGGGCTTCGCTGGAGGTGGCTTTTGAGCCCATGTGGTTGTTGAGGCCGCGGGCCCGGGGCAAAAGGCTAAGGTCCCTTTCTAGGATGGAGCGGACATCCTGCGGGCTCATGGAGGTAGTAATCAGGCCCTCGGCTCCACCCGTAGAGACGTGATTGTTGAAGGCCTCAAGAGGAAGATGGATGATCACTTCCAGGCCGTTTTTCTCGGCCAGCTCGGCGCTTTCCCGGGCCAGACCCGAGTCCGGAAGTATGGCCACGGTCAGGGGGACATTCAGGCCAATCAGTTCCCTGAGAAAGCCCAGATCTTCCCCCAGATCATCGATGACTACTGCCACCACCCGGTCCGCAGATTTCTGGCTGCTGACAGCAGCTGGAGCGGACTCGATTCCGGCCGGCTTTCTAGCCTGCACAGGCAGGGGATAGCGGAGGACCAGCCAGCCCCTGGTCCTGGAGTTCTGCCGCAGTTCAAAGGTGGCCACCAGCTCTCCGCCGCCGGTCTTTTCCTCTTTCACTACCGTCTTTATTCTTTTCTTTTTTAAGGCTGACAAGAGGTCGTTTTTTAATCGCCGGTAGTCGCGGGCAGTGGTTCTGGCGGAAACATAGGCCAGCCCCTCATCGGTCTTTTCTTCGGTAATCGTTTCCGGAGAGAGGCCAAACTGCACAAGCTGCTGGCGCAGGAATTCGGGCAGGGAAAAAAGAGCTTTAGACTGGGAGTCAGTTGCCTGGTTAGGCGGGGCGGAAGCCGGCCAGGGCAGGTAGTAGACTTTCTGTTGCTTGAAGTTGAGATGGTCAAGCCAGCCTGCGGAAAATAGGGCCAGGAAAATCAGGATGGCGGCCAGCGATGCCAGGTGAGGCTTTGGCTCGCCGCTCTCTTTGCGCTTGGTTCTTTTTGCCGGACGCATCAATTTTTGGCGGAAAGAAGAGCCAGGGTTTTATCCTGGTAGAGTTTATCCATTGATTCAGAATATGAAAGCTTAACGTCCAGAGGCAGGCTGTTATCCCAGAGTTTCGCTCCGGATTTCAGGGAAAAAACGGCTGTGGTTAAAACCACCAGGCTACCGTCTGAGAGCGGGAACGATTCCTGAAGTCCGGCCAACCCCGGCGTTTCCAGGCCTATGGTCCGGGCCCGGTCCAGGTCCTTGAGGACTCCAGCCACCAGTTCGGCCGGGCCGCTGGTAGCCTGGTTGACCCAGATAAAAAGCCTGAGCTCGGGGAAAGCCGGCGAGTCGGGGCAGGAGAGAACCTGTTTCTGGCCACGGCTTATAAGGTTGGCCGCTTCCTCCACCTTTATAAATAAGTTAATCAGTTTCCGGGCCTCTTCGTAATCCCCTCCCCAGCAATCGCGCAGGTCGAGCACGGCCGCTTTTGGAGTTGGCCTGGTTTTCAGCCTGGCCTTGATGGTCTTGCTGACCTCAACCGACAGACCCTGGTAGATTGAGGTCGGGCGCAGCACCACCAGTCCCGAGGGCCCGGCACTGAACTTGAGGTTATCTCTGGAAATGAAATCCCGGTTGACTTCGATCTCCATGGTTTCGCTGCCGCGGAGAACCCGGAGCTTTACCGGCTGTTGTCCGTTAGCGCCCGGCTCGGCTTCCAGCAGCAGGCTGGTTTCGAGCAGGCTGAGGTTCATGGTGTTCCGGTCGTTTATGGCGCTGATGTTATCCCCCACCTTTAGGCCGGCCTGAGCTGCCGGGGAGTTTTCCCTGATTGCCACCACCATAGGAAAGACGCCATACTTTTTGAAGATGACCAGGCCAGTGTCACTCACCGGGGTTTTGCGATTCAGGTACCTTGAGGCCAGGTCCTTGTCCAGATAGCTGCTGAGTGGGTCCAGCGAATTTACCAGGCCCCGGTAGGCACCCTCGGTGACCCTGACGGGATTGGGCTCTTCCAGATAATCTGTCTTGATGTAGCCCATCACCGTGCTTATCAGGTCGGCATTGCTGGGGCTGAACTGGGGAAGCTGGCTCTTGGCCGGCAGAAAACGCTTATCCAGCAGCAACATGGCGGTCAGCAGGAGAATGATGACCAGCAGGTAAACATTAAGCTTGTTAAATTTCATCTTGTTTTCCAGTTCTGTTCTAATAACCTGTTATATTCTGTTGAAATTCAATAAATTCTATCATCTTCTCCTCAACCATTGCAAGGGATCTACCGGCCTGGCCTTGTGACGGATTTCAAAATAAAGGCATTCACCCTTCAGGGAGTCAGAATCTCCGACCACGGCAATGTCCTGTCCGGCCCTGACCATATCGCCGGTCCTGACCAGGAAGCTGGCGCAGTGTCCGTAAAGGGTGTAATAGGACAGGCCATGGTCGATGATGATCAGGTTACCGTACCCCTGAAAATAATCGGCGAAGACTACCCGTCCGCCGTGGACGGCCTTGATGATTCTGTCCTGGCTGGAGGGGGTGATTTCCACTCCGTTATTGACCGTGACTGTATTGAATTTAGGATGCTTTTCTTTACCGAACCTGGTGATGACCCGACCGTTGATCGGCCAGGGGAGCTTTCCCTTTCTTTCATTGAGGGGGATGAAGGGCGAGGGCAGAGAGATTTCCTGGGTCTGCAACCGCTTCAAGAGGTTTTGCAATTGCTCCTGGCTCTCCTGCAGTTCAGCCACCATCTGCTGATAGGTGGACTTGTTTTTCTTTATTTCTGCCAGCAACTTCTGGTCCCTGGCTTCTTCTTCGGCCAGCCGGGATTGGTTGGCCCGCGCCTGCTGGAGCAGAGATTCGGCCTCAGCCATTTTTTCCTGGAGCTCTTTTTCCAGGGCTTTCATCTGGTCGACGGTTTTCAGGTAGCTGCTGATAGCTTCTCCCTGGTGTCGGGCCAGAAAGGTCAGGTTCTTGCTCTCCCGGAGGAAGGTCTCTAGGTTGCCGGCCTTGAGGAAAAAATGCATGAAGTCCAGGCGTCCATAGCGGTAAAGGGTGACCAGGGTCTTTTCAACCGCTTCTTTTTCTTTCTGCAAGGTCTTCTCGGTTTCGGCGACCTTGAGTTTCAGCTCATTAAGCTGGCGGTTGACCACAGTCCGCCTCAGGTTAAGGGATTCGATTTCGTTCTGCAATACTCTTTTGTTCAGCCTGATTTTTTCCAGAGAAGACAGCAGTGAGCTTTCCCTCTTTTCTTCTTCCTTCAGGCGGGACCTGAGTTCTGAAATCTGCCGGTTGATCTGTTCAATTCGCTTTTCCACATCGGAGATAACCGATTGTTGGTCTTGCGCCCTGGCTGCAGGTTCGGATAGAATAAGCATAAAGATGAAAATTGCGGCCAGCACAACCAGGGAAGGCCAGCTCTCGGTTTTTGTTCTGGCCGCGTCAGATTTAAGAGCAGTTATCATCCTCTGATACCTATTTTATTATTACCATAACGGAAGCCCGAGTGAAAGAATAGGGGTGAGATTATGCCGGATTTCCCGTCGCTGGACCTGAAAGAAATAGCAAAAAAACTCGGACAGGCAGCCCTGGCAGCGGTGCGACCGGAACGCCTGGTGGCTGAAAATGTAATTCGCACGGGCCGGTATCTGGTCGTCGGCGGGCAAAAATTGAACCTGGAAGAATTTGAAAAAGTCGGACTGCTCAGCATCGGCAAGGCTGGACTTCTACTGGCTGAAGCCATGATGCCGCTGGTCGGCGATCGGCTGGAGGCGGCGGTTGTAACCGGCAGCCGGGAGTACCGGGAAAAAGGAAAATTCAGTTATTTTCCGGCGGCCCATCCTCTTCCTGACGAATGGAGCCTGAAGGCCGGGCGCAAAGCCTATGAACTGGCTCTTTCCCTCAGCGAAAAAGATCTGCTCCTGGTGTTGATTTCAGGCGGTGGCTCGGCTCATCTCTGCCTGCCGGAAGAAGGGGTCAGCCTTGAGGATAAGAGACAGATCACAGGGCTACTGATGAAGGCCGGGGCCGACATCAGGGAATTGAATACTGTGCGCAAGCATCTTTCCCGGATAAAAGGAGGTCGTCTGGCCAGGGCTGCCTGGCCGGCTCGCCTCTTCAACCTGATTGTATCCGATGTCGTCGGTAATGACCTGGAGAGCATCGCCTCTGGTCCAACCTGGCATGATTCCACCACCTACGGGCAAGCCATTTCAATCCTGGAAAAATATTCGCTATGGCAGGCTTGCCCGGAAAGCATCAGGAAGGTCCTGGAAGAAGGGCGGGCCGGGCTCCGGGAAGAGACCGTGAAGAGGGGAGACCGGGTGCTGGAAAAGGTGAAGCCAGTGATTATCGGCGACAACCTGAGAGCGCTTTATGCGGCCAAGGAAACAGCCCGCCAGTTTGGCCTGGAAACGGTCATACTGACCTCGGAAGACCGGGGGGAAGCCAGGGAAGCAGCCAGAAATTACCTGGGAAAACTCGTGGAGTTCAGGCGAAAGGCCAGGGAACAGAAGCGGGCCTTCTGCCTGCTGGCTGGCGGCGAGCTGACAGTCACGGTAAGGGGACGGGGCCTCGGCGGGCGCAACACCGAATTCGTCCTGGCCTGCCTGGCTGAGATCATCAAAAATGAAGAAGATTTCCGGGGAATTGACTGGCTGGTGATGAGCCTGGCCTCCGACGGCCTGGACGGCCCAACCGACGCGGCCGGGGCCTGGGTCGGTCCGGAAAGCCTGGAAAAAGTCAGGGCCAGCGGCCTATCTCCGCAGGCCTATCTTGATGATAACGATTCTTACCGCTTTTTCCAGGAAATCGGCAGCCTTCTTAAAACAGGTCCCACCGGAACCAACGTCATGGACCTCAGGCTTTTCCTGCTGGCTCCGCCCCGGGAGTGATTTTCCCGACTTTTCCTGGAAAGTTGAAATCAATCGGCAAAAGGTATCATAATAAAGCCATGGAGATGGGAAAGATGATTGAAGAAAAGTGGATGAAGGAACTCAACCGGTATTTTGAAGACCTCAGGATTATAGAAAAATGTCAGCAGGAAGCACGGGACCATTTTGACCAGTTCTGTGAATTTATCGTGGAGCCGGCCTTTGAAACCCTGGAGCAGGCCCTCGAATCCCGGGGCCTCAGGGTCAAGTACGACCGCAGGAAGAACAGGTCAATCCACCTCCAGATAAACTTTCCTGACAGCAAGGTCGACAACTTCCATTACACCATCGTCCTGCCGCCGAATTCACTGGAACTTAAACTGGTGCTCAAAACCGCTGGCCGGAAAAACAAGAATGCTCAGCTTGAGGAGAGGGAAAGGCCCTTCATGCCGGAAGTGAAGCCGGAGGATGTTCTTAAGCTGGGAAAGGAAGACATAATTATTGACATCATTCAAAAGCTCAAGGAATTTAATTACGCGGCCCGAACCAGCCCGGATTGAGCGGGCTTCAGCCTCAAAGCTTTTTCTGCCTTATCATCTCCAGGATCTTGAGCAGGTACTCGTATTCAGGCCGGTCAACGGTATTCTGGCTGACGTACTTGAAGCGCAAGATCCCCTGTTCGTCAATCAGGTAAACGGCCGGTATGTTCTGCTCCACCTGGCTTCCGCCCCAGGAAGTGGCGAACAGGCCCAGGCCTGAGGAAACCTGGTGGTCGGCGTCTACCAGTATTGGAAATGGCACGGGGATATTGTCCTTGCTGACCGTAAAGTCTTTCGGAAAAAGACGACGATAGCGCTCAACCGATTGCCGGCCCTTTTCGTCCAGTTGGTTGAAATTTTCCGGGTATTTCCAGTTCTTGACCTTGGCCATCTGCTCGGGCAGGCTTTCCAGCCAGAGTTTGACCGTGTCCTGGGGATATGGCAGAACGAAGATAATCTCAAGATTGTACTTCTTGCGGATCTGCCGGGCTTTTTCCAGCTCTGTCAATTCCACGTACTTGTAGTTGCAGATGGTACACCAGCGGTCGGGGGCGGCATAACCCCGCGGGAAGATAAGCATTACGTTCTTGCCTTTCAGGCTGGAAATCCGGACTTCCGGCCCCTGGTATGAGCGCAGGGCGAAATCGGGCATTGGCTGTTCCAGGAGGGCTGGCCGGAGCTGCTGTTCCTGGGCAGGGGATGGCGTTGTGGCCAGGAAAGATGAAAACACAAGCAACGGGATGAGAAAAATCAAGCTGGCATTCGTCTTTTTCATCGTAAAGCTCCTTTGCTAAATTTAAGGTTATTATATGACGAGGGGGACTATTGTTGCCAGAAAATAATTGACTTGCCTCATTAAAAATATTAATTAAATCAAAAGCGTAAATGGAAGGGAGACTGAGATTTTTGTATCACCGGGTATGCCTGGTAATCACTGCTCTTGCTCTAATTTATCTGGCCATGGTCGGACTGGTCCTGGCCGAGGACCAGCCCCTGACCGACACCGGCCTGGATAGAGCAGTCTGGTTACGACAGCAGGGCCGGTACCAGGATTCGCTGGCGATACTGGAAAACGAAATTAGAGGAAAGAATTATAAGGAAAACACTAAGTACCGGGCTGATTGCTGGCTGAACATGGCCCTGGATTACTGGAACTTGGGAGAGGTCAGCCGGGCAGAAAATGCCTTTATCTATGTCATGGCCCTGGTCGGGGAACTTCAAGATGAAAGTCTTCGGGATTATGCTAGCACTGCGCTGAAGATTATTAAGCTTTATCAGGAAGGCAAAGCCAAAAGAGAAGCGAAGAAGTTTAACGATGCCGATAAGATCTTTTCAACTGCAATTAATCTATCAAGAAGCAAGAATATGGATGAGATTGCTCTGAAGTGCCTGAGGCAGCTTTCTTTCGTATTATGGCCTCAAAAAAAATATAGTGAAATATTTTATTTAAATGAAAAAGCATTAATGATATCAACGCAAATTAATAATAAATATGAGCAGGTTAGATCTCTGAATCAGTTGGGTGCTTATTATTTCGAAAAAAGAGATGTTTTGAGAAGTTATGATTATTTCGATAGGGCCCTGGTATTAGCCGAAAAGGAAAACTTTCTACACAAAGAGCCGGTTATAATGCTAAACCCTGTCTCTTATACACATCT
>JAOAIU010000071.1 GCA_026414545.1 Candidatus Saccharicenans sp.
TGGGCTGCTACGGTTTCCTTCCCGATGTAACTCCGGCCATGAACAAGATGGCCGCGGCCGGGGTCCGCTTCGAGAACTGCATCGCCCAGACTCCGCTGACCCTGCCTTCCCACACCACCATTCTTACCGGCACTTTACCCATTCACCACGGGGTCAGAGACAACGGCGGTTTTGTCGTCCCGCCCCAGCTGGAAACCATGGCCGAATCCTTCAAGTCAGCCGGCTACCAGACGGCAGCCTTCGTTTCCGCTTATGTCCTCGATTCCAAGTGGGGCCTGAACCAGGGCTTTGATTACTATTTTGACCGTTTCGACCTCGGGCGCTTTGAAAAGATTTCTCTGGGTGAAGTCCAGCGCCGGGCCGAAGAAACGATTGACGAAGCCCTGGCCTGGCTGGAAAGGAATAAATCGCAGAAGTTTTTTGTCTGGATTCATCTCTACGACCCACATACCCCATATGAACCTCCCGAACCATTTAAGTCGCAGTACGCCGAGCGCCCCTACCTGGGCGAAATTGCCTACACTGACAGCCAGCTGGGGCGCTTCTGGAGTTATCTGGAAAAAGAAAAGCTGCTGGACAGCCTGTTCCTGGTGCTGGCCTCCGACCATGGAGAAAGCCTGGGAGAGCACGGAGAAACAACCCACGGCTTTTTCGTTTACCAGGAAGCCATCCATGTTCCATTGATCTTTATCACTCCTTTCCAGAAATTCCGGGGCAGGACATATTCTGGAGTGGTTACCCTGGCTGATATCATGCCCACTGTTCTGGAAATGACCGGACTGACCATACCACCGCAAGTTCAGGGCCACAGTCTGACCGGCTATTTCAGCGGCAGAAAAAAGGCGGAAGATAAACTGGCCTATTCCGAAACCTTCTACCCGCGGTATCACTATGGCTGGTCCGAACTGCGCAGTATCCAGAACAATCGCTATAAATTGATCATCGCCCCCGTCCCCGAGCTCTACGATCTCAAGGCTGACCCTGAAGAGCAGAAGAACCTGGTATACGTCGAAAAGAAAGTCTACGAAGAACTGACCGGCCTGGCCAAAGACTTTGAAAAAAGGGCCGGAGAGAAAGCGGTTGTGCCCGACTTCACTTCCGTCGATGAAGAAACCAGGGAAAAGCTGGCTGCCCTGGGTTACCTCGGCTCATTTGTTGACCCATCCAGGCTGGCCGGAAAGAAGCTGGCTGACCCTAAAGACAAGATAAACATCTTCAACGAAATCTCCCGGGCCAGGGAAACGGGCATGGCCGGCAATTTTGACGAGGCCATCAGCGCCCTTAAAAAAATCCTGGAAGAAGACCCGACCATCAGCGACGGATTCTTTGCCCTGGGCAACGTTTATTTCAAGGCCAGGAGGTTCCGGGAAGCGGTGGAAGCCTTCACCCGTGCCCTGGAACTTAAGCCTGACGATTCTTTTGCCGTGATAAACGTTGCCAACTGCTATGCCGCCCTGAATAAACTGGAGCTGGCCGAACAGTTCATTCAGGAGCAGGTAAAAAGGGGATTTGACGACCCGCAATTCTATCACGTGCTGGGCACGCTTTATGCCTTGAGGGGCAATTACGATAAGGCCCTTCCCTTTTTTGAAGAGTGCCTTAAGAAAAACCCGCGCTCGGCCTCAGCTCATAACGCCATCGCCGCCATCTGCCTCAACCGCGATAACCTGGCCTGCGCCGAGGAACATCTGCGCGCTGCCCGGGAGCTTAACCCAACTCTCCTGAACCTGCGCTACAACCTGGCCCAGCTCTACGAAAAACAGAACCGGCTGCAGGAAGCCATGGACCTTTACCAGCAGGAAATTGCCGACTCTCCCAGCCACTACAAAGCCCTTTTTAACCTGGCCCGGCTCTACCGCCTGCAGCACCGGGAGCAGGAAGAACTGGAAACCCTGCAGCGGGCTCTTCGGGCCAACCCGGATTTTCCCCTGACCTATTTTTACATCGCCCGGGTCTACCTGAGGCGCGGCGAAAATTTCCAGGAAGCGGTGGACCTGGTTAAGAAAGGACTGGAGCTGAAACCCGATAAAGAGAATTTGCCGCTCGGCTACTTCCTCCTGGCCGACCTTTACAACCGGCTGGGTGACTATGCCACCTCGGAGCAATACGCCCGCAAGGGGCGACAGCTGGTTAATGAATCGCGCTGAAAAAGAAAACTCCGGACTGAAAGCCCAAGACCGGCTTCTTAAAAATCAAACTTAAGTTTCTTTTCTGATTTCTTGTTTTCGGTCTTGTTCTCCACTGTGACCTTCAGGGTAAAGGGACTTCGGCCGCTGACCTCGGTCTGGAACTCCAGGTCGTAGGTCTGGTCAAACCTATCCTTCAACTCTTGCGGAGTTACGGAAATTTCAACCTTCCGGCTGTCTCCACCCACCTTCTTGCCCCCGGAATCTTCAATTTCCAGACTCACCTCAAAAACTGTTTCCAGTCTATCCTGCCGGGCTCTGAACCAGATCTGGCTATAGGGCAAACTGACGACGATTAGAGCTTTTCCCTCCCCGGTCTTGTCCATTTTGACATCAAAATCCATCGCCCGGCTGCCCTGAAAAAGCCGGCCACCGGGCTGGTTCCAGCCGACCTGGACCTGAGTGATTTCGGCAATCTGCCGGGCGCTGGCCGGGTCCAGCTGGTAATTTCCGTTCCAGAACCGGTCTATGAAATAAATCTGGTAGAACCCGTAGTGCCAGATTTCCACAGGAAACCCATAAAAACTCTGTCCCCGTGGATAAGTTTCCCGGTGGTCCGGCGGCCCGAGGGTAATCCAGATCCGACCCCGGTCGCTGAGCCAGCCTTGTTTCCCTCCCTCTCCGAATAGCTTGTTAGCCTGTTCGAGGCGAAGAAAATATTCTTCCTTGAACTCGTTGACTGCCGTTTCTGGCCTCGGGTCCCGGCGCTTCCAGAATTCCTCTATGAAACTTTTCCTCTCGCTTGGAGGTAACTTGAGGAAAATTTTCCTTTCCTCGGAAGTAATGGTATACCTGACCTTCGACAGAAATTCCTGCTCCTCCGGGCCGAGCGATTTTTCCAGCCGGCTGCTGCTGCAGCCGCTGAATACCACCAGGACTCCGGCCAGGATGAGAGAAAGCCACCAACCTCTTGTCTTGATTATATGCATGTTGTCAATTCAATTATACCACATTCTTAAGGGGACCAGGTTAGCAAATAATGTAGACCGACCGGGCCAGCTTTTCCTTGACAACTCACCACCCGGAATCTATATTAAATTCGTACGAAGAGGGAGTCCGAATGGAAATTCTGATGAAAATCAAGGGCCTGGTGGTGGACCCGATTTCCAAGATGCCCATTGTCGTCCTGGAAGACCCCCTGTCTGACCGGATTCTGCCCATCTGGATAGGCGTCTTCGAGGCTAATGCCATTGCTCTCAGCCTGGAAGGGGTGCCCACCCCGCGGCCGATGACCCATGACCTGATGAAGAATTTCCTGGAACAACTTCAGATCTCGGTTGACCGCATCGTGGTCAGCGATGTGCGCGATAACACCTTTTACGCCATCATCCACTGTCGACACAATGATATTCCCTACCTCATCGACTCCAGGCCTTCTGATGCCATTGCCCTGGCCCTTCGTCTGAATGCCCCGATCTACGTCGACGAAGAAGTCATCAGGAAAGCCCACAGCCTGAAAAGCGAGGAGAACCTGGAAAACTCCGAAAAGCTCAAGCAGTGGCTGGAGAGTCTGAAACCGGAAGACCTGGGCAAATACAAGATGTAATCACCCCGGTCTCAGGTCCTGACTTTAAGCAAGAGATAAGTTCCCAGCAGCAGAAAGATAGCCGGCCCACTCCAGGCAGCCAGGAAATTTCCGAGCAAACCGGCCAGGCCCAGGCTCCGGAAGAGGGCCAGGCTCTGCCAGTAAACGAAGGTGGCTACCAGGCTGGCAGCCAAAGGCCAGAGAAAACCCCTGGAGCCCAGCAGGCCGGCCGAGGCGCAGCCCAGAAGGATCAGC
>JAOAIU010000056.1 GCA_026414545.1 Candidatus Saccharicenans sp.
AAAAAGTCGCCATGGCCTGGTGGCTGAAACTGAATATCTTCTTTTCTATCATGGTTTTTCAGCGTTTATTACTTCTAATTATAATTGAACCTGAATTCTTATTCTCTAATTTATATTTTTATATCCTTATTTTTCTCGCTATTGTTTCCCCGGTTTTTCCCGCTTCCAACTCTTGGCTTATGAAATGAAGGCGAGGCTACTTTGCCCCCGCAGCCTCCAGAACACAAACCGGTGGAAGCTTGAAGATATTTACCGCTCAGACGACAGACCACCGGTATTTAATTAAACCCTTTAATAAACCCGGGGAAGCGCTCCTTGATTTGAAATAATTTATCCATGCGTAATATCATTTTAATTGATAATAATTACAGGAGCAGGGACACCCATGAGAAAATTCCCGTTAAATAAAGCCTTTACCCTGATTGAACCCGGCCCGGTTGTTCTGGTTACCACCCATGATGGAGAAAAAAGCAATATAATGACCATCTCCTGGATAATGGTAGTGGATTTTACACCGAGATTGGCCATGACCACCGGTCCATGGAACTATTCCTATGCTGCCCTGCGCAAAACAAAGGAATGTGTCATCGCCATTCCCACTTCCGACCTGCTGGACACGGTGGTGAGAATAGGGACATGCACCGGCGCCGATATTAATAAATTTGAAAAATTCAGGCTGACACCGGTCAAGGCCAGGTATGTTAAGGCACCTTTAATAAAAGAATGCCTGGCCAACATTGAGTGCCAGGTTATCGACATCATCAGGAAACATGATATCGTGGTCCTTGAAGGCCTGGCGGCTTACTATGATGCCTGGCGAAAGGAAAAGCGGATGATTCACGCGGTTGGCGACGGAACCTTTATAGTCGATGGGAAAAAGCTCAACCGAAAGAAGATGATGCTCTCAAAACTCCCTCAAGGTCTCTGAATTTAATAATCGCGATTATTTTAATGGAAATAAGGATATTGTGTTCACAGACGCCAGCGACTTAAAATTTTGATGCTGCCTGATATCTTCTTCGTTATATCTTCGTTTTATCGCTGAGTTCTTATTACCTTGAGGGTTTTTCAGCCCTTTCACCCGCACTGGCCGCTTGAACTTCGACAATAATCGAGTCCAAGGCCAGGATGGCCGCCAGCACCGAGGCCAGGGCGCTCCAGCGGTGAACATGGAAGAAGAAAATCTGGGCGGGGTAATTAAAATATGGAAGCATTGACCCCAGCGTGGAGAGAGCCAGCAGGAAGCCGGCTACCACAAACACCCAGAAGGCCAGGGCTTCCAGGTAGATTCTGGCGATACTTTTTTTAAGAAGCGGGCACCAGAAGCCGCCTTTCTGTTGATTTTCCTGAGCCGCAGCCCGGGGCCCCAGCTTTTCCGGAAGATATACCCGGGCTTTGATGAACAAAACTATGGTCAGGCTGATGGCAAAGAGAGCCCCGGCTGCCACGTGAAGAAGGAGCGGAAAACCATAAAGGCCCCTCTTCACAAACCAGGCAAAAAACATCCCGCTAAGGGCCAGGTAAACATAGCACAGGGCCAGGGGATAGAAAACCCAGACCGTCCAGCCCTGGTAATTCTTTCGGCCCCAGGCGATAAGATAGTCAAGGCACCGGTCCCAGCGCTCCAGTTTCAGAAAAGAAAATTTCCAGCCAGCCACCCATTTTATATAATCTTTAAAATTTTTAACCGTAAACTTCCTGTTTTCTTCGGGCAGGCGACTCAGGTAACGACCAAAGGTTAGCCTCAAGCTCAAGCCGACTATCAGGACAAAGCTGGTTATTCCGAATATCATGCGCCTAACTCCTGCTTTCAGGCCCAGAGGAGTCACCTGAAATACCCGAAGCCCTGCCGGTCATCCTGATGATCACTGCCAGCAACAACAAGCCCATCACCAAAACACAGGCGGCCAGGACCAGCTTGAAGGCCGGCCTGACCAGGAAGGTAAAACCGAACAAGAACTGGAAAAGAGGACCGGTTTTCATCAGGTCAGCCCCGAGCCTGGAATCCCGGTGAGAAGTTTTGAGCGGGGAGCTGGCTTCAATTTTTCCGAAGAAGATCCTGGAGTTCAGACTGTGACAATCGGTGCAGCCATTTTTCCCGAGAGCCTGCTGGGCTGGCCTGACGTTATGGGCCAGCGGCCAGGTGATGGCCCGGGCCGCCCGGTGCTGGCCTGCTTTTAGCTTTCCATTTTTGTCCAGGCTAAAGACAAAGCCCGAAGCCACGTAAGCTAATTTACGGTCAGGTTTCGTTTCAGACAGCTTTTTCAAAGCAAGCGTTACCTGTTCCTCGGTGAGAATTTCTGGGCCGGAGCCGATGGCCGCCAGATTTCTGACCTGGAAACCAGAAAGGAATGGCTGAAATTCATCGCCTGCCAGCCAGCAGATTTCTGGGGTGGAAACAGGCTCTCCGCCTTTCTCTGCTTTATCCAGATAGCCCTCAGTTATCCTGTAAATATACTTACCAATAAGAAAAACCGGTTGGCGGCCGTTAGCGAACGGCTTCAGGTTCTGCAAGGCGCTGAGAACCTTGTCTTCAACTCCTGCTGGCGGGTTGTCCGGGTCGAACTCGGGCAGCAGTGGCCTGACTTCTCCGTTCTTTAGCTGCGCCAGGAGAAACTTACCTTTGCCTGGCTTTGCGGCCAGAGGAGTTTTTTCCAGCAGCCTGGCCTTGAGGCTACCATCCACATTCGGTTCAAACAGACAATCAGAAATAATCACCGCCGGATAAAAACCTTCACCAGCCAGCGGAATAAGAGAATTCAGGAGACTGGCCACATTCTCTTTAAGATTAAAGATTTCAGGGACGGCGGCCAGGATTTCCTGGCTGTCAACCGGCTTCAGCTCGCCATCTTTTATCTCGGCCCAGAAGGCTGGCCACATTATTCTCTCGGGATAGACTTTTTTATCCGCTTCCCTGACGAAAACCGGTTCTACCAGTTGCGGATACTCCGAGGTCCAGACCGCCTTGCCGAAAATTCCCAGACGGTTGGCCCGGGAAGTATAGATAGGCTGCGGCTCTTTTTCGGGCAACAAGCCTGAATGACAGACAGTGCAGGCCAGGCGCTCAAAATGAACCTTCGGAATCCCTTTATGCGCCGGCCTGGGAGCTCCGAGTCTTCCAGCAAAACCTTTTCCGCCTTTTTCCGGTTTCTGGCCGAGATGGCAGCCGGCGCAGGTAAAGTCCTGGGCCTGGAGATTGGAACGGCTGAGCTTTTCACCTTCAAAACCCCTGACCATCTCATGGCTGAGGTCATGGCGATGACAATCAACGCACTTTAAGCCGGCCTGCAGATGGACATCCCGGTCAACCTCAGCCCGGGATTTTGCTGTCCTGGGACTAACCGAATGGCAGGCCAGGCAGCGGTCATCCTCAGGAGGGGGCAATTCCAGGACAGCATTATTCTTGCTGTCGAACAGGTTCGGGTTATACCTGACCTGAGGCACCACCGCCCATTCGCGGTCATCGGGATTGGGGCCGTCGGCTATGTTCCAGGTCGCGGGCAGGCGCGAGGCCATGCCCACCACCTCCCCCAGGCCCGAAGCCGCCGTCGCTGCCCAGCGAAAATTCTCCCTCATGACCTGCTTGACCCATTCCGAGTGGTCCTGGAGCGGCGATTTATGGTGACAGCCCAGGCAATTGATTTCCAGCTTGCCGGAGACATTCCAGCGAGAGTCCGGGGTCTGGTTTTCGTCTGACGGTTCGCCCGGACCTCCACCGCTGAGATTTCTGGCGAAAAGCGTTACGAATCTCCAATCGCTCAGGCCGAGCTGCTCGGGCGACCAGAATCCCGGATATTTCTGGAAAGAAATCGGAAGCTGTACCCCGGTCCTATTATCAACCAGGAACCAGGGCTCGGTCCGACGGTCAACGGCTGGCCTGTTTTTATAATTGAAATGTGTTCCCTGGCTGATGGTGGAATAACTATGGCAGGGTTCGCAGGAATAGCGGGTGGAAAAAGGCAGGGCGTTCGGGGCGGCCGGGACTATTTTTTGATTGAACTCGTCGTTAAGGGGGATGCGGTGGAGCGGGGAGAGCTGGCTGCCCGACCATTCTTTTTTCTCTTCTGCCTTTAGCTTTATTTCCTGCCCCGGGCTGACCTCGGAACGGGCTTCGAGCAGCCTGGAAACTGAAACGGCCATAAGAATGAAAACTGCCAGACTGACCAGGAGCAGGCCCGTGTGCCAGATGGACCTTAAGGTTATTCGTCGGCTTTCCTGCCTCCTATCGTTCTGCCTTCTCATTTCATATCTTTCATCAGGCTCTTTAATTTTTCTTTTATTAACTATCTTTAACCTGTTGATCAACCCTGTTTGGCCTTATCCATCCAGTCTCTTTCACCCAGGTCCCGCCTGGAGCTCCTTTGTTCCAGCACTTAGATTACCGCTGTTCCCACTTTATTTTTCTCAGACCTTGAACTGCTCAGGGCTGAACCTGAGCAGGGTCTTACTTCTTACCGCTTCATTGACCTTAAGCACGGCTACCGCCGTTTCGTAGGCCAGCTCAGCCGGGCAATTCAAAGGAATTCCTTTGCGGATGGCCTCAAAAAAATTCTCCAGATGTGGCTGGTGGGCTGGCTTGGCCAGCTCGACCGGCAACGGCCAGCGACCGGCTTCGGCTGTGACCCGGACATCCACAAAGACATTCCTGGTTTCAACTTTCTGGATGGGCGGAGCTTCTGACTGAATCAGGCCTTCCCGGACCAAAGGCTCCCAGTCCGGGGCATGGGCTTCACGGTAGGCCCAGTTACCCTTCTGCGGCACTTCGGACAGCACCAGCGAGCCGTTCTCGCCCATGAACGTTTCGTAAAAGCCCCCGTGAGAAGTGGTAGTTTGGACCTGATAGAAGGCCCGGGCGGTGCCTTCAGGAGCGTCGTATTCGTAGATGACCATGACGTTATCGTACCACTCCCGGTTGGGGTAATAATCCACCCCGCCGGAAGCCACGGCTGTCTTCGGGTTGCTCTTGAAAACCCAGCTGAACAGGTCAATCTGGTGGGAACCGAGGTCGACAATGGGGCCGCCGCCGTATTTCTTGAACCAGCGCCAGTTGCGGAACTCTTCCATGGAACCGTACCCATATTTATGCAGGGTCTGGGGATCGATGGTAAATTTCTTCGGCCAGCCCAGCATGTCAGCCTTGGCCCGGTTCCACTGGGCATAGGCAATCATCACCCGGCCCAGCAGCCGGCGGTCATGAATGAGCTTTTCTATGGCATGAATGTAACGGGGGTTGGAGCGACGTTGATGGCCAATCTGCAGGAGCTTTTTTGTTCGGCGGGCAGTTTCCACCATGGAACGGGCTTTTTCCAGGCTGTTGGACATTTCTTTTTCACAGTAGACGTGCAGCCCATGGTTGAGGCAGGCGTTGGTATGTTCGGCGTGCACCCAGTCCGGGGTAGCCACGATGACCGCATCCAGGTCCTTTTCGCTGTCCAGCATCTGCCGGTAATCTTCATAAACGTTGGGAGACTGGCCGTACTTGCGAACATAGCCCGAGGCGTAGGTCCGGCTGTACTCCCAGATATCGCAGATGGCGGCGATTTTTATACCGGGAATCCTGAGGCAGCAATCGAGCAGAATTCGGCCCTGTTCCCCGGCCCCGATCAGAGCAACACGCAGCTCATCGGAAGGCATAACGGCCTGACCTTTGCCTTGGTCGCTGATGAGGAGCGGGGTACCGAACAATTTACCGGTAGCCACAGTCAGTCCGGCTGCGGCCGTCGTCTTCAGAAAGTCCCGGCGGGTGAGCCCGGAACTGGCTCTCTGGTCGGACTGCGGGTTGGATTCATTGATAGCTTTAATCAGTTTTTCACTCTTCCCTGTTTTTTGCGCCATGCTCATCTCTCTTCACTCCCGGGGGGACCGGGCTTATCTATTTTCTTACAAAACGCCTGCGGAGAGAAACACTTTTTTAGCGTTCATAAATTTCTACAATAATTTGCCTGCCAACGCAACTTCAGGGCCCCGGGCCAGTTTTCCCAGTTCCAATACCGCCCGGGCAGAACTTGTGAGACCAATCAAGAAAACAGGGATAAACCAGATCGCCTGAATTCTCTCTCAGCCTGGTCTTTCAACCCGGCCTCCCCAGGTCAGCTCAGAATAAGGGCTTCAAGCTGAGGCCCGCTGGCAGAAAAGCCGACCATCTCGGAGAAACATAACATATGAATGGCTATTCATATAATCTCATTCTCCGAACCTAACCAGGGGTGGAATTTAACCCTGCTTAACTTAAAGGCAACTCCGGCTGGCGCCCCGGGCTTCCGGCAAAAGGAGGCAGCCGGGTGCTTCTTATTTTTTCATGTGGCGGTCGAAGGCCAGGCCGGATGGCGGAAAATCGTGGCTGCGGACAAAATCCAGAGCTTCTTTGGCCCCAAATTCCCGGTCCATGCCATTATCTTCCCACTCCACTGAGAGCGGTCCGCTGTAACCGATGGCGTTAAGCTCCCTGATGATGGACTCGAAGTCCACATCTCCATGGCCCAGGGAGCGGAAATTCCAGCCCCGGCGCAGGTCGCCGAAGGGCAGGTGAGAACCGATGAGCGAAGCCTTGCCATCCAGGGTCAACGCCACATCTTTCATGTGCACATGGAAAATCCGGTCGGGGAATTCGCGGATGAAGAGGTGCGGCACCATCCCCTGCCAGAGAAGATGGCTGGGGTCAAAGTTGAAGCCCAGGGTCGGCCGATAATCAAAGACTTCCAGCAGTTTCCTGGCCGTGTAGATATCAAAGGCAATCTCGGTCGGGTGGACTTCCAGAGCAAATTTCACGGCCCAATGGTCAAACTCGTCCAGTATGGGAGTCCAGAGCTCTTTGATTTTCTTAAAACCCTGCTCAACCATTTCCTCGCTGGTTGGCGGGAATGAATACCAGAATTTCCAGATGGGGGAACCCATGAAGCCATTGACCACATAGCAGCCGAGATTCCTGGCGGCCCGGGCGGTAAGCTTCATCTCTTCGATGGCCCAGGCCCGAAGCTCTTCGGGCTTTCCTTTAACTGCCTCCGGGGCAAAAGTGTCAAGGCGCGGGTCATACAGGTCGCCAACACACTGCCCGGCCAGGTGGGCCCCCAGAGCCCAGCACTTGAGGTTGTGAGCAGCCAGGGTTTCCAGCTTTTTCTGAACATAAGCCTGGTCTTCGGCCGCTTTTTTTACTTCCATATGGTCGCCCCAGCAGGCTATCTCCAGGCCGTCATAACCCCAGACACTGGCTTTCTGGCACATGGTTTCAAAGGGCAGGTCAGCCCATTGCCCGGTAAATATCGTTATCGGTCTTTTCATCTTTTCCTCCTCGTTTCTTTAATCTATCTATATTTTATTACTTGTTTTATTTCTCTCTATAATGCTGCTTTTTTATTGTTTTATCATTTACCTTTTTAACCTTTTATCTGCCCGGGGAGGCGGACCCATAAGACAATCTTCTTTTCCAGACCCTCAAATTCCTCATCGCACCCGTATTCTTTAAGGCCGCCCCACAAAATTTTTGACCTCGCTTTATTAATCTCTAAAGCTTATTTAAAGAAACAACTTCTGTGCTGCCTTACTAAAACTCGACCCAGACCGCGCCCCGGTTTGAGCTTTCCACGCACTTTTCTATGAACCGTACGCCGCGCACACCTTCCTCAGCATCGGGAAAATCCAGGTCTTCCTCGGTGAGCGGCTGGCCATGAAGCTTCTTATCAAGGGCGGTGATAAAGGTGGAATAGATATTGGCAAAGGCTTCAAAATAGCCTTCGTTGTGGCCCGATGGGATCCGGGACAGAGCCTGGGCCCGTGGGCACATCGGGTCCCGGCCACGCGAAATATAAGCCACAGGCCGGTCCAGGTAGGCAATCCGGGCGTGGTTGGGGTCTTCCTGGTACCACTCAACCGAAGCCCTGGTGCCGTATATCCTCACCCTGAAGCCGTTGTCGTGACCGACAGCAATCTGCGAGCACCAGTACAGCCCGCGCGCTCCGCCCTTGAAATTAACCATGATGGAAGCGTTGTCGTCGAGCGGCCGGCCCTCGCCAAAGTGGTCCAGTCGGGCTAAGAGCGACTCGATTTCCAGGCCAGTGAGGTAGGAAACCATATGCTCGATGTGGGAGCCAATGTCGCCGACGCAGTTGGAAATGCCGGCCCGGTCCGGGTCGGTGCGCCAGGCGGCTTGCTTCTGGCCAGTTTTTTCGAGCAGGGTGGCCAGCCATTCCTGCGGGTATTCGCCGGCTACGAAGCGAATTGTTCCCAGCTCGCCGCTGGCGATCAGGTGCCGGAGGTGCTTGATTATGGGAAAGCCGGAGTAGGTGTAGGTAACACAGAAAAGCAGGTCTTTCTGGCGAGCCAGGCCAGACAGTTCCTGGGCTAATTTACTGCTCGTGGCTAAGGGTTTATCGCAGACCACGGCAAAGCCCAGGTCAAGGGCTAAACGGGCTATCGGATAATGGGTGTTGTTGGGCGTGACGATGACGATAAAATCGGGGCGGTCCGGATGGTTCGCTTCAGCCCTGAGCATCTCTTCATAATCTCTGTAAAGACGGCTTTTATCCAGGCCGAGAAGTTCACCGGTCCTGAGCGTGTTTTCATAGCTCTGGGAAAAACAACCGGCCACCAGCCGGGCCTTCCCGTCCATGGCTATGGCCTTGCGGTGCACGTCGCCGATGAAGGCCCCGACCCCGCCGCCGACCATGGCGTATTTAAGCTGAGTTACCTTGCCGAGTGTTTCCTGTCCTTCAATCATGGCGGTCTCCTTGGATCAGACTTATTCTTCTCTCTATGTTATTTAACTCCCAACCAATTTTCAAAAAAATTTTTTGATAGTCGAGTTTAAGAGAAGAGCCGCAAGGCAATGTCACCGTCTAAAATCAATTCGCCAGAAAATAAGGACCTGCTTCTGAGCTGGCCTGGCTGCTTCGTTATCAATAATCAGATTGAGAGAAGCCGGGCAACCGATTATACTTGGCTTATGTTGAAAAAAGTTTGTCCAACCTTATTCCTCAGATTAATAATAATAGCCATCCTTATAAAGGGACACCTTCTTTGTCTTTCTGGAGTCGACAGAAATCTATCTAAGCCTGATCTTCTGGAATACTCTCGAGTGAGCTGGCTGGCTCTGGATAAATTGGAAGAAACCCAAAGAAAGCCACAAAAAATCCCGTATTCCATTCCGGTAATTGACCTGGCAGGAAGGCCTGAGCTCCAGGTCGTGGTTGAACGCGATCCGGAACATTATCTCGGACATCCGACGACCTGCCTACTGGAGGACGGCAAGACGATCCTCTGCGTCTATCCTCAGGGTCACGGGCAAGGACCGATAATATATAAGAAGAGCGTTGACGGCGGACTGACCTGGAGCGAGAGACTGCCAACGCCGGCTTCCTGGCAGACGAGCAAGGAAACCCCCACCATACACAGGGTGGTAAATGCCGCTGGTTGGCGCCGGCTGATTCTCTGGTCGGGGCTGTACCCGGCCCGGCTAGCCATATCAGAGGATGATGGAAAGACCTGGGGCGAGCTAAAGCCAGCCGGAGACTGGGGCGGAATCGTGGTGATGAGCAGCCTCATCCCATTGCGGACGGGCCCGGGCCATTACCTGGCCATGTTTCACGACGACGGCCGGTATTTTTCTAATTCCTCAAAACAGACCAACCCCCCCACTTTTACCCTGTATAAGACATTTTCAAGAGACGGCGGCCTGACCTGGTCGTTTCCCGAGCCCATCTGGGAAGGCCAGGAGATACACCTTTGCGAACCTGGCCTGGTCAGGTCCCCGGACGGGAAGAAGCTGGCTGCCCTGCTCCGTGAAAATCGGCGAGTGGCCAATTCTCAGGTTATCTTCTCGATTGATGAGGGGAAAACCTGGAGTGCTCCCAGCTCTCTTCCGGCGGCTCTGACCGGCGACCGGCACGTGGCCAAGTACTTGCCCGACGGCCGCCTTCTGGTGGTCTTCAGGGACATGACTGAAGGGTCGCCGACCTGGGGCGATTGGGTTGGCTGGATCGGGAGGTTTGAAGACCTGGAAAAAGGCACTGAGGGCCGCTTCCGGGTGAGGTTCATGGATAATCACCAAGACGGGGACTGCGGTTATGCCGGCCTGGAAATCCTGCCCGACGGAACAATCGTCACCGTGAGTTATGGCCACTGGGTTGAAGGGCACCCGCCCTTTATAGTTTGCGTAAGAATAAGTGCCAAAGAACTTGGTAGGCTACCAAAAGTTGAGGCCGGCCGCATTAAAGATATCGACCATTCCTACCTTCTTGAGCGATGATTCTCACTCATCCGTCGATTCTTAGAAACCGGGCTTTTGAGCCTGAATGGTGACGATGTTCGGGCCACAGAGAACTATAAACAAGCAAAAGATATCATGACCGGGTAAAATCATCTTAAAGATGCACGGCTATCACTTCACCGTTTTGAAGCACCATTTTAATTTTTCCTAATTCTTGTCTGGTTTTATGGTAAAAAAGTTATATAATAATCAAAATTTATAAAAGAGTCTGGATGTATAAAGATACGGTGAGACAAGCCAGAAGCTGAAGGGCTGGATTTTCTTGCCTTACCCGGAAAATCCAGAGGGGGCTGAGCCTATTCCAACCCAGAAAGGGAGGTATTTCTATGAGCAAGAAACAATGGTATGAAAAATTGTTTGATAATTATGCCACCAAATACGACCAGGAACCCTACACCCGGGGCACGGCTGGCGAGTGTGATTCTATCGAAAAGGAAATCAACTTTGATAAGAGTCTGAAGATCCTGGATGTGGGCTGTGGTACAGGAAGACATGCCATAGAACTGGCCAGGCGAGGCTATTCGGTTACCGGAATTGACCTGTCGGAGTCGATGCTCCGGAGAGCCCGGGAAAAAGCCAGAAAAGATAATGTACAGGTAAATTTCATCCAGGGGGATGCCCGGGCGCTGCCCTTCGAGGGTGAATTTGACCTGGCCATCATGCTGTGCGAGGGCGGTTTTTCGCTGATGGAAACCGACGAGATGAACTTTGAAATCCTGAGGAGTGTGACCAGGGCGCTAAAACCCCGAAGAAAGTTCATCTTCACCGCTCTTAACGGGCTTTTTCCGTTATTCCACTCGGTGAAAGAATTCCTGGAAACCCGGCGGGGAGAAAACAGGGCAGTTTTCGGGGGACACACCTTCGACCTGATGACCTTCAGAGACCATAGCCATCTGACTCTGGAAGACGATGACGGTCAACCGATAGAACTGGAGGTCAACGAGAGGTATTACGTCCCCAGTGAAATCACCTGGCTGCTGAAATCGCTCGGCTATTCAAAGGTGGAAATTTTTGGCGCTCGCCTCGGAGCCTACTCCCGGGAAGACAGTCTTACCACCGAAGATTTTGAAATGCTGGTCATCGCTGAAAAGTAACTTAAACTATTTTAAGTTGGGCAATAGTATCAGGGTGACCATGGCCAACGGGAACAATGTATCCCTGGCCTGATGCCAGTAGTTAACAGCAGAATTTCTTACAGACAGGAGCAAACGGAAGGCTCCCTCTTCAGGCTAATCTGATTTAACAGAAGGCAAGCGAAAAAATTGTATCTTCATGCAAAATAGATAAATTTGATTTAGCTGCTTTATCCCGGCCTGGGGTGTTAATTCTGGCGGTTCAGGCGCTGGGAAATCTTTTCCAGGGCGGTGCGGGCTTCAAGTCCAACTTCAGGGTCACCGACCAGCACCCGGCAGAATTCCAGGGCAGGCTGGCAGGGAAAATCCGGGAACACCGAGAGGACCAGTTTTTTCTCTTCAGCCCGCGAACACAGGGCATATATTTCTTTCAAAGATTCAACCACAGCTTCGGGTCGGCGGTACTTTTCAGAGGCAGTCAGCCTGACCAGACCCCTGATGGCCAGGACCTTTTCTCTGAGGTCCAAGGAAGTCCGGGCTATTTCCAACAGGTCATCCCTGGCTTCCACTTCCGGCCAATCGCAGAGTGCCCTTATGGCTGCTTCCCTTATGGTCAGGTTTTGAGATTTAGCCTGATTTCTCAGCACCGGCAGTGAATTTCTCTCCCCGATTTTTCCGATTATGGTTATCAGAATTGCCTGCCTTCCTGGATCTGTTTCCTTTCCGAGCAAGTTGCGGAAATATGCGGAACGGGCTTCCGGGCGGGCGCTCTGCCTAGCCCAGGCAGCCATTATTCCGGCCAGTTCATCGCGAAACGCTTCATCCTCGGTGAGGAAAGCCACCTTCAGCAAGTCTTCGGCCAGACCGATATCACCAAAAGCCCGCAGACCACGCGAAACGAGGGCTAAATCTGCCGAAGGATTGGCCGCTTCTTTCAGGAAATATTCCCGGCTTTCTCTGATGTTTCTTTCACAGGCAGCCAGCAGAAGTTCGTTGCGAATTGATGGTTCGGGGCTTGATGATAGCTGCTCCAGAATCTTATCATCGACCGATTTTCCCCTGAGGGCCAGCAGGCTTTCCCGCGCAGCATTCTTTTCTTGGCCCCGGCTGGACGCGGACTTCCGTACCAGAAACTCCACCAGTGAATCATCGCCGATTTTGCCCAGGCTGATCAGAGCCTCGGTTCTGGCCTCAAGCCAAAGCGATTTTTCCGCCAGATTTACCAGAAACTGTCTGGCCGCAGTAACTGGATAATAAGACAGGGCGGCAGCTACCTGTACCTCCAGGCTACCGGGGAGGCCGGAAAAAAGTCCGAGGTACTCGGCGATTTTATTCTGGGGAATTAGCCGCGGAATGAGCCCGATGGCCGCCTGCCCGGCTATCTCATCCCCGCTCTTTAAGGCGAGCCGAAGTTCTCGGTCGTAATTTTCTCCGGCAGCCATGATTTTCAGTTTCCAGGCGGCCAGTTTCTGCACCGGAGTTAACCTGGCCTTGAGCAGAAGGTCGGAGATAGCCGCAGCTGGCCCTTGGTTCTTGTTATTAATTTCACTATCAGCAATCCTCAGAAGGGCGTCAACCGCTCTGAACCTCAGGCTTTCATCGCCAGATTTAAGGTAGTCCGATAGAACCCGGATGGCTCCTTCTCCGCCGATGTTGCCAAGGGCTTCTATCGCATTGTAAACAACCTGAGGTGCAAGATTTCTTCTGAGCAGTTTTTCGAGAGGTGGAACCGCCGCTTTCGCTCTCCTGTGTCCGAGACTGCTGACAATCCCGGGAATGACTGCCGCCGGTGCTTTATCCAGAGCCTCAATCAGGACATTATCCGCCTCCTCACCCGGAATTCTCTCAAGCACATAGCGAGCCGGGTCCGATTTTTCGGGTTCGAGCAACTGGGAAGCCAGAACTCTGGCTGCCTCATGGCCGGCGATCCAGCTCAGCGGCTTGCTCAGTGCGATTCTGGCGTCCCGGCTGACCTCTGAGGTAAAAAACTGAAGCAACCTTTTCTCGGCAGCTACCCTTTTCCCCGGATTATCCTTCAGAGAGAAGATGATTCTTTCCAGTTCCAGCGCCGGCCCCTCTCCCTGGCTGTGGTCGAATTTTTCCAGCGCCCTCAAAACTTGTTCCAGCCTGGCCAGGTCATCGTCGGCGAAAGCAGCCTGAAGGCTCAGAACATTAGAAAAAGACCGGGCTGGAAGAATCAGGATAAAAGAAACTAGAATAAAGATAAAACAGGCCAGGCCTTTCCCAATAAAACTTTGATTAAACCGGGGCCGATCACCGTTCGGGCTTTCTTTTTTTCTCCTCCCATCCGGACAGACTGGGTGAGAACCACCCAAGTTTGTCCTCCTTTCCGGCTTAAAATCAAGGCCAATATTATATGAATGGTCATTCATATGTTGACGCCCATCCGTTTTCTGGTTTGGGGCCGGAGTTAAGATATCTTCCTCAAGCCCGTTTCTTCTCTCGCCCGGTATCAAGGTCTTCTTTTCAGTTATTCTTCTCATGTTGTTCTCCCCTTCACTCCGGCAGTACCCAGGGCTTACGGTAAGAACGGCGGAGCAACCTCTCGGCTTCCGGGTCGCCTATTATTTTCTCGTTGGCCGGATCCCATTTTATCTTCCGGCCCACGGTCATCGAAATCATGGCCAGGTGGCCGACGCTGGCTGAACGATGGGCCACTTCAGCCGGGGTAATCGTCTCCTTACGGCTCCGTACACAGTCGAGGAAATTCTGATAATGGTCGCGGCTCTTATAAAGCCTTATTTCTTCCGGTCCGATGACTTCGTTCTTGAGTGAGGTTGGCTCACTCTCAAACTGGCCACGGTTTACCCAGACCCAGCCTTTTTCACCAATCCATTTGGTACCATCCCAGATTTGAGGATAGCCTCCAGCCACGATCATCGGGGTCCCGTCGGCGTACCTGGCTTCCACCCAGTAACGCACCGGGCTGTTGTAAACCCCACCCACCGGGTACTCGCCGCGCGCTTCAATCTCTACGGGACCGGTCCGATCCCAGCCCATTCCCCAGTGGGCGATGTCCACATGATGTCCCACCCAGTCGAGGAGCTGGCCCCCGCCGAAATCCATGTTCCAGCGCCAGTTCATGTGCACCCGAGATTGGCAGTAAGGCCAGTAGGGTGCCGGGCCCAGCCACAGCTCATAATCGAGCTCCGGCGGCGGCGGTTCAATCTTATCCCGGCCAAAGGTGCCGGCAAAGTCATAATGCCCTTCTGGAAGCCCAACCTCGATACGGATTACTTTACCGATGCGCCCGTTGCGCACCAGCTCAGCTGCCCGGTGAAAATTTTCCACCGAGCGCTGCCAGCTGCCGGTCTGCCACACCCGGCCGTAACGTTCTATGGCTCTGACCAGGGCCCTGCCCTCAGCCAGGTCATGGGTCAGTGGCTTTTCTCCATAAATATCGTAGCCGGCCCGGGCGGCAGAGATGGACAGGAGAGCATGCCAGTGGTCGGGCACAGCTATCGAGACCGCATCTATATCCTTCCTCAGGAAAAGTTCTCGAAAATCTGTATAGGTCTTGCAGTCTTTGTTCCCATACTTCTTATCAACGATTTCCTTGGCCTTTGCCAGGTGTTTTTTATCCACATCACAGACCGCCACCCACTGAACTTCGTCCTTACTCAGAAAAGATTCCATGTTGGGAAGGCCCATCATGCCAAAGCCAATTCCGGCCATGACAATCCGGTTTGAGGGCGACGGTCTCTTTCCCTGACCGAAGACCGAAGCAGGTACTATCGCCGGAAAACCCAGGCCCAAGGCAGCCAGTGAAGCTGTCTTCAAAAAATTGCGTCGAGACATCCTCCCTTTTTTCTTGACCATTGATTCACCTCATGTTGCCTGCATCTCTTCGTCATAAAGATTTCTAATCCTCTTTTAACTCAACTGCGGTGGGAAATCAAAACAAATTTTGCATGAAAATCTGCCGGTTCATAGGGTGCAGACCAAACCACCGTGGCCTGTCCAGCCAACAAATACAGACGATAGTTTAACGGGAACATCTGACCAGTCTCTGGGTCTCCCCCTGGCCTTTTAATAGCCTTATTTTTCGCTCAGGCAAAATTATCTATTGCTTTGTCACCTTCATTATGGTATTGATATAATAAAGGGAGGGAATTATGAATCGTCTTAGCCGCTATTCAGCCGTCTTGTTTCCACTGGTTCTGGCCGCTTCTCTGGGTCTGATTACCTCCGGCAGCCTGCAAAAAGCGGGCGACGAGGCTCTGGGAACCAGGAAATACGGCGATTACCAGACCCCTTCTTTTTGTGGAATCCAGTGCCATAACGATATCTACCAGCAATGGAAACAGGCCATGATGTCCCAGGCCTATACCCATCATTGGGATGAAATCGAGTACTTCAAGCTGGCCGTGCCCCAGGCGGAGAAAGACTCGATGGTGGCCGGAGTAAAAGCCGGGTGCAACGGTTGCCACACGCCGCTGGCCTTCCTGGCCGGGGATGTCCCCCCTCCGCTTCCATCCAAAAACAGCCGGGCCAATGAATCAGTTTCCTGCGAAGTCTGCCACACCATCACCGGGTTCGCCGGCGATGTTCCTCACAATTTCAACTGGATCTCCGAGCCGGGGAAGAACAAGTACGGGCCGCGCGAAGGCAAGATTTCCCCGGAACACAACATGGTTAAATCTGAATTTCTTGGCACCGCAGAATTCTGCGGCACCTGCCACAATGAAAAGAGTCCCTACGGCGTGTGGGTCAAATCGACCCATCTCGAATGGAAGGAAGGACCTTATGCTAAGCAGGGTGTCAAATGCCACGATTGCCACATGACCTATGCCCCGGGGAAAAGCGCTTCCATGGGAAATAAGTACCCGGATGTCAGGTTGCACCTGTTCCATGGCGCCCATGACCCCGGCAAGGTAAGGGGAACCATCGAACTGCGCGTCAACCCCGACCTGAACGAAGCCGCCCCGGGTGATACGGTTAGATTCACCATTGCCCTTTTCAACCAGAAGACCGGACACAAGTTCCCCACGGGCTCGGTTGAAGACCGCATTGTCTGGATGCATGTAGAAGCCATAGATTCCAAAGGCAACCGCTACCACCTTCCGGTTGACAAAAAAGGCTTTGAGGGAGAGGAATACACCATAGCCGCCGATACCCTGGCCTATCAAGATATGGGCATCGCTCTTAATGACCCCAATTTCAAGGGGGTTCAGAGAGACGGGGTGCCGGTCGGCGACCGTATCTTCCGCATGGCTTATTTTGACCCGCAGGGTCGGATGACCATCCAGCAGTGGAACACCAAATCCCAGGGGGTTGATTACCGGCTCGGGCCGCGGGAAACGAAGTTAGAAACCTGCACTTTCAGAATTCCTGACACTGTCCCTCCGGGACCGTTGACTGTAACCGCCGTTCTGAACTACCAGAAACTGGTCAAGCCGGTGGCGGACTTCCTAGGTGTCCCCCCCGACGAGTCAGAAATAATTGAGGTTAACAGGCATTCCACGACTATCAAGATAGTCGATTGATAGGTCCTAAAAACTAATCGGCCCGCAAGGAGGTGGCGATGGAAAGAAAATATAAGATTACCATTATATTTGTATTTCTCCTGGTGTTCCTGGTATCAGAAGCACTTTCCATCCCGGCTTTCGCCCGCAAGTACAGCCTGAGCTGCAAGGTCTGTCATACTCCTTTTCCCAAGCTCAAACCCTACGGCGACGATTTCATGAACAACGGCTATGTTATCAAGGACAAAGAAACGCCACGCTACTATGTTGACACGGGGGATGGTCTGCTTTCCCTCCTCCGGGAACTGCCCATAGCCATACGTTTCGAGGGCTTCCTGTCCCTGAACAATAGCAACAACAAGAAGCTGGATTTTGCCGCCCCCTTCCTGATAAAGCTTCTTTCAGGGGGAGAGATAACCCGACACCTCTCCTACTACTTCTACTTCTTCTTTACCGAAAAGGGCGAGGTGGCCGGCCTGGAAGATGCTTTTGTCATGGTAAACAATCTCTTCAACAAGGAACTGGATGTCTACGTCGGCCAGTTCCAGGTTTCCGACCCCCTGTTCAAGCGCGAGTTGCGCCTGATGTATGAAGATTACAAAATTTACAGCACCAAGGTGGGCCAGGCCCGGCCCGACCTGACCTACGACCGCGGACTCATGTTCACCTACAGCTTCAAGAAAGGTCCGGACCTCTGCCTGGAAATCATAAACGGGCTCGGTTTGCGCCCGGCCGATGACCTGGATACCTTTGACACCGACAAGTACAAGAATTTTCTGCTGCGGGTTTCCCAGGACATAACTGACTCGGTGCGGCTGGGAGCTTTCGGCTATTCCGGAAAAGAGAGGCAGGGAGACGCGGTCAACAGCCTCTGGATGCTGGGGGGCGACCTGACTCTATCCAGCCCCAAGCTGGAACTCAATGTGCAATATGTGGAACGTCGCGACAACAATCCCTACTTCTACATCCTGACCCCGGAAAAAGTATCGACCCGAGGTGGTTTTGCCGAATTGCTCTACTTTCCAAAAGGTGACGATTCCCGCTGGTACGCAGCTGGAATATTCAACTGGGTCGATTCAGAGCAGCCGGACATCAAGTACACTTCGGTCGGAGTTCACTATGGTTATTTGCTGAGGCGAAACATGCGAGCCACTGTCGAGGGCACCTATGTTTTCAAGAGCGAGCTGCCGAAGCACTTTCGACTGGGTGTGGGCTTGATCACTGCCTACTGACCCGCTGACCGCCGGTTCAAGAATCAACTATTTTGCACTGCGATATTTAGCGACTGAAAGAAACAAGGTCAAAAGCTTCTGGTTGATTCTTAGTGGGCAAACTTCTGTCTTTAACTCCCGGTTTTGCGGACCAGAAAAAACCGGTCAGGCATCAGCCTCCAGACAGCCCAGCTGAGTTTTATGTCAATTCAGGCGGGGCAAGAAATCAGCTCAAGGGATTGCTGGGCGTGCCACTCATGTTGGCTAGCTTTTCAATCTTATCGCTTATGCCCCGGTAGGTCGGGTTCCAGCTCTGAATTTCACGGTAGATGGACAGGGCCCGCTCCACGTCTCCGGCCAGCTCCACGATCAGGCCCAGGTCATACATCAGGGCAAAGTACTGGTCAGACCCCGGAGCTACCAGCTTGATGGCCCGGTTCATCCAGCGTTCGGCCTCTTCCATGTTGCCCTTCAGCCGGTGGCAATTGCTGATCAGGTTCAGGCATTCCAGCAACTGGTTCTTATCCCTGGAAGCAAGGTTAAATTCTTCTATGGCTTCATCCAGCAGCCCCTGTTCCATGAAAGCCAGCCCCAGCTGCATGTGAATTTGAAAATCTTCCTCGGGTATCTTATCCCTGATTCCCTTCCGGAAATCGCTGACGATGCTGCTCAACTCTTTTTCGAACTGAATGGTCACGCCCTTTTTCTGTCGTAGATATATGGCCGATATTATAGCCAGCTCGGCTCTGATGTTTTCATAGAGGTCATAATATTTTTTTTCCCGGCCGTCGGAGCTGATGATGGGCGCGATGCCCGTATCCCTGAAGATATCCAGAGGATTAACCTTTTCCTCCCCGAGAATCTGTTCCTCAAAGGGAAGCCCGGTTCTCATGGTTTCTTTTTCCTGGGCTTTGCCCTTAGCCGGCCGGATTACCTGGGTCTCGATGACCGTAGCTTTTTCCACCTTCTTGATCAGCTCTGATTCACTAAGCTGGGTTTTCAGGCTGTCTATGTAATTAAGCTTTTGCTTTATCAGAGGGTCGTTTGGGTATTTCAACAATAACCCCTCAACCACCCGCCGGGCCAGACGGGCCAGTCCTTCCTGAATATAGACATCAGCCTGGGCCAGGCCAGCCTGAATTTCTTCTTCCTGTTCCCGGGAAGGAACCCAGGTGTCGTAGGTGGCTTCTTCTTCATCCCCCAGCAACAGCTCTTTTTTCAGCTCTCGGTATTCTATGGCCAGCTTGTCGTCGGATGGCTTGAGTTTCAGCAGCTCGGCGTAATAGGAAATCATCCGGGATTTTTCACCGATCCTCTTGAGCTCGGACAGGATGGCCCGGTCCACCTGTTCCAGCCGCCGGGCATCCTTGCTTTCCCGGAAAATGGCCGCTAATTTTTCCATCGAGGGCAGGTGGTCCTTGCGCACAGTCAGGATTAAGCCGATCAGGCCAATGGCCTTATCTTCTTTCCTTTTCTTAAGATAACTGTCAATCAGTGGCTCAAAATACTCGAAAGCCCGGTCCACGTCGCCCTGTCCCAGGTTAATCCTGCCCAGCTTATACCTGGCGTTGACGTTCAGCGGGTAGAAGTTAAGTATCTCGGTAAAAACTTCCTTGGCCGCCTCAAACTTGCCTTCCTCAAAATAGACGTTGCCCAGGAAGGTCAGGGCCTCCAGGTCGTGCGGGTTTTTCTCCATGGCCGCCCTGGCCAGCTCCATGGCTTCTTCAGCCTGGCCTTTGAGCCTCAGCACCTGGGCCAGTTTCAGGCTGGCCCGGGGGTTGTCGGGATTGAGCTTCCTGGCTTCGACCAGAATCTTGTGGGCTTCATCCACCCGGCCGCCTTCCAGCTTCAAATCGGCCGCTTCCAGCAGCTCATTGACCGCTCGCTCGGGCCGTCCGTCAAGCTTATACAGGGCGGCTAGCTGCATCCTGGCATTGAGGTCATCCCGGTCCAGCCGGACTACCTTTTCATAAAGCTCTATGGCTTCGTCGACCCGCTTGGCCCTCAGGTAAATCTCGGCCACTCTGAGGTATTCCCTCTTGGCTTCAGCCGTAAAGCCCTGGCGGGTATAGAGGTCGGCCATTTCTATGAAATAAGCGGGATTCTCAGGGTTCAGCCGGCAAATTTTTTTCAGGATGGCCAGAGCCTGGGAGTACTGAGTCTTTTTTTCGTATTCAACCGCTACCTTCTCAAAGGCCTTGATGGCTCTTTCTGTTTGCCCCAGCCTGACATACAGGTCGCCAACGATATTATTTATGCTGACGTCCGCCGGGTCTTCATCTAGCAGTTTCTCGTATTCGATGATAGCTTCCCGCAGCTTGCCGGCCCGGACCAGCCTTTCGGCCTGCTCGATGATTTTTATCCGGTCGTACTTGCCGTTCATTTTATGAGCACTCTTTCTCGGTACAGCCTGAAGCTCCTGCGGTGCAGGGCACAGGGACCGTTTTTCTCCAGGGCCTGAAAATGCTCTTCGGTGGCATAACCCCGGTTCCGGCCGAGCTGGTAGGCCGGAAATATCCCGTCCAGAACGTCCATCAGCTCGTCCCGGAAAACCTTGGCCACTATCGAGGCTGCAGCAATAGAGAAAATTTTCCTGTCTCCTTGCGGCACCGCCATCTGAAAATAATCTATACCTTTCAGGGGATGGCCGTCAACTAAAATTGCATCAGGCTTGAGACTCAGGTCTTCCAGAGCCCGGACCATAGCCAGCTGGCTGGCCCGGTAAATGTTCAGCCTGTCTATCTCTAGGTGGCTGGCATAGCCCACACCCAGGTCGGCCACCGCTTCCAGGATTTTTCTGGAAAGCTCCAGTCTTTTAGTCGGAGAAAGGAGCTTAGAATCCATAACCTGGCCGGCCCAGGCCGGTCTTTTTTTAAGGAAAAAATCGGGCCTGAACATTACGGCCACGGCCACCACCGGTCCGAACAGCGAACCCCGACCCACTTCATCCAGACCTGCCAGGTGCCTCCGGCCCTCCTGCATCAGGGTTTTTTCAGTCTTAAACCCGATCATCAGGGATATTTTATAAGATTTTGCCCTTCCGGTCGACAGCAGAGTGGTAGTTTCAATTTTTAAGGGGATTAATGGCCGAGCAGCAAGGCTTACTGCTGCTCTTCCTTTAACTTGGCTGCTTTGCCCTTAAGCTGGCGCAGATAATAGAGTTTGGCCCGCCGGACCTTGCCGTGGCGGACAACTTCCACCTTTTTAACCATTTTGGAGTGCAGCGGGAAAATTCTCTCCACCCCGATCCCGTAGGAAACTTTCCTGACGGTAAAGGTGGCGCCCAGGCCTGAACCTCTCCTGGCAATGACATCGCCCTTGAAGATCTGGATCCTTTCTTTGTCACCTTCCCTGATCAGAACGTGAACTTTTACTGTGTCGCCAACCCGGAAAGGTTCTATATCCTGGCGCATATGCTTTTCTTCAACCGTTCTTACTAAGTTGCTCATGAGTCTTTCCTTTCTTTCTTTATTTCTTCAAGGAGTTCCTCTTCTTCCGAGGACAGCTGCCTTGATTCCAGCAAATCTGGCCTGCGGGCCAGAGTTTTTTCCAGAGCTTTCTTCAACCGCCAGCGGGCAATTTTCTTGTGGTCTCCGGAAAACAGAACCGATGGCACCCGGTAACCGCGATATTCCCGCGGCCTGGTGTACTGGGGAAAATCCAGCAGGCCGGCCGTAAACGAATCGTGGCGGACCGACTCCTCCTTGCCGACCACTCCGGGCACGAACCGGGAAACGGCCTCAACCACCACGGCTGCGGCCAGTTCGCCCCCGGTCAGCACATAATCCCCGATCGAAATTTCCCTGTCCACCAGGTGTTCGACCACTCTTTCATCAACTCCTTCGTACCGGCCGCAGATCAGGATAACCTGCCGGTAGCCAGCCAGCTTTTCAGCCAGCCGCGAATCAAATCTCTCTCCCTGAGGAGTCAGCAGGCAGGTGACGGACTCCACCGGCTCCCTGATGGCTTCCACTGCTCTGAAAATGGGCTCCGGTTTAAGTACCATGCCTTCCAAACCTCCGTACGGCCGGTCATCTACCTGACGGTGTTTATCCGTCGTATAATCCCTGAGGTCGTGTACCCTGACCTGCAGTATTCCTTTTTCCACGGCCTTTTTTAACACTCCGGCCGTTAGCAGGCTTTCCAACAGGCCCGGGAAGATGGTTATGATATCAAACCTCATTTAATTCCAGTAAGCCCTCCGGCGGGTCGATCAAAATTTTACCCGAAGCCGGGTCGATCCGCCGACAGATGGCCTCGACCAACGGTATTTCAATTTTTTTTCCGCTGGATTCTACCACCAGGAGGCTGGTCTGGCCCAAAGTGATCAGCTCCACCACCCGTCCCAGCTCCCGGCCATCCAGCGTTTCCACCTGGCATCCCAGCAACTGGAAATCATAATAGTGTCCGTTCTCCAGCGCTGGAAAATCCTCGGGCCTGGCCAGAATTTCACGCCCTCTCAGGGCTTCAGCTTCTCTCAGGCTATTTATGCCCTTTAACCTTAAAAAAGGGGAATTACGGGCAATCTTAAAACTCTCTACCTCATAGTCCCTTAATTCCCCTTCTGATTCGATATAAATTGTCTTGAAGAATGGCTCTCCCCAGCTCTTCTGGTAGAGCCTGATTTTCAGGGTACCATCCTTCCCTTCACTCCGGATTATCCGACCGATGGAGACCAGCTCAACCTTTTTCAATGATTTCCAGGTTGAATCTCCGTTTCATTTTCATTCCGGCAGCACCCAGGATAACCCGGATGGCTCGGGCAGTCCGGCCCTGCTTTCCGATCACCTTTCCCAGATCTTCAGGAGCAACCTTGAGCTCCAGGATGGTGGTCTGTTCCCCTTCAAGCTGGGAAACCTGCACCTTGTCCGGATTGTCGACCAGTGACTTGGCAATCATTTCAACCAGTTCTTTCACAGTGACCTCCTTTAAGACAAAGAATCTTGGGTTGATTTTCTACCCTTAACTGCTCTATTTATCAGCGAATTGACGGTTTCGGAAGGCTGAGCTCCCTTTTTTAGCCAGTAATCCACCTTATCAAGGTCGATCTTGAATTCCAGGGGTTCGGTCCGGGGATTGTAATAGCCCAGGGTGTCGAGTGTCCGACTCTGCCGGGCCCTTCTGGAATCAATGGCCACGATCCGGTAGGAGGGCTTTTTCCGTGCTCCAAATCTGATCAGTCGCAATTTAATCATGGTCTGCTTCTCACCTTCAATAAAAATAGGCTAAAATATTAACCAAAAAAGCCAAAATAGTCAACTTTGACCCACGTTTGCGGGGCCTGACCTCATTATAGCCCGGCAGAATCCCCTTTTTCAATACATTCTTGACAGGGAACGGCAGTTGACGTTTAATTAGGGAGAGTTTTATTTTTTTGAGGCAGGCAGGTTGGCCGAGGAACGGAAGATTCTTCTCAGGCTCCTTCAAATAATAAATAACAACTATACCGAGTCGGACCTGGAAAGCCTGATCATGTCAATGGTCCGCCTACTCCTTCCCCTTATCAGGAAACAGAGCGGATTATACCTTAGGTTGGCCGGCTACCAACCCAGGGATATTGCCCTGTTAACCATCTCCCCCCTGTTCATCAGGAACAGGCAGGGCAGGTTCCCGGTCCTGGAAAAGCTTTTCAACTGGAAAATTGTCGAGAAGTTCATGGTCGCCAGGGAAACTGACTTCAGACGCTACCTGAAGAATATACTGGCCCGTCGCCTGAAACAAACTTTCTACTACCTGAGCAGCGAAATCCAGCCGGAAAGAAACAAGATTAAGAGGGAAATTCTCTATGCCCTGAAAAAGCTTCCCGGCTGCCGCATAAACAGAGAAAACGGCCGGACGTTGATAACCATCGGGCCAGACCGCCCGGGAAAAACGGGGCTAAAACTGTTGACAGCTATTCAGTCCGAACGATTGCTCGAAATCTGCCTCAGCCAGGGACTCGGTGGTCTTCAGGTCCCCAAGTTTTTTAAGAAACTGGTTGAGGTTTTATCAGAACAGAAAGTAACCGCCGAAATCCCCTTGAACACCTTGCTGGAAGCGTACATTGAAACCCAGAAAAACTACCTCCTGGCTGAAGCCGGGAATGGTCTGGTTACCTGGACCAGGCCCGAGACCGGAACATTAATTACGGATTTAAATAGCTGGCTGGAAGAGTTAAGAGCCAGGAATACTCAGCTTCTCAACCGTTACCTGGCCAGGAACAAGATCGACAAAAAAGAAATGGAAGCTTACACCAAGGCCCTGAACGACCTGCTTCAGGACTGGCAAGAAGGCGGCCAGGAAAAATCACTTTTTACCTACCTGAAGAAATATGCCCCGGAGATATCGTCGGAAGAATACCGGAGAGAAAAGAGAAAAATACTTGAATACCTGGTCAAAACCTCCAGGGACTTCCTCAAGACTAAACTCCATGAACAACAGGCAACAGCGGGGGGAATATGACGGACCGAAATTCAAAACGGGATGCAGACCAGGAACTTAAGGACTTTTGTTCCGAGATAACCAGGCCGCCGGTTTTCCAGAACAGGATAAAGCTATTTCACCATCTCAGCCAGGTATCGCCATTCCCTCATCTGGTAGGCTTCAGCGGCCTACCCTCCTATGAGATTTATGCGGAAAAAAGAGCATTCATCTCATCCGACCACAGCTTCCTTCTTAGAATTCTTCACGACCATCTGAGCGGACGTCTGGAAGCCCACCTTCTCCATCCCCTGGAACATAAGTACCGCTATGCCTTCATCCTGCTGGAAAGTTTGAACCGGGAATTCCTGACTGACCTTCACGGCTGGACTACCCTGGGCCAGATTGACGAAGAGCGTTCGCTGGCTTCTGTCTCCGTCTGCCCCCCCTCGGCAGTATTCGAGCTGAAGCGAGGCCAAGAGCCGGTTCAAATTTATGCCGAGGAGAGGCTGGCGGGCTGCCAGTTGAAAACCGAGTTCTTTTCGGTCGGGCCTCAATTGACCCTGAAAGTTCAGCTGGTTAACCTGGCGGAGGCTGGGGAAATAAAAAGGATGGTCCTGGTAATCGACGGCGGGGAAACCCTGATTGCCGTCCCCCAGAAAGACCTGGTTTTTTACGAGCTGCCAGAGGGAGCCCAAACTTTAAGAATTTATCTGTATGAATAGAAAGAACAATAGCCAAGCACGAAATCCGGTGGCTGACCTGGAGAACTTTTACAACCAGACTCTATCCAGCCTGTCCATTGCCGCCGACGAACTGGAAAAGGTGCGCCTGATCACCGAATTTTTCCAGTCCACCCGTGATCTGCCCGAGGACCTGACCCGCTCCTTTCATCTGCAACTGGCAGGGCTGTTTTTCTTCCTGACGGCCTCCTTCCAGCCCGACGGCCTGCCCCCTGAGGAATTGCAGGGTTACCTGGAAGCTTCCTGGTACCTCTATCGAAGATTCCAGGATAAGATTCTCCCCGATCAACTAAAGGAAACCTTGAGCAATCTCCTGTTCTACCTGGCCCTTAGCCATTTTTACCTGGGCGAACTGGAAGATGGCCTGAAAATCCTGAGAAAGAAACAGAAGCTGGGCGCGGTCACTTCCCCTGACAACCTGGAAAGCAATCTGGAGAGTACCCAGGCAGAGCTTCCTGACAATATCCGGGAACTCAAGGACCAGGGAAGTTCCAACTGGCTGATTTTTTTGGAATTGGCCAAGAAGGTGGGCCGGGAGGACGGCCTGACCCTGGATATTGACCTGATCCAGGATAAATGGAAAAGATTTACAGGCTGGAGTAGCGACAGCCTTTTCTGCCCGCTGGTCGAAAAGCGTGGCTTACTCCAGGCTGGAGAGCGGGCCAGGTTGCTCCTGCTCGAAAGCCGCTGCCGGAGAACGGGAGCAGCCGAAGGCCACAACCTGGTCAGGTTTTCCAACCTGCCTGCCTATCACCAGGAAAAAACTTACCTGATGGCTGCCGATGCCCTGGAGGCCGCCGACTATCTGCTTAAGACCGAATATCAGTTTAACCTTCCTCCATGTACCCTTCTTTTTTCCTTCAGCGAAAAGAATTTCATGTATTCCGGAGAGAGTCTCAGCCTGCCCCTGGCCACCCTTTCCCTCACCCAGAAATTGATATCCAGCCAGTGCCGCTTTTATTTTATCTATTCGCGGGAAGCGGCCTTCACCGGCAAAATCGATCTGAACGGAGAGACCCAGCGCATTTCCTCCGAAGCCCTGGAGCAAAAGGTCAGGGCCGCTTTTTACTCTGGCATCCGTTACCTGGTCATCCCGGCTGAAAACCTCAAGGAAGCCAGGAGCTTCGTCTTCAATCTTCTGGCCAAGCATCCCTGGAGGAGGCTGGAGCTAATAGGTATACACAATATAAGGGAAATAAACGCAGACAACCGGATTTGCCAGAGGATAAAGCTGCCTTTAATCGCCCACTTGGTCAGGACCCGGGGCCCATTGATCAGGCGGGGGCTGTTGGGCCTCATCGGACTTTTCGCCATAATCACTGCCCTGGTCATCATCAATAAGAATCCCTCCTTTCACTTCTGGAAAATAAGGCACCCGGTAATAATTGAACCACGTGACAACCGTCTTTTCGCCAGAAACCCGGAAGAACAGCTTCTATGGACCTTCCCGCTGCGACGGCCCTTAAAACCGGAGAGCTTTCAGCAGAAATTTGTGGACCTCGACGGAGACGAAGAAGAGGAAATCCTGGTCTCGGGAGAGTACCTGGGTGAGGAAAAGGAAAGCGCAGAACTGTTCTGCCTGAAGAAGTCGGGAAAATTATTATGGAGTTACCGGCCGGGCCGGAAGATAAAAACTCTGACCGACGAGTTCTCCAATCACTACTCGATCAAGAGGTTCGAAGTCGCAAACTTCAGCAACGCTTCACCCGAAAAATCTGTGCTGGTAATCGGAAACCACGTAACCTGGTACCCGACCCAGATTGCAATGCTTAATGTCAGGGGTCAGGTTCTCGGCGAATACTGGCACGCTGGCCATCTCGGCCAGGCCGCCCTGTTAATAGAAGACCTGGATGAGGATGGTTGGCAGGAAATCATCATCGGCGGTACGAATAACGACTTTCAACAAGCTTGCCTTCTGGTGCTGGACTCAAGAGCCATTGCCGGCTGTTCACCCGGAAGCGGAAAACCAGAATTTCAATTCGGGGAATTACCGGCCGGGTCCCAGGAATACTACCTTCTGCTTCCCAGAACCACGATTAACCAGGTAATGGGGCTGCGCAATTATGTTACATCGGTCCAGCTCTTCCGTGAGGAAAAGACTCTCGAAGTAATCACCAATGAATTTAACAAAGAGGCTCCCTGCCAGATGATGTACAACTTTGATTTCAAGTTCAACCCCTTGCTTTCCCGCCCAACCGACCTCCTGACCGAAGCGGTCAAAGAGCTGGTGGTCTCCCGGGTTCTTCCTCCCCACTCCGAGACTGAGCTCAGGAGTCTTAAAGAGCGAATAAGATACTGGGACGGCGAGGCCTGGGTCAACTATCCGGCCAGAAATAAAAAACTCAATTTCTAAACAAAAAAAATGTCCCGTTTTTTCTGCAAAATTAAATTTGGTGAGCCTCTATATTATAGTTGTGGAGGCGAGGGCAAAAGGGTAAAAAGAAGGATGGGAACCTTCTTTTTTTAAATTTAAATAAAAATCAGGCCATCTCCCCAATAAAAAGGGGGGAAACCACTTCAGGGCAAAGCCGTCGCTTGTTCCAAACAAACCTTAAAATCGATGCTACGGACAGGGCCGGTTACCTCTTACAATAAATGATGTAAAATATTATCTAAAGGCCAGGAAGATATGGACAGCCTCAGAGAAAAGATCAACGAATTCCTGAACCAGAAAGAAATTGCGGTGGTCGGGGCCTCCAGAAATCCAGCCAAGTACGGGAACATAGTTCTCAAGAAGCTTCAATCGGCCGGCTACCTGGTCTATCCGGTTAATCCCAACGCCAGCGAGGTCAATGGACACAGGGCTTATTCCGGCCTGTCTGGTCTGCCAACCTCGGTGAAAGCAGCCGTGGTGGTTGTTCCTCCCGAAATATCAGAAAAAATTGCCGGCCAGGCCATCGCTGCTGGTTTCCGCTATATCTGGTTTCAACCCGGCGCCGAATCGGAGGCGGCCATCTCCTCCCTTGAAGCGGCTGGAATCAGAGTAATCCACGGAACCTGCCTTCTGGTCAGAGTCAGCCCCTAAAAACCGCTAGGCGCTTGAGTCGACAACAAGACTGGCCAGAACTATTGACGGGAAATTCAGGAACGATAGATTTTTCTGATAAACGAGTCTTTTTCTTTCCACTTTTCCTTAACTTTAACCCGGAGCGAAAGAAAGACCTTCTTGCCCGTCAGGAATTCCAGTTCCTCCCTGGCCTGAGTGCCTATCTTTTTGATCATGGCTCCTCCCTGGCCGATAATAATTTTCTTCTGGGAATCTTTTTCCACGTAGATATCCGCCTCGATGGCCAGCAGATTCCCTGGCATTCTTTCTTCAACTTTGAGAACCTCGACCGCCACCGAATGAGGAACTTCCTGGTAGGTGTTGGTCAGTATTTTTTCTCTTATGATCTCAGCCGCCTGGATGGTCAGGGGATAATCGGTGACCATATCCTCGGGATAAAGGAGCGGGCCTTCCGGCAGCAGGGAAATCATCCTTTTAACCAGGTCTTCCAAACCGTCTCCATTGACGGCGGAAACACTAACCCGATCCACGAAATCCAGCAGTTGGTTGGCTGATTCCCGTACTGATTCCAGCTGTTCTTCGGAGCAAAGGTCCTTTTTGGTCAGGACCAGCAGTCCCGGCCGCCCAGCTTTTTTTACTTCGCCGGCCAGCTTAATATCTTCCTCACTAAGGGCTCTGGAAGCGTCGACCAGCAAAAGTACCAGGTCAACTTCCTTTAAGGTGCCAGTTACCTGGGAATTCAGGAAAGCACCCAGGGCATCTCTGGCCTGGTGAAAACCAGGAGTATCAACCAGAATAATCTGGGCTTCGGGCCTGGTGATTATGCCCCTGACCTTAAAGCGAGTAGTCTGGGGTTTCTCCGAAACTATGCTTATTTTTTTCCCGGCCAGGGAATTAATCAGAGTAGATTTCCCGACGTTTGGTTTCCCGACAACGGCCACGAAACCAGATTTCATGGGACACCTCAGCCCCTAGCTGCAAAATGATCAAATTAAAGAATAACAGATATATTTTAGCCGAAATTTTCAGAAAGACAATCTTAAGCGATTTGCGACCCGGCCCTGGCTTTAATGCTTCTTGTCGCCAGAAGAAGAGGCTTTTTCTCCGCTGGAATGCTGGCTGCCCGCACCCCTGGAGGGTGAGGCGCTGCTGGTATTGGAACCTCTCGAAGAGCTAACGGACGACGGGTTTCCAGAATAGGCAGCTGAACCTGAGTCAACGAAATAACCGCCCTCAGGCCCCAGCCGGATCAATCCTCTCGGGGTAATCCTTAAGCCCAGACCCCTGGCCTCCCTCGAAGTTAAGCCCAGCTCCGGGGAAACCACAGAGTTTCGGGAACTGTCATAGATGATCCGCGCTCCGAGCTGACGGGCGGTCTGCAGGTCGGGATTCCAGTCCCGGAATCTCAGACCAGAACTTTCCGTCATTGCGGACGAAGCCCTGGCTTGAGCCTGTCTCATCGACTCCGGCCTGGCCTGAAGCTCTGCTGAGGTAGCCTGCTGCTTCCGAACTCCCCGCTCTATCATCTGGCCCTTTATGGCTTCAGAATCTGCCATAGAGGTTCTGGCAGTTTCCGTCTCGCTCCTGCTTTTTAAGAAACGGAAAATGGCCAGGTTCCAGGCTGGAACGGTTCCTCCTTCTGGCCTTGATTTTTCTCTTTCTGATTGAACCGGCGCTATTTTCTCCGCGACTTCGCTCCAGGAAACTTTCCGGCCAACCAGGTCCCGGGCTCCAAGGTCATCGGGCCTAACCAGCATAGGTTCCGGCGGCCTGGCTGAGATTCTTTTCAGGACTTCCTGGTCTCCACTGTCTATGGCCCTGGCCAGGCTGGCCACCATCTTCCTGTAGCTATCTGGAATCGGCACGGTCTGAGCCTGGGCTTGGGCCTTTTTCAACTGGTCCTTAGTAATCTTGCGAAGGGCAGGTTGTTCTGAAGATTTACCGGGCGGAAGTACCGTCCCGTTGGGGCCATAAAAATCCCAGTATCCATAACCGTACCCGTAATAACCCAGCCAATCATACAGAAACCATGGTCTCCAGCTGTAGTAACCGAAATAGAAATCCCAGACAGCCCAGGCCGGAGCAAAGGCCGATCCCGGAATCCAGACCCAGCCTTTCTTCTTATCCCATTGCCAGATTCCCAGGTGATAGGGCACCCAACCCCAGGGTTCTGCCGGCACCCAGAACAGCTGTCCGTTGAGGAAAGTCCAGTTACCGTAATAATACGGACTCCAGTTGCCCCATGGGTAATAATCATTATAGAAAGGTCTCCAGACGTAACCGAAATAGTCATCCCAGACCCACTCTCCGTATTGATTGGAGTAATACTGGGCGAAATAGAAAACAGCCGGGGGGAGCTTCTGGATGGGCTTTGGCAACGGAGTAAGCCCTTTATGAAGTTCAAGGAAATGCTTGTTCAGGTCAGCATTCCAGGACTCAAACTCGCTGAGTTCCGGAAAGTTGGCCTTTATCTCCACCTGGTGGCCGTGGTTAACCAGTAGACTTGTCCCCTTTCTGGCGGTCAGGGACTTGAGCTCCCTGGGAGATGGGCCATAAAGCAAGGAGGCCTTACCCTCCTTTACTGTTAGCCAGGTTTCACCGCCATCGCTCACCCGGGCTACAATGACCGTCTTATTCCTCATTTTCAGGGCGGCATTGGGAGTTAATAGCTGGAAAACTTCCCAGGAATTGTAGGCGGTGTACATAAGATAAATCTGCCCTTTCTCCAGGAACAGGTTTGAGAGCTGGTCATCAGAACTCAAGCTCTGGGCCATGATGGTTTCAATTTTCAACCTCGTCTCAGTTCCCAGGCGAACTATGGTTCCACTGTCAAACTGGATTTCACAGGGTTTGTCGTAAGTGACCACTGTGTCCCCGGGTCCCAGCGGAAAATTCAGGCTGGTCGATTCTGGTCTGGCCAGCCCGGGTCTTACGACTTCCGGCGCCCTGACACCGGGCTCCTCTGGAATATAACTGATAAAACCATAGTAAAAATTAGTTTCGCCATTCACCAGGGTATAGTGCTTGCTGCCAGCAGCCGCCGGCTGAAGAAACCCGCACCCCAGAACCCCTACGAGCAGCCAGAAATATATTTTTTTCATTTTGCACCCCAAGTCATGTTATACAGCATAAAACGTGCCAGCCCTGGCCCGGTACTTTCCCTATTATCCTCATCTCCGAAGACCAGAGGCTGTCATCGTTAGGCTACTCCTGACACCTCTATGATACACCCAAAAAGGCCTGAATAGCTAACCCGTCCAGCATACCGTCAGGCAGAATAATTTTCATGACCGGGCCGGTATGCAGCAATTAAGACGCTAACCGACGTGAGTGTTCTGAACTACCCGGAGTTTTCCGGCCGTTATCCAACCCGAGCCATCTGTTCCTTTGCCCTGGCTGAACAGCCAAATTTGGTAAATCCGGTGATTTTTAAGATACAGAAACCGACCGCAGAAGTCGGCCTTAACTCAGCCGACCGAGCAGGCTGGATTCAATTGTTCTTACTTTCCTTGCGGCCAGGTTTTTTTACTGATCATGTTGCTTATCTTAATAGAAGACGGGTAAAATATAAGCAGGATGGATAAGTCAGCCAGGCTCCAGGAACAAATATACAAGCACCTGCCCGGAGTTATTGCCCTGCTGGTGGCCATCTGGCTGCTTTTCCCATTCATTAAAATTGACCGCTCTGATTATGCCCAGGGCAAGGTCCTGGTTTACAGGCTGGCTTTTGGCCTGATGATCATGATCATCATGCTGGGGAAAATGGGCTTCGATGTTTTCTTCCCTCAGGGAATTGCCAGACCGGTGTCCAACCTAAAATCTGTAATTTTCCTCATCCTGGGAATCCTGCTCCTGGCCTTCGTCGTCTATATCATCATCCAGGCCGGCTCTCTCTTCATGACCAGTTACCCGGATACTTCTGAGTTCAACCAGTAAGAGCTTCACCTGTCACCTGTTCCCTATTGCTTTCAGCCGGGGGTTCATTTTTAAGCCACAACCAGGAGATAGACCAGGTATGGAGAAGCCATGATTACCATCAGAGAAATAACAGCGCCATAATCGCCGGCGCAAGCCCTGACCCCCGCGGACAGCGACAGGAATTTTGTCACTTAAATATCTCTTTATTCTTGAGGGCAATAAAAATGGCCGCCAGCAGGTAAAGAGCCGCTAGCAGACCCTCGGTGACCGGAGCCAGCTCAAAAAGCTGCCCGGTGAAATTTATCATGAAATGAAATAAGATGGCGGCCAGGGTGCTGCGCTGATTCTTAAAGAAAAGGTAGGTAAAGATGACCGACTTCGGAAACAGGTCCAGAAAAAAGAAGGCCGTGAGCAGCAGATTCTCCGTCTTGCCCTGGAGAGGATAGCCCTTAACCATAAAAAGCGGCACATGCCACAGGGCCCAAACTGCGGCTATCAGCAAGCTGGCCCTCAGCCCGGACAGGTGCCCCTGAAGCTTGTCCAGCCAGTACCCCCTCCAGCCCAGCTCCTCGGGAAAAGGGCCGATGAAAAAAGTATAGAAAATGAAAACCAGGAATGAAGGTATATGGGCCCGAACCTGGGGAACCAGCCTGAGCTGACCCAGCGATTCTCCGAGGAGAAATGAAAGAAGGATGGCGGCCACGGTGATAACGGGTGGCAGAAAGAATATGAGTCGGAAACTGCCGCGGCTGATCAGAGTCGGGTCAAATACCCGGCGCCAGTAGTCCCAGTGGTATTCAGCTTCCTCTCCCAGGAGAATGAAAACCAGGGCTACCACGGCCGGGGCCAGCAACCCGGCCAGAATCAGAACCTTGACCGCCAGGTTTTCCATGCCCCGGCCGGTTGATATGGCCAGGAACCAGGGTACCCAGGTCAGAACCAGGACGAAAGGTATGTATAAAAAAGGGTTAATTTGAAGTTTCTTTGAAAACATAGTTCTCTCCTCCGCGGTAATCAGCCTTTCTTAAAATACAAAAAAAGTCCTGGCCGATAAAGAAAATTTTTTGCCTTCTGCCCGGTCAGCCAGGAATTGTAGTATCATGTTATTCCTGTATATTTTCTGTTGACTCAATCTTCAACAGAACTTATTCATATAAAGGAAAGGTTCATACGGAGCGGGACGATGAAAGCGGTGTTGTTAACGGGTCTTAGACAGGCTCAACTGCAAGAAAGACCCGAACCAGAGCTGCCCAGCCAAGACTGGGTTCTGCTCAGAACCAGGGTGGCCGGCATCTGCGGCAGCGACCTCCATTACTTTATTTCCGATTCGGTCGGCGGGGAAAAAGTTCCCTACCCCTGCCTGGCCGGTCATGAATGCTCGGCCGAAGTTGTCCGGCTGGGCCCGGAAGCCAGAGACCTTCAACCCGGCGATCTGGTAGCAGTTGAGCCATCCATTTCCTGCGGTGTCTGCGACCAGTGCCTGGCCGGGCGGTTTAATACCTGCCGGAAGATAAAATTCCTGGGTCATCCGGGAGAACTTGACGGTTGTTTCGCTGAGTACTTCGCGATGCCGGCCAGGAACCTGATCAGGCTGGACTCCTCCCTGACCCTGGAAGAAGCCATGCTGGCCGAACCGCTGTCCATTGCCCTGCATGCGCTGAACCTGTCTGCTCCCGGTAGCGGGGAAAAGGTGGCCGTTCTGGGTACCGGTCCCATTGGCCTGTCGTTGATATTACTTCTCCGGCACCGGGGCTTGAGTTCCATTTTTGCCACCGACCGCTCGGAAGCCAGGGTCAAGGCCGCGCTCAGGGCCGGGGCCGCCTGGGCGGCCAGCGTCGAGCAGGAAGACATCGTTCAGGAAATTCTTTCCCGCCAGCCGCTCGGGCTGGACCTGGTGTTCGAAGTCAGCGGCGACCAGGAGGCCATAGACCAGTCAGTGGCCCTGGTCAAACCGGGGGGGCGGATAATCCAGGTGGGCATCCCGGTCCCGGAAAGAGTTTCTTATCAAATGGCCCGACTGCGCCGCAAGGAAGTCACCATAATCAACTCCAGGCGGCAGAACCGATGCCTGGAGCCGGCGCTGGAGATGATAAAAAAAGGGGAACTCAAGGTGGACTGGCTTCTGACCCATCGCTTCCGACCGGAAGAAGCCCAGCAGGCCTTTTCCACCGCAGCCGACCGGCTGGACGGGGTACTCAAAGCCGCTTTCATTTTTTGATAAAAGCTGCCCCTTCAAGAAGCCAAGGATTCAGGAAGGATTAAAAACCCACGAATAAATCCCAGCAGAGAGCCGGTATCTGGTGGTTCTTAAAAACTAAAGCCCAGCACCGCCGAGGCCCGGGCGCCACCGATTTTGAAGTCGACCCCTTCGTAGGTATCACTGGCCGCGCAATAACTTCCGCTCACCCCGATAAGAACAAACTTCTCCTTGAGATAAAGCCCGCCTTCAACCAGGAAACCGACCTTGTTTCCGCTAACCGTAATTTCCATAGCTTCCTCTTTATAGGTGGCCGCAGCCACTCCGGCCCCGATAAAAAGTTTCAGGTGCCTGGTAAGATACGGGAAGTAGGCCAACCCCCCGCCCAAAAACTGCTGCTTGGAATGGGCCGGTTCATTCAACTCCGGCGTGGTGCCATTCTGGCTCAGGGTGGAAAACATTCCGTAGATATAGACATCGCTGATGACCCTGAAACCCAGCTTTAATTCCGGCACCATAGCCTTATTTCCGTAAACTTCCTTGTAGCCGGAATCAGCGGGGAACAGGTAACCATAACTGATTGACAACATGGCGGTGTCGGCTCTCAGAGCCGGCACCCGAAGTAAGACCAGTCCAATCAGCAATGACGAGACTACCAAAATATTCTTTCCTGTAATGTTGTTCATTCTATCCCTTCTTTTTTATGGTTCTGATAATTCTTTCTTTGGTTAACTCTGAGCCAGTCTTCTGCTGCGAGGAAGAAGTTATGACCCGGCCGTAGCAATCGAGGGCCTCAACGGTGTAGAGGTAGGTCCTGTCCGCTTCGAGGTACTTATCTATGTAGACCACTTGGCCGGACGAAAAATCCGATTCACTGAAAGTTTGCACAATATGGGGATTGGTCCCGCTCCCGGCTTCTTTCCGGGTTAACCGGTAACTATCGATATTAAAGGGAGCTGACTTGCCGACCTGGATGGTTATCCGGGCAAAAGCCCGGCGCAGTATCCAGGCCCTTTCCACCCTGCGTTCTACCTGAATATTGATATTTATTTCAGGGATGTAACCGGTCCCGTTCAGGCTGAGAAGAGTCTGTGGTCTGGACGGGTCGTTGGAGTTAATGCCAAAGGTAGCGACCAGAGGTCCGGTGTTATATGCATCAAACCTGAAGACAACATCACGGCTACTTCCGGCATTGACCGTAAAAGGAAAAGCTGTCGCCCGGCAGGAAAAATCCGTAGCCCCGGACAACCGGTTGATACCGGTGATGATCAGCGGTCCGGCCCCGTCATTGTAAATGGTCAGGGTCAGGTCAGCATAGGTGCAGATATTGGCCTGCCCGAAGCTCAAGGAAGAGGCAGAAAGACGCAGCGCGGGGTTGGCTCCGGCATACATCCTGAAACTGATGGGCGTGCCCGAGCCGGTGATTTCGGTCAGCCCCATTCCGGTGGGGGTACCGTCATAGCGGTTGGTGGCCGGGTAAGTCGAGGGCCCCAGCTCAGAACCAGGCCGGTAAAAATCGGCCGAGTTAAATCCCCTTATGCCCAGCTCAATTTCGTCCAGGCCATCGGCCTGAACCAGCCTCAAAAGTTTGTGTTCGGTATAGGAATTGTCATATAGGAAATTGGTGCCGTAGGAGTTAAGTCTGGCGTCAACATGCCAGACAGCCAGGCCCACATTTCCGCCGTTGACGTTCACCAGACGGGAATCGTTCTGGACAGCGTACCTGTTCTGAACCAGAAAGTATTCATTAAAAATATCCCCGCTGATGGCCGCGGGAAAGAAAATCAGAGCGTCGGGATAGGCACCCGTGGCCCTCAGGCTGTAAACCTGGTTTCCGGCACTGAAAACAGCCGGGGTCAGCCAGTCCAGGATGAACTTGGAAAAGGCATTGTGGTCGTAGCTGTTGGCATCCATCATGTCAAAACCGCCGACGCCACCCTTGGGACCGACCGAACCATCATAATCGTAATAATCAGGCAGGCCCAGGGCGTGGCCGGTTTCGTGGATGGCCACCAGTGGGCTGAAAGGGGGAGAAGGATAATTAAATAGCTCCCACTGCCAGGAATATTTCCGGAGTCTCTTGCTGTCGAGCAGATAGCTGGCATCGCTGAATGTTGTCTGGTAACCCCACCAGAAAGTTGCCCAGTCACCGTGCGGACCCGTCCAGAAAACCAGGAAATAGTCTATGTAGCCATCGTTGTCATTGTCGTACTGGGAAAAATCATGCCCCTGGGCATCGTAATAGTTCAAGACTTCTTTTATAAGAGCCTGGCGACCCTGAGTTGTCTCTGCCACCTGGGAGCGGTTATAAGCCGTGATATACCAGCCCAGCACATTGCCCTGGATATTCAGTTGACCGTAAGAGGCCCGGGAATAATAGGCCCTCATGCTTTCGTAAGGATAATTCGGGTCATAAATATCCTCAGCCCCGAAGAGCTTCTGGGCGATGAAATCGGCGCCGGTGATGGGAGCATAATCCTGGAAGGCAATCAAGATGGCCAGAACCTTGACCTGTCCCCTGGTTGGCATGCCCCGCCAGCTCGGAGGCGGGGCCAGCAGCCTGTCAATCTGCTGCGGGCTCAAGCCCCGGGCTTCCAAGGCCAGGCGCTTCACCCGGTAATTCAGGTGGGCCACAACCTCCGGGTCCATCCGGTCGTTGCCGATTTCCCTGGCCGCGGCCACCCGAGCAGCCAGGGTGCCATCCTGTTTATATTTTTGAATCTGTTCCCTGGTAGGCGGTTCCAGGGCCTGAAGCCCTGTGGATAACAACAGCACATAAATTAACAATAAAAAAAAGACCTTGTTGCGCATCAACACAGGCTCCCTCCCCTTCTCACAACAACTAAACCTCACTCCTATTATGCTTATTGAGAAATGACTGTCAATAAATAATTCAATCCCGGTCAAGCAACTGAGCAGGCCCCGTTGATATCTTCAGCCTGTTGCCCGGACTATCCTTCGATTCGTTTATCAGGCCTGAAATAAAGAACTGCACCTGGCAATAAAATCTTTCAAGATGGCGGCCGGAACCGGCCGGATCGGGGAGCTTTCCGGAAAGTGAACCCGGGCGATAAATTTTTTTTGTTTATCATCATCCGATTTGCTTATAATAACACTGATTAACCGGGCTGCATTAAATGCCGTAAACGAGGAGTTAGCAATGCAACTTCATTGGCTGGACCTTTCGGTCTTCATCCTCTTTTTCATCGTGGTGGTATCGGTCAGCATGTACAAGAGCCGGAAAGAACGGACCGGCACCGACTTTTTCCTGGCCGGACGGGGGCTGGTCTGGCCGCTGATCGGTTTTTCGCTGATAGCGGCCAACATTTCCACCGAGCATTTTGTCGGCATGTCCGGTCAGGCCGCGGGAATAGCCGGCATGGCCGTGGCCAGCTACGAGTGGATGGCCGCCATCACCCTGGTATTTGTGGCCTTATTCTTCCTCCCGAAGTTCCTGCGCAGCGGGATATACACCATTCCTGAATTTCTGGAATACCGTTACAACCCGGCCGCTCGTGGTATCATGGCCTTCTACATGATTCTGATGTACACCCTGGTCAGCATTGCGGCTGTGGTCTATACCGGAGCCCTGGCCCTCCATACCATATTTGACTTCGACCTGGTCAAAGCCGTCTGGCTCATCGGTATCATTGCCGCCGTTTACACCACCTGGGGCGGCCTCAAGGCCGTAGCCTGGGCTGACCTCTTTCAGGGTTCGGCCCTGATCCTCGGCGGCCTGGTGACCATGGTCCTGGGCTTCAGGGCAGTGGGCGGGATCGGAGCCTTTGTGGCCGCTAACCAGGACAAGCTCCACATGATAATGCCAGCCGACCACCCGGTCATTCCCTGGACCACTCTGGTCATCGGGCTGTGGATCCCGAATTTTTATTACTGGGGACTGAACCAGTTCATCACCCAGAGGACCCTGGCCGCCAAGAGCCTGAAACAGGGCCAGCTGGGAATCATGTTTGCCGCTTTCCTCAAGCTGCTCATACCTTTTATCATCGTCATGCCCGGGATAATTTCCTATCAACTTTATAAAGAGCAGCTCCTGGCCCCCGGACATACAACCGACCAGGCCTACCCGCTTCTTATCCGCAACCTGGTGGGGCCTGGACTCAGGGGCTTCATCCTGGCAGCCATAGCTGGAGCCGTCATCAGCACTCTCGGTTCTCTCCTGAACTCGGTCTCCACCATCCTGACCATGGACCTCTATAAACGTCACCTGAAGAAAGACGCCAGCCAGGAAACCCTGATCAAAATCGGGCGGATAGCCACGATTATTTTTGTGCTGGTGGTCTGCCTGCTGGCTCCCAGCCTGGGCGACCCACGGTTCAAGGGTATTTTTAACTACATCCAGGAATTCCAGGGTTTCGTTTCACCGGGTGTGCTGGCCGCTTTTGTCTTTGGCCTGTTCATCAAGCGCACCCCGCCGGCAGCCGGGGTGACCGCCCTGGTCCTTTCGGTTCCTGTATATGGCTTTCTGAAGTGGCAATTCGGAGATATAGCCTTTCTGAACCGTATTGCCATTAACTTTATCGTCCTGGTCATCGCCATGGCCATTATTACAATGGTCAGACCGCTCAAACAGCCGAAAGAACTGCCCGTCCAGGAAAATTTCGATATGCGTTCCACACCAATTCTAAAGTACCTTTGCGCCGCCATCATCATCCTGACCATAGCTCTCTACATAATTTTCTGGTGATGACAAAAAGGAGAGGCACGATAAGAGATGACGAACGGCCGGAGCTTTAGATTACCGCCGGCAAAACAGATTCTGCTTGGCTTGCTTCTGGTCACATCCACAGCCATCTTCATACTGACGGTGACCAGAGGCCAGCTCGGGTCTGGCCAGCCAGCCGCACTGTCTTTCAAAAATGTTCAGATAATAGAACCTGACGACTCGCCGGATACTGTTATCCGGAAAGCAGCCCGCGTGGTGCCGACTCGGCGACAGATAAAATGGCAGGAAAAAGAAATGGCCGCCTTTGTCCATTTCGGACTCAATACCTTCACCGGACAAGAACAGGGCGACGGAACAGTGAGCCCATCACTTTTCCAGCCATCTGCCTTTAACCCGCGACAGTGGGCCCGGGTGTTCAAGGAGGCCGGTTTCCGGATGATAATCCTGACGGCCAAGCATCACGACGGCTTCTGCCTCTGGCCAACCCGGACCACCGATTACTCAGTTAAATCAAGCCCCTGGCGAAAGGGAAGGGGTGATGTGGTCAGAGAAGTGGCCATGGCCTGCCGGGAAGAGGGCCTGGATTTTGGTCTTTACCTTTCACCCTGGGACCGGCATGAAAAGAGTTACGGCAGCCCGCAGTACAATGAGTTCTTCCGCCGCCAGCTGAAGGAACTGCTTACCGATTACGGCCCGGTGGCCGAGGTCTGGTTCGACGGTTATTGCGGAGAGGGGCCGAACGGCCGGAAGCAGAATTATGATTGGAACTCGTACTACCAGTTGATAAGAAAATTACAACCGGAAGCAGTCATCGCCATCATGGGGCCCGACGTTCGCTGGGTTGGCAACGAAAGCGGCCTGGCCAGGGAGAGCGAGTGGAGCGTTCTGCCTCTTAACATTTCCGAAGCCTCCCTCAAGCTGTTGAAAGCAGGTCGGACGCCACTGGAAACAATATTTCAACCGGCCAACGTCATGGGAGAAGACCTCGGAAGCCGGGAAGTTATCAGCGGAGCCCGGGCTCTCTTCTGGTACCCGGCCGAGGTGGACGTATCCATCAGACCTGGCTGGTTTTACCAACAGGACCAGGACCGGCAGGTAAAATCGCCCTCCGAGCTTTTTGAAATCTATCTCAAATCGGTAGGCAGGAATTCCGTCTTGTTGCTCAATGTTCCTCCGGACCGGAGAGGTCTGATCAATGAAAACGACGTGCGGGCCCTCCGGGGCTGGCGACAGTTGCTGGACCAGACCTTCAAGCAAGGTTACCTCAGAAAAACTTCGGTCCAAGCCTCAGGCCAGGCCCCCGGAACAGAAGCCGGCAACCTGCTCAAGAAAAATCCAGACGGGGTCTGGAGTCCTCCCCCGGGGCAGCTTCCGGCCTGGCTGGAATTAAGGCTGCCCGTCATCAGCCGTCTTGATTGCCTCGAAATCAGGGAGGATATCGCCCGGGGTCAGAGAATCGAGGAGTTCTGCGTCGAAGCCTGGCTGAAAGGCCAGTGGACTGAAATTGCCAGGGGAACGACGGTGGGTTATAAGAGGCTGCTGACCTTTGCCCCGGTTTTGACGGACCGGGTGAGGGTGGTGATACGACAATCCAGGGATGTCCCCCGGGTGAAGGGTTTCAACCTTTATAAGCTGGCCCGCCAGGCTGCGCGGCCGGCCAGCAATGGCTGAATGGAATTCATTAGGTTCTGGCTCTTATGGCCCAATCAAATCGGTCAGAAGCTGGCCCGGACAAGCCAAACCAAGTACTGTTTGCGAAATGCCTTTTTTATCTTTCCCTTCCCCGATGGCAGTCAGAATTCTCCACCTGATTGACAGCGCCCGTGAATTGATTTAATTATTTACTACAGGGAGGGAAAGGCGATGAAAAAGGCAGCGGTCTTCCTGGTGCTGATCCTTTTTTACTGGAGCTGCCTGCCGCCTGGAAAAGCAGGTTCCGAAGCTTCCTTCGAACGGCATGTCAACGCCGGCCTGGCCCACATGCGTAACAAGGACTACGGGCTGGCCCGGCAGGAATTTTCCCTGGCCCTTAACCTCAACCCGAAATCGACGCGGGTTCATAACCTCATAGGCCTAACCTACTTTCGCGAGCAGAACTACGATATGGCCGAAATGTACTTCCAGCGGGCCATTAAACTTGACCCGCAGTTCAGCCTGGGCTATCTCAACCTGGGCGGGGTTTATGCCATGAAACAGCTCTATCCCAGGGCCCGTGAATACTACGAAAGAACCATCAGCCTGGCCCCGGGCCTGGTGGCAGCCTACTACAGCCTGGGCGCGGTCTGTTTCCAGCTGGGTGACGATGCGGCTGCTATCCATTATCTATCGAAGGGCCTGGAACTTGAGCCTGATTTCCTGGAAAAGCATCCGGACAGTCTGGCCGGCTTGCCGATGAAAGGAGCTTCCCTGGCCGAGCTCTATTTCTCCTTCGCCCGCCTCTATGCCGGGCGACAGGACCTGGAGAGAACGCTTGACTACCTGAAAAAGGCCAGACAGGCCGGCTTCAGGGACTGGAAACGCATAGAGCAGGAAACAGAATTTGAAAAAATCAGGGACAACCCGGCCATCAGGGAATTTTTGAAGTAAGTCCTGCAACCTTTTATCCTGGCTCCGGTTTTTTAAGAAGGAGG
>JAOAIU010000011.1 GCA_026414545.1 Candidatus Saccharicenans sp.
CTCTCTTTCGGTAGTCATAGGATGCGCCTCCCCTCAACCGAAAGGAATAGCGGTTGGGTTGTTAACGGTTATGGACCAAATCCCTCTACCCCTGACTACATATCAAATAATATGAATTTTTCGGGTCCTGTCAAGTTAAGGAGATTTTGAGAAATTAAGGCAGTAGGGAAGGCTGTCGGAAGCCGGGCCAGGAATTTTTGGTTAGCATGACAGTACCAGCCAGCTCTTTAGCGGTTGCCCGGCAAACCGGGGATCATCGGGCATGGAGATGTCTATTCTGGAGCTTGGAGTGCTTCATTCCGTAAGCAAAATAAATGAGCAGCCCCACGGCCAGCCAGGCGGTAAATCTCAGCCAGGTCAGAGCTGGCAGACTGGCCATCAGGTACAGGCAAAAACCGATGGTGACCAGCGGAGTAAAGGGCACCAGTGGTGTCCGGAACTTTCGTTCCACCTGAGGCTGGGTGTGTCGCAGCACAATGACTCCGATCGATACCAGGATGAAAGCAAACAGGGTTCCGATATTGCACAGCTCGATAATTACTCCCAGCGGGAAGAACCCGGCGATTATGGCTGTCAGGGCCCCGGTTATCCAGGTGCAGATGGCCGGGGTGCGATGCCTGGGATGAACACGGGAAAACACTTCCGGCAGCAGGCCGTCCCTGGCCATGACCATGAAAATCCGGACCTGGCCGTAGACAGTAATCAGCAGGGTGGAAATCATCCCGATGATTCCACCGGTGGCCACCAGCGCCCCGCCCCAGCGGATGCCAATCCTGGCCAGGGCCGCGGGCAGGGCGTTGCCGACGTCAATTTCTTTGTACGGCACCAGCCCGGTCAGGACGAAAGCCACTCCCACGTAGAGAACAATAACCACGGCCAGACAGAGCATCAGTCCCAGGGGCACATCTTTTTTTGGATTTATGGTTTCTTCGGCGGCGGTGGAAACGGCGTCAAACCCGATATAGGCGAAAAAGATTATGGCTGCCCCGGCCATTATTCCTTTCCAGCCGAAGGGGGCAAAGGGCACCAGGTTGCTGAAATTCACATGGCTTATGCCCAGCACAATGAACAGCACAATCACCGCAATTTTCAGGACCACGATGATATTGTTGGTGATGGAGCTTTCCCTTATCCCCAGGTAGAGAATCCAGGTTATCAGCAGGGTGATCAGGATGGCCGGCAGGTCGACGATGCCCCCGGCCAGGGGAGTCAGGCAGAGAGCCCTGGGCAGCTTCACCCCGAGATTTTCCAACAGCCCGATAAAGGTGGTTGACCAGCCTGAAGCCACGGCGCTGCCAGAGACCAGGTATTCCAGCATCAAGTCCCAGCCGATTATCCAGGCGATGACTTCCCCGAAGGCGGCATAGGAATAAGAATAAGTGCTGCCGGCCACGGGAAACATGCTGGCCAGCTCAGAGTAGGTCAGGGCGCATAGCCCGGCCGTAACGGCGGCGATGATGAAAGACAGAAGCACTCCGGGGCCGGCCAGGTGGGCTCCCTGCCCGGTGGCCACGAAGATTCCCGTGCCCACGACCGAGCCTATGCCCAGGGCAGCCAGGTCCACCGCCCGCAGGCTTTTGCGGAGCTGGGTATGTTCAGAAGCTTCCTGAAGGTCTTCTGGCCTTTTCTTGACCCAGAGGTTCATCTGCTTTCTCCTTGCGCGGTCAAAGATGCTTTAAGTGATGAATGATACTCATCCTGATTCCGTTTGACAAGAAAAAAGATAAGTTATAAATAAAAAATAATGAGAGTTAACGACATAAAAAGAGGGAAGAGAGCAAGGCTTCCATCGTCATAACTGAGGGCCGAGTTTTATTTCCGGATGATTCCGATTGACTGTTGAGGCAAATAATTTTTTCTAAAGGAGGAGGTAACGGCATGAACCTGAGAAAAGCTGCGGTTCTTTGGCTGGGCTGCTTCCTGCTTCTGGCCCTGGGCGCCATGGCTACGGCCCAGGTCAAGCTGGAGGTCAAGGAACATGTCCTGGCCAACGGGATGAAAATCCTGATGATTCCCAAGCCCGGTGTGCCCCGGGTGGTCTGCCATATTTATTACAAGGTCGGTTCCATCAATGAGCGGCCGGGCATCACCGGCATCGCCCATCTCCACGAACACATGATGTTCAAGGGCACGAAGATAATGGGCGTCACTGATTTTGAAGCCGACGCGGCCATCGACCGGCAGATCGACGAGCTGATGGACAAGATTTACCGGGAGAAATACTGGAAGCAGAACGGCGATCAGCAGAAAATAGCCGAGTGGCAGAAACAGGTAGAGGAACTGGTCAAGGCCCAGAAAAAGTACATCATCAAGGACCATCTGTGGGAGACCTACATGAAAAATGGGGGCACCGGCCTGAACGCTTCCACTTCGGACGAGGTAACGGGTTATTATGTAACCCTTCCGGCCAACAAGGTGGAACTGCAGATGTTGCTGGAATCGGACCGGATGATGAACGCCTACTTTCGTGAATTCTACTCGGAAAAAGACGTGGTCATGGAAGAAAGAAGGCTCAGCGAAAACAATCCGGGCTTCCTGTTCAACGAGCAGGTCCGGGCTGCTTTTTACGTTGGGTCACCATACCACTGGCAGGTCATCGGCTGGATGGATGACCTGAGAAGGATTACCAAGAAGGATATGATGGAGTTCAACCGGAAATACTACATTCCCAACAACGCCGTGGCCATTTATGTGGGCGATTTCAAGCCGGAGGATATCATCCAGCTGGCCGAAAAGTATTTTGGCCGCGTTCCTAAGGGCGAAGACGTTGAACCCATCAGAACCAGTGTTCCGCCTCAATATTCCGAAAAAAGAATGTACGGCCAGGGACCGGGCATGCCCAACCTGCAGATGTGGTTCCATATCCCGCCCGACGGTCACCCGGACGTTCCGGCTCTCAACATCCTGTCAGGTATTCTATCGGGGGAAACGGGGCGGCTGACCAAATCCCTGGTCCAGGAAAAGGATGTGGCTGTCAGGGCCATGGCCATGGCCAGGCCGCAGTGGTATGCCGGGGCCTTTACCTTTAACGTCGTTCCCAAGATGCAGAAGGGCATAAAACCCGAGGACCTGGAAAAGCATGTCTGGGAAGAAATTGAAAAAATCAAGAAAGACGGTGTGACCGCGGACGAACTGCAGAAAGCCAAGAATCGAAGCGAGGCCACTTTCATCAGGGGCCTGGAGAGCCCGACGTTCCTGGCTATGAGGGTCGGTCGGGCTGAACTCCACCGAGGCTGGCGGTCTCTTCTGACCGACCTGGAGGACCTGAAGAAAGTGACCGCCGAGGATGTCAAAAAGGTAGCCGCCAAGTATTTCGTCAAGGACAACTGCCTGGTGGCTGTCTACACCCGCGGTCAAGGAAGATAAGGAGGGCTGATCATGAAAAACTTAAAAGCGGCGATTTTTGTTGTCCTGCTGACCATCGCAGCTTGCAACCTGGTTTCCGCCCAGGTCACCAAGCCTGAAGAGCTGAAGTTCCCTCCGTTGAAATTCCAACCACCCAATCCAGCCAGTTTCCGGGTGGTTCTGTCCAACGGGCTGCGGGCCTATATCAGGGAGGAAAGAGAACTCCCCATAGTCAACATCACGGCCATTATCAACACCGGCGGCCTGTATGTGCCGAAGGAAAAGGCCGGGCTGGATGAGTTGCTGTCGGAATGCCTGATCAAGGGGGGCACCAGGACCAGGACGGGCCAGGCGATTGAAGAGAGGATAGATTTTCTGGGGGGCACCCTGAACTTCTCGGTGGGGGAGAGAACGGCCACCCTTTCTCTGTCGGTCCTGAGCAAAGACCTGGATGAGGGACTGGACATTTTCTTCGACCTCCTGATGAATCCGGAGTTCAGGGAAGACAGCCTGAAACTGGCCAAGGGCCGGCTGGTAGAACAGATGCGCTCGGCTAACGACAACCCCAGCCTGGTGCTCAACCGGGAATTTCAGAAAGTTCTGTATGGTGAGCACCCTCTGACCTATCAAGCCACCAAAGCTACGGTTGAAGGCCTGACCCCGGCCGACCTTAAAGCCTTCCACAGCAAGTACTTTTTCCCCAAAAACATCATCCTGGCAGCGGCCGGAGATTTCAGCCGGGAGCAGCTCAAGACTAAGATCAACAGGTATGCGGCCAAATGGGCCAACAAATCGCTGTCCTTCCCGTCCATCGGCAAGAATTTCCCCGAGCCTGAACCCGGAGTCTATTTCATCCAGAAAAAGATAAACCAGGGTTATGTTTCCGTGGGTCATCTTGGCCTCGAAGACACCAATCCTGACTACTTCGCGGTGCAGGTGATGAATTTCATCCTGGGCGGCGGGAGTTTCACCTCCAGGATTACCTCCAAGGTCCGGTCGGACGAAGGGCTGGCCTACAACACCGGAAGCCGGTTTACCTATAGATGGGGTTTCCCCGGGACTTTTTCCGGCTACGTCCAGACCAAGTCAGAAACGGTCGGCTACGCCATTTCTCTGATCCTGAAAGAATTTGACCGCATCCGGAAAGAACCTGTTTCCGACGCTGAAATGGAAACAGCCATAAATTATTATGTGGAAAGCTTTGCCGATTTCTTTCAGAGCCCGATAGGCACCATGGTCAATTTTGCCAATCTGGAACTGCAGGGCAAGCCGATGAATTATTACTCCACCTACCTGGACAAGATTAAGGCCGTGACCAAAGACCGGGTGATGGAGGTGGCTAAAAAATACATCCATCCCGACAAAATGGTCATCATGATCGTTGGCGACTTCGAACCCTGCAACCAGGGCTCCGACAAGTTCCCCGGGCCCCTGGAAAAGCTGGGCAAGGTTCATCGGGTAAAACTGCTGGACCCGCTGACTGGTCAGCTGGTGGATTAAGTTTTGCTTGAGGCAGGATGAGTATCTCCCGGAAAGAAGTGGTTTAGTATAAGCGGCGGGAGATTTCGGTAAAGGGGTAGCCCTTGTGGCTGCCCTTTTTATTTTCTTCCTGAAGCGAGAGCGCGGGGAAAGAGCTGGTAGATGATGGTCTGGCCCGGTTAGCCCGAGTATAAGGCCAGCGGAATAAAGGCCCCCTTTACAGGATGCTGGCAGTTACTTAAATTTAAAAATGGAGGCCAGGGGCGAAGGAGCGGTCTATCTGCCGTATAACCGGGCCGGGGAGCCCGGAAGAAATCAGTCAGCATTAATAATAGCTTTGGTAGTCAAACCAACACACTTTTTCTCTTATAGTCGGCGGGCAGGATGACACATCAATCAATTAAGTTGATGATGAGAAATCGGTCTTCCTCCGTTCTTTTGCCTCCAACCTTTTGGCTTGTTTGTCCGGCCTCGGCCTAGGAACAATTAATTTTAATTATAAAAAGGAGGATAGGCCATGAGCCGAAAAATTCTGCTGGTGCTTCTGGTCCTGGGGTTGGTTACTGCCGTTTATCCGGCCGGCCTCAAGGTCGGTTCAAGGGCCTGGGGTGGGCTGGTTATGAGCAGCTACCAGGGCTGGCCTCTGCCCGTCGGGATTCCCGAGCTCCGCTATCAGAATGCCTGGCGGACCGGGTTCGGGCTTGGGGCTGGCCTGGACATCAAGGTGCCCCGGTCCCCGGTTAGCTTTATAATTGGGTTGAGCTACCTCCAGAAGGGTACCGAACTGGAGGTTTACTACCTGGATACCAAGACCGGTTCGTATTTTTACAGGCTGGGTAGCCTGAGCCAGATTGGGTTGTTAAAGATAGGTCTTGAGAAGAAAATAGCTCCCTACGCTCTGGTCGGGTATGAACTGGCCTTTATTCTGAGTCACCATGGCCAGTCTTTCGGTTCCTCTCCTGGCGGGCCGGATTCTGACCTGAAGCCAGATACCAGAACGGTGGACGTGGGCCTGGTGGCCGGGGTCGGTCTGGAGTTTAACCTGGAAAAAATCAGGCCCTTCATTGAGTTCTGCTATTTTCACGGGCTTAGCAATCTCAGCCGCGGGACTGGAACCCTGGAGTATTACACAACCATTAAGAGCCGGGCCCTGCTCCTGAGCATCGGCCTGGGTATTGGCCAGCGGTAAAGCCTGAGAGCCAGAACCGGAAGGGTCCTGAACCCTCCCCGACTGAAATCTTGCATCAGAAATACCAGAAAAAATTAAGGCGTGGGGATTGGAAATACTCGCCCCGAATCTGGTCGCTAAGGTTCGAGGAGCTAATATAGATTTTAAATCCAGTGAGCAATTCTCATTCGGCGGAGCCTTCTTCTCTCGGGACTTTAATCAATAAGTAAATCTGACCACGCTGGCAATCGAAGCGAAGGCCATGGATTCTGTTGCTTATTTGATGCCAATTGTGTTATAAACAGCAGTCATGAATGACATAATTGCCCTTGAAAATCATAGACCGCGTTTTCCTTAGAGATCTGATCGATCTCGCCACAACTCTATTTTAAGGAGTTTCCAATGGAAGGATTTCTGGCAAACCTTTCCCACTGGGTTGATAAGACAGCCTACAACATCTGGTCGGTCCTGCTCTTCTTTCTTCTGGCAGCAGGAATCTGGTTGACAATCCGGACGGGCTTTGTCCAGTTCCGGCATCTTGGCGATGCCTTCCGGATCATGTTTGCCGGCCTTCTTCACAAAGGGAAGAAGGAAAAAAGGGAGGGCGATGTCTCCGCTTTCCAGGCCCTCTCTACTGCCCTGGCCGCTACGGTCGGGAACGGGAATATTGGCGGTGTGGCCTTCGCCCTGACCACAGGCGGGCCCGGAGCCATCTTCTGGTTGTGGGTCTGCGGCTTCCTGGGCATGGCTACCAAGTACTCGGAGGCCTTGCTGGGCGTAAAATTCCGCGAACATTACCCCGACGGCAAGATAGCCGGCGGCCCGATGTATTACATCAAGAACGGCTTTTCCAATAAAAAATTCGCAGCCATTCTGGCTCCGGCCTTCGCCATCTGCGGCGCTCTGGCCACCCTGTTCGGGACGGGCAACATGATGCAGGCCAACCAGATGACCATGGTTTTCAACAGCCAGTTTGGCATTCCCAAGATTGTCAGCGCTGTGGTCATAACCCTATTTGTTAGCATAGTCATCATCGGAGGGATAAAAAGAATAGGCGCTGTGGCCGAACGGGTGGTTCCGGTGATGATTTTCCTTTATATAATAGTGGGAACTTACGTTATCCTCTCCAACGTCAGCGTCCTGCCGAAGGTTTTCGCCCTCATTTTCACCCACGCCTTCAAGCCGTATGCTGTGGCCGGCGGGGCCATCGGCTACACGGTCAAGATGGCCATGCAGATGGGTTTCCGCCGCGGCTTGCTCACCAACGAAGCCGGGCTGGGCAGTGCTCCCATCGCTCATGCCGCGGCCCAGACCAAATCGCCGGTTCATCAGGGACTGATGGGTGTGGCCGAAGTTTTCGTCGATACCATCGTCGTCTGCTCCTTCACAGCTTTGATTAACCTTTCCACCGGCCTGTGGCAGGCCAAGAAAGCTGCCGACGCTATCCAGGGCACAGCTCTCACTGCCTCTTCCTTCGCCTCTGAGGCAGGAATCATCGGCAGCATCACCGTGGCCATCGGGTCGTTCCTGTTCGGTTACACGACGCTTATCGGCTGGTATTATTACGGCGAGCAATGCATGAAATTCATTTTTGGCCAGCGCATAACCCAGATTTACCGGGTCATATATATCGCCCTGGGTTTTATCGGAGCCCTGGTTTCCATCCAGATTGTATTTTATGTCGGGGACATCGCCAATGCCCTGATGGCCATTCCCAACCTGGTTGCCCTGTTTGTGTTGAGCGGCATTGTCGCCCGGACCAGCCAGGAATTCTGGCGGAAGTACAGGACCCTTGAGGATTTCGATAAAGCCCAGGCAGTCGAGAGCCTGGCCGAAAAACCCTGATAGACGGCCGGCTTTCCCCCGGACCTAATTTTCAGAGAACAGGACGAGGCTCATCGTCCGGGTAGAGGACCGGAAGCGGATAGTAGTTTTTATATCAGACCGGTCGAGTCTATCGGGAGTGGGCAGTCCATGCTCCCAGTTAAGAAGGGCCGGTCATCGTCTGGATGGCTGATTACTTTGGCTTCTTAGTCGTCAGGCCCAGTTCTTCCAGCTGACGCGAGTCGACCGGGGAAGGCGAGCCGGTCATCAGGCACAGAGCGCTGGTGGTCTTTGGAAAGGGAATAACTTCACGAATGGATTCTTCTCCGCAGAGCAGCATCACCAGCCGGTCAAACCCCAGGGCTATTCCGCCGTGGGGTGGCGCACCATAGGTCAGGGCTTCCAAAAAGAAGCCGAATTTTTCCCGGGCTTGCTCCGCAGTTAAACCCAGAACCTTGAAAACCCTGGCCTGGATTTCCGGCTGGTGAATCCTGATGGAACCCCCGCCCACTTCGTACCCGTTGAGCACCAGGTCGTAGGCCAGGGCCTTGACCCGGAAGGGGTCAGATTCGAGCAGTTCCAGGTCAGCCGGATGGGGTGAAGTGAAAGGATGATGCATGGAAACGATTTTCTGCTCTTCTTCGCTCCATTCAAAGAGTGGAAAATCAGTCACCCAGCAGAAAGCCAGCCTGGATTTATCCAGGCGGCCATCCCTTATTTTTTCGAGGATGAAATTTTTTCGGAGCTCGCCCAGCACCCTGACGGCCGTTGCTCTTTCTGCGGCCACCAGCAGTCCCAGGTCCGAGTCTTCAGCCCGGAGCGCCCGCCAGATGGCTTGAAGCTTATCCTGGTCGAGCCGGAGAGAGCTTTTCAGGGTGCCCTCAGCTTTTTTAATCCAGACCAGTCCCCCGGCTCCCAGGGCCCTGGCTTCTTCCTGAAGCTTGTCCAGCCGGGAGCGGGAGAAGCTGCCGCCATCCTTGACCAGAAGACCTTTGAGCACCCCGCCCTTCTGAATGATTCCGGCCAGGAGTTCCGAGCCCGAAGCGCTGCCGATTTCACTCAGGTCCTCTATGGCTATTTCATCTCTCAGGTCGGGCTTGTCCGAGCCGTAGCGGTTCATGGCCTCTTCGTAACTCAGTTTTGGGAAGGGGCGACTTGCCCGGTAGCCGCCGAGGGCAAAAAATTCAACCATGAGTTCTTCTATCATTTCGAACAGGGTTTCTCGGTGGATGAAGCTCATCTCGATGTCGATCTGGGTGAATTCGGGCTGACGATCAGCTCTCAGGTCTTCGTCCCGGAAGCACCTGACAATTTGAAAATACCGGTCAAAGCCGGCAACCATCAAAATCTGCTTGAAAAGCTGGGGGGACTGGGGCAGGGCATAGAACTTGCCGTGATGAATCCGGCTGGGTACCAGGTAATCGCGGGCCCCCTCCGGAGTGGACTTGGTCAGGAACGGGGTTTCTATTTCCAGGAATCCCCGGCCGCTCAGAAAATTCCTGGTGAGCAGGGCAGCCCGATGACGCAGGATGACATTTCGCTGCATGGACGGCCGGCGGAGGTCTAAATAACGGTATTTAAGCCGCAGTTCTTCTGAAGCCTGGGGAGGGTCGGAGATAACGAAGGGTGTGGTTTCGGCCTGGTTGAGAATGGCCAAGCCTTCAATTTCCACTTCAACTTCGCCAGTGGGCAGGCCGGGATTGACAGCTTCCGGTTCTCTTTTATTAACCGGGCCACAGGCCTGGATGACGAACTCTCCCCGGAGCTTTTTAACCTTTTCCAGGAGCTCCGACCTGTCGCTTCGGACCACCAACTGCACCAGTCCGCTCCGGTCGCGCAAGTCCACGAAGGCCAGGCTGCCGATGTCCCGGACCCGCTGCACCCAGCCGGCCAGAACCACCCGGCGCCCGACGTCTTTGGCCCGGAGCTCGCCGCAATAGTCAGTTCGTTTCCACAATTCTCCGTTCCTGTCTGAATTGGTCATTTTTTCCCCTGTCTGGTTCAGCCTATTTCCAGAATTTTCTTACCCTTGATTATTCCCGCCAGCTCCAGGGCCGACCCTTCAAACTGTCGGGAATTGACCATGTCTTTAAGCTGGTATTTTCCCTTTTTTAGCTCGTCCTCGCCGATAATCAGCACCCAGTCGGCGCCGAGCTTGTTGGCCCGGCTGAAGTGAGCCTTCATCCCGCGGTCCCTGAACTCGACCAGGCACTCAATTCCTTCTGACCGCAGTACCCGGGCCAAGCGCAGGCTTTCTTTCTTGGCCTGGTCGCCAAGGTAGGCAAAGTAGACAAAGCTGTCTTTTGGAACCTGTATCCGGGCCACTGATAGTAGCCTTTCCAGGCCCATGGCGAAACCGATACCGCAGAGGTCGGGTCCGCCGAACTCCCGGACCATGTCATCGTAGCGGCCACCGCCGCAGATGGCATTCTGGGCACCGAGATGCTCGGCCACGATTTCAAAAGCGGTCTTGGTGTAATAATCGAGGCCGCGGACCAGGGTCGGTTCGACCCGGTATTCAATCCCGTAGAGGTCCAGGTATTCTCTGAATTTATGAAAATGGTCGCGGCATTCGGCGCACAGAAAATCGATGATAAGCGGAAAGCCTGAAGCCACCTGCCGGCAGACTTCATTCTTACAATCGAAGATTCGCAGCGGATTGACCTCAGCCTTTCTCTGGCAATCGGGGCAGAGTTTATCCCTGGCGGCCAGGGCAGCCTGTCTCAGTTCCTGACCGTAAGCCGGCCGGCACTTCTTACAGCCGACCGAGTTGACCAGGGTCAAGACATCTTCCACCCCGAGCCGGGCCAGAAGGCGATGAGCCATTTCCACTATTTCAGCGTCCACGGCCGGGTCTTTTTCCCCGAAAACTTCGATGTCGATCTGGTGAAACTGTCGGTAACGCCCCTTCTGGGGTCGGTCATAGCGGAACATGGGGCCCATGTAGTAATAACGGAGGGGCTGGCTCTGCAAGTCGAGCCGGTGTTCGATGATAGCCCGGACCACCGAAGGCGTGTATTCCGGCCTGAGGGTGACCGAGCGGCCGCCCTTGTCAACGAAGGTGTACATTTCCTTGGTGACGATGTCGGAAGAAGCACCGGTGCCCTTCTCGAACAACTCGGTCGGCTCAATGACCGGGGCCCGGAGTTCGCGGTACCCGTAAAGCTCAAAGATTTCCCTGGCCCTGGCCTCGGCCAGCTGCCAGAGGCGAGCTTCCTCGGGCAGGATGTCGTGGGTCCCTTTGATGGCGCTGATTTCTTTTTTTGGCTGGTCGCTGCTCATGTCCTGGATTTCTTCTCCTCGGCTCCGGGTCGGGGGCTGACCCGTTGTTTATTTCGTCTCAAATACGCCCTGGCGCCTGATTTTCCGGTAACGTTCAGCCAGCAGGTCATCCACGGTCATCTGCTGCAGCTTCTTGAGGGTCTGGCTGAGATGTTTATCCACGTTCTTGAAGGTGGTTTCATAGTCAATGTGGGCTCCGCCGGGCGGCTCGGGGATGAGCTTATCGATGATCCCAAGCTCGAATAATTTCTGGGCCCGGATGCCCAGGTTTTCGGCCGCCTGCTCGACGGCCGTGGGGCCCTGGTCTTTCCAGAGGATGGCGGCGCAGCCCTCGGGAGAAATTACTGAATAAAAAGCATACTCCAGCATCAGCAGGGCGTCGCCGAAACCTATCCCCAGGCCGCCGCCGCTTCCACCTTCACCGATGATGACGTTGATGATGGGGGTCTTCAGCCTGGAGATGACTTTCAGGTTGTAAGCAATGGCTTCGGCCTGACCCCGTTCTTCGGCTCCGATGCCGGGGTAAGCCCCGGGAGTATCAACAAAGGTAATCACGGGGAAGCCGAATTTCTCGGCCATCTGCATAATTCGCAGGGCCTTGCGGTAACCTTCCGGGTTGGGCTGGCCAAAGTTGCGTTCTATCCGGGCCTTGGTGGTTCGGCCCTTCTGGTGACCGATGACGGCCACGGTTTGTCCCTTGTAGAAGGCCAGGCCGGCCACGATGGCCGGGTCATCAGCAAAGCGCCGGTCGCCATGGAATTCCGTAAAGTCCTGAAAAAGCGCCTTGACGTAGTCCAGGGTGTAGGGTCTCCTGGGATGCCTGGCTATCTGGACGATATGGACGGCTGTCAGGTTGGGCACGATTTTTTCCCATTCTTTTTCGATCTTGGCCTTGAGAGCAGCAATTTTTTCGCGGCGGTTGGGATCCTCGCTGGCTTCAAGCATATCTATCTGCTCTTTAAGGGCAACGATGGGCCGCTCCAGGGAATAAAAATCGAGTTTTTCTTTCATTCACTCTCTCTCTTCTGGATAATTTTATCAGAAAACCGGCGTCCAGAGTATATTAAAGACAGCGAGCGGTTTATGTCAAGTCAACCGCGGCCTGGAGGCCAGACGCTTCCCCGCTCTAAAGGCAGATACACGGGCAGGGCTGACCACCGCAGAGCCTGGTCGGACCCCTGGCCCAAACCCCCTCGTCCCTGACTAAACCCGTTAAAGCTATGGTTTAAGGGGAAGGAAGTAGGAGCAGCCCGGCCAAAGTTTTCCTGCCGGTGAGAAATTTTCTGGTCAGCCAGCGTCTTCTAATTTAGGAATGGAAACCGGAGGTCAGAGAGGGCCCTGAAAAATTGATCGTTTCAAGCCTGGCACCATCTGTCATCATTCTGTTTCCTGGCCGGCCATAATGATGCGGAAAAACCGAGAGAATTTGAAACGGGAACCGAAAGGGGCGCAGCTAGAGGGGGCGGGGGCTCCGACCTGGAGCCCCCTTCTTTATGGCCTGGCCAGCGGAGCTTACCTGGAGTCTTGAGCCCTGGTGCCGGGGATGAGGTGGCCCAGGCCCGGTGAAGTGAAATTCGTGAAAAAATCAAAAGAGAAAAGCCTCTGGAGTAAGTTTAAGCCCCGTCCCGCTTTTCAAAGGACTGGCAAAAAAATTATTGAATCTTGAATCTCGTCTGTTGATAATAGGCTTGATAGGCCGGAGCTTGCGCCTTGCTTTCGGGTTTAAGACAGTGTCGGGGGGCGAATTGAAATCCAGTGAACAACGCTTACCCGTCATTGCCCGCCTCGTTTTCTCTCCTGCCCTGGATCTATTTGCGGCCGAACTCCGGGCCTGGTCCGAACTTCAGGCCAGGCCGGGGACGGCCCGGTTGCCGATAAAAATCAAGCCGGTTAAAGGAGATAAGGATGCTCTGGGAAGTAATCAAAGTTACCTGGAAGAAGATTTTCAGGACCAATACCATATCGGTTATAGTCATTTCTGCTTTCCTTCTGTATTGCCTGTACTTGATATTTGTGGCTAGAAGTCCAGAAGAAGGGGCCAGGAACCTGCAAGTTCTGTTTGCCTTCCTGGCCGTACTGCTCAGCGGCGGGCTGGTCTATGATGAATTTGAGTCCAGGCAGATTGATCCCTTTCTGACCCGTTTAACTATTTCCAGCCTGTTCTGGGGTAAGTTTATGGCCGTAGTTCTGCTCATATTCCTGGCCTATGTGCTGGTAGGTCTTTCGGCCCTGGCCAGCCTGGCTGTGAACGGAGAGCTCTCTTCGTTTACCCAGCTGCTGCGAATCCTGGGACGCGGGCTGGTGCAGGTCATCTACTTCAGCGCCGCCGGTTTCTTGCTGGCCACCAGACTTAAAGGGGTCATGAACTTTGCAGCCATCCTGGTCATCGAGATCTTCGCTCTTTATTTTTCAGAAAAGTACTTTGAAATGCTGAAGTTCATTTCCAGCGGCGGGCTGGAAAAGTTCAGATTAAAAACCGCGGTCTGGCTTCTCCTGGCACCCGTCTGGGCCCAGCCGACAACCTGGCAGATGGCTTTATTGCTGGTAGGTGCTATCGGATTTGTTCTATGGGCCTTCTTGGTCTTCCGTTCCAGAGCCAGGAAAAAGAACCTGCTTCTGGCCGGGCCGGATGAAGGACAGGTCCGACTGCGGGTTTCCGGGTTGAAGATGACCTACCCCGAGGGATTGTTGAGAAGACGGCGCAAGGAAGCCCTGAAAGGAGTCGATTTTTCCATAAAACCGGGGAGGCTTACCGGTTTTCTTGGCCCTAACGGTGCCGGCAAGACGACCACTCTGAGAATCATTCTGGAGCTCCTGAAGCCTCAGGCCGGAAGGGTCGAATATTTTCCGGCGCGAAAAGACGGTGTTCATTGCCAGAAGCCGAGAATCGGTTATCTTCAGGAAACGGCCAGCCTTTATCCGTTTCTTACAGTCCGGGAAACCCTGTACTTGGTGGCCAGGAACGAAGGGTTGCCCAAGCATCAAGCCTCTGAACTGACCGTTAGCCTGGCCGAGAAACTTCAGCTCGGCGAGCACCTGGACCGCAGCCTCAAAAATTTATCCAAGGGAACGGTCCAGAAGGTGGCCTTTGGAGTGGCCACCATCGGTCAACCAGAGTTTCTCGTTTTTGACGAGCCCTACACCGGGCTGGACCCATTGATTATGTACGAAATCAGGAACCTCATCCTGGAGCTTAAGGAAAAAGGAACCACCATTTTTCTCTCATCCCATCTTCTGCCCGAAGTGGAAAAAATCTGTGATGAAGTGATCCTTATCAACAGGGGGAAAATTGTCTGCTCGGGAGAAATAGAAAAGCTCAAGACAGCCTGGCAGCTTTATCAGGCGGCCAGACAGAGTCCAGCCCTGGTCGAGCGGATTAGCACCATACTTAATAACGATATTAGAGATAAGTCTTTCGGTTATTTTGCCGGGTTGCGGCTGGAACCGCTGCTCCGGGATGAACTGGTGGTGGCGGCCCTGAAAGACGTTCCGGTGCCGGACGTGGAAAAAATGTTCCTGGACAGCGTGATGAATCCATGATGGCGACGGTCCGGAGCTGTTGCCGCCGGGGCTATGGTCGGTCTGCCAAGCCGAAACGGGCGTCATTGATCTCATTTAAAATAACACTGAATTTGATCCAGGTCATGAACCAGGGCTACGACAGGTTACCTTTTCCTTTTAACCAGCAGGAGGGGAAGGCTAAGCCGGGTCTATATCCCGCCTTTATGAGCGGAAGAAGCCGTGCACTTTCGTTACCCGGTTCTTCCTGCCAGCAATCTCTGGCGCACCACTTCGTAAAAAAAGACCGCGGCGGCGGCGCTGACGTTCAAGCTTTGAACCTGTCCCAGCATCGGCAGCGAGAGAAGAACATCGCACTTGTTCTTGATATTCGGTCGCAATCCATATCCTTCAGACCCCAGAACCAGGGCCACCGGCCGGGTATAATCGAACTCGTACCACCGGGTCTTAGCTTCTCCGGCAGCACCCACCACCCAGATGCCCTTTTCTTTGAGACGCTCGAGGGCCCGGGCGATGTTGGTCACCCTGGCCACCTTCAGGTGGGAAAGGGCCCCGGCGGCCACCGTGGCCACGGTTGAGGTCAGACCGGCCGAGTGACGTTCCTGCAGGACCAGGCCGTCAGCTCCGGCTCCTTCAGCGCTGCGGATTATGGCTCCCACGTTCTGCGGGTCAACCACCTCGTCCAGGACGACCAGGAAAGCCGGCTTTTCGGCAACCAGAAGGTCTTCCAGGTCCACGTATTCTTTTTCGGCCAGGAGGGCCACCGCCCCCTGGTGATGGGGGTATAGATTGTCCAGTTTTTCCCGCGGAGCGAAAACCAGTGGTATATGGCTGGACTTGGCCAGCCGGATTATTTCCGAAATCCGGTAATGTCCTTTCTCTTTCTGGATAAAAATCTTATTCAGGCGTCCCGGTGAGGATTTCAGGAATTCGATTATGGGGTTGAGTCGGCCCAGCCTGTCTTTTGGTTCCATGTTTATAGCTTCAGAAAGGAAGCAATTTCGCCTATTCTTTCCAGGCAACCTTTGATTTTTCTTGGAAAACTCAGCCTGGATCCTTCTTCCACCAGCGGGATGAATTTGTCCAGCTCTAATCCCGAAGCCCTGGCCGTAAGAGCCACCCGAATCGGGTGGAAGAGGTCCTTGCCCTTGACGCCGGTTTCTTTTTTTATGGCGCCGGTGATGCCGGCGAAGATTTCGTAGTTGAATTCTTTAAGCTCTGCTGTTTTCTGGACAAAAGCAGCCAGAACCTTTCTGGCGGAGTCGGTCTGGATTATCTGCCGCGCCTCTTCGTCCATTTTTCCCGGGTCAAAATCAAATAGCAGCGAAAATTTTTGCGGCAGCTCGGAGAACTTGTCGACACCTTCAATCAACGTTTCCACCGCCCTTTTCAACCAGTCCTGCTGAGCCGAGCTCAGGTCTTTACCGACCAGCCCGGCTTCCTGTAGATAGGGAAGGGCCAGCTCCAGCTTTTTCTCCGGGCTGAGGAGTTTTATGTGCTGGCGGTTTAGCCAGTGGAGCTTCTCGTAATCAAAAATGGCAGCCGAGCGGCTGACCCGACTGAGGTCAAACAGCCTGACCAGCTCTTCGAGCCGCAACACTTCGTTTCCTTCTGGCGGCGACCAGCCCAGGAACGAGAGATAGTTGCACAGGGCTTCGGCCAGGATTCCGTCGCGGCGGAACTGGTCCACGGAAGTCGCTCCGTGGCGCTTGCTCAGCCTGGTATTGTCCTTACCCATGACCATCGACAGGTGGGCAAACACCGGGAGCTTCCAGCCCAGGGCCTGGTACAGCAGAATCTGGCGTGGGGTATTGCTGACGTGGTCTTCGCCCCTGATGACATGAGTGATGTTCATCAGGGCATCGTCGATGACCACGGCGTAGTTGTAGGCGGGCATGCCGTTGGACCTGACGATAATCGGGTCGCCGATGACCTTCAGATCGAACTCTACCAGCCCCCGGACCAGGTCTTCAAACTGGATCAGGCCTTCCTCCGGGACTTTAAGCCGGATGGCGGCTTCCTCTCCCGCGGCCAGACGGTGCCTGGCCTCATCCAGGCTGATGTTCCGACATCGGCCGCTATAGACAGGCATGCGGCCTTCGGCCAGAGCGGCCTGCCGCTGGCTTTCCAGCTCTTCGGCCGCACAAAAGCAATAATAGGCTTTGCCTTCCTCCAGCAGTTGTCTGGCGTATTTATGGTAAAGTTCAAGTCTTTCTGATTGCCGGTAGGGCCCAAAATTCCCGCCGACATCGGGTCCCTCGTCCCAGTCCAGACCCAGCCAGCGCAGGTCCTGGATAAGGTTTCGCTCATACTCTTCTCTCGACCGCTCGATATCGGTATCTTCCACCCGCAGGACAAAAACTCCACCCTTCTGCCTGGCAAAGAGCCAGTTAAAAAGGGCGGTGCGGGCGTTGCCGACATGGATGTAGCCGGTGGGGCTGGGAGCGAAACGGACCCTGATTTTATTATCTTCGTTCATAGGCTAAGGATAATGCCACCCCCGGCAAAAATCAAGACAGGGGAGAGGCGGCCAAAGCTTTGACTGAAATTATTGTTGCCCCGCAGAACAATTCCCCGAGCCAGGGCGAAAAAAGCCGGGGACATTGCTTTTCTTATTTATAAACCAGCAGAAGCCCGGGCTCAAAAGCCCTGGATGTCTTCCATTTCCAGGCGGTCTTTTTTCCGGTAACCCTGGGGCAGGGCATAGATATTACTGGGCGGGGTCTTCTTACTGATTTCGACCACTTCGCTCCTGGACCTGACTTCCGTGCCCATCACCTGGGCCCGGCTTTCCTGGGCAATCCATAAACCCCTGACCTTGCTGATTTCGGCCGCCGCCCGGCCGGAGGCCTGGAGTTCCAGCTTCATGAATTCCGGCCAGACCTTTTCCAGGAATTTTTTCAGGTTGACCGGGAGTTCTTCCGAGGCCCAGACGGTTATCTCCACCGGGTACATCATCATGGTCATGTCCAGGCGGTAACCCTGGCAGTTGATTTTGTTGATAGTTTTTGTTTCGCCGGTGGGCTGCACCGAGATGGTCATCTGCTCCAGGGCCTGGGCCATCGGGGCCAGCTCCGCCGGCAAGAGGCTGGCATACTCTACCGGCGGCCTGAGTTCGAGATAAGATTTGGTGCGGTGAGCAATCAGATAGATGAGGTTTTGCCTGGAATCAAAGAGGTAGGCAAAGCCCGCCCCGGTTTCCACGAAATAGAAATCGTCGCTTATCCATTGCTCGGAAACACTTTCCCGGGCCGGAATGCTCTGGCCCATGGCGTTGATGGGATCTACCTTAGTTACGGTCTTTATGTAGACATCGGCGTAAAGCGCCAGGCTCAGTCCTGCTACCAGCAGAATAATCGTTATCATTCTTTTCATTGGCCGCCTCGTCTTCCAGAATTTTAATAAATCCTTCATGCGGTTTGTCGCCTCCGGACCTGGAAAATTGAAGAGGTTCTTACCCGCCTCCGGGCACTTCGGTCGTACCTGCTGATTTTACTTAATTTTCGGTCTTGAATCCAGCCGCAACTCAAGTACAATATGAGTCCAGCAGGTTATCATGATACCAGAAAGAATCAGTCTGGCCCGGAAGATAATCAGGGTGTTTGCCTTTCTCAGTTTGGTTACCTTTCTGGTCAGCCTCGGCCTGCTGATTCTGGCCCGCCTCAGCCTTGGTTCAGGTGGGGAATTGCGGCAGCTGGCCGGCGCCGATTTTGTTGAAAAATTCGGATTGTGGGTAGCCATAGGCTCATTATTATTTGGCCTAGCCGGGTTGAAAACCGCCTCGGGCCTGGGGGCTGCCCGCCGCTGGGCCTGGCCGGCTTCTCTTGTTATGGCGGTGGTTTTGGTATGCCTTTTCCCCCTGGGAACAATCTTTGGCCTGAAGGTGTTGTTAGACCTGTTCAGCCGCGAGGTTAAAGATTGGTTTAAGGCCTCCGGTCATTGGCGGGCGACTGACCTAGAGGCCGGGTCGGAATACCCTGGGACTGAGCCTGACTTCATCCAGCAGTTAGAAGAACAGATCAAGAAAAAGGGGAAATAGGTCCCTTTCCCTCTTACCTGCATCGCCCCGAACCGGTCACAGGAATGAAGAAATCATGGCCGCCAACCGGGTTAAAGGAGAACCGGCATGAAAGCTTGCAGGTTTTATTTAGTTCTGACCAGCTTAATCCTGCTGGCATCCATATCTTCGCCGGGGCAGGACAGGATCCCCCGGGTAGTCCAGGAACCCCCCCGGGTATTTATCGACTGCCATCAGTGCGACATGAACTATATCCGCTCGGAGTTGAGTTTTGTCAGTTTCGTCAGGGAAAGGACCGAGGCTGATGTTCACATCCTGGTCACCATCCAGGCCACGGCCGACGGCGGCCGGGAATATACCCTGAATTTTATCGGCCGCAACAATTTTTATGATGTCCACCATACTTTGAAGTATGTCTCTTCCAGGACGGACTCGTCCGATACCGAGAGAAAGGGGCTGGTCCGGGTGCTGAAGGTGGGACTGGTGCCCTACCTGGCCAAGACCGACCTGGGGGATTACCTGAGAATTGACTTCGAAAAGCGCCAGCCTCCGGCCGAAGTTGAGGACCCCTGGAATTTCTGGGTTTTTAACCTGGGAATGTCAGGCAGTCTGTCGGGTGAAGAAACCAAGAACTTTTTCTCACTCTACAGCAACCTGAGTGCCAGCCGGGTGACCGCGAAATTAAAATTCCGCTCCGGGCTGTCCGGAAATTTTAACAGCAGCCGGTTTAAGGTTACCGAGGATGGGCTGACCACAGTCATCACCTCCCATCAGCGCAGTTTCAGCCTGTCTACCCTAATGGTTTATTCCATAAGTAATCACTGGTCGGTGGGCGGCTGGTTAGGGGCATCCTCATCCACTTACAACAACATCAATCTCAATGTCAACCCGGCCCCGGCCATCGAGTACAATTATTTTCCTTATTCCGAATCAACCCGGCGCCAGTTGCGCTTTCTGTATCGGGTAGGCTTCAATCTCAATTATTACCGCGAGGAAACTATCTACGACAAGAGGCGCGAAGCCCTGCTGGGCGAAACGCTGTCGGTCACTCTGGAAGTCAAGGAGCCATGGGGAAACGTCTATGCCTCGCTGGAAGGCTTTCACTATTTTCACGACTTCGGAAAGAATCACCTTGTCTTCAACACCAGTCTCAATCTGAGGCTCTACCGGGGATTTTCGGTGGGGATTTCCGGGCGGTTTGCCAAGATCAGGGACCAGATTTATCTGGCCAAGGGCGACTTGAGTCTGGAGGATATCCTGCTTCAGAGGAAAGCCCTGGCCACGGCCTATAGCTACGGACTTTCTCTCGGCGTAAATTATACTTTTGGTTCAATCTATTCCGGAGTAGTTAATCCCAGGTTCGGCAATTGATAGCCTGGAGGGCCTGGCCACTAGCAATTCTAAAGTTAAGTAACAGGCCGGCGGTCGGCTCTCTTTTCGAGACTGATTGACTGTGAGTGTTCCCCGACCGTGGTATTCAGGGCGAACGATTGAATCGATGGCCGGTGTCCTTTTTTCTGCTTTTTATGTTTCCGTTTTTGCGCTCGGACAGGGACGGTTATCTTAGACCCCGGCAGAGGTTAATAGTTTTTTCATTTCCTAAGGGCAGGTTCGTTGATTGAGTTTATAAGCTAAATTGTTCTCATCCTACTAAGTTCAGTTGAAGGGCCAATAATCGCGAGAAAAGTATATTCCGGCACCTATCTTGACTTATCCCTGGCCAGAAGCCGGTCATAGATGGCCAATCCGGCCATGGAGCACAGACCCAGGCAGGCAATGATCACCCAGATGATGATGTAATTCGGCGACTGTCCGGCCTGCAGCGGGCTGGCGATATGTTTCTGGTAGAGCGCTCCACCCAGCGGTCCGCCCAGGATGCTGCCGATGGCCACGGGCAAGTTAGCATAGCCCAGATAAAGGCCTTCCTCTCCCTTGGGGGCAATCCGGCCGATGTATTCATAGATTCGCGGCGAGGCCATCATTTCGCCCACGGCCATGGAGGCGATGCTAACCAGGAGGAATATCCCGGCAATGGGCATGGCCAGACCGGCCAGAGAAATCCGCTGGCTGATGTCTGAATAGAGCAGGACGGGCAGGATGTTCAGCAGCATGCCAGCCGTGGTTACGCCTACTCCCAGCAGTATGGATTTTACCGGCGTCCATCTTTTGACCAGCCTGGTGATGAGCAACTGGAAGCAAACGATCATCAACGGGTTGGCCAGGGTATAGAGTTCCACTGGAGCGTTGGGGTCGATATGCCTCAGGAACAGGGGGATGAGGTTGTAGAGCTGAACATAGAGAAACCAGAAGAGGGCAATAACCACCAGGAAGAAGACAAACTTCAGGTTGCCCAGCACGATGAAAATTCCCAGGATGGCCTCCTTCAGAGTTTTCTTCTTAACCTGCTGGCCGTCCTTCAGGCCGTCGCTCACATATTCCGGTTCCCGGTAAATGAAAAGTACTACCAGCAATCCGATGAAAATAAAGACAGTGGAGGCGTAGGTAAAGATGGCCGGTATACCCAGGCTGGTTCTTATGAAATAGGAAACGCCGCGGCCGGTTATGGACCCAATATTTATTACCATGTAAAAAATTCCAAAACCGAGGGTGGCCTGAAGGCCAGAGGTTTTCTGTATGGTGCCGGCGATGCAGGGCTTGACGATGGAGCCGCCCAGGCCAATCAGGACGATGGCCACAACCACCGGAACAGTGTAATTGATGCTGTTCCCCTGTCTCTCGGCCAGGGCCGGCCAGAACTTCTGGACGTTGCCCATTATCAGATAACCAAAGAGGAGCATCAGGAAGGATAGACTGAGCGATCGCTTATAACCGTACTTGTCGGCCAGCGTCCCGGAGACAATCGGCATGAAGTAGATGAGTCCCCACAACAGCGAGCCGTTTAGGAAAGTGGCGAAAGTGGGCGACATGCCCAGAACTTCCTTCAGGTAGATGACCATGAAGGAGGCCATCGAGTAGTAAGCCGCCCTTTCAAATAGCTCGATGGTGTTGGCGGTCCAGAAGGTTTTAGGAAAACGGGCTCTTTCTTTACCGTCCATGTTTCCTACCTGCCTGCTTAAAAATTTTTTCTATGTTACCAGGAAAATAAAGCGGCTGTCTATCAGTTTTTAGCCGGCCCGGGCAGACTGAGATTGATGAGCATTTTCCAGGAAGTGGACGAGCTCAGACCGGCAAAGGCCCAGGGTCCGAGTTCTCCGAGATCGCAGAGCCTTCCCGTCGCTTCCAGCACCAGATAGACCGGCCGGCTGCCGGAGGTTTCGGGCGGAAACAGGTAGACGGTAGACATCAGCGGCTGTCCAGACGTCTTTTCCAGACGAAGGGAATCGGAAAAGTAAGCGATGACCCTGTCGGCCCGGACCCTGAAGGTCAGGTAGTCGTCCTGGTAATCAAGATTGATGGCTGAGAAAGGGTCGTAGAGAGTCAGCAGCGGTTCGGCCGGGCTTTCCGGCTCCAGGGGTAGGGTCGGGAGGCACTCTTTGAAGGCCGGGGGATTTAATCTGGTCAGCATCAAGAAAGTTTTTTCCCAGAGCCTCTGGTAAAGACGCCAGACCCGAAGCTCGGCTTCGGTCCTCTTCCTCAGCCTCAGTTCTTCAGGAAGGTAGCGTACCCAGAAATAGAAGGCGTTGATGAAATTTTTAAGCACGGGTTCTGCTTTCTGGAAATAACTCAGAACCGCGGTCCTGTATTTTCGGTAGAAATAATCAGCCTGCTGTCGGTAACGCTGGCAGTATTCTTCCCTGGCTTTCTGGAGGCAAGCCAGCCTATCTTCGCGGGGCAGGCTCAGACAGGCCTTTTCCCTTTTCTGGTAATCGCGCCAGAGGGAATCAATTTGGCTATTGGCCTGGCTCAGGAGCTGAGAGAGTTGCATGTCGGTCGGGCGTTCGACCTCGCCTTCCAGGAAATCCAGCCGGCCCTCGCTTTCGTTCAGATAGAAATAGGCACGGGAGGAATTTAAGGCCAGGCCATCCTGAACCACGGCCTCGGTTTCCGGAAAGCTTATGCCAGAGGCCAGGAGGCTTTCCAGCGTCTTGTTAAGTTCGATTTCTCTATCTTCCATTCTTATGAAAGCGGTCTGGTAAAAGGGGATGAGCCGATGGTAGGACTCAAAATCTTCTGGTAAGCTGGGTCGGGCAAGGTATATTTCCTGCTGGAAGGACAGAGGCAGCAGGACCTCGCCTTGATTCCAGGCCAGGGATTCTCGGTAGCTGCCCTGGAGCGAATTATTGAAGTGGGTCTGAAGCCGGTCCTGGGCTCCAGCTTCAAGATTAACCAGGTAGAGAGCCCGGTTGGCTTCGGGCTGATAATTATCGTAAGAAACCGCCTGCTTGAAGCACTTCATGGCTTCCTCTTTCTGCCCCAGGACGTAACTCAGGACACCCAGATTATTCCAGACCACCGGGTTATCCGGGAGTGAGAGCCGGGCGGCCCTGGTGGCTTCGGCGGCCAGCTGATATTCCCCCAGAGAGTAGAGAAAGGCAGCTGTGTTGGTCAGAATTGATGGGTCTGAGTTAGTCTGCCTTAACTGCAACCGGGACAGGCAGAGGCCTTCTACGAGCTGCCCCTTGAGCCAGAAGCTTAGAAGGTAAAGATCCAGGGCCGGAGAATTGACCAGCGGTTTTAATGCCCGCTCCAGACCTTCCAGCCGTTCCAGACCTACTTTTCTGGCCAGCACCTCCTGGATTCTGACCGGGAGGGGAGAGTCTACCGGTTTCTGAAAAGAATAACTCAAAGGCTTTTTCAGACTGAGACCTTCCGAGCAGTTTCCCACGGCCAGGATGCGACCCGGGGCGGTGGCCGGTCTGGCTGCCAGAAAACAGACGGCCAGCAAACTCGCGGTGAGAAGCAGAGTAATTCCACGGCCAGCGGGCCCGGACCTGGCCAGAACCGAGCGGCTTCCGGGGAGGTCGGGGGGCCTGGTTTCTACTTTTAGAGACAATTCCTTCGCCCTTCTTCTATTCATGGCACATTTCCTTGTTTACAGAAATATCTGAAAAACTCTTAAAAACCACTACCATGCTGGAGCAAATTCTTATATAAATCTATATCAGGTTGACCAGCGAGGGCAACCGATAAAAATTGCGGAGCGCAAGATGCAAAAAGCTGATTGGATGGAGGAATTTCCTGGGGCCATTACCGTGACCGATGCCGAAGGAAAAATAATCTACATGAACCGCAGGGCGGCCCAGTCCTTCGAACAGGAAGGAGGCCTGGCCCTTATCGGCCAGAATGTTATGGATTGCCACAGGCCGGAGTCGCGGGAAAAAATCAAGAAAATTCTGGAGAGTGGCCGGCCGAATATCTATACCATCGAAAAGCAGGGAAAGAAAAAACTTATCTATCAGACGGCCTGGACCGAAAACGGCCAGCTCCGGGGGTTGGTTGAGCTCAGCCTGGAAATTCCAGGGGACATGCCCCATTTTATCAGGGAATAAGAGCCCCTAAAAAAATTTGTCCGGCCCGGGCCGCTTTCTGGTTGGCCGTCAACTGCCAGACCGCAAGAATTCCTTGAGTCTTTGATATTCTTTTTCCAGAGAGCTCAGGGCTTCTCTGGCCGCTTCCAGGTTCTGGTTTTGCCCGGCCTGCTCCATTTTCCAGGCGGCTTCTCTCAGGGCCGGCAGGCTGAGATTGGCTGAGGCCCCCTTTAAGTAATGTCCGGCTTCCCGGATGGCCTGGAAATCTTTTTCCTGGACGGCCTTTTCCAGTTCATCATATTTCTCGTGGAATTCCTCGTCATAAATAATAAGCAATTCCTGGAGGAAGGCTTCATCTCCGCCGATTCTTTCCAGCGCTTCTTTTCGGTCGATGGGCGAGGAAGCACCTTTTTTTTCTGCCATCCGAGTCCTCCTTATTTCTTATTTTTTTCTGCAGCATCCAGCATAACCATTCGGTCCCGGCCCAGTTTTTTTGCCTGGTAAAGAGCCCGGTCGGCGGCCTTGACCAGGTTGTCGGCCATATCATGAGATGAAGTTACGGTCGTGGACCCGACCGATATGGTTATCTGGATGGAAATCCGGCGGCTGATTTTGAAACGGTGCTGGCGCACTCGCTCCAGCAGCCGGGAAGCAATCGTTTCGGTGGCTTTTTTGTCACTTCCCGGAAGCAGCAGTATCAATTCATCGCCGCCATAGCGGGCCACCCGGTCATAATTTCTGAGGTTGCTCCTGACCAGGGTTACCAGCTGCTTCAGCACTGAATCCCCGGCCGGGTGGCCGTACCGGTCGTTAATTTCTTTGAAATGGTCAATGTCAATCATCAAGAGACCGAAGGGGCGTCCTTCTCTCCCGAAACGGCTGAGTTCTTCGGCCAGAAAACCGAAGATGGCCCTGCGGTTCCAGGCATGGGTCAGACTGTCGGTAGAAGCCAGCCTTGATAATCTTCTTTTAGCTTTTATCAGGTTATCTTCCAGGTTGATTATACGGTGAGCCGTCTGCAACCTGGCTCTTAGCTCCAGGAGGTTGATGGGCTTGGTCATGTAATCGTCTGCCCCGGCCTCCAGTCCCTGGATTATGTCGAAAGAAGTATCCCGGGAGGTCAGCAGGATCAGGTATGTATAGTGCGATTTCTTCGACTGCCTCAGTTTATGGCAAAGCTCGGGACCTTCCATTCCTGGCATCATCCAGTCCAGCAGGGCAATCCGTATCTCTGGCCTTTTTAGGAAATGCCAGGCTTGCTGACCGTCTTCGGCCCGGTGGACCTGGTAACCCCATCCGCTGAGCTTTCTCTCCAGTAGATTCATGGTCACCCGGTCGTCTTCGGCCACCAGGATTGGGCCCAGCGATTGCTTGGAAGTGGTGCCCGAAGGTTTGCTGGCCACTGGTCTTCTTTTTTTATTCATCTCAATCGTCGCTCAGAACAGGACCTGTCATGATTTCCTGGCGATGGCCCTTTCAATCACCCGGTAAAGCTCTTCCGGATAGAGGGGCTTGGCCACGTAGTCATCCATCCCGGCTTCCAGGCATTTTTCCCTGTCTCCCTTCATGGCATGGGCGGTCATGGCCACCACCGGCAGGTGCTCAGCGCTGGATTTCTCGCGCTGGCGAATCTGCCTGGTGGCCTCGAAGCCGTCCATCTCGGGCATCTGGACATCCATCAGCACCAGGTCGAACTTTTCTTTTTCGAGGATTTCCAGGGCCTGCCGGCCGTTTTCTACCACGGTCACCCGGTGTCCCTTTTTCTGCAGTAGATGAATGGCCACTTTCTGGTTAACCGGGTTGTCTTCGGCCAGGAGGATGTTCAACTTGCGGCGAAATTCTGGCAAGGTGTGTTCGGTTATTGGAACTTCCAGCCGGTGTTCTCCTGAAGTCGCGCCCTTGATGGCCATGATGGTATCCAGCAGGTCGGATGGCCGGACCGGTTTTACCAGGTAGCCCTGGGCTCCCAGTTCTTTAGCCTGCTGCAGGTCGCCGACGCGGTCGGCCGAGGTCAGGATAATGATGGGCACGTTCTTGACCTCATCAATTTCTTTAATCTTGCGGATAAGCTCGAAGCCATCCATTTCGGGCATGGATAGGTCCAGCAGGAAGAGGCCAAAATTTTCCTGGCGGCTGAGGTGGGAGCTAATCAGCCCGAGAGCTTGCTGTCCGGAGGAAGCCTCTTCCGGCCGCATCCGCCAGCTCTGGAGCATCTCTTTGAGGATAACCCGGTTGGTCTGGTTGTCATCCACCACCAGCACCCTGAGCCCGTGAACTGCGGCCAGGGTAGCCGGAACAGCTTTTGGCCGGCGCTCGGGAACCAGGCCCAGTCTGACCGTAAAATGGAAGGTGCTGCCCTTCCCGACCTGGCTCTCGGCCCAGATTCGTCCGCCCATCAGGTTCACCAGCTGGGAGGTAATGGCCAGGCCCAGTCCGGTACCTCCGTACTTCCGGCTGAAAGAAGCGTCGGCTTGAACGAAAGGCTGGAAAATGCTTTCCAGCTTATTGCGGGGAATGCCGATGCCCGTATCCCTGACCATGAAATGGAGGGTAATGTCACGCGAGGTCCTGGCCTCCTCTACCACTTCAACCTCCACCTCTCCCTGCTCGGTAAACTTAATGGCGTTGCTAACCAGGTTCAACAGCACCTGGCGCAGACGGCTGGTATCGCCCACGACCGTTTCTGGCAGGGAAGGCGGCACATGGCAGAGCAATTCCAGTCCCTTCTGGTGAGCCGGCAGGGCCAGGGTGGCTACTATTTCGGTTATCGAGTTGTGCAGGTTGAATTCGACCGGAACCAGCTCAATCATCCGGGCCTCTATCTTGGAAAAGTCAAGGATATCGTTGAGGATGGTCAGCAGGGATTCGGCCGAAGTCCTGGCGGCCTTGAGGAACTGGAGCTGTTCGTCATTCAGTTCGGTTTGCAAGGCCAGTTCAATCATGCCGATTATTCCGTTCATCGGGGTTCTGATTTCGTGGCTCATGTTGGCCAGGAATTCACTCTTGGCCTTGCTGGCGGCCAGGGCTTCCTCCCTGGACAGCCTCAACTCTTCCTCTATCTGTTTGAGGTGGGAGATATCAGTGATGACTGAGACCACTCCGCTGAATTTCTTCTTGTCGAAAATGGAATGGGCGTGTATCAGGACCGGGATCACCCGGCCGTCCCGGGTCTTCAGCCTGGTCTCGTACCTTTCACGGGTCATGGATTGCCTGGCCCGGGACTTGCTTTTGACCTGCTCCAGCTGGTCTTCTGGTATGAACACGCTCCAGTGCTGGCCCAGAAGCTCCCCGGGCTTATAGCCCAGCATCTTCTCCAGAGCAGGGTTGACATAGGTGATATGGCCGCGGGCATTTTCCACCACTACTCCCTCGGCCAGGCTGGTCAGTATTTTTTCCTGGAACTGCTGCAGGTTCTTGAGCTCGGTTTCGACGCGCTGTTTTTCTCGTTCTTTCTTGAAAGAATAGAGGGCAAAACCGAGGTCCCCGGCTATTTCTTCCAGGAGCTTAATCTCAGCTGCCTGGTCGAAGACATCTGTGCTGTAACCGACCTGCATCGCACCGAATATCTCCCCGTTGTGCCCGAGCAGAAAGCAGGCCGCCCAGCCGCCCTTTTGGCGTTGCGGGCATTTTTTGCAGGTCGGGCTCTTGGTCACATCCGGAATAAATAAAGAGCGCCGGTTTTTCAGGATTCTTTCCAGGCAGGGAGTGAAGCGATTAAGAATTTTTTTGTCCCCCTGGCCGAAAAATTCCGTCGGCCTTAACTGGTCATCTACCAGCACTGTCCGCACCAAACCGTAATTACCATTCTCCCTGAGACTGCGAGCAGCCTGTTCCAGCAGTTGAGAAGGGGCCTTGACCTGGATGATCATCTGGTTGATGTCGCTGATAGCCCGAAGCAGCCTGTTGGTGTGGGCCAGCAGGCGGTCTTTGTGAACCAGTTCGCCTATGTCCTTGTAAACGGCCACTCCCCCGATCAGGTAATTCTTGTAGACCACCGGCGAAGCCGAGATACTGACGTTGACCGGTCTTCCGTCCTTCCGATAGCGGGTGGCGATGAAATTGGAAACCCGGCGTTTCAGGATGTTCCGGGTGATCTTCCTGGCTTCTTTTTCTTCCGGCCCTCCAATCAATTCGTCAATCGGCTGGCCGATTGCCTCATTTCTTTTATAACCGAAGATCTGCTCGGCTCCCGGGTTCCAGATAATGACTTTGCCAGATGAGTCGACGGCCACCACGGCGTCGCTGATGCTGTCGATCAGGGTCTGGAGATGCAGCTCCATATTCAGCCTCCTAATTAGTGCTAATTAGATAATTTTAAGTTGAAAAAATCAATCACCGCTGCGGGTGATTTTTGGCCTGCCGGGAGGTGGAATTCAAACCGACAGAGCGATCAGCAGGAGGGCCAGGTAGAAGGTTGAGAGAATTATGACCTGGGCCGGCTTAAACGGGCGGTAGAAGCGGTTAAGGGCCAGGACCATGTCGGACACCAGAAAAAGAAGGCTGCCGGAGGCGGCCAGCCAGGGCCCGGTTCCGGGGAGTTGATGCGGTTGCTCCAGCCCGACTCTGGTCATGGTCAGAAGGGCTAGCATGTAGAACAAGACCGGTACCCGCTGGCGCTCCGTCCCCTGCCAGGTCAGGAAAAGCACCACCCCGGCCAGCACAACCAGGGGAATAACCGGCCAGCTCAGGAATTCCCGGCTGACCCGGCTGTAGAAAGCCACCGTGAAGACGGCCAGGGCTCCCAGGAAGAAGGCCAGCCCGGTCAGGAAACGTTTCTTTTTCAACATCATCATCAGGTCGCCCAACAAGCAGAGGGCCAGCCCGGCGGCCACCGCGTTCCGGTAGAAGGAATGAGGGCGGGTTTCGAGGAGAAAGCCGATTATCAGCATTATGGTGAAGGGCCGGAAAAAGTAAGCGAGAAGTCTCTGGTGGCGGGAATCGGCGGTGATGGCGGCGGCGGCCGAAACCACTATGGAGAGGATAAAGGCTGCTCTGCCGAAGTTCATGTTCTCATCCGTCTCTGCCGCCGGAGCCATGCCAGGAATTCGACTCCGTTGATTTAGTTTTGATAATTTTACCTCAGATGTGCAATAATATAAATGAACTTTTCGGCCAAATTTATAAAAATTTATTGGATCAGGAGTTAAGATGATAGAAAGTTTTACCGATGAAAAGAGCCGGAAGATAGCGCTACTGATAGATGGCGACAATGCCCAGCCCTCCCTGATTGGCGATATCCTGGCCGAGGTCGGCAAATACGGCCTGATTACCATCAGGCGGATTTACGGGGACTGGACCACGGTCAACATGGCCGGCTGGAAAAAAGCCTTGCACGAGAATGCCATTCAACCGGTGCAGCAGTTCCGCTACACCGTGGGCAAGAACGCCACCGACAGCGCCCTGATCATCGACGCCATGGACATACTCCATGGCCGCCTGGTGGAGGGCTTCTGCATCGTTTCCAGCGATTCCGACTACACCCGGCTGGCCACCCGGATCAGGGAGGCAGGTTTCTTCGTTATGGGCATAGGCCAGAGGTCGACCCCCAAGGCCTTCGTCAACGCCTGCAACGTGTTCATCTACACCGAGAACCTGGGCAGCCGGGTGAAAGAAAGAGAAAAGGAGAGGAAGAAGAAGGGAACCGCGGAGAAGACTGCCGAGGAGCAGAAACCCCGCGGTTATGACCCGCTGCCACTGCTTAAGGCGGCTGTGGACATGGCCACCGATGAGGACGGCTGGGCCAAGCTCAGCACCATCGGCTTCTATCTCCGGCAGCTGGACCCCGGCTTTGACCCCAGGACCTACGGTTTCCGCCAGCTCTCGCAACTCTTCAAAGCTTTTCCCGAGGTCTTTGAATTGCGCTTCGAGAACGAGCGGGGTCTGACCAGGATCTGGGTAAAAATAAAGGAATGACAGGCGGGCCGGAGGCCGGATGGAAATTTATTATCATTCTCCGATCGGAATAATAGAAATTGAGGGTGGCCCGGAGGGAGTACGGTCCTGTTCATTCACCGGGGCCAAAGAGACCGATAAGTTGAAGCTGGCAGGGTCTGCGGCCGGGCTGGAAGCGGTTCCGGCTGCCCTGCGAGAAGCCTGGCGGCAGCTGGATGAGTATTTTCGGGGTTGCAGGACCGAGTTCTCCGTCAGGCTCAATCTGGTAGGAACGGAATTCCAGAAAAAAGTCTGGGCCGAACTGCGGAAAATACCGTTCGGGCAAACCAGGAGCTACGGGGAGATAGCCCGGGCCTGCGGTCGTCCGGGAGCTGCCCGGGCGGTGGGCGGGGCCAACCATGATAACCCCGTGGTAATATTTGTGCCCTGCCACCGGGTCATCGGGGCTAGCGGAAACCTGACCGGGTTTGGAGGCGGGTTGTGGCGGAAAAAATGGCTCCTGGAACACGAGAAAAAAGTGCTGGCGGCTGGCGGTCAAAATAAGTATAAAAAATAAACGTACAGATTAATCTGCCGCGGAGAATAGAAGGCGGGAAAGGAGAGGAAAATGATTGACACCCTGGCCAGAGTTTTCTTGAACACCGAAAAAACCTACCGCAAAGAAGCTCTAATGCTAGTCAAGCGGGAGGGTAAGTACTGCCCGATCTCCACCGAAGAATTTTCTCAAAGGGTCCGGAATATCTCAGCCGGGCTGAGAGCCCTGGGCTTGACGAGCGGCGATAAGCTGATCATCCTTTCTGAGAACCGGCCGGAATGGGTCATGGTTGACCTGGCGGCCATCTGCCTGGGTGGGGTTACCGTGCCCATTTATACTTCTTTGACCCCTCCCCAGATTAAGTACATCATCAACGATTCCGAGGCCAGGTTCGTAGTCTGCTCCAACCGGGAGCTGTGGTCCAAGCTGGAGGAAATAAGGCGGGAGCTATCGCTGGTCGATAAATATATCATGATAGAAGAACCGGCCCCGGCCGGGGTGGTCTCTCTGAAGACAGTTGAGGAAGAGGGGGAAAAGCTAAATCGGCAGAACCCGGGTGAATTCGAAAAAATTGCCGAAGCCATCGGTCCCGACGACCTGGCCACCATCATCTACACTTCCGGGACTACCGGGGTGCCCAAGGGAGCCATGCTCAGCCATTACAACCTGGTGAGCAATGTCCAGGCCCTTCGCTCGGTCATTGAATTTACCGAGAAGGATACGGCCCTGTCATTTCTGCCTCTGTCTCACGTCCTGGAAAGAATGTGTACTTTTGCCTGGATATACGTGGGGGCGACCATTGCCTACGCCGAGAGCGTGGACACGGTGGCCCAGAACCTGGTGGAAGCCCGGCCGACGATAATGGTCAGCGTGCCCCGGCTGTTCGATAAGTTTTATGCCCGGGTCATCGACAATGTTTTAAGTTCCTCCAATCTCAAGAAGAAAATTTTCTTCTGGGCTCTCAAGGTCGGCCGCAGGTATGCCCAGAAAAAAATTAACAGGGAAAAGATTTCTGGCTGGCTCAAGTTCCGGTATGGCCTGGCCTACAAGCTGGTCTTTTCCAAGATAGTGGAAAAGACCGGGGGCCGGGTCCGCTTCTTCGTCTCGGGCGGGGCGCCTCTCTCCCGTGATATCGCTGAGTTCTTCTACGCCATGGGCATCCTGGTGATTGAGGGTTACGGCCTGACCGAGACCTCGCCAGTCATTGCCGTCAACCGACTGGAAGATTTTCGCTTCGGCTCAGTCGGCAAGATCCTGCCCGGGGTGGAGGTCAAGATCGCCGAGGACGGAGAAATCTGGGCCCGTGGTCCCAACGTCATGAAGGGCTACTTTAAGAAGGAAGCCGAAACCAGGGAAGCTTTTGAGGACGGCTGGTTCAAGACCGGCGACATAGGCTACCTGGATAAAGACGGCTATCTCGTTATTACCGATCGCAAGAAGGATATCCTGGTGACCGCGGGCGGCAAGAACGTGGCTCCCCAGCCGATTGAGAACACTCTCAAGTCCAGTCCTTACATCGCCAACGCGGTGGTGGTTGGCAATCACCGCAAGTTTGTCTCGGCCCTGGTTGTGCCCGATTTTGACAAGCTGGAAATCTGGGCCAGGGAAAATGGCATCACCTTCGGCGAGCGGAAAGAACTGGTCAGCCGCCCGGAGGTTTATGAGTTTTTCATGAGGGAAATCGACCGCCTGACTCCTCACCTGGCTTCCTACGAGAAAATCAAGAAGATTTCTCTGCTGGACAAGGACTTTGAGATTGAAGCCGGCGAGCTGACCCCGACCCTTAAAGTGCGCCGAAAAATAGTTGAAGAAAAATACAAGGAACTGATCGACCGAATGTATGTCGAATAAATTCCTCAGACTCCGAATATTTCAGACCGGGCCGGTGGGAAAAAATCGATTGGCGCTGCGTCTTTTTCAATAAACACTGAGCCTCTCTTAGATGGTTTTCCATTTCTAACCGGAGTGTGACCATGTCGGAGCTGGAACAGGCGGTCCGGGCCCACCATGAAGGGCACAGACAGAGGTTGAGGGAAAAATTCCTGAAGGGCGGGCTGGCGGGCTTCCTGGATTACGAGATCGTGGAATTGCTTCTGACTCTGGGTACCCCGCGCCGGGACTGTCGGGAAGCGGCCCGGCTGGCCCTCAAGGAATTCCGGAGTTTCAGGGCAGTCATGGAAGCCGACCCCCTGGAGCTTCAGAAAATAAAGGGGATTGGGCCCAGGAACGTTTTTGGCCTGAAGCTGGTCCACGAGGTGGCCCGCCGCTATCTCAAGGATTGCATCATCAAGAGGCCGGTTTGCAAGTCTTCGCGGGAGGTCTTTGACTATCTTTATTACAGCCTGCGCGACCTTCGGATTGAAGTTTTCAAGGTGCTGTTCCTGAACACCAAAAACCAGGTCCTGGAGGAAAAAACCCTGTTCGAGGGGACGGTTGATTCCAGCGCCGTCTATCCCCGGGAGGTCATCAAGCAGGCCCTGAAGTTCGGGGCTTCAAGTCTCATATTCGTTCACAACCATCCCTCAGGCGACCCGGAACCTTCAAGCTGCGACCGGGACATAACCCGTGACCTGGTCTTTGCCTGTGCCGTGATGCAGATCCGGGTGCTGGACCATATCATCATCGGCAACAATTGCTACTACAGCTTTGCCGACGAAGGGTTGATTGAAAAATACCAATCCCATTTTTACAGCGTCAACTTCTGCCGCCAGCCGATGAAAAAGTGGTTGCACAAGAAGCAGAGTTCTGGTTAAATGCTGGGCAGGGAGGTTTGTGCCATGAAGCCAATTATCGAGATTGCTGCCAGATTGGGAATACCCGAGGATAAGCTGGAACTCTATGGCCGTTACAAGGCCAAGGTTGACTACCAAGCCCTTCTGTCGGAGAGGAGGGGCAAGCTGATCATGGTCACGGCCATGACCCCAACTCCGGCCGGGGAGGGGAAAACTACCACGGCCATCGGTCTGGCCGACGCCCTCAGCCGTCTGGGCAAGAAAGTCTGCGTTACCCTGCGCGAGCCGTCGCTGGGCCCGGTTTTTGGCATTAAGGGCGGAGCTACCGGCGGAGGGAAAGCTATGGTCGTGCCCCGGGAAGAAATCAACCTTCATTTCACCGGCGACATTCACGCGGTCACCGCTGCCCACAACCTGCTGGCGGCCATGGTCGATAACCGGGTTCACTTTGACGGGCCGACCGGGTTGCTTGACGGCCGGACGGTTACCTGGAAAAGAGTCCTGGACATGAACGACCGCTCTCTGCGCCAGGTGGTAATCGGGCTGGACGAGACCTTCCAGACCTTTGCCCGGGAAACCGGGTTTGATATAACCGCCGCTTCGGAGATTATGGCTATCCTCTGCTTGTCGGCGGACCTCAAGGATCTGAAGAAGCGAGTGGGCAATGTGCTAATAGGGTTTTCGGTAGACGGCAAACCGGTTTTTGCCAGGGATATAAAGGCTGATGGGGCCATGACCGCCTTGCTCAAGGATGCCATCAAGCCAAATCTGGTCCAGACCCTGGAAGGCACTCCGGCCATCATCCACGGTGGTCCTTTTGCCAACATCGCCCATGGTACCAATTCAATAGTGGCTACCGGCCTATCCCTTAGCCTGGCCGATTACGTGGTCACCGAAACCGGGTTCGCCTCCGACCTTGGCGCAGAAAAATTCTTTGACATTGTGGTCCGGACCGGAAAAGTGCCGCCACCAGCCGCCACCGTTCTGGTTTCGACCCTGAGAGCTCTCAAGTACCACGGAGGAATGAAACTTGAAGAACTGAGCAAGGAGAACCCCCAGGCCGTGGAAGCTGGCTTTGACAATCTCAGAAAGCATATCGAAAACATGAAAATATTCGGCACGCCGTTCGTAGTAGTCCTCAATCTGTTCCCGGCCGACCATGCCACCGAGATTGATACCTGGATCAAGCTGGTCAGGGAGGAAGGCGCCCGCTATGCCCTGAGTGATGTCTATAACAAAGGCGGCGAGGGTGGCCTGGAGCTGGCCGAGGCGGTGATGAAGGCCATCGATGAGGATAAGAATAATTTTGATTTCCTCTACCCCCTGGACATTCCCATCGCCCAGAAAGTGGAAACGATTGCCAGGAAAATCTATGGCGCCGACGGGATAAAGATTGAACCGGCCGCCAGGAAAAAGATGGAGCTGTATGAAAAAATTGGCTTCGGGCAGACTCCGGTCTGTGTGGCCAAGACCCAGTCGTCGCTTTCCGACGACTCCAAGAAACTGGGGCGGCCGCGGGGCTGGACCCTGACCGTGACCAATGCTTCGCTCAGCGCCGGGGCCGGTTTTGTGGTTCTGCTGTGCGGTGATATAATGACCATGCCGGGCCTGCCCAAATCGCCGCAGGCCGAGAAAATCGACGTCGATGACGAGGGCAAAATTATCGGAATGATTTAAGCCAATTACAGCCGGCTGGTTAGAAAAAGAGATTTTCTGTGAGCTGGAGATTTAATCCGGCGGTTGAATAGATTGGAGGCAATGATGAAACCGGATGAAACCGAACAAAGACAGGCTTCCCGAAGCAAGGCTTTGGATGCGGCCCTGGGCCAGATTGAAAAACAATTCGGCAAGGGCGCGGTCATGAAGCTCGGCCAGAAGGAAGCCGCGGTCAAGGCTGAGGTGATTCCCACCGGTTCGATTTCTTTTGACCTCAGCCTGGGGATAGGCGGGTTCCCTCGGGGACGGGTAGTGGAGATTTTCGGTCCGGAAGCTACCGGCAAGACCACCCTGGCCCTGCATGTCATCGCCGAAGCCCAGCGCCGCGGCGGGCAGGCGGCCTTCATCGATGCTGAACATGCCCTCGACCCGCAGTATGCCTCCAAAGTAGGGATAAACGTTGACGAGCTGCTGATTTCCCAGCCAGATTACGGTGAGCAGGCCCTGGAAATCGCCGAGGTGCTGGTCAGAAGCGGGGCGGTGGATGTCATCGTGGTTGACTCGGTGGCTGCCCTGGTGCCCAAGGCCGAGCTGGAAGGCGAGATGGGCGATGCCCACATGGGCCTCCAGGCCAGGCTGATGTCCCAGGCCCTGCGCAAGCTGACGGCCATAGTCAGCAAGTCCAAGACCTGCTTTATTTTTATCAACCAGATCAGGGAAAAAATCGGGGTATTTGTTGGCTCTCCGGAAACCACCACCGGCGGCCGGGCCCTAAAGTTCTATGCCTCCATGCGCATCGACGTCCGCAAGCTGGCCACTCTGAAAGAAGGCGAGGAAGTGGTCGGCAGCCGGGTTAAAGTGAAAATCGTCAAGAACAAGCTGGCCCCGCCTTTCCGGGAAGCCCAGTTCGACATCATCTTCGGCGAAGGTATTTCTCGCGAGGGTGACCTGGTTGATTCCGGGCTTCAGTACGGCATCCTGGAAAAGACCGGCACCTGGTATTCTTACAAAGGGGAAAGGCTCGGCCAGGGGCGGGAAAACGTTAAAAAATTGCTGAAGGAAAATAAAGAGCTGGCCGACCAGATTGACCTGGAGATCAGGAGAAAGGTCGGCCTGTTGCCCGAGGCCGAAGAAGAGAGCAAGAAAAAATAAGCCTCGAACCTCCAGGGACATTTGTAGTGTATAATAGATAGATGGGAGGGACTGCTCTGAAAAGGCGCCACTTTCTCTTTTTGGCCGGAGCGCTGGGCTTCCTGGTCCGGGCTCCGCGGAAAATTCTGGCCAAGGCAAAAGAAGGAGGTCAAACCATGTCTTACCAGGCAAAAGATTATTCCGGATTGCTGGGCATGCCGGGCTTCAGCGAAACCTTGCTCAAAAACCACTTCACCCTGTATCAGGGCTACGTCAACAACACCAACAAGTTGCTGGAGACTGTGGCCCAGATGGTCAAGGACGGAAAAGCGGGAACACCTGAGTTTGCCGAGCTGAAAAGAAGGCTGGGCTGGGAATGGAACGGGATGAGGTTGCACGAGTTTTATTTTGAGAATCTGGGCGGGAAGGAAGCCCTGCCTCCTGGCAGCAAACTCTACCAGAAGATTGTCGAAAATTTTGGAAGCTACGAGCTGTGGGAAAAGGAGTTCAAGGCCACCGGGACCATGAGGGGCATCGGCTGGGTGGCTCTTTACCAGGACTCGCAGACCGGCCGCCTGATCAATTTCTGGATTAACGAGCACGACCTCGGGCATCCAGCCGGCGGCAATCTGTTGCTGATCATGGATGTTTTTGAACATGCCTTCATCACCGATTACGGGTTGAAGCGGGCCGATTACATCGAAGCCTTTTTCAAGAATCTGAACTGGAAGACAGTGGAGAGCCGCCTGAAATAGGTTTCGTTGTCTGAGCCGATGACCAGCCCGATTAACAATCCAGGCGGGTTGAAGTATTAAGAAATCATAATCATTTTTTTCCCGGGCAGTATTTAGGCGGCAGTTAAGATGGTTCAGGGTAGATTTTCTTCGCGGTTCTGATTCAGCCCTTAACCGGTTCGCTCTTCTCGGGTCAAATCAGAAACACGGTCTTATCCAGGGCGGGATTAAGGTTTCATCAGGTTTCTGCCTGGTATGGCAACTAAGAGAGATGGGAAGACCGATAATAAGAACCGGAGTTGTTGATAATGCTGACCGGGTCAGGGTTCTGGCCTGAATTTTCCGGGGAGGCGGGAGGACAACCCGGAGCCCGAAAATTTCAACTTCAGGCAACAGATGATAAATTGTCCCCGGGCCTGTTTTCCTTATAAACTTTTCCTGTTTAACGGGGGAGAGTAAGTGGCCAGCAGAAAAGAAGATGCCCAGGGGCTAAAGAAAACATAGAAAATGTCTGGCCCGACAAAAGGAGGCACTGGAATGAGTTTCAGAGACGTCTTCAAAAATATTAAGAGGCAAATTTTCCGCGGGTTTCTGGCCCTGATACCGCTTTATCTCAGCTACCTGGTGATAAAGTTTCTTTACCTGAACGTAGACCAGAAATTTGCCCGGTTCATAGAAAATTTTACCGGTCTCCGGGTGCCGGGCCTGGGGTTGTTGCTCATCCTGGTCCTGCTTTACCTGCTGGGCTGGCTGGCCTCCAACTGGGTGGGGCGCCGGCTGCTGGGCCTGGTCGAAAAAATCATGGAAAGAATTCCGCTGGTTAAGACCGTCTACAGCCTGGGTAAGCAGCTCGGGCTGGCCCTGGCCCTCCCCGAAAAACAGGTCTTTCAGCAGGTGGCCATGGTCGAGCAATTCCGACCCGGACTTTGGTCAATAGGCTTTGTCACCGGCCGCATCAGGGATAAATTAACCGGCCAGAACCTGGTCAAGCTGTTTATCCCCACTGCCCCCAACGTGACCACCGGTTTTACCGTCATGGTGGGAGAGAAGGATATCAAGCTGCTGCCCTGGTCGGTGCAGGAAGCCATGAAGATGATTCTCTCCGGGGGAATAGTCGGAGCAGAAGAACTTGAGTATTGCCAGCCTGGTGAAGCACCAGTAAAAGTGGACCATTAAGTTACAGGCAAGAATGGGGGTGTCCGGCCTGGTCCCGGAAGAGTTGGCCTGATTATAATCCTTCCAAAGATTAACTTTTGTCTGTATAATTCGTATAAATAAGAAAACCCGAAAGGAGGCCCAGATGGCTCCGGTTCTGGAAGTAGAAGGACTGAAGAAAAAATATGGCAGCCTGGAAGCTTTAAAGGGCATCAGCTTCAAGGTGGAGGAGGGTGAAATCTTTGGACTGATCGGGCCCAACGGCGCCGGCAAGACCACCACCCTGCGCATCATCTCCACCCTGCTGACGCCCAGCGACGGCCGGGTGACTTTCCTGGGATTTGACTTGAAGAAAAACCCGGAAAAGTTCCGCGAAAAAATCAGCTACCTGCCCGAGGAAGCCGGGGCTTACCGCAACATGAAAGGCATCGATTACCTGGAATTCATGGCCAAGTTTTATGCCACTGACAACAACGAGGCCAAAAAGTACGTGGAGCGAGCCGTGGCCATATCGGGGCTGGGCGAAAGGCTCAAGGACAAGGCAGGAACTTACAGTAAGGGCATGACCAGGAAGTTGCTCCTGGCCCGGGCCCTGATGACCAAGCCGGCCCTGGCCATCCTGGATGAACCCACCTCCGGCCTGGATGTCATAAACAGCCTGGAAGTGCGGGAGATGATTAAGGGCTTCACCAGAGAAGGCGTATCGGTGCTGCTTTCTTCCCACAACATGCTGGAAGTGGAATTCCTGTCGGACCGGGTAGCCCTGATTGACCGGGGAGTGATCCTTGACTCTGGGACACCCCAGGCCCTTAAAGAAAAATACCAGGCCTCCAACCTGGAAATCGTCTTCAGGAGAGCCGTCCAATGAAAAATTTCAGCCATCTATTGATAAAGGAAATCAAAGAGCTGCTGAACAAGCAGCTCATAATCTCCCTGGTTTTTATTCTGGTAATATTCAACTTCATCGGCAACGTGACCAGGACTGAGATGAAAAAGGCCATGGCCAAGCAGAAAATCGCCGTTCTTGACCAGGACCGGTCCGAGATTTCCAGGAACATCATCGGCGCCCTGAACATGGCCAGGTTCATAATAGAGGAAAAAACGGGGGACAAGGAAAAGGTTGTCCAGGAAATCAGGAACAGCAACCTGGACCTGCTGGTGGTCATTCCAGCGGGCTTTGGCCAGCTGGCCAGTAGCTTCCAGCCGGCCGAAGTCGAAACCTATACTTTCCTTAGGGGAGTTTCCATCTCCGGTCGGACCAAGACCGAGATTGTCAAGGCGCTGCTCAATTCAACCAACGAATACCTGTCGAATGAATACCTGAAAAAGAAGATCCCTGATGCCGACCCAGCCCTGCTGAAGGCGCCTATCAAGAACCGAGAATTCGTGGTGGTCAAGGAAAAACAGGCCGAAGGTTCCAGCGCTGTGGTCATAGGAGCCCTGACCGCCCAGAACTTCATCCTGCCAGTAATTCTGATGATGATCATCATGTACTCGTCCCAGATGGTCATCACGGCCATTGCCATGGAAAAGCAGAACAAGACCCTGGAAACCCTGCTGACCGTCCCCGTATCCCGGGGAGCCATCGTCATGGCCAAGATGCTGGCTGCGGCCGTGGTCGGGCTGGTTTCGGCGGCCATCTACATGTTCGGTTTCAGGAAAGCATTCGATTTTACCAGCATGGATGATATATCCAAAGCACTGGGTGGCGTGGCCCCAATCTTAAAACAGCTCGGTCTGACCATCAATACTCAGGGCTATATTCTGTTCGGGATTTCCCTTTTCCTGACTATACTTTGTGCCCTGGCCCTGGCCACCATCCTGGGTGTGCTGGCTGAGGATTACCGGACGGCCCAGAGCCTGTCGGTACCGCTGGTTTTCATCGTGATGGTTCCCTATTTCATCAGCCTTTTTGCCGACATCAACACCATGTCGCTTCCGGCCAAGGTGCTGGTGCTGGCCATTCCCTTTTCCCATCCCTTCTTTGCCATGCAGAACATCATGTTCGGCCACCTGAACCTGCTCTGGCTGGGCATTGCCTATAACTTCCTGTTCGTGGTGGTTATGCTCTGGTGGACAACCAGGATCTTCGCCACCGACCGGGTGCTGACCATGAAGCTCAAGTGGCGCAAGAAAAAGGTGGTGCTGTAAGCCCCGGGGGCGATAGATATAATCAGGAGAATAGGCCGGCGGAGCCGCGCCTCAAATTCTTGACTGATTACTAAGCCAGTAGACTTAAGCGTTAAGTGAATCAGCTCAGGAAAAATACGAGCGGGAATCCTACGTTTCAAGCAATTGCCCGCGCCTGACGGATGTTCTTATTGGCTCGCCCGATAAATTTTTAGGAATCCATCACCAAGAATAAATTGACGGGAATCAGCCCCGTCACTGCCTCAATATATGAATGGTCATTCATATATTATGGGTTGAGCTTCTAACGGGGCCAGCCGATGGCCAGCAGGTAGATGGCTGATTCCCGGGCCGGGTTGACTCCGAGCAGGGAGTTAATCTCATCGTCGAAAAAGGCAGCCACCGGGCAGGAACCCAATCCCAGCGATACTGCGGCCAGGGCCGCGTTCTGGGCCACGTGGCCGGCATCTAAATAAATGTAACGGAAACCTCGGGCCCCGTATTTCCAGGTGGTTCTTTCAAAAACCGCGGTCAGAGCCAGGACAAAACTGGCCTCTGACAGGAAATCCTGGTTCAGGGCGGCGTCAGCCAGGAGTTCGTTGAAATTTCCCTCGTAACGCTGACGAAGCGTCTGGTTGGCTGGAACAAAATGGTATAAGCCCGGGCTCAGGCTTTCCACTTCCCGGGCAAGAACATATATATCCACCGGATAAAGGGCTCCGGCCGAGGGAGCGGTCCTCAGCAAAAAATCTCCGGCCTTGAGCGTTACCCCGTAGGCAGCCCAGAGTACCTGGCTCAGGGCCTGGAGCGAAACCGGTTTCTTCTGGAATTCGCGGACACTTCTCCTGGCATTCAAGGTTCGAAACAGCGGCCAGCCATTATCGCGATCCGGGGCCGGGAGCGGAAAAACTTTATCCACCAATTTTTCTTTAAGCCGTTCCCTTTTATTCTGACGCTCCAGGGCTCCGGGAGAATATGGTTCCCGCTGGTATTTGGTCTCCACCTGGAATTGATATCCGATACCCTCTCGCATGGTCCTACTCCTTGAGGTAATTTATTTATTATCAAATATATAATAAATTTCCTGGCCTTTTTCCACGCCCTTTTAAGACTTTCCCTTCTTTATTTTGTCGTCCTGTTCTGAGAAAATAAGAAAAGGAGAAAAAAATGACGCCGTTGATCATGAAGATGGGAAAGGTCAAGCGTATCGCCCTGGTGGCCCACGACAAAAAGAAACCAGACCTCCTGGAATGGGCCAGGTTCAACCGCGGCCTCCTGGAAAAGCACGAACTCTGGGCTACCGGCACCACCGGTTTATTGCTGCAAAAAGAGCTCGGCCTGGAAGTCAATGTCCTCCAGAGCGGGCCGCTCGGCGGAGACCAGCAGGTGGGAGCCAGGATTGCTGAAGGCCTGATCGATTTTCTGATTTTTTTCTGGGACCCGCTGGAAGCCCAGCCCCATGACCCGGATGTCAAGGCCCTGCTCCGGATAGCTGTTGTCTGGAATATACCGGTGGCCTGCAACCGGGCCTCGGCCGATTTCATCATTTCCTCGCCCCTGATGAAAGAGGAATATGGCCGCCAGGTCCCTGATTATTCCGATTATCGTTCCCGTCACCTCAGGCTGGACTGATTTTTTTAAGAACAGTCTTCAGGTAAGTTCCCGTCAGCGAATCTGGCACGGCCGCCACTTCTTCCGGCGTTCCCTGAGCCACTACATAGCCGCCCCGGTCACCACCCTCCGGGCCGAGGTCGATGATGTAATCGGCGCACTTGATGAATTCCAGGTTATGCTCAATTACCACCAGGCTGTGCCCCTGTTCCACCAGCTTCTGGAAACAGGCCAGGAGCACCTTGACATCATTCAGGTGAAGGCCGATGGTTGGCTCGTCAAAGAGATAAAGAATTTTCTTGTTTTTGTCGTGCACCAGGTGGTAGGCCAGCTTGATACGCTGCAGTTCGCCGCCGGAAAGGGTGGTCGTCGGTTGTCCCAGCCGCAGGTACCCCAGTCCCACCTCGGCCAGGGGCTGCAGGCGCCTCCTGATGTCCTGGTGGCCGGCGAAAAACTCCAGGGCTTCACTAACGCTCATTTGCAGGACTTCGTGGATATTCTTACCCTGGTACTTTATTTCCAGGATATCTGGCAGGTAGCGGCGGCCGCCGCAGGTCTCACAGGTCAGTACTACGTCGCTTAGAAACTGCATTTCCACTTCCTGAAAACCGGCTCCCTGGCAGTCCGGGCACTGGCCGCGGGCCGTGTTGAAGGAAAAATGACCGGAGGTATATCCCTGGGCCCGGGCCTCTCTGGTCTCGGCAAAAAGTTGCCTGATGCCGTCCAGGGCCTTAGTGTAGGTGGCCGGGATGGAACGCGGCGAGGTGCTCAGCGGCGACTGGTCGACCCTGACCGCCTTGCTTATCTTTTCGGCCCCCTTGATGCGGTCAAAGCCATTGCTGCTCTGGCCGGTTAATCCTTTGTATATCACTTCATCCAGCAGGGTGCTCTTGCCCGAGCCGGAAACCCCGGTCAGGCAGACAAAGACTCCCAGCGGAATCTTCAGGTCAAGATTTTTCAAGTTGTGCTTCCTGGCGCCGTAGATTTCCAGGAATTCTTTAGCCCGGCGGCGCCTCTCTGGCTGCGGTATGGAAATTTCCTGACGCAGGTACCGGGCGGTGAGGGTTTGCCCTTCTTCCAGGAATTTTTTCATCTCGCCGGCATAGAGCACCCGGCCGCCGTATTCGCCGGCCCCGGGCCCCAGGTCCACCAGGAAATCAGCTTCCTGAATGATTTCCGGGTCGTGTTCTACCACCAGCACCGTGTTGCCAATATCCTGGAGGCGCCTGAGTATCCGTACCAGACGGTGATTATCCCGGGGATGCAGCCCGATTGATGGCTCGTCCAGCACGAACAGCGTTCCTACCAGGGAAGCGCTCAGGGCTGCGGCCAGGTTAATCCGCTGGGCTTCACCGCCGCTTAGGGTAAAGGTCATACGGTCGAGTGTCAGGTAATCCAGGCCAACTTCCAGCAGAAACTTAAGTCGCCCCTTAATTTCCTGTATCAACCGTTCACCGATTTTCTGCTCGTACGGTGTAAGTTGCAGATGTTCCAGAAATTCGTAGGCTTCCCTTACCGTCATGGCGTTGAAGTCGCCGATGGATTTGCCCGCAATCTTTATGGCCCGGGCTCTTTCGTTAAGTCTGGTGCGGTCGCAGGCCGGACAGGGTGCGTATTTCCGGTAGCGGCTGAGCAGCACCCTGACCTGGACCTTGTATTTCTTGGATTCCAACCACTCGAAGAATCCCTTCACCCCGTAATAACCGTCGCCGCCTTCCAGAACGAACTTCCGGTGTTCGGGTTTTAATTTATGGAAGGGAACATCAGTTGGTATTCCCCGCCTTCTGGCCTCGCGAACCAGTTCCCGCTGCAGGCCGCGGGAAGCCGGCTTGGTCCAAGGTTCAACCGCGCCTTCTTCTATGGACTTATTCTTATCCGGCACGATCTTATCTTCATCCAGCACGGCCAGGTCGCCGAAGCCGTGGCAGACCGGGCAGGCTCCCTGGGGACTGTTGAAGGACAGCAGGTTGGGGTAGGGCTCTTCGTAGGCCAGGTTACAGGTCTTGCATTCCAGGTATTCGCTGAAGCTGTAAGCCTGACCCGTTTCCGCATAAACCCTGACCCGGCCTTCGCCTTTCTTCAGTCCGGTCTCTAAGGAATCGACCAGCCTTTCCCGGTCCTGCGGGTCGAGCTGGAAATAGTCTACCAGGACTTCCAGCTCCCTTTCTGGTTTTCGTCTTTTCTCAGCTTCCTCGACGGGTATTACCTTTCCCTTCTCATAAAACCGCAGGAAGCCTTCCTTCTTTAATTCTGCGATCTTCTTGCCGTCGGGCCAGGAGAAGGTGATGGCCAGACGTGTTCCGGGAGGCAGGCTGCCCAGCGTTTCCACCATGCGGTCGATGGTATCTTTTTTTACCGGCTGGCCGCACTTCAGGCAGTGTATGGTTCCTATCCTGGCATACAGCACCCGGAAAAAATCATATATTTCGGTTACCGTGGCCACCGTGGAACGGGGATTCTTGGCCGAAGCTTTTTGCTGTATGGCGATGGCCGGCGGGATGCCTTCTATCAGGTCGGCTTCTGGCTTGTCCATCCTTTCCAGGAACTGCCGGGCATAGGAGGACAACGATTCCAGGTAGCGGCGCTGGCCCTCGGCATACAGGGTGTCAAAGGCCAGGGAAGATTTACCGGAGCCGCTGACACCGGTGATGATTATGAGTTTCCCCACGGGTAGGTCCAGGTCGATATTCTTGAGGTTATGAACCCGGACCCCGCGCAGGACAATTTTTTCTTCCATTGTTAAAAAATTATACTCCCTTAGAGCGAAGATGGTAAGGAGTGACTCAAGATCCTATGGCAGAGGCCGGCCGAGTCTTTTTGAGAACCGGGGCTCAGAAAATCTAGTGTGCCGCAAACATCACGTCACGGTAACGGGTGGTGGCGAGTTGAGATTTATGAGGAATTAAATCATGAAAAGAAAAAGTGTAGAGGACAGCTCAAAATGGCTAAAAACATCCTGTTCGTCAAAAAATCGCAAGAAGAAATTCAGTCAATAAATAGAGCGCAAGCTCTCGCTCCAGGTTGGCAGCCTGCCGGCCGGGCGCTGCCCGTCTATGAAGTCCAGCCCGATGATTGCTCTTCCTGAACCATGTCCTATCGTCTGTCCTCAGGAAATATGTTTCTGGCTCTGCTATAATTGGAAACCTTATGAACATCTTAGTACTTTCCGGAATCGCTCTGGCCCTGGCCGTGGATGCCTTTGCCGTTACCGTCGGCCTGGCCTGTTCGCTTTCCGGACTCAGCCGCCGGCAGGTCTTCCGCCTGGCCTTCCATTTCGGTCTTTTCCAGTTCCTGATGCCGGTGGTTGGCTGGTTTATTGGAGAAAACCTGCTCAAGCTCATTTCCAGTTATGACCACTGGGTGGCTTTTGGCCTGCTGCTCGTCGTGGGCTTGAGGATGGTCTGGCAGTCCTTCCGGGACGAGGAGGAAAAATGCCGGACGAACGACCCCACTCGGGGCTGGTCCCTCCTGGTGCTGGCTCTGGCCACCAGCCAGGATGCCCTGGCTGCCGGCTTTGGCCTGGCCGTCCTGGGCATTAACATCTGGATTTCAGCCCTGGTCATCGGGCTGACCGCCTTCAGCCTGACCTGGGTGGCCAGCCGGGTTGGACCATTGATGGGCCGGGTCTTCGGGCGCCGGGCCGAGCTCGTGGGTGGCCTGGTCCTGGTGCTGATCGGGATAAAGATACTGCTCGATCATATGGGGAAAGGCTAACGGCGGCCGGCTCTTTGACATTTGCCGCCTTTTTTTTATAATAACTTCTGCTCAAAATGCGAAAGAAGAGCAGGCTAAGGGCGATTTTATACCGCTGAGGCACCAGGAGGCCGATTGATTTTTGGAGTGGGCGTAGACATCATCGAAGTGGCCAGGGTGGAAGATAAACTCAGCCGGACGCCGGGGCTGAAGGAAAAGCTCTACACCCCCGTTGAAATCGCCTACTGCGAAAGCAAGAAATTCCCCTTTCAACATTACGCTGCCCGTTTCGCGGCCAAGGAAGCTTTCATGAAGGCCCTGGGGACGGGCTGGAGCCGGGGAGTCAAATTTTCGGAGATCGAGGTCCGGAACCTGGAAAGCGGGCAACCGGTGCTTGAAGTCTATGGTCGGGCCAGGGAGCTCTGCCGGGAAGAAGGCATCATCAGGTTTTACGTTTCCCTGTCGCATCTTCAGACCAAGGCCGTGGCCACGGTCGTTCTGGAAAAATAGATAACTCTGGAGGAAACATGACACACTTCGGCAACTACGAAGAGAGAGCCAAGAATTTCTCCTGGGCCATCAGCGAGCAAGAACTCGGTTACCAGCCCGGGCAGGTCATCAACATCGGCTGGTATTGCTCCGACCGCATCTGCCAGCAGGGAAAGGCCGAAAAAGTAGCACTTATCTGGGAAGGTTTTACCGGCGAAAAAAAGATTTTTACCTACAATGATATCCGGCTATATTCCAATACTTTCGCCAGGTTTATCACCGACCTGGGAATAAAGGCTGGCGAACGGGTCTGCCTGTTCATGGACCGGGTGCCGGAGCTTTACATCGGCTTCCTGGGAATCCTCAAGACCGGCTGCATCGTCCAGCCGCTGTTTTCGGCTTTTGGCGAAGAATCGCTTTTTGTCCGGCTGGAGAATGCCGCGACCTCGGCCATCTTCACCCAGAAAAAGCATGTCTCCAAGGTCAGGAAAATCAGGGATAAACTCCCGCACCTGAAACACATCATCATCGTGGACTATGACGGCAAGACTCCTCTCCAGGAGCGGGAAGTGGCTTTCTCCATGGAGAAATCGGAAAAGGTCGAGCACTACGAAATCTATCCCACCTATGCCGAAACACCGTCGGTGCTTCACTATACTTCGGGAACGACCGGCATGCCCAAGGGGGTCAAGCATGTCCATTACTCGCTCATCTCGCAGTACCTGACCGCCAAGTGGGTCTTAGACCTTCACGATGAGGATATCTACTGGTGCACGGCCGACCCCGGCTGGGTGACCGGGACCTCATACGGCATCATCGGTCCTTTCAGCCTGGGTGTTACCCAGTGCGTCCTGGACAGCGGCTTTTCGGCTGAAGCCTGGTACCGGTTTATCGAAAAGAACCGGGTGACGGTCTGGTATTCAGCCCCCACGGCCATCAGGTCGCTGATGAAGGCCGGCGATGAAATCATCAAGAAATTTGACCTGTCGTCGCTGCGGCACCTGGCCAGCGTGGGCGAGCCCCTTAACCCGGAAGCCGTCAACTGGTCCATCCGGGTCTTCGGCAAGCCCTTCCACGATACCTACTGGCAGACCGAGACCGGCTGCATCGTCATCACCAATTTCCCGGGAATGCCGGTTAAGCCCGGCTCCATGGGCCGACCCTTCCCCGGAATTACTGCCACCATTCTCAACCCGAACAACCACGAACCATATCCAGAACCGGGGCGCATCGGACTCATCGGCCTGAAGCCGGGCTGGCCCTCGATGATGCGGACCTACTGGAACAACGAGGAAGCCTACAAGAATAAGTTCCGCAACGGCTGGTACCTGACCGGGGACCGGGCCAGGATGGACAAGGACGGTTACATCTGGTTCGTCGGTCGTGACGACGATGTCATCAATACCGGCGGCCACCTGGTCAGCCCCTTCGAAGTGGAATCGGCCCTGCTGGAACACCCGGCCGTGGCTGAGTCGGCGGTGGTCAGCAAGCCCGACCCCATCAACATGGAAGTGGTCAAGGCCTTCGTCACCCTGAAGCCGGGGTTCGCCGCTTCCAAGGACCTGGAGCTCGACATCATGAACTTCATCCGCAAGAAGCTGTCGCCCCTGGCCATGCCCCAGGAGATCGAGTTCGTTGACTCCCTGCCCAAGACCAGGAGCGGCAAGATCATGCGCCGTATTCTGCACGCTAAGGAATGGGGAGAGGAGATCGGCGATACCTCCACCCTGGAAAATGAATGACCGGCTTGAAAAATTTAATAGAATAAAATAGAAAAAAAGGAGTAAGCTATGGACGACTTAAAGGAAATCATCAAGAATTACGTCATCAACGAGTACCTGGAGCCGGACAGCGACCCCATCGATTATGATACCCCGTTGATTTCCGGCGGCATCGTGGATTCCTTCTCCATGGTCTCGCTGAAGAGGTTCCTGGAGAACAAGTACAACATCCAGATTCCCGATGACCAGGCCACGCCCGAGGCCTTTGACTCGGTCAACAAAATTGCCGACCTGGTCAGGCGTTTCGTCAAGGCTTGAGTTGCCGTCGGTCTGGAGATAACCGACGGATAGGCATAGAGCCAAAGGAGGAAATCATGGCTTTTCCTGATAGCGTGCGGGAATTATACCGGGCCCAGCTCCAGGCCCTGCAGGAGGGCGGGCTGTTCAAGGAGGAAAGGTTCATTCATTCACCCCAATCGGCCGACATCGAGGTGGAATTTCCGGCCGGTTCTTCGCTGAAGAAGGTCATCAACATGTGCGCCAACAATTACCTTGGCCTGTCCAGCCATCCCGAGGTCATCAAAGCTGCCCACGAGGGGCTGGAAACCCGGGGCTTCGGCATGTCCTCGGTGCGCTTCATCTGCGGCACCCAGGACATCCACAAGGAGCTGGAAAGGAAGATGACCGAGTTCCTGGGTACGGAGGATACCATCCTCTTCCCGTCCTGCATGGATGCCAACGCCGGGGTATTCGAGGCCATCCTGACCAAGGATGATGTCATCATTTCCGACCGCCTGGTTCATGCTTCGCTGATCGACGGCATCAGGCTGTGCAGTGCCATGCACGATACCTTCAAGCATTCCGACATGGCCCACCTCGAGGAAAAACTCAAGATGTACCAGGACAAGAGGCTGCGGCTGGTGGTGACCGACGGCGTTTTCTCGATGGATGGGGATACGGCCAAGCTGGACCAGATGGTCGAGCTCTGCGAAAAGTACAACGCCATGCTCCTGGTTGACGATTCCCATGCCTCCGGTTTCATCGGGAAAACGGGGCGGGGGACCCACGAGAAGTACGGGGTCATGGGCAAGATTGACATCATTACCACCACCTTCGGTAAGGCCCTCGGCGGGGCCACCGGCGGCTGCGTGTCCGGAAGGCGGGAAATCGTGGAGATGTGCCGGCAGCGGGCCCGGCCCTATCTCTTCTCCAACACCATCGCCCCGGTCATAATCGTGGGCATCCTCAAGGTGCTGGAGATCCTCTCGGCAACCACCGAGCGCCGCGACAAGCTGGAAAAGAACACCGAGTACTGGAGAAAGGGCCTGAAGGAAGCCGGTTTCATCCTGAAGGAAGGCGACACCCCGATTGTCCCGGTCATGCTGTTCAACGCCAGGCTGGCCCAGGAATTTTCGAAAGCTCTCTACGAGGAAGGAATTTATGCCATTGGCTTCTTCTTCCCGGTTGTTCCCCAGGGCCAGGCCAGAATCAGAACCCAGATTTCCGCTGCCCACGAGATTCACCACCTGGACAGGGCCCTGGAGGCCTTCATCAAGGTCGGTAAGAAGTTCGACATCCTCCACAAGACCAAGCAGGAAATCATAGAAAAATACGGGATGTAATAGAGCCGGACAGAGCTAGCTAGGTGGCAATCATTCAGCCACAAAATTTAAAAAAGTAAAAAAAATAATTAACAAGCATTTTCTAATTTCTTATTTAAAAATCAATAGACCTTGGATGGAGCTGGCTCGGTATCGGCGCCTTCTGGCTGAGTATTATAGAGAGGGAATTGCCTGCTTGAGTATATCTACATAGGGGCGCAGATGGTGGCTGAGTATCAGCCGGCCCTCAGACCCGTTCGCTTTCAGCATGGTAAGTCGATAATAAGTCGACATGGTGTGCAGGATGCTGAAGAAATCCCCGCTGTAAGGTGGCGACATAATTTATCAGAAAAAGTAATAGGCGGCCAGGAGCAGGCGCAGGTTGGTCACGGTTCGCTCGGGGGTGACCCGTCCCCGCAGGTCGCGCGGGCCATAAGCGGCGGAGGTTAGCTCGATTTCCTGGGCCAGGCGAACCTTGCCGGCATTAAAGATAAGCCGCGGGGCGAGGCGGAAAAGGTGCTCTATGGTATCGCCGCGGCTGTAAACTGAGCCGACGATATCCTTGCGGGCGCCATAGTTCTTGCTGTAGCCGCCGAAAATTCCAGCCTGCCACTTACTTCCATTGGTCTGAAGCTCTATCCAGGCCGAGCCGGTGTTGACCGGAGTGTATTGCCATCTGAGTGCCGGCGGGTCCCCGATTTCCGTGACGGCGTAGCCCCCGAGCATGGTCAGGTGGTGAAGGTTGCCGCCGTAGACGGCCTGAGCCTTGATGGTCAGCGGCCGGGTTTTATACCGCCCAAAAACGTAAGCCGCGCTTGAGGTCACGGATTCGCCGGATTCATAGCCGGTAGAAGTAGCCAGGCGCGGGACAAGCCTGAGCGAGTTTACACCGGCTCCCACCAGGAAATCCTTGCCAGCGCAGGTGGCCTTGAAGTCCAGTTCGGGGAAGGCGGCGTTGCGGAAATAGACGGTGCTGACTCCGTCCGGGCCGGTTGAGGCAAAATCCCGCTGGGAGAGCGCGGTTAGGGATAACGAGAACTTCTTTTCCGTCCAGGTGAAGCGAACCTGTGGGGCCCGCGAGAATGGTTCGAAGGGAGCGCCGGTGTTGAAGGACACGACTTCGGGAAAACTCTCGGTTATGAACATCGGGTGCCAGAATTGCCCTACCATCAGCTCGGCTTTTTCCCAGTTCAGCTTCAGGTAGGCATGCCTCAGCCGGAAGCCGTTGATGTCCGGGTCAGAATGGCCGAAGAATTCTCCTTCGATATATCCAGTGGGCCTGGCGCCGAGGGCCTTCGGTCCGGTTATCTTCAGGGCCAGCCTGGTCTGGATGGACAGGATGTGAAAGGTATCCTTGGCGTTTAGGTCGTTTCCTTCGGCATCCAGAGCCCGGTCCTTGGGGTAAAGGAGAAAATGCCCTTCCCTGATGCTCGTGGTCTGGCGGGTATCGTAAAGAATATCGGTCTTGATGAAACCGCTGAGGCTCAGGGTAATCTTATCATCATCCTTGCCCTGAGCCCGCAGGCCTGAAACGGTCAGCATGAAAATAAAGAGGCATAGAATTACCGCGACTTTCGACCTTATTGATTTATTTGAATTTCTCTTACCCATAATGCTTGTATTTATAGCAAATTGCCTGGGCCTAGTCCATGCTCTGTGGCCGGAGGACCCGCGTTTCCTAAAGGGCTTTCTGGATTTCCACCAGGGTGGATTGGGGGTCCTGGCGGATTTCGAAATCGCGCTTCTTGAAAACGGCAATCATCCGTGGGTTATCGGTTGTAGTGTAGGCGATGATCTTTTTGACCCCCCAGGCCCGGGCGATTTCGGTGCAGTAATCGGTGAGAATTCCGCCCAGTCCCCGGTTCTGCCAGTCGTCCTGGACCAGGACCGCGTATTCGGCCACCGTCCGGGTCGGGTCGGCGGTCAGGCGGCCGACACCCAGGATTCGGCGCTTCTGGCCGTCCTGCAGCTCGGCCACTATGGCCATCTCCCGGTCGTAATCGATGTAACAATAGCGGGAAGCCACCTCGTGCGACTGCCAGAAGAAGAAGTACCGAAAGCGTGAATAAATCGTTTCCTTTGAACAGCTTCCAAGAAGCTCAAACCACAGCGGCTCGTCTTCTGGCCGGATGGGTCTGAGTGTGATTTCGGTGCCGTCGCGCATCCTGGCCTTTCTGATGAACTCCTCCGGGTAAGGCCGCAGCACCAGGTGCTGATAGGGCTGAACCAATTCCGGCGCCACGGTTCGGTCGGCGATTATGCGGGCATCCAGGGCCACTACCTCTTCCGGGCTGACCAGGAGCGGGTTGATGTCGATTTCCTTGATTTCCGGGTAATCAGCCACCAGGTAAGAAAACCTGATAATGATTTCAATCAGCCGGTCGATGTTGGCCGGAGGTTTTCCGCGGTAACCCCTGAGCAGAGGCCAGCTCTTGAGCTGCTCCAGGGCCCTCCTGGCCAGACGCTCATTTAGCGGCGGAAAGCAGATGGACCGGTCCTTGAGGACTTCGGCCGCCGTTCCGCCCAGCCCGACCATGATTACCGCACCGAAGGTCGGGTCCTTCTTGCTGCCGATGATCATTTCCAGGGCATCGCGGGCCTTGACCATTCTCTGGACAACCACGCCTTCAATCCGGGCTTCCGGCATCCTTTCTCTGACCGTGTGCATCATGCGGTCGTAGGCCGCTTCCACCATGTGGTCATCTTCTAGGTCGAGGACCACTCCGCCGACGTCGGTCTTATGGGTGATGTCGGGCGAATGAATCTTGAGGACCACCGGGTAGCCGATTTCGCGGCTGAGTCTGACCGCTTCTTCCCTGGTTCTGGCCAGGCGGGGCAGGGTGGTAGGAATGCCGTAGGCATCGATGATTTTCTTGGAAGTTTCTTCGCTCAAGACTTCAGGTCCATTCGTCAGCCAGGGAAGTCCCTCCTGCCGTATTTTTTCCCTTTCGACCGGGAATTCCACCGAAATCTCTCGCGGCGTTTCGTAGAGGTTTTCCAGGTTTCGGGCATAGTTGACTAGGATCATGAAGGCCCGGACCGCCTGTTCCGGCGTGCCGTAGGTGGGAATGCCGGCCTCGTTCAGAAGGCGGTTGGCCTCGCGCATGCTGGGCCCGCCCAGGAAGGCGGCCAGGACGGGTTTTTTTGCTTCGGCGGCCATGGGTATGAGTTCCTTGGCGATTCCGGGCGGGTTGGTCATAGCCTGGGGGGTAATTATCAGCAGCACAGCGTCCACGCCCTCATCCTGGATCACAGCATTGACCGCCTTGGCCACGGTCTTGCTCTTGGCGTCTCCCAGGACATCGACCGGGTTGCGGTGCGACCAGGCAGGAGGCAGGTTCTGGTCAAGGAATTCAACGGTCTGCGGGCTGAGCTCGGCCAGCCGGCCGCC
>JAOAIU010000016.1 GCA_026414545.1 Candidatus Saccharicenans sp.
GCTCCTCATAAAATAGGCTTAACTGCGCTTCGCTGGATAGAAAACAAATGCCCCCGGCGTTTCAAAAAGAACGCATTCTAGTAGCGCCTGGCTCAGGAAAAAATTTATGTCCCGGATTATTTTAAGGCGGCGCGGGTGAAGATGTAGTCGGGTATCCGGGCCTCAAACTCAATGGAGTCGATCAAAAACTCCGTGCCTTCCCCCGCCTTAAGCATGTCCTTGAAAATGGCCCTGACCGGGACCCAGCGCCAGCCGAACTTCCTGAGGCTCAGCACTTCGACCTTTTTGAGCAGCGTCCCGCCCCGGGCGTAGAGCTCCGCCCGCACAACCACGAATCGTTCCCTGTCCACCCACAGCTTGCGCCGCGGGTAGGCCACATCTTCCTGGCGGGCGGCAAGCTCCAGCACCCAGCATTTGACCTCGCTGCCTTCCTCGATGACACTGCCGGAAATCTTAGACTGTGGCCTGGACGGGGCTGCTTTCGGCTCTTTTTCCGCTTCTCTTTCCTTTTTTTCTTCTAATCCTCTCTGCTCAGCCTCTTCTGCCTGGCCGGCAGGCTGGGCTGCCCTCGCCCCGCTGTCTTTTTCAGCTGACGTTCCTGGCCCGCTTTTTCCAGCCTTAAAACCTTCGCCCAGCCTTATGGTTTCCTCGCCCACCACCTCGGCCCCGTAGGAGTTCAGGAGCCGCGGGTCTTCCATCATGTCCTCGTAGCTAAGGTCCGAGCCCATCACTGACTGCCGCAGCATGTGCCCGGAAATGAGGATGGTTCGCTCGGTCCAGGGCGAATACATCCAGAGCTGGTTGCCCAGCTTGAGCATCTTGGTGCCGCGCTCGCGGGGCGGGGCCAGGTACTCGGTAAAGGCTTTCTCCGTGCCCTGGACGTAGGACTTGAACTCCACAGTGCGCGAGGCCCGTCGCAGGTGGATGATCATCCGGGCGGTCATGACCTTGTTGCCGGCGGTGATGTTGTCGTCTACCCGCTTGAGGATTTCCTCGCCGCTCAGACCGCGGGCCTGGGCCCACCCTCCCGGAACAAATAATTTGGCCGCGGGAGCGGACGCAATAACGGCCATAAGGACCGCTGCGGCCACTGCCACCGCCAGCCGGAACCTGAACGATGGGAGTCCCGTTCTCTCTTTTCGATTATGACCATGAGCCGGCGGGTTATCAAAATTCCCCGGCCAGCCCGATTCGCCAGAAATTTCCGCTGAGATTTCTTTCATCTTGAAACCCCTGCCTATTTTTTCATTTTTTTGTTTCTTCTTCATTTTTTAATTTTTTAAGCCCGGTGATTTCCGGCAGCGACACCGTGCCCTCTGCCTTGTCCGCTGCCGCTTCTGCCGCCCAGCCGTCCCGTCCCGGGTCGGGCGCGGCTTTTGGCTTTTAATCTGCCCTGTCAGCGCTGCCAGGTTCGGTATTGCCCTATGCCGGCTCCACAACTTCTTACAGCATCAAGCCGCAACCGCCGCCTCGCCCTGCCGCCTTTTTATCAGCCTCCCGCCTTCCGCACCCACTTCAGTGCCAGGCCTTTAATTGTTCCTTAATATATGAATGTTCATTCATATATTCGCGTAGAATGCTCTGTCGCTTGACCTCGTTTGACCTCGTGCGCCTTTTATGTCTATATCCTTCAGGGCGTCGCTCGCTGCTCAGATTTCCGCAGAACCTGCTCGCCGCTCGAGTCCGTTTCATGTTTCAAATTCCTTCATCAGGGTGGCCGTCCGTCGCCTAAAGACGCCCAGCCCGGCGATGGACGTGCCGAGCAGGGTGGCCAGCAGGCCGGGGATAAAGCCAATCACGTAGCTCACCCATGTCACCCGGGCCCTGATGAGGTTGGTCATCATCATTTCTGACGACCTGGTGAAGGCCTCGGCGTTTATTCCATAAGCCTGGAGGTAATAGGCGATGGCCAGGCCGAGAGCAGTTCCCAGGACCGACCCCAGCAGGCCGACGATGAGCGACTCGCCCAGCAGCGAGAAATAGAGGTGGGGCCTGGTTTCGCCCATGGCCAGGCGCAGGCCGATTTCTCCGTAGCGGCGGAGCGAGGCCATCAACCCGGCGTTCCACAGCACGATGGACATCACGGCCACAAACACCGCCACCAGGACATAGGCATAGGTGTCGTAAATGGAAATCATGTCGGCCAGGCCGCCCTGCTGGCCCAGGGTTAGCATGACCGGCCGGAAGTCCAGGTCGGTGTCCTGGCCAGCGTTGGCCGCGCTGGCCGGAGCCGGGACCGAATTCTGGCTGACGATTTCCTGGCTGGCTGTCTCGCTTTTCCCGCCTTCTCTTTCTTTGCCGGTTAAATTCGATGTTAAATTTTCTTCGCTTCCTGCCCCCAGGTTGAATTCCCGGGCCATACGGGCGGCCTTCTTGGCGTCAAAGAGGAAATCGGGGAAGAAGCCAAAAATCTCCCCGGCCGCATCCTCCATGTCCAGGTAACGCTGGATGTCGGCGAGGTCGGCAATGACCAGCCCTTTGTCGAGCGGGGTGATGCCGAAGCGGACGATGCCAGCCACGGTGAAATCGGCGATGGCCAGGGCCCCGCTCATGGTCGAGCTGATGATGGTCACCCGGTCGCCAGGCTTTATCTTCAAGCTCTCAGCCAGAACGATGGGCACCAGGATTTCACCCGGCTGCTGCGGCAGGCGCCCGGCCACCAGCCCCTTTTCCAGGTTGAGTATTTCCGCCTCGGACTGGTCTTGTCCAGCCCGGGCCCTGTTTCTTCTGCCGGCGGAAGCTTTGGCGGCGGCCGGTCGATTTTTCAAGCTGTTCTCAGTCTGGCCCTGCTGTTCGTTTCCAGGCTGGTGGAAGCCGACTCCGGACAGGTTGCTTTTGGTAGATGGTCCTGACGGCAGAAGGTCTGGCCCGTCAGCCTCTTCTTTTCCTGATAATTGAGCCGTTTCCAGGGGGGAACTTTTGGTTCTCAAATTGTCCCGTTTATCCCGGTCTGCGCCCCTTTCTTCGTCAAGAAAACTTTGTCGGTCCTGTGGACTTCCCGTCTGGCTGAAAAGCTCGACGGCCAGGCCGCTGACCGGGCCCTGGGCCCGGGTTTCTCCTGTTTGGTCTGGTACGTCCAGCAGCCCGGAAAAACGGATGCGCGGCTTCCAGAGAAGCTCCGGGTATTTGGCGCGGAGGCGGTCAAGAAGGGCCGTGACCTCGGTCAGGGCCAGGTCGTTGGGCAGAAGGTCAGATTCGGCGGCGTAGGCCCGGGTCATGACCTTGAGGTGGCCGGTCTGGAAGCGGGCACTGGTATCGATGAAGTTATTCTTTCCACCCTGCATGTAACTGTAGAAGAAAACAGTGAGCATGGACCCCGCGGCCACGATCAGGACGGGGAACAGGCTGCGGCTGCGGTCGCGGAGGACTCCTTTTATGATGAAGCGAATCATTGCAGTTTCCCCCTGAGGGCGTCGGTCGGGCGCAGGCGCGACAGCTTGCGGGCCGGCATGAAGCTGATGAGAGCGGTGAGGCTCATGATGAGAATGACCGTGCCGATGATGATGCCGCCGGTAAAGACCGGGACCAGGCGCTCGCCCAGGGCTACGCCGAAGCTGTCAAAGGCCTCGGGCATTTTCCAGCCGGTGCGGGCGAAGGCGGAAAGGAGCGGGTAGCCGTAGAGGGCGGCCAGGATGGCGGCCAGCACGGCGTGGAGCGTGCCTTCGAGCGTGAAGAGCAGCACTATCTGGCGCCGGGTCAGGCCGAGAGCCACCAGGGTGCCGATTTCCTTGATGCGGTGGAAAATGTTGAGCACCTGGGTGTCGAAGATGGCCAGAAGCGACATGAAAAGCAGGATGACATAGATGATGGTCGAGCCGGCGGTCTTGGCTGCCACCAGCTGGTCGATGTCGCGCAGCAGGTAACGCTGGTCGCGGTAAACCCAGCCGCCGCTGGAGGCGGTTGGTGCCGGGGAAGGTTTGTAAGGTTTATTCTGAATTAAATTATCGGGTTTTTCCTTTGTCCTGTTTTCATCGGGCCGCCGGCTCTCGGCACCCGGCCCTGGAGCTAAAGAGGAGTCCGGGCTCAGGTCGGAGGCGACCGGGCGAGGTTCGGAGGTTGCCGGGGTGGAAGCAGGACTATTTTTTGTTAATGCGCCCGGGGCGACAAGCGGCGCCGCCCCCGGGGCCAGGGTGATGATGGTGGCTTCACCGGGCAGGCCAGCCAGGGATTGGAGGACCGGCAGCGGGAGCCAGACCTGACCGGCGTCGACCGACTGAACAATGGTGCGGAAGACGTGGACGATGCGGATGGTCCGGGCGTCGAAGGCGCCGTGAGCATCCCGCCAGCGCAGGATGACCGTATCGCCGACCGACAGGCGGGCGGAGGTGGCCAGGCGGGTGCCGATGATGGCCGGGATTTCATCCGGAACGGAGGCTGGGTGGCCCTGGCCGCTGGCTCGGGAGGACGGCGCAGCCTGGTCCATGGCCTGGTTTTGATTTGAAGTTTTTTGAGCTGCTACGGGTGAAGAGCCAGGGAGCGATCCCTGGTTAGAAGTAATTTTGGGAGCATTGTTCGGCTTGGTGTTTGGCCCGGTAATTGGCACGGTGTTTGGCACGGTTGGTGGGCTGGTGGTGGAGGCTTGGTTAGCATCCCTCACCGGTTCGCTTTGATCATGCTTTTCCTTCTGAGTAGCGGAAGGACCGGTTGCAGAAATGAAGTTACCGGCCTCGTTATTTAAAGGTGTTGATTTCGCCGGCCCGGTGGCTGTCAAATTCTTGTCCAATCGGTCTGCGGAAATTTCGTTGGCGGCCAGGAATTGCGAGGGGAGCTTAAGGATGTTCTGGGCGGGGTCGATGCCCTTGATTAGGACGGGCAGGAAGCGTCCCTGGGGGTAGAGTGTCCCCTGGATGATGAGGATGGGTGTGGCCTGGCCGGTGGCAATCAGGGGCTCAAGTTCGGGCGGGATGGGGCCATGGGCGTCTTGGATGGTCAGCGGGTCGTAGGGGTCATAAGCCTGGTGCCAGAACTGGCCGCCGCCGAACTCGTAATCGATGCTGGCCCGGGCGGCCTGGTCGCCCAGGCCGCGGAAGAGCCCCTGGGCGGCGATGATGACCACGAAGGTGAGCGAAAGGACGATGACATTGAGCCAGGTGCGCAGGCCGGCGGCCAGCAGGTTGCGGACGGCCAGCTTTATCAGGACTCTCATTTGTGGTTGCTCCGGTTCCGCCTGGCCCCAGGAGGTTCCAGGATGATTAACTTTTTGTTATTCATCTTCTTTTCCATTCTTTTTTTCACATTCTTTTTTTCATCGTTGCTGGCATCGGGTCCGGGGCAGGTGTTATTGGCGGCGGGTCGGAAAAAGCCGCGGTCAGTTCGTTTTTTCTCTTTTTTTCGTTGCGGCGCAGAGCTATTCCAGGAGTCGCCTGGCAACTGCTTCTAACCATGAACCGTGACCGGTCCGGGGCGCGCTCTCTTATTCCCATTTTTTCTGGGAGTTTATCTATCATGTTTCCGTTCTTGTCCGGTTATCCTTGAAATTTCTCGCCTGTCAGCCATGAAATTTGTGAAATTTGGGACACAATATTGTGTCCCCACTTTTATATCGGCGGCCGGGAAGATTCGGGCTGTTCGAATAGCTCGTCTCCGGCCACGCGACCGTCGAACAGAGTAATCTTGCGGCGGAGGTAGCGGATGACCTTTTCGTCGTGGGTAGCGAAGAGAAAGGTTATGGCCAGCTCGCGGTTGAGCCTGAGCATGATGTCGAGGATATGGTAGGAGTTTTCGGCGTCGAGGTTGGCGGTCGGTTCGTCGGCGATGACGATGGATGGTTTCTTGACGATGGCTCGGGCGATGGCTACCCGCTGGGACTGGCCGCCGGAAAGCTGGGTCGGCCGGGAGTGGGCCCGATCGGCCAGCCCAACCCAGTCCAGGGCTTCCATCACCCGCTGGCGGCGCTCAGCCGGGGAAAGATTGAGCAGGAGGAGCGGGAATTCCACGTTTTCAAAGACGGTGTAGACCGGGAACAGGTTGAAGGTCTGGAAGATGAAGCCGATGTGCTGGCGGCGCAGCCGGGCAGCCTGGAGCGGGGTAAGGGACGAGGTTTCGGTGCCCATGACCATGGCCTGCCCGGAGGTGGGCGTGTCGAGCGTGCCGACGATATTGAGCAGGGTGGTCTTGCCGGAGCCGGATGGCCCGACCAGCCCGGCGAACTCGCCGCGGTTGAAGGTGAGCGTGACCCGGTTCAGGGCAGTGATGTGATGCTCGCCCATGGGGTAGATTTTAGTGAGGTCGATTGTCTGGATTACCGGCTCATCCATCCTAACCTCCTGGAACCGGGGGCACCTTACAGTGTCCCCTTCTTTACCATTATAAGACAAAAGGGCCGAATTGCCACCCCATAGAAAAGGGACAGAAAAGGGGACACTCTACTGTGTCCCGCTTCTTAAGCAGGTGGGACACAAGAGTGTGTCCCCCTTTTTTAATAATTATATATGAGGAGAAGCTGGAGGCCCTTGCCGGCAAAGAGGTTGGGTTGGTCGGCGCCGGGTGCGGTGAAGATGCGGAATTCGGCCGGATTCCAGAAGGCCATGAGATGAATCGACCAGCGGTCATAGCTCCGCTGCCAGCGGATGAAGCTGTAAAGTTGGCGGTTGAGCGTATCGTAGAAGACGATGGCCGAGAGCTGGTCGAGAAGAGTGAGGGGGTAGGAGGCCGAGGTGGCCAGGAAGCGGGCCCGGAAGGAAGAAAAGGTTGAGCCGGAGAGGGGAGAGGTGGCCGTGTCACTCTGAAAATACTCGGCAAGCAGGTGAAGGCCGTTTCCAGTGGCCAGGGTGTAATCCAGGCCGATGGTCAAGACCCGCTGCCAGGGGAAAGCCAGGAAAGTGGAGCGCTGGTTGGTAAGGGTGGCTTCAAACCAGAGGCCCGGGCCGAGGTCCCACTTGCCGTCGACTGCCAGGCGGGTTTCGGGGAAGGTAATGGCCAGCGGTGAGGATGGTTTCAGAGGGATCAGGCTGACCGCAGGGTTGGTGGCGGCCATGGCCAGGTTAAAATCGACGCGGCGGTGATGGACAGTGAAGGCCAGTTCACCCGGGCCGGCCGGGAACTGGGCGCGGGCCCCAAATTCCGGGTGGCGGCGCAGGGTTGGCAGCAATTCCCAGCCCTTGGGGTCATCGTTTCCGTAGAGTACCCAGGCCCAGAGATTGGTCCGGGTGGAGACGTATGTGCGAATGAGCAATCCGTAGACGCCGTCGGTGAGCTGGATGGGGTCGCGCGGGTCGATGCGGTCAAACCACATCAACGGGCGGAGGAGTGAGGCCGAACCGAAGCTTATTTTCTGCAGGCCGAGGCGGGCTTCGAAACGGCTGGCGGCGTACTTCAAGCTCAGGCGGTAAGGCTTGAGCTGGCTGCGGAACTGGTTTTCTGTGCCCTGCTCGATGGTTAGCGTGCCCCAGGCATTCAGGGAGAACTCAAGGGTCAGGGTTGGTGAGTGGGGCGACGGAGAGGGTGGGCCCGGGTCAGTCGGGACAGTGGCGGTTGCCGGGGGACAGGGTTGGTTGAGGGCCTCCATCGAAGCGCTGGCGAGGGAGGAGTGGTCAAGCGAAATGTCAGCGGCCGCGCTGGCCGGGATGGTTGAAATGCCCGGCTGAAGAGGGAGGGGACAAATATCGCTTGAAGTGCCGCAGGAGAGGATGGGTGTGCCGGAAAGTTCCTGGAACGAAGGCCCGGGCAATGATTGGCCCGCGGGCAAAGAAGAGAACAAACGCAGTCGGGAAGGGGGCGCTTCCGAATAAATTCCATGGCTGGTTGTGGGGGGCGACATCCCGGATGAAATTTTCGAAGAAAGAATCTGCTCGGAGCGGGGGGCTGGATCCAGGTCTGGTCTTTCAGGGGGAAAGGAGTGGTTTGAAGTTATTTGCGGGCGAAGGCTTAGTTCCAGGCTGAACTCGGGCAGTAAGCGCAGGCCGAACTGGCCGAGATTGGTGCTGGTGCGGGAGATGGCACCCCAGGTTGAAACGAGGCCGTGAAGCGAAGCGCGAAGTCGGCGTTCTGTTTCGTTTTTAGTTTCGCTTTCGGGTGAGGCAGCGGGCTCATCCCCGGTCCGGGGTCGGTTGTTAGGCGAGGAGAACTCAGAAGCTGGGGAAGAGGAAGAGCCTGGGGCAGGAGAGGACCCGACAGAAAGGTCGGATGATGCGGGCAGGGTTGTAGCAGTCTCGCATCTGGAATTAGAGCTTAGAATGGAGTCATGGCTCAAAGTGAAGGCGGGGCTGGGGTCGCCAGTTTCTGGACGTGCGGGAACAGCGAGAAGAAGCGGCGAAGCGAGCAGCAGCGCAAAAGATGAAAAAACCGCGGCCGTTAGAATTGACGAGGGGAGCCTGTGGTTCGGCTTTAATCGAGGCGCGATGTTTTTGAGGCAGTTGGCCATGTTAGCCGTATCAATGCTTATTCTAACAGAAAAAGCATGGCCGGGGCACTTTAATATTTCCCGGCTCCGGCTAAGCGCGGCCAAATCGCAACTGATAGCGCGCGGGGGTATTTTCAGTAGGTGAAGATAAAAACCTCGACATAGCAGGGGAAAGTCAGGCCGGAGCTTTGCGCGGCCGGAGAAGAGCGGAAGAATCCTGGGCAGGAATGTGAAGCGCTGGAGGTAAGAAAAAAAAGTAATGGCCAGGTATTTAAGGGCGGAGGAACTGGGGGACAGAGAGGGATGAGGGTAAAAAGAACCGGGGCGGGCGTGGAAAATTGTTAGAGGGTGTGCTACCAACCGGCTAAAAGAAAAAGGCACAGATATAGTGCTGGAGTCGGAGGGGGGTGATGAATTGCCGTAAGAGTCAAGAATTATGAGTTGAGAACTTAGAATAAATTAATTAAAGGAATCGCTTCTGACCGGGTCGGGATAAAAGATTTTTACTGACCCATCCTTTTTATTATAATCAGACTCTGAATAAAAGGGGACACCATACAGTGTCCCCCTTAAAGGTGTAAAGATGAATAAAAACCAGAGTACGGATCCAAGCCAGAACAAGAATCAGAACCAAACGTCGAAGGGAGAAGCCAGGGCCTTTCAGTTTAAGCCGTTCGTTTCTTTTTTGACGGTCTTTAGCTTTCTGCTGCTGGCCTTTTCGGGATTCATATTGTATATCCGGCCGGAGGGAAGCCTGGCCAGGTGGGTGGGCTGGCGAGCCATGGGACTGGATAAGAGCGGCTGGGAAACGGTGCATATCGTTTTCTGCGCGCTGTTCGTTCTGGCCGGGGTGATTCACCTGGTGCTAAATTTCAAGGCGATCATTATCTATCTGAGCAGCGGGATCGACCGGAAACGCAAGAACCTGGTGGAGATGCTCGCGGCTGCGGGGCTGGTGGTGTTGGTGTTGCTGGTGGCTGTCTGGCGGTTGCCGCCTGGCTCCTGGTTAATGGAAGGGCGGTCTAACTTTAAGAACCATCCGCGGGCTTTGCGGATTCAGGCGCCGGCTCCGGATTTTGAAAAGCAATCGCTGAGGCGGGTATGCGAGCATCTGGGGCAAGCCCCCGACAGAGTCTTAAGAGAGCTCCAGAGGCGGGGACTGAAAGGTATCAGCCCGGAGAGTTCGCTCGAGGATGCCGCCCGTGCCAACCAGATGACACCACAGCAGTTATACTTGCTGATAAGGGCTTATTAAAGTGAATAAGGGGGACACACTCTCGTGTCCCCATTTGAAAAAAGGGGACACTGTTAGATGTCCCCTTTTTTTAGGCTCTGGGCGTTGAGGGCGACGATTATGGTGCTCAGGGACATCAGGACTGCACCCAGGGCCGGGCTGATGACGATCCCCTGCTGAAATAGCACTCCGGCGGCCAGCGGGATGGCCAGGATGTTATAGCCGGCTGCCCACCACAGGTTCTGAACCATCTTGGCGTAGGTGCGCCGCGAAATCTCGATCAGTTTCGGGACGTCGGACGGGGAGTTGCGTACCAGGATGATATCGGCGCTTTCTACGGCCACGTCGGTCCCGGCCCCGATGGCGATGCCGGCGTCGGCCGTGGCCAGGGCCGGGGCATCGTTGACCCCGTCGCCGACCATGGCCACCCGCAGCCCTCTCGCCTGTAGCTGCCTGATTTTCTCGGCCTTTTCATGCGGCAGGACCTGGGCAAAGTAGTCGTCGATGCCCAGCTCTTCCGCCACCGAGGCCGCTACTTCTTCTGAATCGCCGGTGAGCAGGAAAACTTTGAGGCCCAGGTGTTTGAGTCCGGCCACCGCTTCCTTTGACTCGGCCCTCACCCTGTCAGCCAGGATGATGGCTCCGGCTGGCTTTCCATCTACCAGCAGCATGACCGAGGTCTGGCCCTTTTTCAGGGCCAGCTTCAGGCCTTGGTAATCAGTGGTGATATTTTTTTCCACCAGAAGGTTAGCCCCGCCGATTTCCACCAACTTACCGCCAACCTGGCCGCTGACGCCTCGGCCGGGCCAGGCCTTAAAATCCGCGACAGCGGGAATGTCCAGCCCGCGCTGGCGGCCATAATCGACGATGGCCCGGGCGATGACATGCTCGGAGTTCGTTTCTACGGCCGCGGCCAGGCGCAGCAGCTCGTCTTCGGGGATTAAGGCAATCACTTCGCTCACGCCGAACCTGCCCTCGGTCAGGGTTCCTGTCTTATCGAAAACCACAGCCTCAACGTTCCTGACCGCTTCAAAGGCCCGGCGGTCGCGAATGAGTATGCCGTTGCGGGCAGTTAGGGCCGTGGAGATGGCCACCACCAGCGGAATGGCCAGTCCAAGGGCATGCGGACAGGCAATGACCAGCACCGTAACCGTTCGTTCCAGGGCGAAGTCGATGCCGCGGAGCAAAGTCCAGCCGGCAAAAGAAATGATCCCCGCCCCCAGGGCCACGTAGAAAAGCAGCGCTGCCGCCCGGTTGGCCAGGTCCTGGGTGCGGGAGCGCGAAGCCTGGGCCTGCCGGACAAGGCTGATGACCTGGGCCAGGTAGGTTTCCTGGCCAGTCTTTTCGATTACCACCTGGAGCGAGCTTTGGCCGTTGAGTGAGCCGCCGATAACTCTGGCCCCGGCCTCCTTGAGGACGGGACGCGATTCGCCGGTCAGGAGCGATTCGTTGACCGGACTGCGGCCCTCCACCACCCGGCCGTCGGACGGGATTTTCTCGCCGGGCCGGACCAGGACCAGGTCTCCAGGCTTGAGTTCTGAAACGGGGACATCAACCACCTGGCCGTCGCGGAGAAGGTGGGCGGTGGTGGGCATAATCTTGATCAGCTCTTCCAAAGCCCGGGAAGCTCCAAGGACGCTCTTGGCCTCAACCCAGTGGCCGAGAAGCATGATGACTATCAACGTGGCCAGCTCCCAGAAAAAGTCGTGGCCACGGATGAAAAATACAGTAGCACTGGAATAGACGAAAGCAACGGTGATGGCCATGCCGATCAGGGTCATCATGCCAGGCTGGCGAGCGCGCAGCTCATCGACCAGCCCGGTGAGGAATGGCCATCCGCCATAGACAAAGATGACAGCTGATAGAGCAAACAGGAGGTAAGAATGAAAAGGAAGGCGGAAGCTTAAGCCGAGCCACTGCTGGACCATTTCGGAGAGAAGGAGGACAGGAACAGTCAGGACCAGCGATATCCAGAAACGTTTCTTGAAATCTTCCGTGTTGTGGCAGTGTTGGCCGTGGTCATGATGGCCCTGGTGAGCAGGCTGATGGTGGCAACTTAAGCCGGCGGCATCCATGGTTTCACCAGGACTGGGCTGGTGGTGTAGGTGGTGGCTTCCTTCATGAGCTTCGTGCTCGGAATGGACCTGGTTTTCAGGAAGGTCAGGCTCCGGTCTAACGTGCCTGGGTGTTCCCTGGCCGGGCTTGGCCCCATGGCTATCATGGCAGCAGGAGGAAGCGACAGAAAGAGGCGCAGAGCCTGCCTGCTGGCCGTGGGTTCTCTCACCAGCCTGGGCAGGATTTCGCTGCTGGTCATGGCCTGGTATGTGGTGACGGTCTTCTGTCCCCTCAGCCTGTGGCGGTTTCATTAGCGGCCCGGAGTGCAGGCCGTCGGTATTCCGCGATGGAGAATGGTGACAACAATCGGGCTGGTCTTTAGCTGTGGTCGAAACCCTGGCCGGGGCTTTCTCCTGCCGGGCGGCCCCGGCTTCCGAGCCGTTTTCAGTCCCGCTGTGGTGATGGTGAGTACCCTTTTTCTCCGAAAGGTCCGGTTGACTTAGTTTTTTACTTTTGTCCTTGTCCAATTCTTACCTCATCCAGAGCTTTATATTAAGTTATGTCAAGTTTCGATTAGAATCCATAAGTTCAAAAACCATGGGTCTTCTTCCGGCCGCAGATGTGTCCCCGGAAGTCTTTTCCAGGCAACTGCCATGTTGTGGCCTGGTTAATTCGACCGGCGACCGTCGCAGTTTCTATTCTCATGTCTCATGGGACGGACGATATTCGACCTGGCAGGGTAGAGCAGGCAAAGTTGCCGCTGCTTCCGTTCGAACCGGCCCCCGCACCTTCCATGTTAGTTTAAGCCCCCGCAAAAATCAATAATTCCTATAGGAATAGTAGGAATTAGGCAGAGGGCCAGGAAAGGGGGACACACTCTCGTGTCCCACTTATGCTATAATTCACGGCATGAGCGCAGCGCTGGTTATCGGCATCGGTTTCTTGGCAGGGATATTTGCCGGGCTGTTCGGGATAGGCGGGGGAATAGTCATAGTGCCGGCCCTGGTGTTGCTGGCCGGGTTTCCTCTGCTCAAAGCTACGGGGACCTCTCTGGCGGCCATCATGCTGCCGGTAGGAATCCTCGGGGTGTTAGCCTACTACCGGGCCCGCATCCTGGACCTGAGGGCGGCTGCCTTCCTGGCCTCCGGGCTGCTGATGTCGGTTGTGGTCGGGGCCTGGCTGGCTCATACTCTGCCGGCTGATGTCATGCGCAAGCTGTATGCGATTTTTTGCCTTTACGTGAGCTGGACTTTCATCAGACCGCTGGAGCGCCTGAAGAAATTCCGGGGAGAGAGCCCGCTGCCTGAAGCTGAACCCGATTCCAACAACGGGCCGCAACCCCATTACCTGGCTCTGGTCGGTGTGGGACTGGTGGCCGGGGTCATGGCCGGGATGTTCGGCATCGGCGGGGGAAACATCATCGTGCCCTTCCTGGTGCTGTTCTTGAAATACCCGCCCAAGAGGGCCATCGCCACCTCGCTGGCCGCGCTATTGCCACCGATAGGCCTGCCCGGCGTCATTTATTATTACCGGGCCGGGACACTTGATATTCGCATCGCCGCATTGCTGGCGGCCGGCCTCCTGCTGGGGACGGTATTTGGCGCCCGCATTAATATCCGCATGCCCACCGGCCAGGTCAAGCTGCTCTACGGGATTTTCCTTATCTTCGTGGCTGTCCGCTTCCTCCTCTTTTAATGGGGGACACACTCTCGTGTCCCCATTTTTCTAGAATTCCTATTGATAATAATTCCGGTCGTTTTTTCGATTGCTTCTATAAAATCATCACTGCCCAGGGGATAACCGTTGGCCTGATTTTTTCGCAACCTTTCCAAATCTTCTTCCTTATCTTCCCCCTGAAGATAGGATCTCCAGTCCTTTATTTGAGAGGTTAAGGGCATAGGGCTGAGCAAGGGGTCGTTATATCCAAAGACATGGGCTCTGGCGCTGGACCATCTGTATTGCTCAGCCCGTCGGGCTAAGCCGGCCCTGACGGGGTTTCTTTCGACGTATTTTGTGCAGGCATATAGATATGCTTCGTCCATCGGATAAGACCTGAATCGACCCTGCCAGAGATAACCTTTCCAGTTATTCCGGGCATTGATTATCCATGTGTATCGGCGGTGAGTTTCGCTTATAGCTTTAATCAGACCTTCTGCGCTCTCGGGGACAACTATCAGATGTACATGGTTGTTCATCAAACAATAACACCAGATCTTCACCTTTTCCTTTGAGCAATTAAAACCAAGGATCTTTAGATAGTGTTTCTTGTCTTCGTCTGAGAAAAAAACCTGTTGATTGCGATTCCCTCTTTGCACTATATGATGGGGAACGTTTGGTACGATTATTCTGGCAATTCTCGGCATCGTAAATAATAGACGTTAATTATTTTGATTTTTTTTCATTAAAGAAGATAATCGATAAAAGTGAGGAGAAAAGGGGGACACACTCTTGTGTCCCCAATTTATCAATCTATATCAATTTACTTTTCCCCAGCCCAGGAAGGGTGCCACGAGAGTGTGTCCCCCTTTTTAAGAGGAGGGAGATGCGCTGCCCGGCCCGGCCGTCGCCGAAGGGGTTGCGGCGCCGGAGGCCTCGCCTGAATTCTCCGCTTTCCACCTTCTTCAGCAGCCGCAGGGCCAGCCGGGTGATTCTGTCGGGGTCGGTGCCGGACAGCCAGGCCACTCCGGCCCGGATGGCTTCCGGCCGCTCAGTGGTTTCGCGCATGACCACCACCGGCACTCCCAGCGACGGCGCTTCCTCCTGGATGCCGCCCGAGTCGGTTAGAATCAGCCGGGCCTGGCCCATCAGGTGCACGAAGGTGACATAATCAAGCGGCTCAACTAGATGAATCCGCGGCCGGCCGAGGAGGTGCCTGAATACCACCCTCCGGACGGCCGGATTAAGATGCACCGGGAAAATCACCTCGGCTTCCTTTTCGCTGTCAACGATCCGGAGAATGGCCCGGCAGATATCTTCCATTCTCCGGCCGAAGCTCTCCCGGCGGTGGGCGGTGACCAGGATGAGTTTTTCGATTTTCTTGATTTCCTGGAAAGGAATTTTTTCAATGGCGATTTCTCTGAAGGACCCGGGATTGCCTCCGCTTCCGTCCTTGTTCAACGTTGCTTCATTGGCCACGACTGGGAACTGGCCCCGGCTGCCGCTGGATTTTTCCTTGGCTCTGCTCCCGGCTTCTCTTCTGGAAAGGACACCGTCACCTCGCTCCTTAAAGCTTTCGGTTTCGCTGCTCTGTCTTTCATCCGGCAGGAAATTTGTTGCCAGGCTCAGTTTTGAGTTTCCGCCTGCTTCCTCCTGCGGCCAATCGGGCCCAGAATCGCCGGCCGACGATTCCTGGCGGACTCCTTTAATTCTGAAAATATTGCCCCAGCCCGCGGCACCGGCGCCGGTTTTCTGGCCGGTCTTCTTCAGAATCATCTTCAGGGCGTCAACCACGGTGTTCCCGGTTACAAAAATTCTTTCCGGCCTGATCCCCTCCTTTAGCAGGTTCTTCCGGGCCAGCTCGGTCGGGGCGAAATGCAGGTCGGCCAGGTGGCTGATGAGCCGCCTGTTTATCTCCTCCGGGAACGGGTTGTATTTATCGTCGGTGCGTAGCCCGGCCTCCACGTGGCCGATTTTTACCCGCTGGTAGAAGGCGGCCAGGGCTGCGGCCATGGCCGAAGTGGTATCGCCCTGGACCAGCAACCAGTCTGGTTTTTCGGCTTCCAGGACTTTCTTCATTCCGACCAGGACGCGCCCGGTCAGCTCGCCCAGATGCTGGTCGGGCTGCATCACCCTCAGGTCATAATCGGGTGTTATCCCGAAGACCTTCAGGAAAGGTTCGACCATTTCGCGGTGCTGGCCGGTCAGGCAGACGATTGTCTTAAAACGAACCTCACGGGATTTTGCGGCGCTTCTCTGGCCGGTCTTTTCTCCGTTCTTGAGGGCCTCGATGACCGGCGCTAACTTGATGACCTCCGGTCTTGTTCCCATCACCACCAGGACTTTTGTGGTCTGTGTTTTAATCTGAGTTGACATCGGATAGCCCCGACGGGTTTGGCTTAAAATCAGTTTATAATTCTAACATATAAAGAAAAAGAGAAACACAATTTTGAGGTAAGGTAAGCCACGACCTGGAGCGCTGCTTTTGGCCTGAAATTTCTCAGCGCTTTCCAACCTTATCAAAATTCAGGGCCAGCCAGAGGAATGAATTCCGGGATATGAGAACTGTCTGAGTCCAGGAACGGACGGGAGAAAGCACCGCCAGCAGTGCCCATCTTGTAGCGCTGGCCATTTTTTGGAAAGGTTGATGCTGGCCGAACTTAAATCAGCAGGCTCGGGGGTTAAAGTTGACCGGGATTAAGAAAATCGGGGACACTGATTAGAGAGAGGTCAGGCGTGTGCATTCGGCCTTTGATTCAGCCTTTATATCCTGGTTGGGCAGTGCGCTCTGGGGCCCAAGAGGAGTCCAAAAAGGGACACTCTACTGTGTCCCAAATCTTTTGGTATTATGATATGGGGAAAAGAGGGGGCAAGCAGGGACAAAAAGGGGACACAGTACGGTGTCCCCTTTTCCATATTGAGTTCTAAGGGTGAGATAGGTTAGAATAAACCTGATTCTTAAATATAAATTTTTCCCTTTTCCTGAGGAACGGGAGGCAGGAAGGGAAGGTGACAGCGGGATAGGTTCGGAACTGCCTGTGGAGTAAGAAGCGCTGTGGAGCGGCTTGTCGTTGCCTGTGGCCTGATAATTTAATAAAATTTTTTCAGGAAAAGGAAGAGGAAGCAAAACTTAAATGGGTTCAATGGAATACGGGTGGTTTCTTTCCACTCTTTACAACCTCTGGATATTTTTCCGCTATGTTTTCATAGTCCTGGTGGTGGCTTTCTCCATCGGCGGCCTGAATGACTTCTTTATCGATATTTATTACTGGCTGCGCCAGGTTTACCGCTGGCTCTTCAAGCGAAAGCTGATCAAGCCGCTGACCCTGGACCAGCTTCTGGCCGTCGACGAAAAGCCCATTGCTCTCATGGTTCCCGCCTGGAAAGAAGTGGCCGTCATCAAGAAGATGCTCCTCAACACTCTGAACACCATCGACTACCGCAACTACTTCATTTTTGTCGGTTGCTACCCCAATGACCCGGAGACCCAGGCCGAGGTGGATCAGGTCAGCGAGGTCTATCCCCAGGTCATCAAGGTCGTTAATTCCAGGCCCGGTCCCACCACCAAGGCCGACAACCTCAATGAAATCTACCGGGGCATCTGCCATTTTGAAAAGGAGACCGGCCTGACCTTTGACATCATCGTCCTCAGCGACTCCGAGGACATCCACCATCCGCTATCTTTCAAGCTCTTCAATTACCTCATGCCCCGCTTCGAGATGATCCAGATTCCCATCATCCCGCTGGAGATGCCCTGGCACAGCTTTATCGGTGGCGTCTACATGGACGAATTTGCCGAAAACCATCTCAAGGAGCTCATCGTGCGGGAAAAGATTGCCCGCGTCCTGCCCTCGGCTGGAACCAGCACCGCCTTCTGGCGGCAAAGCCTGAAGAAGCTGGACCAGGAGAACAACCTCCAGATTTTCAACCCCAAGAGCCTGACCGAGGATTACGAGGTGGGCATCCGCCTGGGCAAGCTCGGGTTGAAACAGATCATCCTGGTGCAGTGGGTGGAAAGGGTGGTAACCAGGAAGGGCCAGGCCAGGCCAAAAAAGGTCAGGGAACTGGTGGCTACCAGGGCCTTTTTCCTGGAAGAGTTCCGCAAGGCCATGCGGCAGCGGGCCCGCTGGGTTTACGGCATTGCCTGGCAGGGGCTCAAGAACATTGGCTGGGACCGAAACCTCAAGATCAGCTACACCCTGCTGCGCGACCGCCTGTCCTTTTTCACCAACTTTCTCTACCTGTTCGGCTACCTGCTCATTGCCTACCTGCTGACGGTCTGGGCCGCGCACCTTTTCCGGCCAGATTTTGGCATCCCGGCCCTCGTCCGGCACGAGGAAATCTGGTGGAAACTGGCCCTGCTGGTGTTGTTTTTCCTGTGCTGGCGAATTCTGATGAGGATTGTTTTTGTCAAGAAGATATACGGGCTGGGCCAGGCCCTGCTGTCTCCTGTCAGGATAGTCGTAGGCAACGTGCTGAACTTTTTCTCGTCTGGGCTGGCCATGCTCTGGCTGATTCGGGCCGTTTCCACCCGGCGGGAACAGACCTGGATCAAGACCGAGCACGAGTTTCCGGCCGAAAAGCTGGAAGCTTTCCGGCGGAAGATCGGCGACCTGCTCCTCACCCGGCACCTGATCACGGCCAGGCAACTGGAGCAGGCGGTAAAAATTCAGAAAAAAACAAAGCAAAGGCTGGGGCAGATACTGGTGGAGCTGGGTTATATAAGCGAAGAAGACCTGGCCAGCGCCCTGGCCTATCAGCGGCAGTGGGCTTTCGTGGAGATCGACCCCTACTCGGTGGAGCCGGGGTTGCTGCGCATCATTCCCAGATGGCTGGCTGAGCGCTACCGGATTTTCCCGCTCAAGTACGAAAACGGCGTGCTGCACCTGGCCATCGACCGAATCGACCTGGGGCTGCTGAAGTCCAGCCTGTCGGAGCTGATGAAGGTGGAAGTTAAGTTCAGCCTGACCACGACTTATGACATTAACTATGCCATCGAGAGGGCCTATTCCGAGGATTTTATGAGGGTGGTGAAAGGGCGGCGGCTGGGCGAACTGTTGCTCAGGGATAATATCATCACGAAGGAGCAGCTGACCGTGGCCCTGAGGCGTCAGAAAAGGAGCGGTGAGAGCCTGGGGGAAATTCTGGTGGCCGAAGGGTTTGTGGAAGAGGATTTCCTCAGGCGGTACCTTGATGAGCAGAAAAGGCTTGAGGAAAAGGAAAGAAGAGAGCGGGAAGAGCTGGCCCAGAAAAAACTGGAGGAAGCGCTGAAACGAGGAAAAGAAGGGGCCGAGAAAGAAGGGGAAGAAGCGGGGGGAACAGAGAAAACGGCAGGGTCCGGGGAAGAGCCTGGTGGGATCATGGAGAAAGAGCCCGAGGCAGGGGTGGACAAGGCTGAAACGATTCCGTCAGGAGGAAGCGGCGGAGAGAGCGGAAGGGAGCCGGGTCCTGAGGCGGATAAGGTCGAGGGAAAAAATGAGCCTGCAGCGGGCGGCGGCGAGAAGGAGGGGTGAGAGTTGGGGGACACACTCTCGTGTCCCTCCCTTTCGGGCACCGGCAGTGAACTCGAGACGGGGTAGGGAGGCAGACGACCAACCCGTGATTGGCAATCAGAGTGGACGGAAAGAAGATCGAAGAAAATGAGGAATTTTTTCTGGGCAAAAGAAACGCGAATCTTTTTTAAGAAGGGCGTGCTCTTCTCACCGGACGTCTGGCCAGGTCGGGAGCAGGGGTCTGACGGCGAAGGTTATTGAGTATGAAAATAAAAGGACCGGGCAGGTTAGGAAGATGAAAAATAAGAAGGAAAGAAAATTCAAAAAATTAAAAATGACGGTAAGGAACTGGTCTGCATATCTGCTGTGCGGGCTCTTAATCCTGTTCATGGCCTCGATTTCGGGCCAGGCCCGGGCTGAGGTCAAGCCACAGTTCGGGCTGGAGGGCTACGGCGGGTCCAATAAACTCTTTGTCTTTAGCCCGTGGATAGGTGTCCGCCTTGGTCTGGGTAGCGAGGTCTCGCTGATATTCCGATATAATTATCACAATTTCCGCTATGACTATTATGGGAGCGACGGCATCGGTGGAAGTATCCTGAAAACAATGAAGGCGGAAGTCCATCGGGCCTCTGGCGCGGTCTATTTTTCCAGGCAGAGAATTTCCGGCTACATTAATTTATCCTACCTGGCCGGCTCGGACGGTTACCGTGGTTATCTGGCCGACAGCGGGCTGGAATACAGATTCAACCAGTATGTGGCCGGCTTATGGTCAGTTTATTCCATACGGGAAAAGTCGGTACTCTGGCACCCGGAAGAGATAGTTAGATGGATAAATACCTATTCCATGAGGTTTGGAATGAAGTTCTGGCTGGTGAAGGGGCTGGTCTTTAACCCGAACCTGTACCTGATGAAGAATTCGGAAGAGGTTGAGGGCCTTTCCTACTCAGTCGGCCTGATTTACAGTCCGAACTGGTGGATGGCCATCCATGCCTATTACTTTCGTTATGGCGAATCGGCCTTTTATGTCTTCCACGGCAACTACTTCAGCTTCGGCCTCAACTTCTACTACTAACCTGAGAGGGGAAACCTGCAACTGTCTCCATTTTTCTTTTATCCTTGCCATTTCTCCCCATATATAATAACCCCGAAAACGAGGACACCTTACAGTGTCCCCATTTTTGGCCCGCTAACCGATTTATACTGCCTAAGCTCCAACCGCTGGCTGAACTGATTCGGGCCTGGTTGAAAAAGATTCAGACTGTAAGAGAGCTAACCCGTTCAAAACTCATTACACCTTATCAACATTTCATTTTTAACACATATTTCATTACACATATTTCATTCTCAATATCTTAATTTCTTGTTCATGAATTGGGGCGGAGAACCGGGCCAAAAGGCTCCAGGAAAAAGAAAAAGGGGACACCGTAAGATATCCCCGCCGGGGCATCGGAACCATACGGGGGAAAATTTAAAGAAAAAAGCAAAAAAGAGGACACCGTAAGATGTCCCCTGTTAGAGCTTGAGGAACATCCACTCCTTGGTGTAGGGGACACTGCTCATCAAGATTCCCTTATCCCTGGCCACCAGCAGGTTGTCGCTCGGGTTGTAACCGAACCCGTTGTCCGGGTCGTAGAGGCCAGGTTCCACGCTGAACATCATGCCCTCTTCCAGGACGGTGTTATCGCCGAGGGCCAGCCAGGGGGCCTGGTGTCCCTCCATGCCTGCTCCGTGAGCCGGCCGATGGTAAACATATTGTCCCACCCCCATCTTAACCTGGTACTCATGGATGGCCGCGGCTACCTCGGCGCAGGTGCGACCGGCCCGCGATTCTCGTTCCTGGATATGGACGCATTCCGTTACCACCTCCCAGAGCCTTTCTCGATGGGCGTCCCAGGGAGCAATCTGGTAGTAGCGGTAAAGCTCGCCGCCGTAACCGCCAATCCTGACCCCGCCCGAGACCTGCAGGGCGTCGCCGCGCTCGATCTTCTTGTGGAAGAACTGATTGGGATGGGGATAGGCCGTAGCCGCGCCGGTGCGGCAGCTTACGCCGACTGAAATACCGACGGCGGTGTGGGGACGGCCGTCTCGCTTGATATCCTTCATGATAAGTTCAACGCCGAATGTGCGGGCAGCCTCGGCCACCTCGAAGTCGGTGGCCTCGGTGCCGTGTTCCAGGATGTAATCCCGGGCGAAGGCGTGAATCTGGCTGAAATAATTCATGGCCCTTTGGGTCAGGGCGATTTCTTCCGGCGTTTTGACCATTCTCATTTTTAAGCAGAGGTCCGAGATGTCATGGAAGGTAGCCCGGGGCAGGATATTTTTTGCTTTGTTGAGCCGCGAGGGCGGAAGTTCGGCGTCGATGCCGATGGGGCTTTCACCGAAGCCCCGTTTTTTTAGTCCGTTGAGCAGCCATTCAAAAAGGTCAACTGTCTTGCCCACGGTGATAACACCTTTTTCCGGATGGCCGCCTTCGGAATGCAGAAAATCGAAGTAATACTCGTTTTCTGTGGACCACCAGCTGGTGACCAGGTCCCGGTCCAGACCGGGATGGTACCAGTAGAGGGCATCTTCATCTACCGGGAATACAGCGTAGAAGGGCCTTTCGGTGGTGGTGTGAAACAGGCCGGTGAAATAGATGATGTTCCAGGTGTTCTGCAGGACGACCGCTTTCAGGCCGCGCTCGCCGGCCTTAGCCCGTAGCCTGGCGGCCGTAGCTCTGTACCATTCTAGCGGCAGCCGGTCAAAGGTGGCTGGGGCCGGATGGTCCGGCTTCTGGATCAGAAGCCTGGCCGATTCGGGGACCGGGGGCCGCTTGCCTGCTGCTTCCTTACCAGATGGTCGACAACCCGTGGTGACCATGGTGGTGGCCCCGGCTCCGGCAGCTATCAATCCGGAGCCCAGGGTTTTCAGAAAAGACCTCCTGTCTGTCATGTTCCTCCTCCTTCTTGTTTTATTAGTTCGGCGGCCGGAAGCGGCTTGGGACCAGCCAGCTTCCACGCCTCCGTAGATTTAGACTGCCAGCTATACCACGCTATTTTATAAAAAAGGCCCGAGAGATATAAAGAAAAATCAGGTTGGTTAACCTAATTGAAGTGCTGGCCAATCAGAAAAAGGGACACCTTATAGTGTCCCCAATTGTAATCGTGATCAGCAGCGTCGGCAAAGAATGTTCGAGCAGTAAGCTGCCGTTATTATGCCGTAAGTTCTTCCCGAGAAATTCTTGGACTAGGTCCACTCGGGAACGGTTAGCTTCTTCCACCCCGAAATAATCCAGAAAGTGGTTCAGGGCTTCTGCCTCCGAGTCGAAACTCTCACGGTAGAAAAAATCGAACTCTTCTGCCTTGATATCGGAAAAGACTGTTAGACCCGGGACCTGGGTGCTTATCGCCGGTTCTCTGCCGGCCAGCTCTTCTTCCAGTTCCAGTACGACTTCAAGCAGCAACTTAGCCTCTGGTTTTGGTACGTAATTAAAACCGTAGAGCCCGGGATAAAGTTTGCTTAGCTGTTCTGTCCAGTGATTCTTCCCGCGACCCCAAAGCAAATAAATGCGCCCGCCGGGGGCACAGACCCGCATCATTTTGAGCAGGGATTCACGTATGCCGACCATCATCAAGGAAAGGGAAGCCACCACTGCCTGATATGGAGAATTACCGTCAAAATACTTAACCGGGTCCAGCTCTTCCCACCGCCCGTCTAGACAACGGATCTCCGCTACACCCCGTTCAGTTGCTATCTGCTTTAAGAGGTTGAGCATGGCCGAGGAGGGGTCGACCGCTGTCACCTTAGCTCCTCTTTCGGCGAGAGGAATGGACAGAACACCGGGTCCAGAACCGATGTCCAGTATTCTCTTCCCTGGGGTTGGCTGCAACCTCGATATCAAAAGATTAAGCCGCTCTTGCTGGTAAAAACACACCTGCTCCCAGTAACGCCGCGCTGCTCGGTCAGATTCCCAGGCCGAAAGGCTTCTCCGGCCTGCTACGGCCTGACACTTCTGCCAGGCTCGCATTTGCTCGTCCCAGCGCTCGGCTGCTGTCTTAGTGATGGCAGCTCCGAGCTTCAGCCCGGATTGGCCTTTTACTTCAGATGGTTCCGATATCCTCATGCTCATTCCGGATTTTTAGACGATTCACATTAAGGGGCACTCCTGTTGAAGAGGAGCTAAGCTCCCGCCGGGGGTGATTAACCCCTTGCCCGAAACTGCCTTTCATATTTTTGGTTCTTGAAGCAGTATGATATCGAGCATGATTATAAGTTCAGAAGCCTACCAGACCGAGCCTGAATCGTCAAGAAAAAACTTTTAGTTCCATAATGTTTTTGGATTAATAGGGCGCAGAGATTTGTCTTTGATTATTCGGGCTTATGATAAATGGAAAGAATTGCGAAGACGGCGCAGATTTGGCCCAGCGTGGAAAGAGAAAAAGGGAAGATTTGCCCGTTCTGCGCCGGAAGGCAGGAGGATCATATTGATGATATAATACTGGCGATATGAAAGGACAGAACAGAAAGAGAGTCCTGGTCGGAATGAGCGGCGGGGTGGACTCTTCCGTGGCCGCCCTGTTGCTCCTTAAGGCCGGATACGAGGTGGTTGGCGTGACCATGCGCATCACGCCCGACGGCCTGGCCCCGGCCGTCCGCAAGCTCGCCTGTTACGGGGAAGATGAAGCCGCCGAGATTGAAGACATTGAAAAGGTGGCCCGCCATCTAGGCATTGAATTCCGGACAGTTGACCTGCGCCGGGAGTACGAGGAGAGGATACTCAATTACTTCCGCGAGGAATATGCCCGGGGGCGAACACCCAATCCCTGCGTTAAGTGCAATGCGGAGATCAAGTTTGGACTGTTGCTGGAAGGTTGCCGCAAGCTCGGGCTTGATTATGATTATTTTGCCACCGGTCATTATGCCCGGGTCCGGTTTGATGAACAGTCGGGACGCTGGTTTCTGTTAAAAGCCCGGGATGCGGCCAAGGACCAGTCCTATTTTCTATCGCTTCTCAGCCAGGAGCAGCTGGGGCGGAGCTTATTCCCTCTTGGGGATCTGAAGAAGGTTGAGGTGCGCAAAATTGCCCGGGAGCATAAACTTCCGGTGAGCGAGAAGGAAGAAAGCCAGGATTTTTACGCCGGCGATTACCGGGAACTTCTGAAAAAAGGGCCGCCCGGACCGATCAAGGACCTGGAAGGAAAAGTTCTGGGGCAGCACGATGGCATCGAAAACTACACCATCGGACAGCGGCGCGGGCTGGGCATAGCTAGCGGCGGCCGGCTGTACGTGGTGCGGATTGAAGCCGAGACCAACACGGTTTATATCGGCGAGGAAAAGGATTTGCTCACCAGCAAATTTTACGTGGATCGGGTTAACTGGGTAGCCCGGGTGCCGGCAGCGGGCCAGGAAATCGAGGCCGCGGTCAGAGTGAGGTACAGGTCGCCGGAGCTGCATTGCCGGCTGGTTGCGAGCGCGGCGGAGAAAGAGACCGGCCCGGGTGGGCAGGGTTTGGATGCAATGTTCGTGCCGGGGACGGCTGAGGTAACTTTGTTGACTCCATACAAGGCGGTGACACCGGGCCAGGTAGCAGTTTTCTATGACGGCGAGCAGGTCCTGGGTGCCGGCTTCATCCGGTAGTCGATCAAAATGGGGACACAAAATGGGGACACAGTACAGTGTCCCCATTCTTAAAGGTTGAAATTGTAAGAGAATTTTATCAGGAAGACGTTGTCGGGCTTGCCCTGGAACAGTGAGCTCAGGTCGTTATCGAAGTCCAGCACTCCGCTGTAACCATAATCAGTTCTGCCCTGCGACCACACCAGAAACAGCGTGCTGCCCGGCCGGTATTCCCAGCGCAGGACCAGGTTGGACCGAAATTGCCTGAAATTGAAGTCGGGGTTGCCGAAAGAATAATCCGGCAGCCCGTCGCCGTTCTCATCCACCCTGTAAACGGCCGCAGCCTGGTCATAAGTGATTTCCCCATCCCCAAACAGGTGATACCTGTCGTCCAGGTCCCTGGCCCGTGGCTCTGTGATCCGCTTGAACCGGCTGTACTTCCCGGCCGAGATGAATGGCATGCCGTAAAACTGCAGGCTCAGGTCCGGGGTCAGGCTGAGGTTGAGGCGGACGACCATCGACAGTGTTTTTTGCTCAATCTTCCCGACCAAATATCTTTTTTCAGCTCCATAGTCCACCGTGCCGACGTACTGGAGCTCCGTCCTGAAGAACGAATAAGAAGGCATAAGTGAGAGGTTGAAGGCCGGAACCGGAACATAGGTAAGCTGAGGGCCGATGCTCAGATTGGCATTATCATTGTTGTCAGCCTGTCTCCATTGACCCTGAACTGCCAGCCGCAGTTTCTTCCGGCTGTCAGTCTGGATATAGCTCCAG
>JAOAIU010000019.1 GCA_026414545.1 Candidatus Saccharicenans sp.
GGCCTGGCCTATCCCTGGCTCAAGGCCGTGGCTCTGGGCGACCTGGCGGTTTTTTTGAATTTTGGCCTGCTCGGCTCCCTGGGGTCCTGGGTTGTCCAGACCGAGCAGTTCTCCTGGCTGCCAGTAATCTGGGCGGTGCCCAAGGGAATGCTGGTGGTGGCCATCCTCCACGCCAACAACTGGCGCGACTCCTTGACCGACCGGGAAAAGCGGGTCTTCACCCTGGCCGCGGTTATCGGGGACAGGGGCTCTTTTTATTATTACGGGAAATTAATTTTCGGTTCCATGTTTCTAACAGCTGGATATGTTCTGGTGCCACTGGTTTTCGGGCTGGATTTTCCGGCTCTTCCTTTGACCATGCTGGTTGTTTTCCTGGCCTGGCCGGAGGCCAGGAAACTATGGAAGAGAGCCAGGCGCCGGTTCGCTCCCGAGCAGCCGCTAGATTTTATCACCCTGGATGGAGCCACCGCCCGCTACAACCTGATTTTCGGAATCCTGTCGGTAGCTGGCCTGTGGTTGGATTATTTCCTGAAGAATTTTTAAGCCTGTTTTGTTAAGATAAAAACAGCACGGACGACAGAGAGTAGCTAGCGGGAGCAATACAAGCGCGAGGATCAGACGGCAAGATGAAACCAGGTAATTCGGGCCAGATTTCTCACTTTTCTCTTTATCTCATGACCATAGCTGTGGTTGTTTATTTTATTTTGATTTTTTCCGGTATTCTTCCGGAAACCATGGATTTCTGGTCTTTGCTGGCCGGCGGCCTGATGGTCTTCCTGATCCTGGGCCTGCGGGCTGACCCTCTCTTCAGCCGGCTTATCTACGGCGATTTCAGGGAAAAACCGTGGCCGGCCCTGGGTCTGGGGGTCGGTTCGGCTCTCGCGCTTTACGGGTTATTTTTTGCTGGCAATGTTCTCTTGCGAGAATTTTTCCCGCCAAGTGCCGGGCACCTGGCTTCTATCTATAACCTTAAACTCAGCCACGACCCGCTGCGTATCGGGCTGTTCCTGGCCTTAATAATCGGGCCGGGAGAAGAGCTGCTCTGGCGCGGGTGGCTGCAGAGGCACTGGTCAACGCGGCTCGGGAAAGTGGCTGGGTTCCTGGGGGTATCGCTTCTTTATGCCCTGGTGCATCTTCCCAGCCGCAACCCGGTGCTGGTGCTGGCCGCCCTGGTCTGCGGTCTGTGGTGGGGTTTTCAGTATTACAGATTTAATTCTCTTCTATCGAACGTGGTCAGTCACGTCCTCTGGGATGTGATGGTTTTTCTGGCGCTGCCGTTTTCCTGAAGAAGAGGCTGGACACCTGGAACTTAAGATTCAAGGGAGCTATGGCTGGAGTTTTCTGGTGAGTTTCCAGCTCCGTACTTTTTAACTGCCGTTAGCCTTTCAGATTTTCAGGGCGGTAGCACATCATGGTATCTACTGGAAAGCCGCCGATAAGTAGCCCGGGATAAGTTGGTCCGGGCAGAAAATTATGGGGAAGCTCTGTTATACTTAGATGTTATAGTCGCCAGGAAGCTGAATATGGCCCGCTTAAAATTGCCAGGCTGTTCTTTTCTACGGAATGATTTGCCCCGACCTAAAAAAGCTCGATGAACAGCTTGATTTATTGACAGAGCTTCGGTCATGACTGAGAACTTGATTATGTTCCATCTCCAGACAGGGCCAGGTGGCTAGGCCTTCCATCTCTCGTAACAAACCAGTTCTTCCAGGTCTTTTCTTTTCTTGGGAGATGGGCTGTCGGCCGGGTAACCGAGCGGGGTGAAGGCCAGCGGCTCGACGCCGGGCGGCAGGCTAAAAATTTCCCGGGCCACTGCCGGGTCGAAGGCACCTATCCAGCACGTTCCCAGTCCTTCGTTGGCTGCGGCCAGTATCAGGTGGTCCATAGCAATGGTGGCGTCGACATCGGCATAGTTTTTTCCGTCGCGGCGCTTCCAGGCCGCCTCGGGCAGAGTCACGATTCCGATTACCAGGGGAGCCTGGATGAACCAGTCCCGGGGGTAAAGCCGCTTTAATTCTTCTTCCCGACCCCTGACCTTGATGACTAGCAACCTGAAAGGTTGTCGGTTGGCCGCGGTCGGGGCCAGGCGGGCCGCTTCCAGTATTCTGTTTAATTTATCTTCGCTCACCGGGTCGGGCCGGTAAGCCCGGACGCTGTAACGCGATTTTATCAGCTGGCTGAATTCCATTTTAACCTCCTTCTATTTATTATCAGGCCAGATTTCTCTCATGGTGAAATCTACCCAGAAAAGGTCGCTGGTGTTCGGAGCCACTTCCAGTATGGCCCTGCCTATATCCGCCGGAGGGTCGGTCAGCTTCTGCCACCAGGGACGGTCGGAGGGATAACCGAATTGAAAACCCACCCGCGACGGGTAAAACCAGCGGGACCATCTGGCAAATTCCAGGACGATTTCGTCCAGAGACTTGAAAATCTGACTATCATCTACAAAAGCCAGGCCGTCGCGGTAGGTGGGTGGAAGCTTTCGGGGTTCCCAGTGCTTGAGGAAGAGAAGATAATCGGGATTCCAGCGACGAAGTTTTTCTACCCAGAGCCTGGCCTGGTCATCGCTCACGGCCACTCCCTCGTTGTCCCGCTCGCTCCAACGGTGCCATTCGACGTCAACCCCGAAACCTATGACGCAGGGGTGGTGGCTGTAACGTTCCATCACCAGGTCGATCAGGGTGGGCAGGTCAGCCATGGCCGGTTCCACCTGGAGCCAGACTTTATAGCCAGCCCGGTCGAATGCCTGAAGGTAGACCTCGTTCTTGTCTTCTTCGGCGAAGACAATGTTTTCATATTGATTTGGGCCGGCAGACGGAGCCGGGAAGGTCAACCGGGTGCGGCTGGTATAGACCTGGGCTTCCTTTCTGGTCTGGTCGCGCTCCATGGTGCTGACGATCCAGATGAGAGCCGGCCGGCTTCCGGGAAAACGGCGGGACATGTCTCCGGCGGCTTCGAGCCAGTAGCTAACCGGGGGGAAAGTTCCGCGGGGTCCATAGGGAGAAGACCGCAGACCAGCCCGGGGAACGGTCAGTCTTTTTCTGGACTCGAGGCGCTCTTTTTCTCTTTGTCTGCTAAATTCCTTGATTCGTTTTCTGGCAATTTCCTGTTTTTCTTTTGATTCGGCCAGGGCTTCCCAGTTCCAGAAGACCACTCCCCTGGAAGGTGGCTTCAGAGCAGCCTTCAGGGAACGGTCAAATTCTTGCGCGCTTAATTTTTCCGGCAGGTAAGCCTCTTTAACCTGGATGCTCGGGATGACCGGGTTGGGTGCGGACTTCTGAAGGTCAGCTACCACCGAGCTTATCCAGTCCGGAGGTCTCTTCAGCATCTGGGCATAGCACATGGGCGAAAGATAATCAACATAACGGAAGAGGGCAGCCGGGTCCTGGGCAACCACAGAAATTCTGGCACCATTAAAATCTTTTTCCCGCCACGGTATCAGGTGAATATTAAGCAGAAGGAAATGGTTGACCTGTCGAACGGCCTCTGAGATTTCTTCGACCATTGAGGTAATCTGACGGCTTCGCCACTCCAGCCAGGCCTGGCGGTGATTGTTTAAGATCCAGTTTGGCACAGCCGGGTAGCCAGTTATTTCTGGGGGTATCTTAATGCCGGTTTCTTGCTGGAATGTTCTCAGGCAGTCCGGGCAGAAACAGGTGGTCTTAAGCGGGTCAGGTTCGGAGTCAGGATAGACCTTTTCCCAGAAAACAAAATGGCGAATAAAATCCAGGCTCAGTCCATCCGGCTGGTAATCCGCGACCAGCTTTCTTGCCTTTTCGATGATTTCCCGGCGATAGAGGCGGTTGCCCGGACAGACAAATTCTACCCAGTCGTCTTTGGCCGGCCGGCCTTCGCCGGTTACAGCATAGAGTTCTGGTGAGGCCTTCAACTTTTCTGGATTATAGAAAACGGGGAAGATGATAAAAGTCTTGAATCCGGCCTCACGGGCTGAGCGGATAAAATTGTCCTGAGTGGCCAGTTCCAGCCCGATGAAGGCGGTGTTGATGCCCAGTCTTTTCCAGGCCCTGAAGGTGGCCTCGGGTGGGTCGGGTAACCGGTAGACCTTGACGCCGATCAGGTCTGAATTAAAAGACACGGGGAGAGCGCCGGCCGGGGCGCAGGCGTTGTAAAAAATAATCACTGGCGCGAGCAGCCCGAAAATCAGGGCCATGATTATTCCGGTCATACGGACTTTTTTGCTTACGGATGACATTTTTTCCCTTTCCTCCTTCCCGGGTGGTGGCGGTGCAGTTTTACCGCTCATAATTTTATATTCTTTCATCCTAATCTCAAATTTTAGGCTGAAGCCTGGCCCCCTGGCAATCTAATTCTGACTTGCTGCTGAACCGCACCAGGACGATGTCAGGATCTTGACACTTGAGTGGAGGGTAGTGGCAAAGAGGCGGTGGGCCAGTCGATAGTTCTGGAAGCCGTCCAGTTATTTAGGAAAAATGGGAAGGCAATAGCTGCCGCCTGCTTCTGAAAGCATGAACATGAAATAGGCCCTGTTCCTTTTTCAGGAGATAAGGCCGCGGACGTAGCCGACCGATTCGGCCAGGCCCGGTAGAGGGTCCTTTTCGTCCTTCTCAAATTCAAAAGCCAGGGTCCCCCGGTATTTCAGTTCGACTATAGTTCTGAGAAACTTTTTGATATCGATAACCCCGCGGCCGATTTCTACCGTCTGGCCTTCACGGCTGGCCGAGGATACATCCTTGAGATGAATATCCAGCAGGCGGTCGCAAAACTTCCTGGCAGCATCTGAAGGGTCAATCCCGGCCCTGGTGGCATGCCCGATATCCAGACACAGCCCCAGCCGGCCGTCCAGGTTCTTAATCCTGTTGTAAGCATCGGCCGGTGTCGGGTAGAACCTGTCCCCCGGGCCGTGGTTATGGATGGCCAGAAAAATTCCAGTTTCCCTGGTCTTTTTTTCTATGAGTGGCAGCAGGACCGGGTCAGGAGAGGCTATTATCATTCTCAGCTCTGCGGCCCGGGCATAGAAAAAGGCCTGTTCCACCTCTTCCGGTTTTTCCAGGTAAACGACCCCGCAGCCATAGAGGTCCAGCCCCGCCGCCCGCACCCTGGTCGCGGCCGCCTTGATTTCCGAAGGGGATGAAGTAAGCGGCAGATGAAAATCCTTCAGGACCAGTTTTTCCAGCCCCAGTCTCAGGGTCATGGCTATCGTCTGTTCCAGGCTGAAAGCCCTGAAGGTATAGGAGGCCAGGCCCAGGGAAAAACCGAATTTTTTTTCTGGCCTCCAGTCGGGGGAGGATGAATGATTCTTCGGGTCAGGATGAATCAGGCCAGAAGGATTGGTGGCCATTAAAAAACCGGCCAGGAGGTTGTCCTTGATGAATTTTCTCCGGTTCAGGACTGGCATTCCCTCCTCCTTATTTCTTTGAAATTACCGGGGTTTGATTGTGGGCGGGCTCAGAAGCCCTGGTTGATAAGGCTTTTCCCGTTTCATTTTTCTCAGTTATTGGAGTCAAGGGCCAGACTTCTGGAGGCACGGCAACGACGGCGGTAATAGAACGTCCGGAATCAATCATTTCTATTTAATTTATCTCAACTTTTCTTGCCCGAGATTGAATCCCGGCCAGCCTCCCCTTATGAATCTAACTTTCCGGTTCCCGGCTCATACCTGCCAGGGTTTTCGCCGCGGATAATCCAGTAAGCTGTTGGCTTCATCGTCGCCGGAAAACTGTTCCAGATCCGGGTCCCAGCGCAGCTTTCTTCCGAGCTTCATGGCAATATGGGTGATGATACAGAGGCTATTGGAGCGGTGTCCGACTTCCACCGGGGCGGCCGGGTCTTTTCTGGAACGCATGCTTTCGAGAAAATTTTTCATGTGATTCGAGCTCTGGTAAAGCCTGACCGAACCGCTTCCGGGTTGATAGCCGAGCAGGCTCGGGTTGGAAGCCTCTATTCCCTCCCGCCTGACGAATAACCAGCCCTCCGAGCCCTCGAACCTGACGCCTGAGGGGTCGCCACTCTCCATGGAAAGAGTCAGGCCATCAGCATAAACAGCTTCGGCCCGGAAGCGGGTATGGACGTTGAACAGGCCGCGTTCCGGGAATTCAGCCGTGGCTTCTATGCTGACCGGTCCGGTTCTTTCGGAATCGTGGCCCCACTGGGCAATATCAAGCATATGAGCTCCCCAGTTGGTGATCATGCCGCGGCAGTAAGGCTCGACCTGCATCCAGCCCGGGCGGTCGTAGCTCATCTGGGGGTGAACCCTGTCTTCGGTGTAAGGAGCTTCCGGCGTCGGGCCCAGCCAGAACTCATAATCCAGGTTAGGCGGCACGGGCAGCGGCCTGGGGTCGCCGTGGCCGCCATCTTCGGGCAGCCTGACCCTTATGGCTCGAAGCTGGCCGATAAGACCGTTCCTGACGATTTCGCAGGCCTTAAGAAAATAGACTGATGACCGCTGCTGCGAGCCGGTCTGGAGCACCAGCTTATTCTGCCGGACGGCCTTCACCAGTTTCTGTCCTTCCATCAGGGAATAGGTCAATGGCTTTTCCAGATAAATATCCTTGCCGGCCCGGGCCGCAGCTAGGGCCACTATCCCGTGCCAGAAATCCGGCACCGAAATAACCACCCCGTCAATATCCTTTCTGGCCAGCAGTTCCCGGAAATCATGGTAGGTTTTAACTCCCGCATATCTATTCAGCCCGAGCTCCATGGCATAGGTTTTTTCGGCCAGCCAGCGGGCGTTATCCAGGCGGTGGCGGTCGAGGTCGCAGACGGCTACCACTCTGGCTCCGGTCTCCAGCCCGCGATAAAGGAGTTCCATCAGGTTGGCCTGGCCCTGTCGGCCCACCCCGATGCACCCCAGGAGAAGCTGGTCGCTGGGTGCCGGCCTGGCCAGAATGGAAGGCCTGACGATCATCGGGAAAGCCAGAGAAACGGAAGCTGCTTTTATGAAATCCCTTCTCTTCATAATGATAATTTTAAGGCATTATGGCTATCCGGTCATCTATTTCTTTATTAATTATTTGATAACGATTGAAGCCGTTGCTTCGTGGAAGGCCGCATTCTCCACCAGCTCGTTAACGGCATTATTGGGGTCAACAATCAGATAAACATCCGTCCAGTACTCAGCCGATTTTTTGGCTTTCCAGGTGCCGGCAATGGAAATTTCCTGTCCGCTTTTTAAGGAAAAGGTTTTCCTTTCGATCAACTTAAGCTGACGCTGGTCGCGGGTTCCGCTGTTGTAATAAAAAGCGGCTTCTACTTCTTCCAGGTCAACATTGCTTTCATTCTTAACGGTACCCGATAAATCAACCTGTTGATTCTCCCGATATTCGGGGAGTGCCGGCTCCACTTTTAGATTCCTGGCTCTTAACTGGTAATATCTGGGAATGACCAGCAGATAGATAGCCTGGCTGTTATTTGATCTATTCTCGTTTCTGATCTCGGCCAGGGGGTCGATTGTGGCTTCAAGACGGTAAGTTTTATGCTCTCCGGCTGAAGGAAGTTCAATCAGGGGGAGGTCTATTTCGGCCGTGGCGGTTTTGTTTTGGTCCACGGATGAAAAAAGAATAGTCTCTTTCCAGTCGAGTTCAGGCATCTGAACCAGAAGTTTGACGTTTTTGAGGTCAGCATATCTGGCCGTAAGAGCCAGTTTCAACCTGGGGGCTGAGCCCGCAATCATCTTGTAAGTTTCGGTCGTTAGTCTTTCAGCCCGGGACAGTTCAAGGGGGCTGGAGAACTGCAGGTCGGATTTGACCTGGGTGGGGCCTCTAACCGGAGTGGCGGACGAGGAGCGGTTGCTGATTGAGTCAGGAAAGATGACCTGAATGGTATCAATTCCAAAGCCCCAGTCCTTAAGTTGCCTGGATTGTTTATTAAAAAATGGTTCCCGGCCATAAAAATCAACTTTGATGCTTCTCTGGCCGGCCATGAGGGCTACGGCCTTAACCTGGCTGTCCACTGTAAGGAAAACGCGGTATCTTTTACCAGCTTCAAGGGGGACGTTGAAGAATCGCACCCAGCCTTGCCTGGCAATTTTGGCTTCGCAGTCCAGGGCATCCCAGGCCGTGCTGGCTGTTTCCAGGACCACATCCATCGCTTCGCCCACCGCCGGGATTTCGGACACCAGGGCCCTGGCCGCTGAGGCAGCCAGGGTGGCGGCAAAATCGGCTGATTTCCAGGTTTCCTTTCCCCTCTTGTAAAAGATTATCTTCTTCAGTTTTACTTCCGACCAATTAAAATCTGTTCTTTCCGTCAGGCCACTGGTTATCTGGAGGCGGTAGTTGGTGTCGGCGTGGCCGTAGCCAAAGGAGTCAACCAGACCAAATAGCTTAAACCGGGCAGCTACCATCGGGACCAAAATTGACGAGCCGGCCGGCAGGCCGCTGACTTCGAAATCTAAGTAGAAAGTCCCGGCTATCCAGGCTTCAACATCGCCTATCCAGGCATTAGCGTACACCCAGGTCCGGGCAAGGGATTGTTGGTCAGACTGGTAGGCAAAGTTGGAGTCAACTTTCTCGGCTACATTGGCCGGTTGCTCCTTGTGGGTTTTATCCACCACAAAACCTTTATTGACTATTCTCACCTCAGGTCTGTTCTGGGTCGGGAAGGACCCGGCGGTTAAGACCAGCGCTATTATCAGGCCCGGGATGATGATTATTTTCATTCCCTCCTCCTTCAGCCTGGCCACCTGGTGCCAGCTAAATTCGGCCTGGCCAGATATTCCTAATTTCGTTAGTAGTAGAAAAAAGCGGGAATGTCAACCAGAAGATTCTGCAGATAATTCAGGCTATGGGATCTGGTCCGGTTTTTCTTTGAAACCCGGGTGATTTGTAATAAAATTCCTATCTATTCGGAACGGCGGCTGTTCAGGCCCGGGGTGATGAATTTTTTGTTGATTATCCGAGGCTAGACATGAAAAATCAGAAACGCCTGTTTTTAACCTGTGATTTTGAAATTTTAAGCATTGAGGCCGATTACCTGGGGCGGGCTCATCTGTCCGCCCTGATGAATTACCTGCAGGAGGCGGCCCGCCGGCATTCGGTCCGCGAGAAATTTTCTGTCTTTGACCTGGCGGAAAAAGGCCTGACCTGGGTGGTTTCGCGTTACCATGTCCTGGTCGATCGCTATCCCAGAATGGGGGAAAAAGTAATCATCAAGACCTGGGCTTCGGGCAAGCACGGTTATTATGCTCTGCGCGATTTTGAAATCACAGATAGCGGGGGCAAGAGAATTGCCGCGGCCACCAGTTCCTGGATGATCATCGAGCTGGAGGGGAGAAGGCCGGTCAGGGTGGAAAACCTTTTTCCCGACGAACTGATTCTCCAGGAAAGGGCCCTGAATGATGATTTCCCCACGCTGCCCATAGTGGAAAGGCTGGACCACAAGACAACTTTTCGGGTTCTGTTTGAAGACCTGGATTATAACCGGCACGTGAATAATGTAGTCTATTCTCGCTGGGCGGTGGAGGGCATGGCACGGGAGGTGCTGTTTGCCAGCCGGCCCCGGGAACTGGAAATCAATTACCGTTCCGAAGCCTTTTACGGCGACGAGATTGAAGTAATTACCCAGAATCCGGAAAGCCCCGGAGACCCCTGGATTCAACAGATATACAGCCTGACCTCGGGCAAGGAAGTGGCCAGGGTCAGGTCGCGCTGGGCAGTTTATGGTGCGGAAGGCGGATGAAACTTTGGTAAAAGGATGGGAAAAATGAAAGAGGGGAAACCAGAAAAGAAATTGGAGTCGGGGAAAATGCCCCTGGTCTCGGCCACTGCCACCGGACCAGCCGCTCCTGCCGAAGAACAGAATAAGAACGGCCCGACTTCCGACAGCCCCCCGGGAAACGGGAACGGCCGCTGGGCTCTGGTGCTGATGGGCGGCGGGGCCCGGGCCCTGGCCCACATCGGGGTCCTGGAAGCACTCCTGGATAATGACCTGGTGCCCCCGATCATTACCGGTACTTCAATGGGAGCCATTATCGGCGGGCTGTTTGCGGCCGGTTATCTACCGCCAGAACTGGAGAAACTGGGACGGCAATTGAGTTATAGCCGGCTGGCCAGTCTGCGTAAATCCAGAATTCCCATACCCGATAAGCTGGTTGATTACCTGATGCTCGAGTCTTATCAGAAAAGGCTGTTGCGACGGATAGGAATCAAGAAGGGTGACCTGCTGGAAGAACGACTCCGGGAGATGGTGGGCGATGTCTTGATAGAGGAACTGCCGCTGCGTTTTGGCTGCAACGCGGTCGACCTGGTTTCCGGACAGGAAGTAAATTTCACCACTGGCCTGTTGCATCAGGCCCTGCGGGCCAGCATGGCTTTTCCCTTTGTCATCGAGCCGGCCCGGTTTTCCGGCCGGCTTCTGGTTGACGGGGGATTGCTCAACAACTGTCCCGTTCGCCTGGCCCGGGCAATGGGGGCCTCCAGGGTTTTTGTGCCCGATGTCCACCGCCCGTTGAAGAAGATGCCTATCGCTCATTTTGATTCAGCCTTTATCATGGTGCACCGTCTGGTCCAGGTGGTGCTGGCCGATTCCACCGAAAGCAAGTTGCCGGAGGCTGATTTAATCATCAACATCAACCCTAATGTTGATACCTTTGATTTCACCCGGATTAGAAGGGTGGTTAACCTCGGGAAAAAAATTACTCTGGAAAATATCGAGGCCATTAAAGAGCTGGCCCGGGGCCCAGCCGGGTGAGGCCCGGAGGCTGTCAGCCGGCCCTCTGTCAATCGGGAAGACCCCGTTCAGCAACTCTTCCGGTTGAAGCGAGTTTTAAGAATGGTAAGCCTCTAAGTCTTATGGGCGTGTCCCGACGGGGCGCTTGTTCCGGTAGAATTTGACATCCGTTGCGGTTAAGAATGGTCGGGCAGCAAAC
>JAOAIU010000020.1 GCA_026414545.1 Candidatus Saccharicenans sp.
ACTTTTAACCTTTACAAGATTACAACGATAATCCTCATTACTTAGATACTTAAGTTCCCTGGGGCTAGCTTTATTAATACCAGATAAACGATAAATTTTCCAGAAACTCTGACGGTGGCCAGCTTTTAATCCGGGCCCGCTCCGGGCAGAAGGCAACCAGCTCGCCCAGCCAAAGGAAATGGGGAATAAAAAAAAAGGGCGGACCAAACCAGGAAAACGCGCTTAGATTTATTTAGGTAATTAAGGATGATTGAATGAGGATATAAAAAAAGAGGTCAAGGGGTTGGATGAGGAAAAAGGAGGAAAGAGGAGAAGGATCTTCCTCCCCCTCCCTTTCCTCAGCAACCTTGGCCTCGCCTCAAACTGAGGCGCCCACACTATCTCATGGCCCCTGCAGGCTGACAATCACCCATGGGGATGTTTAACAGGGTGAAATTACCGGCCCTCGCCCCCTCATCGCTCCTCACCCCCCTGTTTCCCACCGTGTTGTAAATAAAGTAATTACAGGGAAGGTCAAAGATTAGCGGGGTTAATGAGGCAGCACTCGGGACTAAAGAATGAAAATTGAGCGAGAGGCCTGGCCCCGTCCGCCTCTTGCCCCCGGTACCCAAGAAAAAACACGGCAGACGGACCGGCCAGGCTGGTCTGGAAACTGTCTGGTTTTAGGTCATCTGGCCGGGTGGGCAGGACTCAGTTCCTATCAGCCAACCGCCGGTTCTACCGTCCACACCCGGAACTTATCAGGTCCCGCAGCCGATAAGAAGCATTTTTGCGGAACATTTCTTTATCTATTTCTTATGCTCATTAAAAAGACCCTTCAACCTGGTCCGGCTGACCCCGGCTCTGGAGACCACAATTTGCCGCCAGGATAAAGAAACTGAGTAGCCGGAAAAAATCTGCTCCCATGGAACAATATTCAGGCCGACACAAACATCCAGACCACAGACCGCTGGCACTACCGTACCCATCACGGCCAGAGAATTTTTTTCTTTATCATCGACCGGGGATGGCATATATTATTGGGATGATTGCCGGATGACAGCCCAAAGGCTTGAATGGAAGAAAGGAAAACACCAATTGTGGCTATTTATTATCGCCCTCGCCGGCTGAGATAGATAACGATTAATGTTAAATTGTGAAGTGATAGATTTTACAAAGGCTCCGAGCCCAACTCTCGGTCCGGCCGAAAAAATTTTTCCGGACCAGGCTAATGGTTTTTTTAATACCGAAAATTTCCAGGCCGACCCGGCCGTTGAAAAAAATGAAAGAAAAATGATGATTTATAAATTTAAATGATAAATTTCGAGGAGGAGGAAACGATGCGGCTCAAGCTAATTTGCCGTCTTAAACTTAAAGCGGCCAGCTCGTTAAGGATGCTTTCTGCCCTGCTGGCCGCGCTGTTCATTATATCAGGGTCTGGCCTGCCGGCAATGACCTCTTCCGGCTTCGGGGAGGAACGTCCCCGGCTGGCCATAGAAAAGATCATGGCCGGCCAGGAGTTTATCGGCACTCCACCTTCCAGCCCGGTCTGGGCTGTTGACGGAAAGACCCTGTATTTCCGCTGGAAAAAACCCGAAGAAAAGACGACCGAAATCTACGCGGTCAGCCTGGCCAACCCGGTGCCGGTCAAAATCACCCGGGAAAAAATACTGGAAAACCCGCCGGCAGGCGGAGCCGGCCGTTTGCGCGGCTTCTTCGGCTTCGGCCGCTTCGGGACTTCCTGGCAGTGGGATAAAGAGAAAAAGCGGCTGCTGGTCAACCAGAACGGCGACATCTTTCTCTACGACCTGACCTCCAAAAAAGCCGAGCAATTAACGGCCACCGATCAGGCCGAATCCAGCCTGGGCTTTACCTACGACCAGAAGAAAGTTTATTTCCAGAGCGGCGATAATCTGTTCATCCTGGGTCTCGCCGACCGCAGCCTGCGCCAGCTCACCTCCTTCACCAGGGAAAAGCAGCCGGAACCGCCAAAACCTTCGGAAATCCAGAAATGGTATGAGGACCAGCAGCGGGCCCTGTTCAAGGATATTTTCAGGATGGGCTTCGAAGGTTTCGGCCGGGGTGGCGGCGGAGCTGACCTGCTGCCGGCCCTTAGCAAGGTCACGACCAGGCGCAAGCCTTTCCTTCTGGCTGAAAACCAGCGGCTGGTCATGGCCGAGCCCGCGCCAGACGAGAAATATGTTCTGTTCATGGTAACGGAAACCATCACCAGCGCCAGAAACACCATTGTTCCCAATTACGTCGCCCGCAGTGGCTACACCGAGACCATCAATTCCCATACCAAGGCCGCTGAAAATCCGCAGGTGGCCAAGCTGGGCATTGTGAACAGCGAAAACGGCGAGGTGCGCTGGGTGGACTACGGCCAGGGCGAGCGCCAGGTCAACCCGCGGCAGTGGCTGTGGTCGCCCGACGGGAAAAAATGCCTGCTGGTTGCCCAGTCGGAAGACCGCAAGGACGCCTGGCTTTTCCTGCTCGACGTAACCAGCGGAAAAACCACGGCGCTTGAAAATGTTCACGATGAGGCCTGGGTGGGTCCGCTGGGACTGACCAACATCTTCTGGTGGCCCGACAGCCGGCACGTTTCTTTCATCTCCGAGCAGAGCGGCTACGCCCACCTCTATCGACTGGCAATCGACAGCAGGGAAAAGAAAGCCCTGACCGAGGGAAAATATGAAGTAACCCAGGCCGAGCTTTCCAAGGATGGCCAGAAAATTTATCTGGTATCGAGCGAAGTCCATCCCGGCGAGAGGCACTATTATGTTCTGGACCTGAAAACGGGAAAAAAGACCCGGTTGACCAACCTCACCGGCACGGGCGAATTCTATCTATCCCCCGACGAAAGCGCCGTGGCCATCATTCATTCCTACAGCACCCGGCCACCCGAGCTTTACCTCCAGGCCCTGGCCCCGACGGCCAGACCGAAGCAAATAACACAATCGACGACCGAAGAGTTCCGGGCCTATCCCTGGTACGACCCGGAGATTGTAACCTTCAAAGCCCGGGATGGCGTGGAGATTTACGCCCGGCTGTTCAAGCCGGACAATCCCCATCCCAGCCGCCCGGCGGTCATCTTCATCCACGGAGCTGGCTATCTCCAGAATGCGGACCGGGGCTGGAGCACATATGAACGGGAATTCATGTTTCACAACTTGCTGCGGGACAGCGGCTACTTCGTCCTAGACGTGGACTACCGCGGCAGCAGCGGCTACGGCCGGGATTTCCGGACTGGAATCTACCGCCACATGGGCGGAAAGGACCTGGACGACGTGGTCGACGGGGCCAGGTTCCTGGTGGAAAAGTACCAGGTCAATCCCCGGGCCATCGGCTGCTACGGCGGAAGCTACGGCGGCTTCCTGACGCTGATGGCCATGTTCACCACCGATACCTTCCAGGCCGGGGCAGCCCTGCGTCCGGTAACCGACTGGGCCCATTACCACCCGAACTACACGGTGGACATCCTGAACCTGCCCCAGAAGGACCCGGAAGCTTACAAGCAGAGCTCGCCCATTTACTTTGCCGAGGGACTTAAAGGCGCCCTGCTCATCTGCCATGGGATGGTCGACACCAACGTCCATTTCCAGGACACAGTGCGGCTGGCCCAGAGGCTGATTGAACTGGGCAAAGAAAACTGGGAAGTGGCCATCTACCCGGCCGAGGACCATTCCTTCCGGAACACCTCATCCTGGGTGGATGAGTACCGACGGATTTTCAAGCTGTTCGAGACTAACCTTAAAAAATAAGGCCAGGGCCTTTATCATTTTGTGGTTGGAACAATCGATTTGACTATACCGGGAGACATAAAATCAGGTGGTCCCGACCGGCAGGAGAAGCTGCCGCTGGCGGTTGTCCTTCAACTCTTAAAATCAGCGTAGAACCTATGGCGTCACTTGGCCATAAAGTCCTATCAGTTGTCTTACTTAATGACTCACCCGGCTAATCGTGGGCCCGGAGCACCAGGTCCAGGTTTTCTATCACCCGGTCAACATCGCCCCTGGTAAATATGATTGGTGGCTTAATCTTTATGACGTTTCGGAAAGGACCGTCGGTGCTGAGCAGAATACCCCGGTCTTTCATCTCTTCGATGACGGCCCGGGCCTCATCGGTGGCTGGCTCCAGGGTCTCCCTGTCCCTGACCAGTTCTACCCCGATAAACAGCCCCAGGCCGCGAACATCGCCCACCAGCGGGTGCCGCCTCTGCAGTTCTCTCAGCTTCTTAAGGAAATAATCTCCAACCACCCGGGCATTTTCCTGCAATTTTTCTTCATCAATCGCCCGGAGGACAGCCAGGCCGGCGGCGCAGCTCACCGGGTTACCGCCAAAGGTGTTGAAGTACTCCATGCCAGTGGAGAAGCGGCCGGCTATCTCCGCGGTGGTTACTACGGCCCCGATGGGGTGACCGTTTCCGATCGGCTTGCCCAGGGTGACGATGTCAGGCAGGGCTTCCTGGGACTCAAACCCCCAGAAAAAATATCCTGGGCGACCAAATCCGACCTGGACTTCATCGGCGATGGCCAGCCCGCCGGCCGCCCTCACCGCAGCAAAAGCCTTTTTCAGGAAGCAGGGCGGATAGATTACCTGGCCGGCGCAGCCCATCATCGATTCGGCCATGATCCCGACCAGCCTTTTATTTTGAGATACAAGGCCAGAGACCAGCTTTTCCACCTCGGCAGCGTACTTATCGGCCGTTTCTTCGGTCTTCCCCCTATACAGGCCACGGTAAGGATCGGGTGTGGGGACCTTGTGGACGAAAGGCGGCGCTCCCTTTCCCCCGGGTCCGTCGAACTTGTAGGGGCTGACTTCAACCAGCGATGTCAGGTTTCCGTGGTAAGCCCCGTCTATCACCAAAAGCTCAGTGCCGCCGGTGAAATTTCTAGCCAGCCGCAGGGCCAGGTCGTTGGCTTCGCTTCCGGAATTGACCAGGAAACAATGGGTGAATTTCCGCGGAAAACGGGACAACAGGCTTTCAACGTAGGCGGCCATCTGGTCGTAGAGATACCTGGTGTTGGTGTTGAGGACGGTCATCTGTCGGGCCACGGCCCGGGCCACCGCCGGGTGGCAATGGCCGAGATGGCAGACGTTGTTGACGCAGTCCAGGTAACTGCGGCCCTCAGCGTCGAACAGGAACTGGCCTGACCCCCTGGTGATATGGAGGGGCTTCTTGTAGGAAAGGCTCAAGGCCCTGGAAACGTGGTCCTGCCTGAAAGCGAGCAGCCGCTTCTTAAGCTCCGAGGCGGTGTCCGTTTCAAAACCGCAGCTCCGGTAAAAAAGGCGCCGCCACTTTTCCGGGTTTTCTGAAAGCAGGTAATCAAGAAGTTTCCAGCCCGGCTCCTCGGAAATTCTCATGTAGGTATTTCCAGGCTCCACCGACCTTCTCCAGGCGGCCATGGTCAAACTGATGACCAGGCGAGCCAGGATTAGATAGAAGATGAGGTCCAGTTCCTCTTTTCTCAGGGGGTTTAGAGAATGGTAACCGCCGATTATTTTTGCGGCCACCTTTTCTTTCTGGCCATCAGCGGTGAGCATCAGGGCATAGGTCAGGGCCAGAGCTGGTTCGGCAGCCAGGAAGGATTCGGTAGCATCCCCGAAATCTATGAGCCCGATTATCCGGCTTCCTGATTTCCGACCGGATTCCAGCAGGATGTTATGCTCGTTGGCATCACCGTAGATGACCTGTGTTCTCAACCTGTGGTCTTCTGGCAGGACCAGAGTTTCATATTGCAGCAAGCAGTAATCGAGCTTCCGGCGGGCAGCCGGGTCGGGAATGTGCCGGAACCTTTCCCTGGAGAACAGAACATTCCTGACATCCCAGGGCAGGAGGCGTCTCTGGCCGGGGTGGTAAAATCCTTTGAGGGCCAGGTCCACTCTGGCCAGGAAGGTCCCGACCTGCCGCCAGGTCTCAGGGCTAATGTTCTTGGCCGCCGCCAGCGGAGTACCATCCACGAACTCAAAAAGCCGGGCCAGGTAAGTCTTCCTGTCCCTGGCGGTGTAAGAGGTGACCAGTTGCCCGTTCCTGTCGGGAACGGGACGGGGGAAACGATGAGGGGCCAGCTTCCGGATAAGAACCAGCAGAAGCTGGTTTTCAAAGTCCAGGCTGTCTTCACGGTCAAATTCGGATGAGACCTTGAGCACCAGCTTTCGGCCAGAAGCAAGACGGACCAGAAAATTCTGGGAGCGGTCGCCGTTAAGGGGCTCAAGTTTTTTGGGGCTCAGCCCGAAGTTTTTGGAGACGATGTGTTCGATGTCTTTTTTTGGCAGGCTTGGTTTACGGTAGTCAAAGTTCATGGCCAGGCCCTCCGCCCGGGACAGTCCGGCTCAAATTATATGTCCTGGTCTGAGAATCTTCAAGGAAATAAGGGGCCTTGAAGCGGAAGAATCATTTTGATCATTTAGCATGATAATAATGCGCCCCAAAAAGTGATGTAGAGCCGGACTGCCCTGGTTTATTTTCCTTATGTCTGTCGCCTTTTATTAAAAAATCCACGACTGTCCTCAGGCCGCGCCCATGATTTCCCTCTGGCCCCGGGTGCCACATTTTGAGTTCATTGATTTGGCCCGTTGACAGGAAACCTTTATTTTTATATAGGATTATACAAGATGGGCAGAGTACTGGAACTTCAAAACGTTCACAAGGCTTATAAGCTGGGTTTTATCCCGAGGAAAAAACCCGTCTTAAAGGGCGTTTCCTTCCACGTCAACGAGGGCGAGATTTTCGGTTACCTGGGCCCCAACGGCGCCGGCAAAACCACTACCATCAAGTGCATCCTGAACCTGATTTTTCCCGACGCCGGACGGATAACTATCTTCGGTGAAGACTCGCTCCGGCCGCGGGCCAGGCAAAAGGTCGGTTTCCTGCCTGAAAACCCTTACTTTTACGACTATCTGACCGGACGGGAATTCCTGGCTTTTTATGCCGACCTGCTGGGTATCCACGGACAAGCGAGGGACGAAAAAATCGGTTATTTCCTGAAGCTGGTGGGCATGGAGCGAGCGGCCGACCTGCAGCTCCGAAAATACTCACGCGGCATGCTGCAGCGAATCGGGCTGGCCCAGGCCCTGCTCAACGACCCAGCCCTGGTCATCCTGGACGAACCCATGGGCGGGCTGGACCCCATCGGCCGCAAGGAATTCCGCGATATCATCGTCAGCCTGAAGAAGGAAGGCAAGACCGTCTTCCTGAGCTCGCATATCCTGCAGGACATCGAGATGATCTGTGACCGGGTGGCCATCATCCTGGCCGGGGAAATTATCAACCAGGGCTACCTGGGAGACCTGATTTCGGAGAGAGTGCTGTTCACCGAGGTGATAATCGGCGGGGTGCCGGCAGCCGAGTTCGACCACCTGGGAGAAAGCGTCTCCACCAGCGGCGACCGGGTGCTGCTCAAGGTTTACGAGGAAGAAAAGATTGACCAGGTGATCAACCTCGTTCAGCAGAAAAAGGGAAAGATAATCTCGCTCATTCCGAGGACGGAAACGCTGGAGGATATCTTCGTCAACATGGTGAAGGGCCAATGAAGATAACGACCATTGCTCTCAATACCTTCAAGGAAGCCAAGAGGGACCGGGTCCTGTACCTGCTGTTTTTCTTCGTGGCCGTGTGTTTGCTCTTCTCTCGCTTCCTGGCGCTGCTCACCGTCGGCGACCGGGTGAAAATCATCAAGGACGTGGGCCTGGCCTCCATCTCGCTCTTCGGCATGCTGATGGCCATCCTGATGGGCACCGGCCTGGTTTACAAGGAGATAGACAAGAAAACGATTTTCACCCTGCTGGCCAAGCCCATCCACCGGGCCGAGTTTCTGCTGGGAAAATTCCTGGGGCTGGTGCTGACCATTTTCATCATGACCGTGCTGATGACCGCGGTCTTCATGGTGATCCTGTTCCTGCACACCTTCGCCGTGGACTGGAAAATCCTGCTGGCCATACTTTATATTTTCTTCGAGCTGTGTTTGATGACGGCTGTGGCCCTGTTATTTTCGACCTTCACCACCCCGATTCTGGCCTCGCTCTACTCCCTGGCTTTTTATCTCATCGGCCATCTTTCCTGGAGCCTGGAGATGCTGATAAAGAAGGTAAAGAGCGGAGCGGGGAGGGCAGCGCTGCGGGTGCTGTACACGGTCCTTCCGGACCTGGAGAATTTCAACTTCAAGACCGAAGTGGTGCACAACCTGCCGATTCCCGGGAAGCTGCTTGGCGTGAGCTTCATTTACGGGGTGGTTTACACGGCATTTCTGCTGCTCCTGGCCATTCTGGTCTTCCGGCGGCGAGATTTTATCTGAGGACTCGGCCGGAGAGACCCGGAACGGGCCTGGAAATAGATCGGGGCGAGAAAGGAAGGACGGGGAAAAAGTCCAATGGACTGAAGGAGAAAAAAGAGAAGCGGGAAATGTAACAGGCTGAGATTTGAATTTGTCTTAGCTGGCATTTTAGGCACATGAATTGAGACGGAAAGGCATGGGCCCTAAGAGAGACTCAAATATAGAATGAATGAAAAAGCGCGCGGTGAGGAAAAGGAAATTAAGACAGAGCGTTCAGGCGGAAGAAGGAAGTCCTGAAAAGAGAGTGTGGATTGAAACTGAGATGGGTTGATTAACGAACGCAAAAAATAAAAGAGTTGCGAGCCAAAAGATTGGTGGCCAAAAATTAATACGGCCCTGGCCGGGAGAAAATAGCGAAAAAAATGGCCGATATTAAAGGAGATACGATGACGGTGGAGGCAAGGAGCAGCGGAGAGAG
>JAOAIU010000035.1 GCA_026414545.1 Candidatus Saccharicenans sp.
AATTTTAGCCGCGGAATGAAACAGAATAGTTCAGCCTCCTGGATTCTGAATTCGGGATGGAGGAGAAACGGCCACTGGCTCCGGCCGTCTTCCGGTCCCTCCGGAAGATCTTTTTCAGGCAAGTGATTTCTGATTTGAGGCCGGGTTGTGAATATGGCCCGGCCAGGAATCTGGCTCCTGTCCACAGCACTTCCGAAAATCTCAACGGCCTGGGAAAAAAAAGGGGGAAGGGCTTGCGCCCTTCCCCCGAAAGAACATCTTGGAACAACAATTAGAACTTGTAACGAATGGAGAACTTGAAGACTCTGGTCGCTGAAATGCTGGTAACCCGGTTGTAGTTGTAATCCAGGTTGTAGCTTCCGTTGCTGGTGCCCTCCTCAGCCGGGAACCAGGTGGCAATGGGATTCAAGCCGTAGTTGACGTACTTGTTGCCAAAAAGGTTGTAGATGTCGACGAAGGCACCGATGGTGCCGTAAGGAAGCTTGAATTCTTTCTCCAGGTGAAAATCGACGTTGGTAAAATCCTGCTCTCTCCTCGTGCCATTAGGCTCCAGCATCACCCAGACCGACCAGGGCACGACGTTGTTGGCCACAGCCCAGTCTTCGGGCGGGACGATTTCCACGCTACGACCCCAGGGATAGCCCACCCGGTAATTCATGAAGAAGGAGGCAATGAAACCGTAGGGCAGGTTGAAGGTTCCGTAGAGTTTCAGCATGAAGGGCACGTCGTAACTGTCGCGGCCAGGGGTGTTAACAAAATCGTTGGGGCTATCGCCGCAGGACTGGGAAATAGTCTTGGAGAGCGTAACCGAACCACCCAGCGACCAGCCATGGGAAAATCTCTTGTCAAAGGCCAGCTCCAGACCGTTGTACTTAACGAACTGCTCAGGGATGTTGGTCTTGATGTAGACCATTGATTCGTAGGGAGAGTTTTGGCTCATGTAATAGACGGTCACCTGCTGCTCCGGGAAAACGCCATAGGCGGGGACGACGGTGGTGAAAGGAACGTACCAGTCGGGGGCCTGATCCAGCTTGTACCAGTAGCGACCGGAGGCCAGGTCATACTTGGCCCAGCCAAACAGGTCCGATTTCTTTTTGTGCAGGTAGGTCAACTTGACAGCAAAGTCCTTGAACAGCTGGTGTTCGATACCGGCGGTAATTTCGTCATGGATCGGGGCGTGCAGGCCGCGGTCAACCATCTTGCTCAGGTAATCAATGTCGGGCAACTTGAAGTCACCCAGGCTCCACCTATATTCGTAATAATCGGTGCCGGGAGAGTCGGGCTGACCGTTCTGGTTGAGGTCCCACCAGTTGAACTCGTACTGGCCCATGACTGCTGGCAGCACTTCCGAGAACCACATCACCGGAACCTGCTCCGAATATCTGGCGTAGGACAGCTTCAAGGCCGTCCGGCCATTGCCGAACAGGTCATAGCTGAGGCCGAGCCTTGGGGACAGGCTGGTAAAAACCAGAACGTCTTTTATTCCGTCGACTTCAAAGCCACCGTAGGGGTTGAAACCGAGGTCCTGGGCCAGGACCTGGCCGATCTCGTAGGACAGGCCGGTGGTCCCGGTCGACCGGGCTTTGCCGCTCCAGCCGTTGTAGGAGTCAACTCTCAGACCGAGGTTGAAGGTCAGCCGGTTCTTGATGGTGAAGTTGTCCTGGAAGTAAGCACCGATGCGGTATTCATAGAGGTCGGTGACGCTGTCGCCCTTGTTCGGGCCGCAATTGGTAAAGGACAGGCGGCCGTCCCCGTAGATGGTCGGCTCGTTAACCCCAAAGTAGCCGCGCCAGTAATAAGGATTGCCATTGTAGTAAAACCATTCCATCGGCTGCTTTCTGGCATAGGAATACCTGTCCCAGCCGAACTGAAATTCGACACCGGCTCCGAGTTCATGGTCACCGCCCAGGACATTGTCGGCAAAATGGGTAGCCCGGACTGAGGCCTGATGGGTATGACGGGTGATGAAGCTTTCCCAGCTCTGGATTCCATTCCAGATATAACCCGTATAGCCGTCCTGATAACCGATCTTGTCTGAGCCGTTCCTGGCGGTGATGGGATAATCAAGGTGGTTGATATTAAGTCTGAAATCGATAAAGGAACTGCTGCTGGGAATCCAGGTCAGGTTGGCCGTACCGACATACTGGGTGGTCTTGGCGTCGAAGGTGCTGTCCTCGGTCTTGTTGGACCAGGCCTCAAACATTCTCTTGGTCTGGCTCAGCGAAAAGTAGGTGTAAAATCTCAGCTTCTTAGAAAATTCCGTGGTCAGCTTGAGGTTGCCCCTCATGTTCTGATTGGGAATCTTATACTGGTCATATTGGGTGCCGAGAATGGTCGTCGGCCGGAAGGGAGACCAGTTGCTGGACTTGGTAAAAGCCACATCGGTGAAAAACCAGATCTTATCCTTGATGATGGGCCCGCCGACCATGCCCGAGGTATCCAGGTCATACAGGCTAAAGCTGGGCTTGCCAATCCGCATGGACTTTAGCTGCTCATCGGGAAACAGAACTTGGGCCAGGTGCTTGTTGGTGTAGTAAGCCTGGACCTGGCCGGAGAAGTTGTTGCCGCCGGACTTGGTCACGATGTTAACGAAAGCGCCACCAGTAGTTCCGACCTGGGCCGGAATGGCTCCGGTCATCACCTCGATTTCTTCGATGGCGTCAAACTGGGGTGTACCGAAGGCGCCGCCGGTGGTCGGACAGTTGGCGTTGATACCGTCAACTTCATAGGTAACACCGTTCCAGTCTGTGCCGTGAATGCTTCCAGAATAGGTAGCGATGGTACCGACGGTTGACGGAACCAGGTTCATGACGCTGGTCAGGCTTCGGTTGAGGGGCAGGCGAGTTATGACCTCAGAAGTAACGGCCGTGGTGACCTTGGTCTTCTGGACGTCAATTTCCGGAGCCTTGGCCACTACCGTCACCTGCTCTTCAACCGCTGCCGGTTCCATCTTCACGTCCAGGGTAACGGTCAAACCAACCCTGACGATCACTTCATTCAGGGTGATGGTCTTGAACCCCTGAAGCTCAGCGGTCAGGGTGTAGTTACCTGGCGGCACGGCCGGCAAACGGAAGGTACCGTCCTCCCGGCTGACATCGGTGGCCTTGCCCATCATGCTCGGCCCGGTCAGGGTTATACTGACCCCGGGCAGGGGCGTGCCTTCCGAATCTTTGATCACGCCGCGGACCGTTCCGGTCTGGCGGGTGATCTGAGCCTGGAGGACAGAAAACGATAGCAGCAAGGCCAGTACCAACAGGAGCCAATGCTTTTGCTTAAACATCAAATCCTCCTTTTAATTTTTTGATTTATATTTTTTGGCCGGACTGGAATCAGCGGAAGGCTGGACTGTCGAGCTCCCCAGAGCTCTTTCCAGCCTGACAGCTGGAAACGATTATCACCGCTGGCCATGTCCGGGCCATTTGCTTCCGGCCTGATGATCATCTTCGCCATCCGGGTGTTAACGTTAACATTGAAAAGGAAAATAAAATTAAATTAAATGTTAACGTTAACACAAAAATTTTATATAATGAAAAGGAAATCGATGTCAAGAACTTTGTTGCTAACGAAAATTTCAGTGGAGCTGCCCCGGGCAGCTGGAAAAAAATTTCACTTTCTAAAAATCGGGGGCCTGAATTAAAATTGAAACCAATGAGGAGGCGTGAACGATGAGGTCAAAAGCCAGAGCTTACAGTCTCGGTCTTGATT
>JAOAIU010000037.1 GCA_026414545.1 Candidatus Saccharicenans sp.
TTCGTCGGCAAGTATTCGCTGTTGGAACAAGTGCTGTCAGTTGACCTGAAAGTCAACACCCTGACCATGACCATCCCCGGCCAACCGGTTTATGAATTAATTCCCGTACCGGGGGATGAATTCGTGTTAAAGGGGATTTCCATCGCCCGGATCAGGTTTATTGTGGACCAGAAAGGCGAGGTGACCTTCATGGTAATTTCCCAGCCTGGCGGAGTGTTCGAATACAAGCGCCTGACAGAAGGGCAGGAAAAAGCGCCCGAGAAGAAGTAGATTTTAAGACCCCCGGGCTATTAATGTCATTAAGCTTGCCAGATAGCAGGCAATTAATATATGAATGGCCTTTCATATATTTTCGCTAAGAAAAAGCCAAACGTTCACCACAGGAAATTTAGTAGGTAATAGCTGAGGCGACAGGCTAACACGGAGAAGTATTTAAACACCGGCAGGTAATCGATCATTATTCCTTAAACCCTACATGGGAATAACTCTATGACACTGCCAAGTTATCAACCGTACGGTCGAACAGGTTTACATCCAAGCTCAGTTGGTCGTGGCCGAGAGAATCAGACTAACAATTTCTTCTTCAGTTTTGGCCTGGCGGAGGGAGTCGCGGAATTCTTCGTGTATCAGCTTGCGGGATAGCTTGGGAAGAAGTTGAAGCTTAGGCCGCACCTTGTCGCCCGAAGGAATCGCCAGGCAGATGATCAAATCGACTGGCTGGCCTTCTCTGGATTGCCAATCGATCGGTTTCTTGAGCCGCATCAGACCGATGCTCGGAGCCCTGACCGCCCCGGACTGGCAATGAGGAATGGCCAGGCCAAAGCCAATCTCTGTGGCCACATCCTGCTCGCGCTTCCAGAGAGCCTGTTCAAAGACAGCCCGGTTTCCGACCCGGCCGGTCCGCTCAAAGGCAATGGCCAGTTCCTGCATAACTTCAACTTTCGAGCCGCAATCAGCCTCCAGCATCACCAGGTCCGGCGTTATCAGTTCCGGTGAGAATTGCCGCTGATAATAATCTTCAAGCAATTTTTCATTCTCTTCAGAGGTGGAAGACTCCAGCGCTTGAGCCACCAACCCCTGGCATTCTTCTGCTCGAATATGACTTAAGACCCACTTAACTTCCGGAATAAAACCGGAGCTCATGCTCAACTCGTCAAAACCCAGACCGACAAAAACTGGCGTCAGCCTGGAATCTCCAGCCAGCTCGCCGCACAGGCCAACCCACTTCCCGTGTTCATGGGCTTTATCGATGGCCAACTTGAGCAAACGCAAGAGGGCCGGGCTTAGTGGCTGACTGAAATGTTTAACCAGCGGGTTGCCGCGGTCGGCCGCAAAAAAGTACTGCAACAGGTCATTGGAACCGACGCTGAAGAAATCCACTTCGGGCGCGAATTTATCAGCCAGCATAGCTACCGATGGAATTTCCAGCATGATACCCGTTTCAACCCCAGGATTGAAAGGTATCCCTTCTCCCTCTAGTTCCTGCTCGAATTTTTTTACCTGCTCCCTCAGCCAGCGTACTTCTTCCACCAGGGCCACCATCGGGAACATCAATCGCAGTTTCCCGTGCCGGGCAGCCCGCAGAATGGCCCGAACCTGGCTCCTGAACAATTCGTAGTATTCGCGGTAAATCCTTATCCCGCGATAGCCAAGAAACGGATTTGGCTCCTTCGGTAACTTCACACATGGAATTGGTTTATCGCCGCCTATGTCAAAAGTGCGGATGATGACCGGCCGGCCCCCGGCCTCCTCGGCCACCCGTTTATAGAGGATGAATTGCTCATCCTCGGAAGGCAAAGAAGGTTTTCCGTAAAGCAGAAGTTCTGTCCGGAAAATCCCCACCGCTTCGGCTCCGTCTTCCCAGGCTTTTTTAAGCTCTTCTGGATGGCCAATATTGGCCGCTATTTCAATTCTCTTTCCGTCAACCGTAGCTCCCGGCAGCGAAGCCCTTTCCTCCCGGATTTTCTTAAGCATCGCTTCTGCTTCGCTTTCCCTTTTGTAGTACTTTCTGACCGCATCGCCCGGGGACACGATTATCACACCCCGGTGGCCATCGACCACTACCTCTTCACCGCGGCTCAGCAACCTGCAGGCCTCGGCTACCCCGGTTACCGCGGGAACGCCTCGGCCCCTAGCCATGATCAGGGTGTGGGAAGTCTGACCGGCCTTCTCCAGAACGAGTCCCAAAATTTGACCGGGCCCGAAGCTGAGAAAATCAGACGGCAGCAGGTCTTCAGCCACCAGGACAGCCGGTTCCGAGACCTCTGGCTGTTTTCCAGCTTCCAGCTGACAACCAAACTTTTCCAGAAGACGCAGGGCAATATCATTCAGGTCGGCTATTCTTTCTCTGATATATTGGGTCTTGCTATGAAGAAGTTCTTGGCTGAATTCCGACACTGCCCTGATCAGGGCCGCGGTCGCAGATAATTTTTCCTTCACGATTAACTCTTCTACCCGCCTCGAAAGCCCCGGGTCAGATGCCAGAGAACGATGGGCCTTCAGGATGCTTTTCTCCGGGCCGCTCTTTCCTGTCAGTTCTTTCTCTATTTCTTTCCGTACCGACTCCAGGGCTCGCCGGAAAAGCTCGATTTCTTCCTCCGGGTTATCTGTCTTCTGGCCTTTTAACTCTTCGAATTCAGACAGGCCTGGCTGCTTTTTCCACACCAGGACCTTGCCTGAAACAACGCCCGAGGAGGCTGGTTGGCCAACCAAGTACATTTCCTGACTGCCATGGAGCACTCCCGGAATGATGGCCACCGCCGCCGGTTCAACTTTCAGTGCCCTCTCCTCTTTGAGTGGCAATTCTTTTAGTAAGAACGATTCCAGGTCTGCGGCAAAGTTTTTCTCGTCTGCCCCGCTCACTACCAATCGGCAGACATCCCCATGCTGAGTATCGGTGGTCAGCAGCGATATGGCGCTTTTGGCGTCAGCCTTCTTGAATGTTCTCTGATTCTCCCAGATTACCTCGCCCTGAAAATCCTGGCATTTTTCCTGGATAAAGCTGGCCGGCCGGGCATGAAGCCCCAGGGGCAGGGGAAATTCAAACCTGAATTCAACCGCCAATTTCTTCCTTCACCTTCTGCAATATGGCTTCGGGGTTTTTGATGGCTTCCTGAACCGAAAATTCGAATATTTTTTTACCTTCAAACCTCTCCGGTTTCTGCACTGTTATGCCCACAGCAAAAATTACCGCGGCTGCCTCATTTATTTCATCCTGGTCCAGCTCATTTTCTATGCCCATGGCTCCCTGAGTTTCCACTTTTATGGAAAATCCCATCTTTTTGGCCACGCGCTCCAGTTGCTCGGCTGCCATGTAAGTATGGGCAATCCCCGTGGGACAGGCTGTAACCGCCACCAATTTCATCAGAAACCTCCGTATTCAGTCTTTCATCATTGAAATGTTTTTCAGCCCATATTTTAGCACTTATCGGGAGGATGAAAATATGAAAGTTAAATTTTTATCAGGCTGCCGAGGCTTCAGCTTTTTTCTTGCTCCGGGCCCGCAGGAAGGTCATCAGGCCCGCGACCACAATCGTCCCGACTAGGATGGCCACAACATAAACAAAGCGGTTATCCACCACGGGCAGTACAATCGGGCCGCCATGCGGGGCATGGTCGCCGACTTTTCCCAGCATAGCAATGACTGAGCCGAGGCTCGAGCCGACCATGATCACAGGAATAACCCTGAGCGGATCAGCCGCGGCAAAGGGTATTGCCCCCTCCGTAATGCCTATCGCTCCCATGCCAAGAGCCGCCAGCCCGGCTTCCCTCTCCTGTTCCGTCCACAGCTTCCTGTTTAGTAGCGTGGCCAGGCCCAGCCCCAGCGGAGGGATGCAGATGGCCGCGGCGCAGGCTCCCATGACGTAATAGTTGCCCTGCTGGATCATGGCTGCCCCGAAAAAGAAAGCCACCTTGTTGACCGGGCCACCCATATCAAAGGCAATCATCGAACCAAGGATGATGGCCAGGATGACCTTGTTGCCGGTACCCATCACTTCCAGCCATTTGGTAATATTCAGCATCAGGTCGTGGATGGGTGCTCCGATTATCTTGTACATGACAAAGCCGATTATGAGAGAGGAAACGACCGGGTAAATGAGAATGGGCATGACCGGCTTGATATAAATTGGCACCTTAATTTTTTTCAGGTAAAAAACCAGGAAACCAGCCAGCAGCCCCGATATGAGCCCGCCCAGGAAACCAGCTCCAACCTGGTTGGCGATGTAACCGCCGACAAAACCAGGAACCAGCCCGGGGCGGTCGGCAATGCCAAAGGCAATATAGCCTGAAAGGACCGGAATCAACAGGGAAAAAGCCACGGCTCCTATGTCGTTTAGCAGCTTCAGAAAAGGAGCCCGGCTGAAATCAGGACCCTGCGATGTCATCGGGGCGAAGGCTATGGAAATAGCGATGAGTATCCCGCCCGAAGCCACAAAAGGAATGGCATAAGAAAC
>JAOAIU010000072.1 GCA_026414545.1 Candidatus Saccharicenans sp.
GCCACCAGGACCTCGCGGAAAAAACCGAAGAATTTGCTGATGAAGGATATAACGGCAATAATAAGTGCTGCCTGGGTAATTGTTTGTTTCTTTAATATCTGAGGAACTTTAATATTCATTTAGTGAAGTTGTATGTCTAAATACTATGATATTTTTTAAACCAATTTATAAAGTTTTCAACGCCTACTTCTATTGAAGTTGAAGGTTTGAAATTCACATAATCCCATAAATCATCAACATCAGCCATGGTGGCGGGTACATCACCGGGTTGAATGGGCAAAAGATCCTTTTCTGCTTTTTGGCCTAGATACCTTTCAATTAATTCCAATATATGGCTAACTTCAACCGGAGAATTGTTTCCTATATTGAAAATTTTGAATCGGCAAAAACTTGATGCCGGGTCTGGGTTATATGGATCCCAGTGATCATTTTTTAGGGGCGGCTTATTTATTAATCTGCTTGTGCCTTCAATTACATCGTCGATATACGTAAAATCCCTTTGCATTTTTCCACTATTATAGATCTTGATGGGCTTTCTTTCGATTATCAATTTGGCAAAAAGGTACATTGCCATATCTGGACGTCCCCAGGGACCGTAAACGGTAAAAAATCTAAGTCCGGTGCATGGAATATGGAATAAATTGGAATAGGCATGGGCCATAAGCTCGTTTGATTTCTTGGTCGCACCATAAAGAGATAGCGGATGGTCTGTGTGGTCATGCACGGAAAAGGGCATCTTTTTATTGGCTCCATAAACTGAACTTGAGGAAGCAAAGATAAGGTGTTCTGGAGGGTTATGACGACAGCCTTCAAGAATGTTCAGGAAGCCTGTTATATTGCTATCTATATAGGCATGTGGGTTTTTTAGACTGTAACGAACACCAGCCTGGGCTGCTAGATGAATTACAATGCTGAATTTCTCGCTATCGAATAGGGCTCTTATCTTTTCTCGGTCTTCGAGATTTAATTTAATAAATCTATAATTTGGGTATTTTTGGCTCTGAACATAAATGTTGTAATCAATTGCTTCTTTATAGATACCGCTTTCGTTAAGCCTGGCAAATTTTAAACTTACATCATAATAATCGTTTATATTATCTAGGCCAACGATTTGGTCATCCGGAAATTGTTTGACCAATCTTTCTGCCAGATGAAAACCTATAAAACCTGCTGTTCCGGTGATTAAAATTTTTTTCATAAAAAGCCCTCTTAAAAATCGTGAAATATGCCTTTGCGGAGATAATTAGCTTTGAAAAATAATAGATCTGGCCGCGTTTTAAGCCATCTATAAAGAAGGGTGGCGAGATTTTTTGTCTCAGAATGGACAATGATGATGGCTGCGAAAAAAGCATAAAGTCCTCTGTTAAGCCTTTATTACCTTATCTGATTTTATCCCTGCCCGGCCCAGCAGGTTGCGCGTGTCAACAATCAACCTGGCGTGCTCATGGATGAAGGCGGCGTCGTAGGCCGTGTGGTCGGTGGCGATTATCACGCAGTCGAAGGACGCCAGGTTCTTCTCGGTCAGCGGAACCGAATCCTTCTCTAATTTCCATTTCCTGGTCTTCGGTGGTTTGGGTATGTACGGGTCGTTGTAGTCAACCTCCGCCCCGTGGTTTTTTAGCAGCTCAATCAACTTGAACGAAGGCGACTCGCGCGGGTCGTCCACGTCTTTCTTGTAAGCCAGGCCCAGGATTAATACCTTTGCTCCCTTAAGGCTTTTTCCCTGGCTGTTCAGCGCTTCCATCGTTCTGTTCATCACGTAGTATGGCATGGAAACGTTGATTTGCCCGGCCAGCTCGATGAACCTGGTGCTGAAGTCATATTCCCTCGCCTTCCACGTCAGGTAAAAGGGGTCAATCGGGATGCAGTGGCCGCCGAGCCCCGGTCCCGGGTAGAAGGCCTGAAAACCAAACGGCTTGGTCTTAGCCGCTTCAATAACTTCCCAGATATCTATGCCCATCCGGTCAAAAAGCATCTTGAGCTCGTTGACCAGGGCAATGTTGACCGCGCGGTAGGTGTTTTCCAGGATCTTGGTGGCTTCGGCTGCCCGGCAGGAAGAGACCGGCACGGTTCGCGTTACTATCTGGTCGTAAAGGGTCTTGGCCACTTCCAGGCAAGCCGGTGTATACCCGCCCACCACCTTGGGTATGGTAGCCGTGGTGTAGTCCTTATTATTTGGGTCCTCGCGCTCGGGCGAAAAGGCCAGGAAAAAATCCCGTCCGGCCCGCAGCCCGCTCTTCTTTTCCAGGATGTGCCGCATATCCTCGTCGGTGGTTCCAGGGTAGGTGGTCGACTCCAGCACGACCAGCTGTCCGGGCTGCAGGTTGTCGGCAATGGTCTGGGTGGTGTTGAAGACAAAGCTCATGTCCGGCTCGCGGTTTTCGTTAAGCGGGGTGGGCACACAGATGAGAATGGCGTCCACCCGGCGCAGCTCGGAAAAATCGGAGGTAGCCTGGAAGCGCCCCGTTTCCAGCCAGCCCTGGATGAGCGAGGACGGCAGGTAATGGATGTAGCTTTTCCCGGCGTGGAGCTTGTGGATTTTTTCCTCGTCTATGTCGAAGCCGATGACCGGAAAGCCGGCCTTCATGAACTCGCGGACCAGAGGCAGACCGACGTAACCGAGGCCGATGACGCCAACCACGGCCTTTTTCTGGCGGATCTTGTTCAGCAGGCTGTCTTTGAAGGCTGACGACTTAGGCGGCTTGTGGTTTCTTGTCTGAACCGGCTTATCTTTCTTCCGGGAAGAGTTCATTTTTTTGTTCTTATCCTTTTCCATTTTCCTGGCTCCCTTTCTCAGGACTGAATAATCATCCAAAGATTATATAAAAAATACAGGGCCAATTAAAGGGTAATCATAGAGGGACGCATTTATGTGGAAATAGTCAGGAATTTTTAAGGGGAAGTCGAAGCCACCCGCAGCTGATGGGTACAGGCGGCAGGTTCAACGGGCGCGAAATAATATTCCTGCCTGTGCCCGGAAAAAGTTTTTGTAATGCCGACCCGCTTGAGATATATTAGATATCTGATTTCCGGGTCTAATCGGGCTATTCAGCCCGGGATTTCTCTGGAATCTTATTCGGGCAGCCCGAAAATTAAGAATTCCGGCTCTTTGAATAATGAAATAATGCCCTGACCAGGTTTAACTCACCTCCCGACGCTCGCGGTAAAAGGGCAGGGATATCAAGGATATAAATAAGGAGTATTAACCGTGAATCATAAACTCGCCCGCGTTGGTCTGACCTTCGTCTGCGCAGTCCTCTTTCTCTTTTTTCTCTTCCCATTTCTGTTTGCGGCTGAAGCCGCTACCGTCAAAAAAATAAACTCAGGCAGTTTCCAGCTCGAATTCTCCGGGCGCGGTCTGTCAAGCCTCAGGAAAACGGCCGATATATACCCGACCGATTATGTTCTGGGCGGCAATGTTATCGGCGATGTCATCGTTTCCTTCAAGCCAGCCGGTCAGAAAGATTATCTGCGGCTGAAGGACGCGGAACTCAAGCAAGCCGGGCCGGAACGCCTGGTCTATCGCCTGTATCCGCCCTACCAGTCCTTTCTCTCCCGCGTCCGAATCACGGCTTCGACCCAGGCCCGTTTCCCCCAGGTCTTGATAGATGACCTGCCCGTTGTGGATTCAAAGAGCCGCTCTGGCGGTTACCTGGCCTTCTCCGGGCGCAAGGGCACAACCGAGTGGGTTCAGTATGATTTCCCGGAGCCGGCTTCGGTTTCGGCCGCAGAGGTCTACTGGCTCGACGACTCCGAGCTTAACGGGCCCTATAAAGTCCCGGTAAAATGGCAAATCCTGTACCGGGATTCCCGCGGCAACTTTGTGCCGGCCCGAAACCTCTCTCCCTACGAAACAGGTCTTGACCGCTTTAACCGGGTAACCCTCGAGCCGGTCAGGACCACTTCCGTCAGGCTGGAGATGCAGCTTCAACCGACCCACAGCGCCGGGCTCTACCGCTGGCGCCTGGAAACTGACGCCGAGCGAAAGGTCAGGCAGGCTTACGAACAGCAGAAGCGAAGGGTGGAAAAGTTGATTAACGTTGAGTCAGTCTTCGAACCGCGGGGTGAGGAGCTTCTCTGGACCATAAACCTGGAAAACCTGACCGGCGGAGAAATTGAGGTGGCAGACCTCGGCCTGCCGCTTCCTTTCAACACCCAGTATGGCTGGGATAAAGAGGTCACTTACAACCTGCGGGTCATAAGGCATTTCCTGGTGGCCGGGCAGGGGTCTTTTGTCTTCTGCCAGCGGACCAACGCCGAGCCGCCCTACCTGCTGCTGATTCCGGTGGAAGGGTCGGGGACGAGTGAGGCTCCCGGCCAGGGCAGCGGGGCTTCAGCCGGGGGCAGGGCGGGCCAAGATGGAAGGGCAGGAAAACTGAGCGTGGGCGTCGGCGGCCCGGGCCCGGGTTTTGAATACTATGATGATGGCGGGCGCGGGATTTTCTGTCCTTACATCCACTCCAGGCTGGTGGCCGCAGAGGCCCGCGCCAGGGGCGGGCGCTGGCGGTTCCCCAGCACCTCGGTCGTGCTTAAACCGCGCGGCCGGCCGGGAAGCCGGGTCAGCTACAGTTTCAAGTTCCTGTGGGCCGAGAAAGGCTACCAGAGCGTTCGCGACCTCCTTTACCGGGAAGGCAAGTTTGATGTTCAGGTGGTTCCGGGGATGGTGGTGCCGGAAAACCTGGAAGCCCTGGTAGCAGTCAGGACCGGACAGAAAATCGTTGGCCTTGAGCCCGAGTTTCCGGCTGAAACCGAAGTTGAAGAAGTCAGGCCAACGTCAGAAACTCCGGAAAGGGGCGATAGCGCCGGGCCTCAGGCTTCAGGCGGATACCGAATCTTCAGAATAAAATTTCGTCGGCTCGGCGAAAACCTGGTCACCTTGAGATGCGCCAGCGGGTCGAGCCTGCCGCTTGAGTTTTTCGTGACTGAAGACCTGGAGACGTTGTTCAAGAAGCGGGCTGCCTTCCTGGTCAAGCGCCAGCAGCACCGCGACCCTTCAAAATGGTATTACGGCGTTTACAGCGATTGGGATATGAAGAACAGGGTGCTGAGAAGCGCCGACGACCGAGACGGCCTCCAGACCTGGCTGGTGGATGCCTGCGACGATGCCGGCAACGCCCGGCCGGCCTTCGTGGCTTCGAAGAATGTCTTTTTCCCGGACCAGGAAGAGGTGGCCAGCGTTGACCTCTACATCAAGCATTACCTGTGGGGCGGGATGCAGATGACCGAGGACGAGCCTTATCCGTTTGCCATCTATGGCATTCCGAACTGGAAGGTCAACCGCGAAAGCCCTGACCCCGGGCGGAACGGCCGCAAGCATATCTGGCGAATTTACGATTACCCGCATATCGTGCTGCTCTATTACCGGATGTACCAGGTGGCCCGGCTCTACCCGGGGATAAAGACCGAGCTTGCGGCGGAAGAGTATCTGCGGCGGGCCTACCGGACGGCGATTGCTTATTTTACGGTCCCGCTGGAGGTGGAGGGCTGGTCGGCCTACGGGACTCCGACCATGAATGAAATCGTGATGAACGAATTGATTGAGGCCCTGGAACGTGAAGGCTGGAAGAAGGAAGCGGCAGAACTCCGCCAGCACTGGGAGAAAAAGGTCCTGCACTTTGTAAACGACGAGCCCTATCTTTTCGGTTCCGAGTTTGCCTTCGATTCGACGGGATTTGAAGCCACCGGGGCCATGGCCCGCTATGCCCTGAAAAGGCTGGAAGAAAGGCCAGGGGTGGAAGCCTTTTCCAGTAAGACGGACCGGGACCGGGTCGAGAAATTCCTGGAAAAGCAGCTGCGGCTGAACGTGGCCGCCCGGGGCTGGCTGGAGACTGCCTATTATTACCTGGGAAGCGACTACCGGGCCGGCGGCGGGCTGCGCTACACCTTGAGTTACATGTCGCAGATGGGCGGCTGGTCGGTGCTCGATTATGCGCTGTGGTGGGCGAAGGACAGGCAGAAGATGTTTGACCACCTGCGTCTGGGCTATGCCTCTTACCTGAGCAGTTGGGCGCTATTGAATTCGGGGCGGCCTGATACCAATTACGGCTACTGGTACCCCGGGCCGGAAAACGACGGGGCGGCCGGCGGCGGCTTTGAACCCCTGGCCTGGGCCAGGGGCTGGAACGGCAAGTGGGTGCCGCGCGGTTCCTGGAATTACAGCGCCGAAGAGGACGTGGGCTACTGCGGGGCGGTCAGGGCCGCGGCCACGGTGGTGGCCGAAGACCCGGTGTTCGGGCTGGTGGCTCTGGGTGGGAAACTGGTGGATGGCCGAGATGAGGATTCGGCTAAAGGCGCGGGCAACGTGGAAGCGAGTTCTTGGCCTGAGAGAGAAGCCGGCTTAATGGGGCGGGCTGAAGCCAGGTATGATTTAAGAGCGAACTCGACGACGGAAATTGGAGAATGCCCGGTGCGGCCGGCTGAAAAAGAAAAAAACAGGGTGGATACCATCAAAATTAAATCTGTACATGGTGGCGGTTGTGGCGGCAAAGCAAGCTCGGGTTGCCCGGAAAAAGAGCAGGGCGATTTGATCAGGGTCATCCCGCGAGACGGCCTTAGGGTAAGGTTTCATTATGTCAGGGATGAACGGAGGCGCTGGCACCTGGAGCTTGAAAAGGGGAGGCTGGCCAGGGAGCGACCCGTAGTTCTGGCCAGGGACCTGTCAGAAATAAGCTTTGAGGTTGAAGCGGCCGGGGCAGGCTCATCCGAGGTGGTGGCGGTGGTGAGTGGGTTGCCGGGAGAGTACGAAGCTACGGATGGCAACGGGCGAAGAATCGGCCTGGAAAGGCTACCCGGCGGCGAGCTCCGCCTTTCGGCAACCGCCGGCCAAATCCACCTTCACCTGAAATAAAAAATGGGGGACACACTCTCGTGTCCCTCTTTCAATTCATTGTCTTCAGACCGGACAGGGACAGGCTTAATTCCCAGAGCTTTTTCTGGTTTTCCATGTCATAGGAGGTGGTGGAGGAACGACGTTCTTTTCTTTCGAAGAAGTAGGCGCCGCTAATGCCCCTGACCTCGGGCGATGAAGCCAGGTAAGTTATTGTTTCCGCCCCCTGGGCCGGGCTGAGGAGCTGTCGCTTGCTAAGGTAGTAAAGCCTGTGCCTGAGCCAGGGAATGAGGCCGTTGTTGCGGGCAAAGTTTGTAGCCACTCCGCCGGGGTCAGCGGCATTGACCGTTATGTTGAGCCCCTGCTCTTTTAACCTCTCGGCCAGGGCGTAGGTGAAGAGCACGTTGGCCAGTTTGGAGCGGGCGTATTGCTTCCTGCCGTCGTACTCTTCTGGTCGAAGGATATTTTCGATGAGTCGGTCGGCGCCATAATGAGCTCCGGAAGCGACGTTGATGATGCGGGCTTCGGGCGATTTTTTGAGCAGGTCGAGAAGCGACAGGGTCAGGACAAAGTGGCCGAGGTGATTGGTGGCCAGGGTCAGCTCGATTCCTTCCGGGGTAACCTGGTGACGCAGAAACCGGGCGCCGGCATTGTTGATGAGGACATCAAGGCAGGCCAGGTCAGCCTGGAGCTCACTGGCCAGATTCCGGACCTGGCCGAGCAGCGATAAATCGCACAGGTACCAGGAGACGGCCTCGTTCCGTGTGAGGTGCCTGATCCGGCGGCAGGTGGACTCGGCTTTCTCTTTGTTGCGGGCGACGATGATGACCCGGAAGCCCTGGCGAGCCAGGTCCAGGGCCGCCGCCCTTCCAAGGCCCGAAGTCGCTCCGGTTATCAGGCAGGTTTTCTGGGTCATGCTCGCGGGAACATTATAAGAAAAAAAGGCGGGAAGAAAAATAAAGCCAAATAGAAAGGGGGACACACTCTCGTGTCCCCCTTTTTTGGGCTGGGCCGGCCAAAATTCGAAAAAACTAAAAGAACGGGAGCTTTTAGCCAAAAAATGCTTGACTTTTGCCATATAATGTCGTAAATAAAACTTAATTGAACTCGGGAGGACGGAATGCTTACCCTGAGAATTTTTAAGTCTCGCCTCTTTGTGACCCTGGTTGTGAGTGCGTTTACTCTGTTAATTTTACCGATGGAAGGATTTTCGAGGACCGATAAGCCGCTCCGGGGAGGAACCCTGACCGGATTTATTTATGCCAGCGATATGAAGACGCCGGTTCAGAACGCCGTGGTCAAGCTGCGTAACGTGGATAACGGGCAGGAATTCGCCAGCGCCCCTACCGATGCCACGGGACTCTATAAAATAGAAAAATTGAAAGAGGGCAAGTATGTCCTCGGTATCACCGCTCCTGATGGCGACTACAATTTCGGTTATGTTGTCAGCGTTAAAGAGGGCGAGGTGGGCAAACTCAGCCTGGCCCTGATGCGCGGCGAAGTCGCCCCGATGGACCAGGGAAGTGAGGGCTATCCGAAGGAAAAACCTTCCTTTTTCTGGACCCCGGTTGGCATAGCCGTCCTGATGGTGTTGACAACCGGTGCCCTTTACGGCGCCTTCAAGCTGATGGAAGGCAAGGAAGAAGCTTCCCCCTCCAAGAAGTAAGAGCCGAAAAAAAAGGCCCAACCCACGATTCCCTGGTTTTTTCTCTGGTTTCTGGCGCTATTTCTTTACCACAACCCTCCCATTCCCATAACCCATAAAAAAGATTACTGCCGAAAAACATTACCCCGCCCCTTATCCCGGTCAGTGTCTGTTGTAGGTACTTCCCGGCCGGCCATCTCAAATTGATTCCCCGCGGGCTACCACCCAGGCTAAAATTTGGTTCCCTGTGGGGAATAAATTGAAGGAAAAAAAACACCCCGTCATATTCTTCCTTTCATAGATTCTTAAAACGGTGAGAAGACGGGGCTGGCGCCACAACGGGCACGAACTTTTCCAGAGAGAAAGGGCCCTGACCGCTTCCGCTTCCGCCTCCGGCTCGGCAAGTACCCAGTGGGCACTGAACTGCTTCGAAGGGAATGGGCCTTAAAAAATGGTCGCCGGTGAAGATTTTTATTTACCCGGGGCACACCCCCATGACAGGGGATGCGAACTGCTCCTCATAAAATAGGCTTAACTGCGCTTCGCTGGATAGAAAACAAATGCCCCCGGCGTTTCAAAAAGAACGCATTCTAGTAGCGCCTGGCTCAGGAAAAAATTTATGTCCCGGATTATTTTAAGGCGGCGCGGGTGAAG
>JAOAIU010000049.1 GCA_026414545.1 Candidatus Saccharicenans sp.
AGCAAACCGGCCAGGCCCAGGCTCCGGAAGAGGGCCAGGCTCTGCCAGTAAACGAAGGTGGCTACCAGGCTGGCAGCCAAAGGCCAGAGAAAACCCCTGGAGCCCAGCAGGCCGGCCGAGGCGCAGCCCAGAAGGATCAGCGCCAGCCCGGAAAGGCAAAAGGCCAGGCGGAAACAGGCTTCCAGTCGAAATCGGCCAGCCGGCAAACCCGATTCTTCCAGTTCCCGGGCATAGTGTTTGAGCTCCGAAACTTTCATCGTGTTGGGTTCCTTCCACTCCTTAAAAAAATAACCGGCTGCTCCGGGCAGGTCCAGTGCTGTTCGGCTGAACCTGTTTAGCTCTGACTCCTGGCCACGAAAAGTTCGTTCCCAGCCATTTTTCAGTACCAGGCGGTCAGCCTCAACCTGGGCTTCGGCGGCATAGAACATCCTTTTCAAGCCTGCCTGCCCGGCTTCCGGTTCCAGAACCAGCAGGCGAGAAAGAGCGCTTTCCCCGGCCCTCAGCAGCTCGTAATGGTAAAAGCGACCGTCTACCCTGGAGCGTAGCCAGTAGCGGCTCAGGTAACTGAAAGTCCGAACCGGCCGGTCGGATAACCGAGCCCAGAGCCCTTCGGCCCGGAAATTGCTACGGCTCAGAACCCTGTCCTGCCAGAGAAAAAGCAGCGGAACCAGCAGCAGTCCAAAAATCAGCAATGACCGGACAACCCGCCAGTAGCTCAGGCCCGAGGAAATAAAGGCCAGCATTTCCTTTCGACGGTGAAGTATCCCCAGGCTCAGGGCGGCTGCTGCCGGGATGGCCAGGAGCAGGCCAAAAAGGACAAATTCCGGGACCTTAAACCAGATAAAAGCCAGCAGGTCCTTGATGGTCTTATCGCTACCCTGGACTAGCTCCAGCCGCCACAGAAAAGTCACCGCGGCCATGATCAGCAGCAGGGCCAGGAATAATTGGATCAGGAAGCGGAAGAACCTGGAAAACACATAGCCATCGACAAGAGAAGGAAAGGAAAGATGGATCTTAACCGGAGTCAATGCTTTTTTACTGCTAAGCGCGGGTCTCCCGGTGGATGGGAATAGTGGCTTCCTTATTCTGACCGGCCTGAAAATCTCCCCGGCCTGGCCTTCCTTAAAAGCCCGATAAAAAAAATACAGGCCTGCGGCCAGGATGATGAAGTTGGGCAGCCACATGGCCAGCCAGGGAGCGAAGCTCCCCTGAAGGGCTTTCTGTTCGCCGGCCACCAGGAGAAAATAGTAAATCAGAATCACCAGCAGACTCAGGCCATAACCGCCCACTCTTCCCCCCGGCCACCGTCTCCAGCCGAGTCCCACTCCCAGGAAAACAAACAGGAGGCAAGTGGCCGGCAGGCTCAGCCTCTTGTTAAGCTCGAGGGCCACCAGCCGACTTTCCGGACCGCCCTTCCGGGCCAGAACCTTCCGGTCAAGCCATAGCTCCCTGATGCTCTTTTCACGGCTCTTCTTTTCCAGCATAAAACTCGGCCTGAGTCGCTTAAGGTCCAGGGGCTGCTGGCTTCTTTCAAACTCGGCCAGGCTCAGGCTATCCGGGTCTTCAGGGTTTAACCCGTATCTCTTGCCCTTCTCCAGAAAAATCCAGGCCTCCTGCTTCTCCGGCTGGAGTTCCATTCTGGCCCCCCGGGCCAGGATGATTTCCACCCGGCCAGCTTCATCCTTCTGGTAAATCAGGACATCCTGCCACAGCCGGTTCTTGTCCATTTTTTCCATGTAAAGGACTTTTCCCGGAAGCGATTCCACAAACTGGCCCGGCTCCAGCTCCAGCTTGACCTCGCTCAGGACGGAATTGACCATGGTCTGCAGCCAGCGGTAATTGGCTGCCGGGGCAAGCCAGAAAGTAAAACTCAGGTCGATCAGGCAAAGGATGGTACCCAGCAGCAAGACCGGTTTCAGCACCCGACCCGGACTTATTCCCAGCAGCCGCAAAGCTTCTGTTTCGCGGTCACCGGCCAGGCGTCCCAACCCGCCCAGCACGCCCGATATAAAGGCCAGAGGCAGGGCCAGGGACAGGATTGAAGGAAGCAGGAAAAACAGGACCCTGAGAATAACCCCAGCGGGCACATCTCTGGTCAGAAAAATCTCGGCCAGGTAGAAAAGTTCATTCATGAGAAGGACCAGGACGATAAAACCCAGGGAAACCAGGAAGGCCAGCACCACTTCACGCAAGAGATAACGGTCGAGAATTTTCATCTGAACTTTCTATGACCGGGTACTGTCAACGGGCCTAATATACCACAAGCTCGCTGGCTGGCTCAAAAAAGAAAGGCCGCTTTCAGTCGACCTGAAAGCGGCCTTATCCTTAACGGCCGTGATTATCAGCTATCAATACATGTCGCTGGGCGGGGTGGGATAGGACGGCTTTTTCTCTTCCTCGGGAATTTCGGTGACACAACCTTCGGTGGTCAGGAGCAAGCCGGCAATGCTGGCCGCATTCTGCAGGGCGGTGCGAACCACCTTGGTCGGGTCGACAATTCCAGCCTTGATCATGTCTTCGTATTTTTCGGTCAGGGCGTTGAACCCGAAATCCTGCTTCATTTCCCGGACTTTTTCCACCACAATGGAGCCCTCATGACCGGCATTCTCGGCAATCTGGCGCAGCGGCTCCTCGATGGCCCGGCGGATAATCTGAACGCCGATCTGCATATCGCCGTCCAGGGTCAGCTTTTCCAGGGCCTTCTGGCAACGCAGCAGGGCCACTCCGCCTCCCGGAACGATACCCTCTTCCACGGCAGCCTTGGTGGCATGCATGGCATCTTCCACCCGGGCTTTCTTTTCCTTGAGCTCGGTCTCGGTGGCCGCTCCAACCTTAATCAGGGCCACGCCACCGACCATCTTGGCCAGCCTTTCCTGCAGTTTTTCCCGGTCGTAGTCAGAAGTGGTCTCTTCAATCTGAGTGCGGATCTGCTTAATTCTGGCCTGGATTTCACTGTGTTTACCCTTGCCTTCGACGATGGTGGTGTTATCCTTGTCAACCACCACCTTGGCCGCTTCACCCAGCCAATCCAGGGTGACGTTTTCCAGCTTGACTCCGATATCTTCGGTGATGACCTTGCCGCCGGTCAGGATGGCAATGTCCTCCAGCATGGCTTTCCGTCTGTCGCCGAAACCGGGAGCCTTGACCGCGCAGCACATCAGGGTGCCCTTCAGTTTGTTGACCACCAGGGTAGCCAGGGCTTCGCCCTCAACTTCTTCGGCCACCACCAGCAGAGCCCGGCCCATCTTGGCCACGCTTTCCAGCAGCGGCAGGAACTCTCTCAGGTTGGAGATCTTCTTCTCGTGGAGCAGGATCAGCGGGTTCTCCAGGACGCACTCCATTCTTTCTGGGTCGGTGATGAAATAGGGAGAGAGATAGCCGCGGTCAAATTGCATACCCTCGACGAATTCCAGAGTAGTCTCCAAACCCTTGGCCTCTTCCACGGTGATGACGCCGTCTTTGCCAACCTTTTCCATGGCCTCAGCGATGATCTTGCCGATGGACTCGTCGTTGTTGGCGGAAATGGCTCCGACCTGGGCGATCATCTCGCCAGTCACTTCCCGGCTCATGCTCTTGAGCTCTTTAACGACTTCTTCCACCGCCCGGTCGATTCCCTTCTTGATCAGGTTGGGATTCCGGCCAGCGGTCACGTGCTTGATGCCCTCGGAATAGATGATCTGAGCCAGAACCGTGGCCGTGGTGGTGCCGTCTCCAGCCACGTCGGAAGTCTTGGAAGCAACTTCCTTGACCAGCTGGGCGCCCATGTTCTCCCAGGGATCCTTCAATTCGATTTCCTTGGCCACAGTCACTCCGTCCTTGGTACTGGTGGGGGAACCGAACTTCTTGTCCAGGATGACATTCTTGCCACGCGGTCCAAGGGTGGCCTTGACCACGTTGCTCAGGATGTTAACGCCTCTGAGTAAAGCCTGCCTGGCTTCGTCTCCAACGATAATTTGTTTTGCCATTGTCTACCTCCTTCCCTTTACTTAGTTATTACTGCCAGTATTTCTTCTTCGCGGACGATGACATGCTCCACACCGTCGATGGTCACTTCGGTGCCGCTGTACTTGCCGATGAGCACGCGATCGCCCTTCTTAACGGTCAGGGGAACGACTTTTCCGTCTTCGGTCACCCTCCCCTTGCCGACCTCGATAACCTCAGCTTCCTGGGGTTTCTCCTTGGCGGTGTCGGGGATGATGATGTTCCCCCTTTTCACTTCCTGTTCTTCAATCCTCTTTAAAAGGACACGGTCATAAAGGGGTTGAATCTTCATGAAAGACCTCCTTGCTTAGTTTAATTTAGCAATCTGAAATTTGGAGTGCTAATTATAAAATATGACAAAAAAATTGTCAAGGTTTCCTGATAAAAATTTTAGCAGACCCAGGCCAAGACTGCTATTTTTTCTTCCTGATCTTCAGAACCTTAAAACGGTTATGGAGGGTATTGCGGTGGATACCCAGGGCCTGGGCCATCTTTGATTTGTTGGACCGGTACTTGGAGGCGGCTGTTTCCAGGTAAATCTTTTCGAACTCGGCCAGGGCTTCCTTGAGATGGATTTCTTTTTCCACCATATCGCTGATCAGCGACTCTAACTTCTGATGGATGGTTAGTTCTTCATATTTTTTGCTCATGCCGTCCTCCTTTGCCCTCGTACCTTTTCACCGTATCGCTAAAACGTTCTCGGAGATTCTGGGGAATCAACAAAACCAGGGCCCGGGATACTTTTACCATGGTCGGCGCCAGGCGGGAGCCGATGATGGCCTGGCGTTGAAAATCGAAGCTGAGCATGGCAAAAATTATCACCGCGCCGATCAGCACTCCCTTTAACAGTCCCAGGACGCCGCCCAGCAGATGGTTGGCCAGGCTGAGTGTACCCTTCATCAGCTTGCTAAGAAGAAAGCCCAGCAGCCAGCCGACCAGAACCACCACAAAAAAAATCAGCAGAAAACTCAGCCCGTTTCTCCAGAAGTCCGACTCAATCCGGTTGAACAATTGCCAGGAAAGCCAGCCATAATACCGGGAAGCCAGGATAATTCCAGCCACTACGGCCAGGATACCTATTATCTGCCTTATAAACCCCTTGACCAGCCCGATTATGAAAGTAATCAGAAGGATAACCAGCAGCAGGGTATCCAGCCAGTTCAGATGGATGGACATCAGTCCCTTCTCTCCCTCAACTTTTCCACCATAGAATAATCGCCGTTTTTAATCAAGCCAAATTTTACTCCCGGCTTGATCCTGCCGTGAAAATCCGAGCCGGCGGTAGCCACCAGGTCCAGCTCCCGGGCCAGCTCAAGGTAATAGTCGGTTTCGTTCTGGTTGTGGTAGGAAGTATAAACCTCCAGTCCCTTCAGGCCAAGCTCTCTCAGGGTCATCAAGTCCTCTCTGGTAGTCCTCTGAAAATAAGCCCCGGGATGGGACAGAACCGGCACCCCGCCGGTCAGCGGAGCCAGGTGGAGAACTTCCTCGAGCGATATGTGCTGTTTCGGAACGTAAGCTGGTGCCCCTTCGGTGAAAAAGTCCTGGTAGAAAACGTAGGGAGCCTTGGGCCGCTGCTCTTCATCATAGTATTTCTGCAGGTCAGGATTACGGCGGCTTTCCGGTTTATCCAGAATGATCTGGGCAATTTTTACTCCGAGCGGTGGGGTCTGGCCCGACTTTTCCCACACCTCGTCCCAGTCTATTTCCAGACCATTCTCCCGGAGCTTGGTCACCCTGGTCCGGGCTTCCTCCACCCGGGAAATCTCCATCCTGGAAATTATGTATTTTACGGCTTCGCTTTCCCAGTTAACAAAGGGCAGCATAAGGTGAAATTCGCGGCCAGCGAAGACGGTCGTTACCTCAACGCTGGGAATGACCTCGACACCCTCCTTCTGGCCGGCTCTGATGGCTTCAGGGTAGGCCGCGACCGTATCATGGTCGGCAATGGCTATGGCCCGAAATCCTTCCTTCCTGGCCATTTTGACCAGCTCTTCGGGTGAATAATCACCGTCGCAACTAAACGAAGAATGGATATGAAGGTCAACGAGTCCGTCTATCATTGCTCAACTGAGATAATCTTAATGATTTATGTTAATTTTCAAGACTCAGGGCAAATCAGATTTCCCGGTCAAAAGCTGGTAAATCTCCAGGTAGCGCTTCGAGGTCTGCTCTATGATTTCTTCCGGCAGAGGAGGTGGCGGTGGCGTCTTTCTATCCCAGCCGGTGCTGATCAGGTAATCACGAACAAATTGTTTGTCCAGGCTGGGCTGGGATTTTCCCGGAGCATATTCGGCCAGCGGCCAGAAACGGGAAGAATCGGGAGTGAACAGCTCATCAACCAGAATGAGTTCGTTATTCTCATCTAGGCCAAACTCGAACTTGGTATCGGCCAGAATGATTCCCCTGGAAACGGCATAAAGGCTGGCTTTCAGATAGAGTTCCAGGCTGACCTTCTTGATCTTTTCGGCCAGTTCCTCGCCCGTAATTCTCTCCATCTCCTTAAAGGTGATGTTCTCATCATGGCCGACCTCGGCCTTGGTCGATGGGGTAAAAATCGGCTCTTCCAGCCGGGATGACTCCTGAAGTCCCTTCGGCAATTTTATCCCGCAAACCTTGCCGGTTTCCTGGTATTCCTTCCAGCCCGAGCCGGAAAGGTAACCCCGGACCACGCATTCCACCGGAATCACCCTGGCCTTCTTGACCAGCATCGACCTCTTTTCCAGAAGGTCAGCGTAAGCTCTAAGTTCCTCCGGGAAATCGGCCAGCTCGGTGGATATCATATGGTTGGGGCAGACCAGGTAGGTGTAGTCGAACCAGAACCGGGAAATCTGGGTCAAGACTTTGCCCTTATGGGGAATCAGGGAAGGCAGAACAAAGTCAAAGGCAGAAATCCGGTCGGTGGCAACTATCAGCAGCTTGTCTCCCAGGTCAAAAACATTTCTGACCTTGCCTTTTTTGAAAACCGGGATGCCGGGAAGTTCCACTTCGCCCACAGGCTTTGATTTCAGCTCCATAAACTCTCTCCTAAAAAAAATTAGAACTAACGCCTAAACGATTCCTGATTATATTAATTAAAAAGGCATTTTAAATCAATCGGGCCGAAGTCAATCCCCTGGTCACAAACCCCGAAACCTGTTCTTGTACCCAGAGAGAATGAATTAATACCTTGGCCCGTGGCCAGCAAATCAGTTAATTGCCACTCAACTTGAAGGACCATGGCTGAAAAACCAGCTTACCTGATATTCCCCCCTCCACGATTTAGCCAGGTTCCTTTATACCGATGAAATTCACCAGGCGTCGCTCGGTCTGCCGGTCGCGGCGGTAGGAATAGAGATCGTTCGAACAGAAAGTGCAAAGGCCGAGTTCATAAATATTTCCCGGCTGCAGGCCAATTTCAGCCGTCAGAAGCAGTCGGTTTGCCTCTCGCAGATCAAGATAGAACTTATTCTTATTCATGGTAGGAGCAAAGATCCGGGCAGGTTCGAAACCGGCCGCCGAGAAACTTTCCCTGACTTCAGGTCCGACTTCATAGCACTTCTGTTCGATACACGGGCCAAGCGCTGCCCGCAAGTTTTCCGGCCGGCTTCCACACTTGGTCCGCAGAAGGCCGCAGGCGGAAACAAGTATTTTCTCCAGGGTGCTCCGCCAGCCACAGTGAATCGCGGCTACCGCCCGGTTTTCCGGGTCTACCAGAAAAACGGGCAAGCAGTCGGCCGTTTTTACTATCAACAGCAGGCCGGCCGAGGCCGTTACCAGGCCGTCTCCGGCCAATTTTTCTTCGGGAGCCGCCTCCAGGAAAAAGACCCGGCCAGAATGGAGCTGCTTCATGACTACCGGCTGAAACGGGGAAAGCTCGGGGGCTTTTTTTAACTCTTCCAGGCTGAACCCGGCCAGTCCGAAGCCATGAACCAGCCATGGCCAGGCCATCAGTTCGGGGATAGATAGATACTGTTTTGAAGCGATCATTTCCCATCTTTATAGTCAACTCCTTCGGATTAATCAAGCTTTCCGATGGTCTCACCAAGAATGGGCTGGAAATCTTATTGTCCCTTAACTGAAGACCCTGGCCCGGGCCGGGGGTCGATGTCCCGTCACATGGAGCCCGGTCGGACAAGGCCCGCGCCCTATCAATCCTTTTCCAGAAGCTACCTCAGACAAGCGCCAGAATAAATCCGGGCTGAAACAGCACGGTCCAGGAGGTCAAGATCATGGCACCCTTAAACCGGAGCGGTTTAACTCTCCCAGGGCGGATGTCCATCAATCAAAAATTAAAATAAATCAAAGAACAATAGCCAGAAGACCACCCGATTGTCCGTAGACGAAACTGCTTAAATTATGGCCGGATTATTTATAAAATAGTAATGCCAATAGATTGACTGAAACCAGGAGCCGGACATGAAACTGCTTTCCCTTTCATTACTGATATCGCTATTACCCCTTTTTTCCGGCCTTTACCCGGAAGAACCCCGTCCCCGGGTGCGAGAATTCGGGCTGAAAGTCGGGGTGATGGAGCCGGGTCCTCTGAACGCCATAACCGACCTACCCGGAGTCAGGGTTGGACATAAAACGCTCATCCAGGGAGACAACATCCGGACTGGCGTCACTGCCATAATTCCCCACCCGGGCAATGTATTCCAGGACAAGGTTCCAGCCGCCATTTACGTGGCTAACGGTTACGGCAAGCTCACCGGTTACACCCAGGTGGAGGAGCTGGGCTACCTGGAGACGCCGATAATCCTGACCAATACCCTTAACGTGCCGGAAGCTGCCGCCGCCCTCATTGATTACATTCTATCTCTGCCCGGAAACGAGCGGGTGGAATCAGTCAACCCGGTAGTGGGCGAAACCAACGACGGCTGGCTCAACGACATCCGGGCCCGGGCCGTAAGCAAAGAGCACGTCCTGGAGGCCATCCGGGCCGCTGCCGAAGGTCCGGTCGAAGAAGGTGCCGTCGGTGCCGGGACCGGGACCACCTGTTTCAGTTTCAAGGGCGGCATCGGCACCTCCTCCAGGAAACTACCGAGCAGCCGGGGCGGCTGGACCGTCGGCGTCCTGGTCCAGACCAATTTCGGGGGAGTGTTGCAGATTAAAGGTCTTCAGATTGAAGAATTGCTGAAAAAAGAAACCGACCCCGAAGCCAGGCCGGCCGACCCGGCCGGAGACGGTTCCTGCATGATAGTGGTGGCCACCGATGCCCCACTAGATAGCCGAAACCTTAAAAGGCTGGCCAAGAGGGCTCTTCTGGGCATTCCCAGAACCGGCGGCTATTATTCCAACGGTAGCGGCGATTATGCCATCGCCTTTTCCACGGCACCACAGGTCAGGTTGACCCACGGTGAGCCCAGCCTCACTCAGAGGATAGAAGTAGTCAGAAATGAAGCCATGTCAGCTCTCTTTCAGGCGGCGGCTGAAGCCTCAGAAGAAGCCATCCTGAATTCACTTTTCAGGGCCAAAACTATGACCGGGAAAGACGGACACCGGGCCGAAGCCTTACCGCTGAACAAGCTTAAATCCTGGCTGGAGAAATTCAAGCATGAGTAAGAAAGATACCAGAATCGTCGGCATACTCGGCGGCATGGGCCCGGAAGCCACGGCCCGCTTTTTCGAGCTGGTCATCAAGAATACCTCTGCCGCCCGCGACCAGGACCATCTCAGGATAATAATCTGCAACTGGCCTCAGATCCCGGACAGGACGGGGGCCATCCTCTACGGCGGAGAAAATCCCCTGCCCAGGATGATAGAGGGTCTTAAAGTTTTGGAAAGGGCCGGGGCGGAACTGGTGGCCATTCCCTGCCTGACCGCGCACTATTTTCTCCCGGAGCTCAGGAAAAAAACCCATCTGAAGCTGCTGGACCTGGTGGCTGAGACCGCCCGCTGGGCCAAATCCAACCTGTCCGGAGTCAGACAAGTTGGGCTCCTGGCTACCGAGGGCACGGTAGCTACCGGGCTGTTTCAGAAATCTTTCCAGCGCCAGAGGATTCAAATTGTGCTGCCCACACCAGAAAAGCAGAAGAAAATTATGGAAGCCATCTACGGAAAAGAAGGCATCAAGGCCGGTTTCAAGGGAGCTCGGGTGAGCCGGCTGCTGAAAGAGGCGGCCGAAGAGCTGGTAGAGGCCGGAGCCCGGGCCTTAATTGCCGGTTGCACCGAAATTCCTCTGGCCCTGAAGCCAGACAGGTTGCCTGTTCCTCTTATCGACCCGATGACCATCGGGGCCAGGGAGCTTATCAGGCAGGCTGGTGGGCGGCTGAAGCAGAGGCCGGTTTCTTGACAAAAGCCAGCCAATCAAGTATAAAAAACAATGACTTTCCAGAAGTTAGGAGGTGAAATTTAGTGGCTTTCGTAGTTGTTGAAGACGGAGAAAGTCTGGAATCGGCACTGAGACGGTTCAAAAGAAAAGTTCAGCAGGAAGCAATCATCAAGGAAATCAAGAAGCACTCGGTGTACCTGAAGCCCGGAGAGAAGAGACGGCTGAAAGAGGCCCAGGCCCGGAAAAGAATGCGCCGCAGACTTAAAAGAGAACGCGACTTCGAATATTAAGCTCCATTCAGGAAAGTCTTCCTAATCAGTCTGAATTCTGGAAAAAGAGCACGGGGTTGAACCATTTAAAAAAGCCCGACTGGCTGAAGGTCAGACTGCCTTCCGGTGAAACTTTCTTCCAGGTCTCGGAGCTTCTTAAGAGCCGGGGTCTGAACACCATCTGCCAGAGCGCCCGCTGTCCCAACATCGGTGAATGCTGGGAAAGGCGGACGGCTACCTTCCTGATTCTGGGAGATATCTGCACCAGGAATTGCGGGTTCTGTGCCGTGACCAAGGGACGCCCCCTGCCCCCCGACGACAGGGAGCCGGAGGCAATCCTGGAAGCGGCAAGAGAAATGGGCCTGCGCTATGCTGTCATCACCTCGGTCACCAGAGATGACCTGCCCGATGGAGGAGCAGACCACTTTGTCCAGACCATCAGGCTGCTCAAAGAGAACTGTCCTAAAACCCGGGTCGAAGTCCTCATTCCTGATTTTCGTGGAAATGAGTCCGCCCTGAAGAGGGTGCTGGAGGCCAGTCCTGATGTCTTAAATCATAACCTGGAAACGACCCTGAACCTCTATCCCAGGATAAATCGCCCGGAGGAGAATTATTTCCGTTCTCTGAAACTCTTGAAAAACGCGGCCGAATGGGGAGCTACAACCAAGTCCGGCCTGATGGTTGGCCTGGGCGAAAGCCCCGATGACCTGAAACAGACCCTGGAAGACCTCAGGGAAGCCGACTGCCAGCTGCTTACCCTCGGCCAGTACCTGCAGCCCGGCCCCGGGCAGGTCCCGGTAGTTCGTTACTATCTGCCGGAAGAATTTTCTTTCTGGCAGGAATATGCTCTGGGCCTGGGATTCAGGCAGGTGGTGGCCGGGCCTCTGGTCCGCAGTTCCTACTTCGCCGAGAACCTCTACCAATCGAGCAGGAGTCAAAACTGATGCGTTATCTGGTTTTTTCGGATATTCACGGCAACCTGGAAGCCCTGGAGGCGGTGCTGGAACATGCCAGCCGGAAAAAGATCGACCATTATATTTTTCTCGGCGACCTGGTGGGCTACGGGGCTTCCCCCAACGAAGTCATCCAGAAGGTCCTTCTCCTGAAGCATCTGTTCATGGTCAGAGGAAACCACGACAAGGCAGTCTGTGGCCTGGATTCCATCCAGACCTTTAATCCTATAGCTGCCGCGGCCATCCAGTGGACCAGGAAAAACCTGACCAAGAAATATCTCCACCTGTTGACCGGCCTGGCCAAGGGACCGATGGTTGTCCACAAGAACATCACCATCTGCCACGGTTCCCCCTTTGATGAAGATTATTACATTTTCGGCGAGTTCGACGCGGTAGAAGCCTTCGGCTATTTCGACACCCAGCTGTGTCTCTTCGGCCACACCCATTTTCCTTTCGCCTACATAGAAAGAGACCAGACGGTAGAAGGAATCTTTATCCAGGAGAACCCGTTCGAAATCAAGCTGGAAAAGGGAGCCCGTTACCTCATCAACCCGGGCTCGGTTGGCCAGCCTCGCGACCGCAACCCCAAAGCCGCCTATGCCGTCTACGATGCCGAACAGCGCCGAATAAAATTCTACAGGGTTGAATATGACCTGAAGGAAAGCCAGAAGAAGATCCTGGCCGCCAGCCTGCCCTCGGCCCTGGCCGAAAGACTGGGTCTGGGAATCTGATTTATCCCCTGGCATCAATCTCTCTGGCCAGCCAGGAGCAGGTCAGACAAAATTTCGCCTGCCAGTTAGAATTAACGAAATTGCCCCCTCAGGAATTCACATATGAACGAATATTCATATATTAAAGGGCACCCTATCAGAACAGAGCTTAATCGGAATTAACCTCTTCTTGCTTTTTAATTCATCGGTTTATACTGATCAGGCCGACCCCGTTCCCGCCGAACCGGATCGGCCAGGTCAGGTCACCCGGGCGGGTCTTATTGTTGAGAGGTTCGCAAGCGGGGATTAGCGTAACAATAAACACAGGCCGCCGGGCAACTCTGGGTATAGCTGCCGATGTCAAGCGATTCGGTGCAGCCACAGTCTTTCCTCTGGGTACGGTCCTTGACAGTTGAAGCCGGTTCTCCGGCAGGGTGAAGCCGGGAAAGGAGGCTCCCGTCGATGCAGGCCGAGGCTTGAATCCCCGGAAGGCTGGCGATTTCGGCCTGGGAACAGCTCCAGAGTTCCAGCCGGTATTCAGCCGCGACCTCGACCAATCTCTGGACCGCTTCCCTTCTTTCTTCGGCACCCGGATCGTAAAAATCAAACCCGGCCTTCCTGGCCCTGGACACGGCTTTCTTGTACCACTGGGTGAAGCTGAAGCGGACGGTGCTTATCCCCCATCGGCTTATTTCCCTGGCCAGCAGGGGAAAAAAATCGAGGTTGGTCTTAAGCCGTCCGCCATCACGCCAGAAGACTACCGGGTCGAACCTTATAGAAATCCTCTCGGGCCGTCCGGCCAATTCCAGCAACCGCGGGATCTGCTCCAGGGCCGCAGCCGGCGGCGGAGCCAGCTTTTCGATAGGGGAACCGCCCAGGCCAGTTATGGTGAAATGGAAATAGACCTGGGCATAATTAGCCACCAGCTCCCTCAGCCCGTGGCAATTTTCCAGCAGCGGCTTGAAATTCTTGGACCAGAGGACCAGGGTGTGGACCTCTTCGGGATGAAGGCCCACGATTACTTCCGACCTCCGACCGTGATGGAAAAAAGCGGCCCGTCGTTCCCTCAGGCAGGCCGCCAGCCAGCCGGGGTAATAAGCCACCAGGTCGGTCCTCCTGGAAGCGCTGATTACCCGTTTCCTGGCCATCTTAAATCCTGGTTCGGTTTAATTTATTTAATTATAGGCCAGACCATGGACTGATGGTACCTGCCGCGTCCTAAACTCTATGGGCAGCGAACAATTTTGGTAAAACTCGCTCCGCCTTTCATCCATGGCCAGTAACAAATGTTTTGCGGCTCCGCTGGATCTGAGTTTATTTTTTTTGCTGGATGGCCACGCAACCGACCTGGCCAACCCCATCAGGTTAAGAAGCACCTGACTTTCTTAAAATGTATATTGGCCATTTAAGAGCATCCCCGGCAACGAATTCTAACCTCCTGGCTAACCTCTGGCTTTCGGTCCTAGACTGAAATTTCCTTCAAACTTCTATCGGTCAGAATATTAAAGGGTTTAATTTGTCAGGCGGCAAAATGCATCGGGCCCGGGATCAGAGACTGTTTTCTTCCTCTTCGCTCTCCCGGAACAACCGGTCGCCCAGCGTTTCTCCGATAAAAAAATAGAACAGGAAAAAGTAGAAGAAGGTCAGAATCAAAAGGTAAAGTAACAAACCGCTGCCGGCCAGTCCAAAAAGTTTGAAGATGGTCGTCTGCATCGACCTGGCGGCTATCCAGATGGAGACCAGCCAGAACATAACCAGAAAAAGTAGGTCAAATATCTTGGCTTTAACGAAATTCTTGAAACCCAGGGGCGGCAGCGAGCGACTTTCCCCGGCACGGCCCGGGGAAATAGTTCCATCGGCCCCGGCCGCTTGCCCGGTTTCCTGGAAAATTTCCCCTGTTTCACCTTCCAGCCCCTCTTCTGTTTCCTCTATCGCTTCCTCAATTTCCATTTCGACCTCACCGCCCGTTCCTTCTCCGGCTTCAAACGACTCCAGGCTGCTCCGGGTCAGTCGCTCAGGAAAACCCATGGTGGGCTCTGTTGCCTTTTCTTCCTCTTCCGGCCAGAGTTCATCAGTTTCAGCTTCCACTTTTTCCGCAACCTTGACTTCTTCTGCACCTTCAGGCCCACCCAGCAACTCGGTGGAGGCCGTTTTAACCTCTTTAATCCAGGAAGGAATTTCGCCCGTTCCCTCGGTGCCCTTTCCGGAAGTTTTTAACCTTTCCTTGAGGTGTTCTTTTTCCTTTTCTTCTAACACCTTGAAGAAATCTTCCACTTCTCTCCGGCCCAGTTCAGCGGTGGCCCCGATTCTATCCAGCTCGGCAGAAGCGAAGGTCGGAGACAGAGTTTCTTCTTCACCGGTCTCGACTTCGTAGGATTCGGCTGCGGCCTTCTTTTCTTCCAGTTCCAGTTCTTCCACTATCCGGGTCACCAGCCCGGGCTGTGCTTCGGACAGAGTCTCCGCCGCTTCTTCCTGTTCCTCTTTCCGGCGCAGTTCTTCCACTATCCGGGTGACCACCCCCGGGCCTGCCTGAGCGGGTCCCGCAGACTCTGGTTTACTCTCGGATAGAACTTCCTTCTTGATTTTCTCGACCAGGTAGTCCTCGGTCCTGGGGTAAGTCAGCTTTTCTTTTTCCCGGGCCTCTGATTCTCTTTCTCCGGCAAAAAGCAAATTCTCTTCTGCTGTTATAGATGGGCCTTTGGGTCCTGTTCTTTTCCGCGAAGCCGCGGAAATTTTTCCGACCTCGACCTCTTCCAGAGGAGTGGTGTCTTCTTTCAGGATAACTTCTCCAGCCTGTTCATCTGTCTCTTCTTCTGACACCGCTTCCCGGGATTCTTCTTCTACATCCTTTTCCTCTTTATCCAGGTCTTCCTCGAGTCGCTCTCCGGTCAGGTATTCCGCATCCTCTTTTTGCCGGTCATCTTCGATTATTTTATCGCCCGGAATTTCTTCTTCTATCTCTTCATCTTCAGGGAAAAGAAGCTGGGTGCCGCAATTCTTGCAGTATTGATCGCGGTCACTGATTAAGGCCCGACAGTAGGGACAGCGCTTGATGCCCATAATGTTTTCGCTATCTTATATATAAAACTAAAAAAATTTCCTGTCAAATAAATTTTTCCCGGGCAGATTGAGCCGGAGAGATACATTGAGTAAATTCAGGAGTAAGACCCGGCAGACTCAACAGCAACTCAGTAAACCTGGAGCCAGGCAGGTCCACTCCTCTTTGAGGTCTCAGCTCCTGAGAATGGAGAGTAAAGGGAAAATGACCCCTTATGATACTTACATAATATTTAATCAAGCACAGTGCTTCAGCCAAACCAAAAGAAACCAAGAATGCAAGAATCGAGGGGGGACTATAATAATTTGGATGACGGACAGATGATATTTCTGATTACCTGCTGCTCGTTCTTCATATTTTACCTGCTGGTGTTAGCTGCTGGTGCCACACGGCGGACTGTTCGATTTCCGGTTGACAGCCAGAGCGATTTGGATAAAATAAAACCAGCTGGGTGGGCGATTAACTCAGTGGCAGAGTGCTACCTTCACACGGTAGAAGTCAGAGGTTCAAATCCTCTATCGCCCACCATCTAATTAAAAACGCTCAGGGAAGCGGGAAAAATAAACAATTCAACTTTTTGAACAACAATTCAATATTTTGTATTTTTCTTCTTGACAAAGATAACAACTCATTTAATATCAATAGTTTATGAATGGTAAAGGTTGGCACAATAATTGCTATAAATAAGCCGTGATGAAATTTATGAATTTTATATCTAAGGAGGTGATAAACAGAAGGTTCGCTAAATTTTTCTGGTTATCGATTATGGGCCGGGATGGCTCAGCAGCCATCCCAGGGTGAAGGGACAAGTAATCATTCGAAAGGAGAACTGATTCGAATGAGGAACAAACTTCTGATTTTTGCTTTGCTCATCTTGCTGGCTGGCGGCACGGCCATCGCCCAGATCAACCCTGAGGGCAAGATTACCGGAAAGGTCACCGATGACCAGGGTAACCCCCTCCCGGGCGTGACCGTCGAAGCTACCAGCCCCAAGCTGGTCGGAAAAGCAGCCACCGTGACCGATGCCACCGGCACCTTCCGGTTGCTGGCTCTTCCTTCCGGAACTTATGAACTGGTTTTTTCTCTGCCCGGCTTCAAAACGCTGGTCAGAAAGGACATCATCCTCCAGCTGTCACAGACCATCGTGGTTAACGTGACCATGGAACCGGCCGCCATCGAGGAACAGGTGACGGTTGTCGGACAGAGCCCGCTCATCGACGTTAAGAGCACGGTTAAAGGCGCTGTCATGACCAAGGAAACCTTCCTGAGCCTGCCCCGTGGCCGTAACTTCGAGTCGCTGATCACCACGGTGCCTGGCGTTTCCAGCGAAGGCATCGCCGGCGGTATTTCGGTTGACGGAGCTTCCGGTGCCGAAAACATGTGGTATGTGGACGGCACCAACGTTACCGAAATCCACGTTGGAACCAGGGCTCAGAACGTCGTTCTGGAACTGGTTGACGAGCTCAAGGTCACCGCTTCCGGCTACAACGCCGAGTTCGGCGGCTCCATGGGCGGCGTGGTCAACGTTGTTACCCGTTCCGGCGGCAATACCTTCCACGGTGATGTCATCGGCTTCTACGAGAACAACAAGCTCTGGATGCAGGGCAAGGCCAGGGATTACCTGCGGCTTGACCCCTACGACCCGACCACCCAGCACTATGAGTACGTGAACGACGACGACCTGTTCTTCAACGGTGGAAAGAACAGAGACAAATACTACCGGATGGAAGGCGTCTTCAGCCTGGGCGGTTACATAATCAAGGACAAGCTGTGGTTCTTCGGTTCCTACAACCCGATCTATTCCCAGACCAATGCTCTGCGCGACTTCAACAAGAGAACCGGCCCCTTCTATAACTTCATCCAGTGGAACAGATACGATAATGCTTCCATCAAGTTAACTGCCGCCCCGATGACCGGCCTGAGGCTGTCCGCCAGCTATGTCAACAACTTCTACAGGTACAAGGGCTCCATTCCCAGCATCGATGGAACCAGCAACTCAGCTACTCCTTACTACCAGGATGGTTACGACTATCCCAACTTTTCAGCTGCCTTCACTGCCGACTATTCCGGAAAGAATAACCTCCTGGTGTCCTTGAGGGCTGGCTGGCACCGGCAGGACATCGGCAACCAGGGGATCAAACCACCCGCTGGACCGACCTATTATTTCAATTACTCCAACTCAATTTACCAGAGCCAATACGTAGCCGCCGGCCTTGACCCGGCCACATACGTAAAGCTGGCCGGCTGGGCCAGCAATGCCACCTGGCTTAACCTGAAGAAAGAACTCAGGGAAAAAGTCAGCAGCAACCTGGATGCCACCTATTACATGAACCTGGCCGGTGAGCATGCCTGGAAAGCCGGTGTTCAGTTCATCTGGCTGCACGAAAATTATGACTATACCCCGAATGCTCCCCGTATCAACCTCTACTGGAACCGCTCTTCTTCCTTCGGCCGCGGCACCTACGGTTACTACATCATCAGGCACGGCTACATGTCATATCCCTACGGCTGGGCCTGGAACATCCACAGCAACAACTGGGCTCTCTACCTGCAGGATTCCTGGACGATCGGCAACCGGCTGACCCTGAACTTCGGAGTCAGGACCGAATACGAGTACATCCCGTCCTTCGACCCGACCTACAACATCACTCCCGTCAAGTTTGACTTTGCTGACAAGCTGGCTCCAAGACTGGGCCTGGTTTACGACGTCTTCGGCGATTCCAGCCTGAAACTGTTCGGCAGCTTCGGCATTTACTACGACGTCATGAAGCTGTATATGGCCGAGGGCGCCTTCGGCGGTCTCAAGTGGAAAAACAGCTACTTCGCCCTGAACAATCTCGACTGGACTCAGATTGCCGCCAACTTCATCAATACCGGCAATTTTGAAGACCTGGCCGACCAGACTCCGGGTGGCAATGCCTACCTCGGCACCATTGACTTCCGTTATCCTTCCTTTGATGCTGTTGACCCCAGCATGAAGCCGGTTTCCCAGATGGAAATCAGCTTCGGCGCTGAAAAGAAGATCTTCGAAGACCTGTCCTTCTCGGCTCGTGCCGTCTACAAGCATCTGATCAGAACTATTGAAGACATCGGCGCTTACGAAGAAATCTCCCCCGGAAACTTTGCTGAAGTTTACATGTTCGCCAACCCCGGTTACGGCTGGGCCAGACCCCAGTCCAAGGGCGGAAGACTCTCCGACACTTACTGGCCAATGCCCAAGGCTAAGAGAGATTATTACGGCTTGAACCTGGCCCTGGAAAAGAGATTCAGCCACAACTGGCAGGGCGGCATCAACTACACCCTGAGCCGCGTCCAGGGTAACTACGGCGGACTGGCCAGCTCCGACGAATCCGGCCGCGTTTCGCCCAACGTTGAAAGGTACTTCGACTACTGGTTCATGCCCTTCAAAGCAGACGGTTCTGAGTTGGGCGGACCTCTGCCCCACGACAGAACTCACTACATCAAGGCTTACGGCTCCTACGTCTTCCCCTTCGGCCTGACCGTCGGTGTTACTGCCTATGCCAGAAGCGGTCTCCCGCTCAGCACCAGAATCAACCTGTGCAACGCCTATATGTGGCCGAACGGCTACGGCGACCTGGGTCGCCTGCCCTGGAACGTCTGGGCTGACGTTTATGTTGAGTACACCCTGCGCTTCGCCGGCAAGTACGGCGTGGGCATCAACCTCCAGGTCAACAACATCACCAACACCAAGTCCATCACCGGTAAAGTGTTCGACCTCAACAGAGTTGGTTCCAGGTACTACACTGACTATCCCGGCACCAGAGTCTACTACGAAGACGCCATGCTCAATGGCACCTTTGTCAATAACTGGTACGAATGGTTCACTAAGGATACCGCTGTTGACCCGCATCCCGCTTTCGGCTGGTGGTCCTCCAGATTCGGCACCTGGTCGATGAGACTGGGCTTCAAGTTCACCTTCTAAGCTGAATTAAAGCAGACGCTCAAGCCCGTCCCCGCCGCCAGGCGGGGGCGGGCTTTTTATTTTCTCCGATAACCTGGGACATTAAGAGGCAGTCAACCTGTGAGCCCAAGGCCTCCCGCCCCCAGACTTTTCTTCCCGGGCCAAAACCCGGATGTATAATCACCTTTTAATTTATTTATGCGGTTCTAACTTAGTTCGGATTGAATTACCCATAGGGTAATTATGCGAGAGCCATCAAAAATCATGACAAATCCGCTCCGAAGTTTACAGATGGATGGATTTATCTTTGTTTTTATCTAAAGATAAAAGCACTTATTTAGCACGTGGAAAGCCTCCCTGCTCCCGACCTTGACCAGGTATTGCTTATGGCTCTATATCCCCTCTTCTATTTAACGCGCCTTCACTGACCCGGCTTCCCGAATGGATAGTCTATGAACCAAATTCACTAACGCCGTTGCTCCTGAGGCCCTGATTGCTTGAAGCGGGGTAAAGCCTAATGTTAATTTGTTTATTATAGAGGGCGATGATATGTTTGCTTAATCTGAGACAGAGTAGTTGAAGTCAAGGTATGGTTTCAGTCCTGCGCCCGCGGCCCGCGTCTTTTTTCCTATTGGCCGGCCAGCTTCTTCTCCAGTCGTTCCAGCTCCCGCCTGGCCAGGCGGATGGTTTCTTCCCTGTCGCCGCTCGAATTCTCTAAGTAACGTCGGAAATATTCCACCGCTTCCCTGGGGCGACCAGCCTTCTCGTAAGCCACGGCCAGATTGAAATAACCCGACCTGGTGGGCATGATGGCCACGGCCTGCTTCAGATAAAAGATGGCCTGGTCGTGGTCGCCCAGGTAAGAATAGGCCAGGCCGGTAAATTGATACAGGCTCTGGTCATCGGGAAAATCTTCAACGAGCTTCCGGTAAATCTCGACGGCCTCAGCTAATTTTCCAGCCGAGGCCAGGCTGGCGGCCAGGCTGGTTCTTAGGGTCTTGCTCTCCGGCTCAACCTCCAGCGCCCTCCGGTATAAACTCCAGGCTTCCTCTTTCCTCCCGGCGGCATCCAGGATGCCGGCGCTGACAGTCAGGGCATCTACATTACGGGGATTGAGCTGGAGCACCTTTTCCATGGTCTTCAGGGCCAGCAGGAATTTTCCGCTGACGGCATAGGTGTGTCCCAGCCTGACCAGCAAGATTTCGGAATCAGGTAGCCTTTCCAGGCCCCTATTTAAGATGGCTATGGCTTCCTCCATCTTTTTCTGCCGGGCTTGGGTCAGAGCCAGGTTGACGTAGCTGGCCGGCGAATCCGGGGTTTCCTCCAGGATTCTTAGATAAGCCTGCTCGGCCAGGTCAAACTTCTCCTGGTACTCATAAGCCTGGGCTTCCTGTATCAATTTTAAGAGCTCAATTTTTTCTTTAGGGTCGGGATAGGTGGACTGGCCCTTGGCCGGAGCCAGGTTCAGATAGCCGAGCGAGCGCAGCCTTTCCAGGTCTTCGGGCCTGGCCGCTCCACCCGAAGTTGCGGATGAGGTGCCCAAAAGGGTGCTTTCCAGCTTTTGCCTGAGTTCGGCGGCCAGGTCCTGATTGGTGGAGAACAGGTTCACCCTCTCCTCGGGGTCGGCTCTGAGGTCGAAGAGCTCAGGCCGTGGAGACTGGATAAGCTTCCACCGTCCTGAGATGATGCCGATAAGTTCAGACCAGCCAAAATTCTCCCTGGGATAAAAGGTCTCGACCACAGCCTCCCGGTCCTTTTTTTCTTTTCCCAGGAAAAAATTCTCCAGGCTTCGGCCCTGGAGATGGGAAGCTTCTTCCCCGGCCCCTATCCAGGAGAGGATGGTCGGAGCCAGGTCAGTTAGCCTGACCCTGGGTTCCACCACCTGCGGCCTGGTAAAAACCTGCTTGCCCCAGAAAATCAGGGGCACCCTGATAGTTTCTTCATACAGAAAGATACCGTGGCCCAGCTCCACCCGTGCACCCAGGCCTTCGCCGTGGTCGCCGGCAACTATGATTATGGTCTTATCCAACAGGCCTTTTTCGTCCAGTGCCTGGAGAAGGCGGCCCACGTAAACATCCATGTAAGCTATTTCCCCGTCATAAGGACGCTGGCTGAATTCCTGGTCGAATGGCGCCGGAGGGTCATAGGGTAGATGCGGGTCATAATAGTGCACCCAGCAGAAAAATTTCTGCCGATAATTATTGTCCAGCCAGCGAGCAAACCGCGAAAAGGTATCGGCCGCCCGGCGTTCAGCATTCGTAGCCTTGAAGGGCAGGTCGGCCTCAAAAGTATCGTCATACACCTCAAATCCCCGGTCCAGACCGAAGCGAGAATCAACTGAGAAAGAAGAAACAAAAGCTGCGGTCTTATATCCTCTCTCCTTTAAGGCTTCGGCCACCGTTCTGACCTCTGGCGGCAGGTAATGCCCATTATTTCTTACCCGGTGGCGAAAAGGTTCCAGTCCGGTCAGAATCGAGGCATGAGAAGGCAGGGTCAGGGGAGCCGGGCAATAGGCATTTGCGAAACGGATGCCTTCTCTTGCCAGCCGATCGATGCTGGGGGTCCTGGCTTCTTTATAGCCATAGCAACCGAGATGGTCAGCCCTGGTGGTATCAAGAGTTATCAAAAGTATGTTGGCTGAAGCAGCGTTTTCAGGCTGGTAACCACGACCTTTCGGAGCCAGAAAAGGCCAGCTGGCCAGAAGGGCCAGGACCAGTACTATCCCGCAGACAATAAACAACTTGCGCTTGCTGGCAGGAGCTTTTTGGGCCGCCGCCGCCTCGCTCTTTTGCTGGCCGGAAGCGGAACTTCCTGTACCAGTCGCCAGTCTATTTCCGGAAGCCCCGGCTTTAATGAACTTTTTTTGTTTCTTTTTCTTTCCCATAAGCCCAGCCCTGGATGTACTTTTGAGCGCTCGAGATTATTTCGGTCCAGCCTGAAATAATATTATAATATCGCCAATCGAAAAAGGGACTCCAGGCTATAAATTTCCCGGCCCCCTCTTAGCCAGGCAGCCGGACACTTCCTGCCTTTACTTTTTTATGGCCTGCAGGATCTGCTGAACCATGGCCACCCGCGGGGAGTCCTGCGGCTCCAGCTTCAAGAATTTTTCAAAATACTCGACGGCCGCAGGCATGTCATTCTTGTTCAGAGCCACGTAGCCGAGTTTAAGATAGGGTTCCGGCCAGTCGGGCTTAATGCTGGAAGCCATCTTGAAGTACTTTTCGGCTTCATCCAGTTTCTGGTTGGTGAAGAACACCTCGCCCACGTTAAAGGCCACCACTTCATCCTGGGGAGCGGTATCAACCGATTGCTTAAAATACTTGGTGGCTTCTTCCAGGTTGTCCTGCTTGAGATAGAGCAGACCGATAGCGGCCAGGGCCTTGGCCGTCATATTTACTCCCATGGTCATGTCTCCTTTAGCCTTCTCCATGACCTGGTTGTAATACTCCATGGCTTTTTCCATCTCGCCTTTTTCCCGGTAGCAATCGCCGATATTGAGCAGGATCTGGTAGGCTGATGGGTTCTTCTGGTAAAACTGCTCGAACATGGCCAGGGCCGTATCATACTTACCTTCCTTGAAAAAAGCATTGCCCTGGTCCAGCAGTTCCAGAGAAGCCTGGTCCTGGATTATTGATACCCCACCGCTCGCCTTCTGCAGCTTGATGATCATTCGCGGATTCTTTTCCAGCTGGCTGACCGTGACCTCCTGGGTAATCGGGGCAAACCCCTCGGCGGTAACCATCAAGCTCCAGCGCCCGGAACCCAGACCGATAAAAGACCATTCGCCTTTCTTGTTGGTCGTTGCTTCCATTTTAAGGCCTCCGCCAGCATCCTGGACGTAGGTCAGGACCAGCCTGGCTCCGACCACCGGCTTGTCGTTGTTATCGACCACCACTCCTCCCAGCCGTCCGACCCCACGGCCGGCCTGAGCCAGGGCCAGGGTCTGGGACAGGAAAAATATGGCCAGCAGGATTGATAGGAAACGATAATTATTCTTTTTCATCAGGACCTCCATACCATATTATATATCCAATCAGAGTTGATGGATTATTTCTTCTTTTCCTTGATAGCTTTGACCCGGTCTTTTATTTTGGCCTGGTTAGGTTCGATCTGCAGGGACTTTTCCCAGGCATAGAGAGCTTCGTCCATGTCTCCCAGTTGATAATAACATTCCCCTATGGCGTTGAGCACGTTGACATTAGTTCCGAAATGGGCCAGGTATTGCTTGTAATGATCAACGGCCTGCTGGTACTGCTTCAGGGCCTGGAAGGATTCGCCGGCAATTTCCAGGAAATCCTTGCTGCCCTGGTTGATGAAAGGCAGGGCGATGTTCAGAACTTCCTGGTACTTTTCTTCGAAATAAAGCAGGCGACAAAAATCGAGGGCATAGGTCGGCTCGGCCGGGTCTATTTTGTGGGCGGCTTCCAGGTAGCGCCTGGCTCTGAGCAGGTCTTTCTTATTCCAGTACTGAAGACCCAGGGCGTGCTGGACCGGGGCTGAATTATCACCGTCAACGGGCTGAGTCATAACCCAGGACCGGGGCAGAGCCGGCAGGTGGCTGATGAAAAAATTGGCTTTCTCACTCAGCAACACAGCCCCGCTACTATCCTGCAGGTTCACCTTCAGGGTGTAATTAGCCGGAGTCCAGCCTTCCAGAACGAACTCCTCATAAAAAACATTTCCCTGGCCATATTCGGCCAACTTCTTGCTGAAGCTCTTAACTATTTCGCCGTTCTCGCGGACAACTTCATAATTCAGACTGCCCGAATTTCTTAATTGCGGGGTTAGACCCCAGACCTGGAAGAAGGCATACATCCTGTCGCCCAGGACAAAGTCGTTCCGGGGCGTGGGTGAAAACTGAAGGTCATCAAGCAGGAAGGCCTTGTTCAGGCCGCGATACTGGGAGCTCCGGGTCAGGCGGGCGGAAAGTAGCACCGGGCTCATCTGCAGCTGGCGCTCGGGAATGTTCAGGGTGGTTTCCACGGAGGTGAACTCCTTGGAAATAAAATTCTTGAACAGTATGCTCAGGCGGTATTTGCCGGGAATCAGGGGGAAAACATCCTGGAAACTCATCTGTCGGTCCTTGATGCTGGCAACCTGTTCGCCCCTGAGGTTGAGAGGTACCCGGCGGTCGAACTGATAGACCGGCTTGCCCTCCAGGTCGGTTACGATGCCGTTAATGACTATGCTCGTTTGATAATTGTTGTCGTTTCTTTCGAGGGATAGTTTCTTGGGTTCTATCAGATAATGGACGTAGTAGATGCCCGAGGGCGATTGATAGACGCTGACCAGGGCATCGCTGTCGATGTAATTGGCCGTGTATTCGACCTCGATTATATCCTGGTACCGGAAGAGCTTTTCAGCATAGGTACTTTTGACTTTGTAGGTCGGAGCTGCCGGAATCTTCTGGTTAATCAGGATATCGGAGGAGATGGAAGGCACCAGATCAGTCAGCGGCTCTCCCTCGATCAGGCTCAGGGAAACCTTGGCCACGTTTGGCTCGATATCGGTCAGCTTGCCGAAGGCATCGGCATAGCTGGTCATGTCCCCGCTGTAGTGAGGCATCAACTTCATCGGGCCATCTTTGACCGGAGAATAGAGCTTATATTCACCGGTACCGTCTGGCTTGTAGAAAACTACAGAAAAGGCATTGGGTAGCCCGTACTCGGCCATTCCCTGGTAGAACCAGATTATGGTTGGATAAAGGTCATACAGGTTTTCATATTTTTCAATAGATTGGGGTTCCCCGAGCATTATGTAAATCTTTCCCATGTCGGAACGCCAGCCCGGTCCGGGTGATTCCTTGCCAAAATGCTTATTAGCATACTCGATGCGTCGGTAATGTTCTTCTTTGAATTCGTTCTCGGGAGTGTTGGGATTGGGGTCACGCTGTTTCCAGAAGGCCTCGATGAAGATATCCCGCTGGCGGTCATTCTCCAGCCGCAAAAAGACATCTCTCTCCTTCTGGGAGATGATATAGACCACCTCTTCTTCCAGCCATTTCCGGTATTTATCGGGGAGCGCCCGGAGCAGTTCCTTCTGTGATTTAGGCTTGGCCTGCCCGGCAGGAAGAGCTAAGGCAGGCAATAAAGTGAGGCTTAATAAGAGGAATATGGCTATTCCCGGCCATCTTGTCTTCATCATGACTCCGCTTTACTAAATAGATAGTTATTCTATAATATATAACCCTGTCCTTCAAGGATGGGATGCATTAATTTGCTTGACAAAGGAAGATTAGCGGCTTATTTATAATAAGGAATTAAAGATAGAAACACCTTCTCTCCCTCAGTCGCAGGCTAAGGGGCGAGAATCTCAGGGGTCTCATGGTAAAAAAGACTAAAAAAGACAAGACTATTTCTAAGAAGAAAACGGCTAAAAAACAGCAGGAAAAGTCTGAATTCATGACACCGGAACAGACTTTGTCTCCAGAGATTTTCAGCCCGGAACTGGACCCGCTCTTTTTGAATAAAGCCCTGGAGCCGGAGCTGCAGCAGGCTAACAAACTGAAAAGTATTTCTGATGATTTTGATGAATTTGAACTTAGAGATATACTTCCCAAGACAGCCAAGGCCGAAGCCAGCAAGGCTAACGAGCAGATTGAGTCCGACCACGACCCGATAAAAATATATTTCCGGGAGATGGGCAAGATCTCCCTGCTTTCCCAGCAGGATGAAATCGACCTGGCCCGCCAGATGGAAAGGGGGAAAAAGATTCAGCTCCGAGCCCTGCTCAAGACCAGGCTGGCCATCAAGGACATTCTTTCCCTGCGCGACCTGGCCGAGACCGAACCCGAACGCTTCCTGCGATTTTTCGATGAAACCGAAGACTTCGAGGACGATGCCGCCTGGAAGAAGGTCAAGAGCCTGCGCCAGACCCTTGATAAGTTCTACCGTCTTTCAGAAAAGTTTTCAGGCCTGAAACCCACCGCCAGGCAGGCTTTTGCCCGCGGCCGACTGATTATCCAGATGTACCGCATCCTGGAAGAGTTGCACCTGTCGCCTGAAAAGATGGCCGCCACCATCAGCCGCCTGCGAGACATCCTCCAGATGATGAACGAGCTGGAAGAGAAAAAGGAAGAGATCCAGCTGGCCCTCCAGAAAACCAGGCCGAAAACAGCCGCCGAAGCCCTGAAACAGAAGCTCAACCGGTACCTGGCCGAAGAAAAAATCTATCGCCAGGAATCGGGGCTGGAAGCCAGCGAGCTGCGCCGGGTGCTGCGTGATGTCAGCCGAGGCGAGAAGATACAGAAACATGCCGAAAACAAGCTGATTGAAGCCAACCTCAGGCTGGTGGTTTCAATTGCCAAGAACTATGTTAACCGCGGCCTCAGCCTGTCCGACCTCATCCAGGAAGGAAACCTGGGCCTGATGAGAGCGGTGCAAAAATTCGATTACCATCGGGGTTTCAAATTTTCTACCTATGCCACCTGGTGGATAAAGCAGTCCATCACCCGGGCCATAGCCGACCAGGCCCGGACCATCAGGATCCCGGTGCACATGGTGGAAACCATCAATCGTCTCAAGAAAATCCACCAGGAGCTGGTTCAGAAGACCGGCCGGGAACCGACTGTCCAGGAAATCGCCGAGGCCGTTCGTATGCCGGTGCAGAAAGTAAGCAAGATTCTCCAGGACAGCCAGGAACTGCTGTCGCTGGACTCGCCCATCGGCGATGACGAAGAGAGCTTCCTTAAAGATTTTGTCAGAGATGTCTACAATCCCTCCCCGGCCGATATTGTCATCCGGGCCAACCTCAAGGAACAGATCACCAGGGCCCTCAATTCCTTGACCGAAAGGGAGGCCACGGTCATCAAGATGCGGTTCGGTATCGGCGACGGCCAGGAACACACTCTGGAAGAAATCGGCCAGAAACTGAAGGTCACCAGGGAAAGAGTCCGGCAGATTGAAACCAAGGCCCTGCGCAAGCTGGCCGAGTCCACCCTGCGTGACAAGCTGAAGTCTTTTTCCGAGGGCAGCTCAGACCAGCCCCCCGGCCCGCCGCGTTCCTGACCCGGACTCAGGGCTGGCAGCTTTTTTCTGTGAGGGCCAGCCCCATCTTTTTGAGGGCTTCGTCGCCCCTGGACTGAGAAGGAGCCTCTCCCGGCAGATAGAGTAACACTCCACCCTTAATCGGCCTGATTTCAATCTTTTTTTCTTCGGCCAGGCGGTTGGTGGCCTGCACCGGATCCTGGCCAAAATATTTCTTGAAGGCTTCGTTGAACCCGCTATAGACCGAGTGGATACCCCTGAAATCGCCCATTCTTAAAGATTTGATGGCCAGCCGGACGAATTCTTCCACGGTTAAACGGTCTTGTTTGCCCGGGTTGAAATTCTTATCTGCCATGATTTCCTCCTTTCTGCTATTACAGACGAAACCTTTCCGCTTTTTTCTCAACTTTCTTGCCGCCGGCCTTTCCTGTATAATCCATTTTTAATTCTGTTCAAGCTGGAGACTGCTGCCATGAGCCAAGCTTTTCTGGTCAATCTGGCCGGCTGGCTGGGAGCTTTGATGCTGCTCCTGGCCTACCTCCTGGTTTCCAACCGGAAGCTGGCCGGGGACTCTCTTGCCTATCAGCTGCTCAACCTGGTCGGCAGCGCCTGTTTGCTGCTGAATGCTTTCCATTTCGGCGCCTACCCATCGGTGGGCGTCAATTCAGTCTGGGTGGTTATCGCCCTGATAACCATAATCAAAAGCCAGTCAGCTAACCAAAAGGAGGGATGAGATGAAACAGAAACTCCTGGTTTTTACCGGAAGCCCTCGAAGGGACAGCAACAGCACCATTCTGGCCCTGGAGGCAGCCCGGGCGGCCAGGGAAGCCGGGGCTTCGGTTGAAGTCATCAACCTGGCCCGGCTGCGAATCAACCCCTGCCGGGCCTGCGACCGTTGCCGGGACAAGGGCCCAGGTGAATGCGTCCAGAAAGACGACATGAAAAAATTGTACCCCGGGCTGAAAGAAGCGGCAGCCATAATTCTGGCCCACCCCGTTTACTGGTTCACCATCAATGCCCAGGCCAAGCTGTTCATAGACCGCTGGTATGCCTTGGGCGGAGATGAATACGCCGGATTCAAAAATAAAAAGGTGGGCTTGATCCTGACTTATGCCGACCGAGACGTCTTTTCCTCAGGCGGGGTTAATGCCCTCAGGGCCTACCAGGACATATTTGCTTACCTGGGCGCTGAAATCAAGGGAATGGTCTATGCCTCAGCTGCCGGGCCTGGCCAGGTCAGAAAACAAGCAGCCGCACTGAAGGAAGCCCGCCTTCTGGGTAAGGAGCTGGTCTCTTGAAATAAACAATCTCACAGAAGAGCTAAACGAGAACCATTACCAAGGCCTTTCGTATTTATATAAAAAAGTTCGATAAGGAGAATCTTATGAGCAACCAAGTTAACTTCCGCCTGAGTCTGGCCAGGAAAGCACTGCCTTTCTTTCTGATCTTTGTTCTATTAGCCGGGGTTGGTACTTCTCCGGCCCGGGCTCAGGTCGCTAAAGACATCAACATTTCATTTGAGAAACATGTTCTGCCCAACGGCCTGACCGTCATCCTGCACGAAGACCACAAGGCTCCGATTGTAGCCTTCAACGTCTGGTACCATGTCGGCTCCAAGAATGAAAAGCCCGGCAAGACCGGCTTTGCCCACCTGTTCGAGCACCTGATGTTCAACGGCAGCGAGCATTACAACGATGACTTCTTCAAGGCCTTGCAGAAGGTCGGAACGACCGACGTAAACGGCACCACCAACGAAGACCGAACCAACTACTTTGAGACGGTGCCCGTTCCGGCCCTGGACCTGGTCCTCTGGCTGGAATCGGACAGGATGGGCCACCTCAAAGGGGCCATCGACCAGGCCAAGCTGGATGAACAGCGGGGCGTTGTTCAAAACGAACTAAGGCAATATGCCAACGAGCCTTATTCGATAGCCGAAGAACTCCTGGCCAAGGCCCTGTTTCCGGCCGGCCATCCCTATTCCTGGACTGTGGGCGGCTCCATCGAGGACCTGGACCGGGCCAGTCTGCAGGATGTCCACGACTGGTTTGCTAACTATTACGGTCCTAATAATGCCGTGGTGGTCATTGCCGGTGACATCAACCCCAGAGAAGTCCTGGAAAAGGTCCAAAAGTATTTTGGCAGCATTCCTCCTTCTCCGCCCGTCGCCCGCCATACCGCCTGGGTGGCCAAGAGAAGCGGCGAGCAGCGCCAGAAAGTGGAGGACAGGGTTTCTCAGGCCAGAATTTATCTGGCCTGGAACATTCCCCAGTGGGGCACGGCCGAAGCCGATTACCTGGACCTGGCCAGCAGCATACTGGGAGAAGGAAAGAATTCCAGGCTCTACAAGAGGTTGGTCTACGACGAACAGATCGCCTCCAGCGTGTCAGCCTATGTCGACCTCAGGGAGATAGCCGGCCTATTCATTATCATGGCCGACGTCAAACCCGGGGTGGAAATGCCCAGGCTGGAAAGAGCCATAAAGGAAGAGCTGGTCCGCTTCCTTAAGGACGGACCCGAGCCGGGAGAACTGGAAAGGGTCAAAACCGGCTACCTTACTGATTTCATCAGGGGAATTGAAAAAATAGGCGGGTTTTCAGGAAAGTGCGACATCCTGGCCAGAAGCCAGGTGTTTGGCGGCCGCCCGGATTACTACCAGGAAAACTTGCGACACGTGCGGGAGGCTACCCCCCAGGTGGTCAGAGAAACTGCCCTAAAATGGCTATCGGACGGCGATTATGTGCTGGAAATTCATCCCTACCCCCAGCTTGAGGCCAGCAAGACAGATGTTGACCGCAGCCGGATGCCCGAACCGACATCTGCCCCGGAAGCCAGATTCCCAGAAATTCAGAAAGCCACCCTCAGCAACGGACTCAAAATCATCCTGGCCGAGCGTCATACCATTCCTTATGTCCGGCTGGGCCTGATGGTCGATGCCGGCTACGCCGCCGACCAATATGCCCTGCCCGGAACGGCCTACTTCACCATGCAGATGCTGGACGAGGGCACGTCCCGAAGAAGCTCTCTCCAGGTCAGCGAAGAGCTGGCCCAGCTCGGGGCGGAACTGGGAGCCAGTTCGGCCCTGGATTTTTCCTACGTCAGCCTGGGTGTGCTCAAGGAGAATTTAGATAAGGCTCTCGATATCTATGCTGACGTCATCCTGAATCCAGCTTTTCCGGAAGCTGATTTCCAGCGGCTCAAGAAAATCCAGATAGCCAGGATCCAGCAGGAAAAATTTGCCCCCACCACCCTGGCCATCCGGGTTCTTCCAAAATTGATCTTCGGGGAAGGTCATGCCTACGGCAACCCCCTCACCGGAACCGGCTATGAGCACACGGTTCAGAAAATGACCCGGGAAGACCTGAAGAAATTCCACCAGACCTGGTTTAAGCCCAACCATTCTACCCTTATTGTCACCGGTGATATTACCCTGGCCGAAATCAAACCGAAGCTGGAAAAGATCTTTCAGACCTGGCGGCCGGGGGAAGTGCCCCGGAAGAACCTGGCCCCGGTCCGGCCGCGGTCCAACCCCACAGTCTACCTGATTGATAAGCCGGGCGCACCCCAATCGATGGTCATGGCCGGTCTGCCGGTACCTTCACCGGCCGACCCCGACGACCTGGCCATCGACCTGATGAATTTCATTTTGGGCGGCGACTTCGTTTCCCGGATCAATATGAATATCCGGGAAAACAAACACTGGAGTTACGGCGCTTTCTCTGTAATCCTGCCGGCCCGGGCCCAGCGACCATTCATCGCCGTGGCTCCCGTCCAGCTGGACAGGACCAAAGAGACCATCCAGGAACTGACCGCCGAAATGGAGGGTATGCTCGGTAAAAAGCCGGTAACGGAGGAAGAATACCGGAATGCCCTCAGCAGCCGTATCAATCAGCTTCCTGGCCAGTGGGAAACCATGGCCGCCGTGGAAAATTCTCTGGTGGAAATGGCTAACTTCAAGCTGCCTGACGATTATTTCCAGAAATACGCCGGCCGTATTCGCCAGTTGAAAATCGAGGATATCAACCGGGCGGCCAGAAAAGTCCTTCAGCCGGGAAGCCTGGTCTGGGTAGTGGTAGGCGATAGAAGCAAAATAGAAAAATCTCTGCGGGAACTCGGCCTGGGTGAAATCGTCTATCTGGACGGCGACGGTAATCAGATCAAATAAGACACAGAAAGGTGTCTTCCGGTTTGAAACAGGTCGGGGAACCCGGTCCGAGGCTTTCTTCAGGACCGTTGGACCCCGGCCGATTGAGAGCTTGATTCTGGAAATTAAAAAATTTCCTTTTTCGCAGGATTTTTTTCAAACATCTGAGTACAATTACGACTTAAAAATTGAAGGGAGGATTTTATAGGGAGGAATCCTTCATGTTTCGCCTCAGACCTGGCCTCTTTTTTTATTCGGCGCTCATTTTTTCGTTTTTGTTACTGGCAAATTTGCCCGGACACGGGTTCAGCTTACAGGCCGGCCAGGCCCAGATTGATAAAGAAGCCCTGAAGAAAGCCCAGGAGAGCAAGGTGGTCCGGGCCTACCGGCTGGCCGGAGACTTCCAACTGGACGGTTTTCTGAATGAAAAGATCTACAACCAGCCGGCCAGTGAGGACTTCGTCCAGACCGACCCGGTCGATGGCGCTCCGGCCAGCGAAAGAACCCGGGTCTGGATTTTTTACGACAGTGCCAATCTGTACGTGGCCGCCTTCTGCCATGATTCGGACCCCAGGGGAATAATCGGGCAGCTCGGGCGCCGCGATTACTCGACAGATTCCGACTGGTTTATATTCTGTGTGGACCCTTATTTTGACCGGCGCAGCGGCTACGCCTTCTGGGTGAACCCTTCCGGTTCCATCATTGACAAGGCCCTCTACAACGACATTAGTGAGGACAAGAGCTGGGACGGGGTCTGGGAAGCCAGGGTCAGAGTAACCGCCGGGGGCTGGTCGCTGGAAATGCGGATTCCCTTTAACCAGCTGCGTTTCCCCCGCCAGGAAAAACAGGTCTGGGGGGTAAATTTCCAGAGAATAATCAAGCGCAAGAACGAAAAGGTGTCATTTGCCTGGGTTCCCAAGGAAGACAACGCCTTTGTTTCTCGATTCGCCCGACTGGAAGGAATAGAAAACATCAGGCCCGGACGCCGGGTCGAGGCCTTCCCCTATTCTGTCGGCCAGGCCCGTTACCGCCCGGCCGAGCCCGGAAACCCCTTCGAAACGGGGCACAAATACCAGGGAAATATCGGACTGGACCTTAAAGCCGGTTTGAAAAGCAACCTGAACCTGGACCTGACCATCAATCCCGACTTCGGCCAGGTGGAAGTGGACCCGGCGGTCATCAATCTGACCGCTTACGAAACTTATTACGAGGAGAAGCGTCCTTTTTTTATAGAAGGCTCTTCCATCTTCAACAATTTCGGCAAGGGCGGGATTTACATCAACGCCGACCTGAACTGGCCCAACCCCAGGCTGTTTTACAGCCGCCGCATTGGCCGGGAGCCGCAGGGCTATCCGCAACATGACGGCTATGTCAGCCTTCCGGACCGGTCGACCATCATCGCTGCCTTTAAGCTGACCGGAAAACTGGGCAGCGGCTGGAACCTCGGGGTAATCAACGCTATTACCGCCAGGGAATTTGCCACCGTCGACGACCAGATAAACCGCTACCGGGATGAAGTAGCCCCCTTCACTTATTACGGAATCTTTCGTGGACAGAAGGAATTCAACCGGGGTCAGCAGGGTGTAGGGTTTCTTTTAACTTCGGTCCTCAGGGATTTGAGAGAGGACAGCCTGAAGTCCCTGCTGGCCGACGAATCCCTCAGCCTGGCCGTGGACGGCTGGGCATTTCTCGATAAGAAAAGGAACTGGGTCCTGGGGGGCTGGGCCGGTGGCACTTTTCTTCACGGCAGCCAGACTGCGCTTTACCGCATTCAACGTTCTTCCATTCACTACTTCCAGCGGCCGGATGTCAGCCACATCAGCCTGGACCCGGAAGCCACCAGCCTGACAGGACTGGGCGGGAAAATCACCCTGGCCAAGCAACAGGGCCATTCCATCGTTTACCTTTCTGGGGGAGTGTTGACTCCTGGCTTCGACCCTAACGAAGCCGGTTACCAGAGAAGCATTTCCGACCGGATAAATTTCCAGGCAATGTATGGTTACATGTGGACCAGACCGGGAAAGGTTTTTCGACAGGTGCTCCTGATCGGCGGGACTGAACAGAACCACGACTTTGGCTGGAACAAGACCTTTGAGGGCTGGCTGCTCAACCTGCAAGGAGTTTTTCGCAACTGGTGGACAGTGGACGGGACTTTCATCTATTATCCCGAAATTTACAGCAACACCCTGACCAGGGGCGGACCGCTGGCTCTGATTCCTCACGGCTACCTGGCCCAGCTCAGCCTGGAAACCGACTCACGCCGTCGTTTTGTATTTTATGGCTCGGGCTATTACGGAAAGACAAAAAACAAACAGGAACAATGGAACCTGAGCTTCGGGCTGCGCTGGAAGCCCCGTCCCAACTTTAACCTTTCCTTCGGGCCGTCAGCCGGCCAGGATACAAACGAGACCCAGTGGCTGACCTCAGTGGCCGATCCCCTGATGACCGCAACCTACGGGCGACGGTACATATTCGGCCGCATTGACCAGACCCTGGTGGCCGCCGAACTCCGGCTTAACTGGATCTTTACACCCAGGTTAAGTCTCCAGGTTTATCTCCAGCCCTACATTGCCGTCGGCCGCTACGACCGCTTCAAGCAACTGAACCTTCCCCGGGCTTACGACTACCTGGTGTTCGGAGAAGGTTCCTCAACCCTGGACTACCAGAACGGATATTACCGGCTGGACCCGGACGGAAGCGGACCGGCAGCCTCGTTCTCCATCTACAACCCCGATTTCAATTACAAATCTCTGCGGGGTACCATCGTCCTGCGCTGGGAATACCGGCTGGGTTCCCTGCTCTATCTGGTCTGGACCCAGAACCGGGCTGACTATTCCAACCCCGGTGACTTTTCCCTGGGCCGAGACCTGGGCGAACTGTTCACCGCCCCGGGGGACAATGTCTTCCTGGTCAAGGTCACCTACCGCTTCAACCTGTGAGGGACACCACCCGGAACGGCCAGAAATCTTTTTATTCCTGGTTTTCTCCAGAGAAGAAATCGCCAGAATCCTGGAATTATCAATCAAAGCTTGCCAATCATAATTACAATTCCAGTGCTCCCGGCCCTGAGACACTCCCGAAGATAGCTCCGCTAATCCCATTGGCCTGGTCAGTGGCCTTCTCCGCCCTGACTGTTCTTGACAAAGGTAAAAAGGGCGCTATCATTATTGGCTAACTCTGCCTGTTGAGGACGGGAAATGCCCTGGATAACAGTCGGCCTGCTGGTGGTCTCCAACATCTTTATGACCTTTGCCTGGTATGGCCACCTGAAATTCAAGAACCTGCCGCTGTGGAAGGCAATTTTCCTGAGCTGGCTGATCGCCTTGCTCGAATACTGCTTCCAGGTCCCGGCTAACCGCCTGGGTTACGGGCGCCTGAACGCTGCCCAGCTGAAAACCATCCAGGAAGTGGTGACCCTGACCGTCTTTTCTTTTTTCTCCGTATTTTATCTGCGCGAAGATTTCCGCTGGAATTACCTGGTGGGATTTTCCCTGATGGTCCTGGCCGCCTACTTCATCTTCAAGCCGTAGACCCGGCCGGGAACTGCTCCCCGCTTCCGGTTTCAGGGATTGGAAATATGCCGGTAGTACTGGACTATGAATTTTTCCTGGACCTCGTATGACCAGTGAACGTCGCGGACATACCTGGCTGCCTCTTCTTTCTGGCCGCGGCGCAGGTATTCAATCAACCGGGCATGCTCGCCGGTCGAGGACTGCTCCCATTCCTTGACAAAGCCGCTCGGCCGGGGAAAATCATAGAGCCTCTTTTTCAGATTGTTGACTATCCTCATCAGCTTGTCGTTGCCGCAGGCTTCCAGGTAGACGTTATGAAAAGCCAGGTTTTTCTCGTAGTAGAGGTCGAAGTCGTCAGCCTCGATGGCCTGTTTCATTTCCCGGTTAAGTTCTTCCATGTGCTCCAGGTCCTGGGGCCGGAGACGCTCGGCTGCCCTGAGAATGGCTATGCTCTCCAGGGCCCCGATTATCTCGTAGTAATTTTTTATGTCCCTGGCCGTCAGCACGTTGACCACCACCTTGCGTCGGGGCAGGATGGTAACAAAATCCTCGGTTTCCAGTTGCAGCAGGGCATCCCGCAACGGGGTGCGGCTCACCCCGAGTTTGCGGGATGTCTCTTCCAGGTCGATGACCGAACCGGGCAGAATTTCCCCCCGGCGCATCTGTTCCCTTAAGAAATCATAGACCTGCTCTTTAAGCGACTTGACGTTTAACACCGGCTTTTCCCTGTCCATCTTGCTTTCTCCTCCCAACCTTCGATTAACTCTGGTAATAATCCACGTTCTCAGCGGTGATGATATCAATCTGGGTCATGATCATGGTTTTTACTTCTTCCCCGAGGACAACCTTGCGGAACAGGGCATAGATGCCCTCATAACCCTGGCGTTCTGACTGCTGGCTGATGAGAAAATCAATGGCCCCCAGCTTGAGCAGGGCCACATTTTTAGGAATGGGGTCGTAGCCGATAAAGATGATCTTTTCCTTCCCGGAATTTCCTTTCCACCACTCGGCCACCTTGTGGGTCATGGCGTTAGTCACAAAAATCCCGGCCAGGTCCCGGTGCTTTCGATAGAAAGCCTCCAGGTACTTTCCGGTCTCGGCCGCGCTCCAACTTCCCACCAGGTCCAGGGTCTCCGACCTTAAACCCGACCAGTCCCGGCTGCCTTGCAGAAAGCCTTCTATCCGGCCGGCAATGTGATAGTCTTCCGGAAGAATCTTGACCACGACCACCAGGCCTGTGCGACGCTGCACGGTCTGCCACATCAACCGGCTGGCCAGGAACCCGCTTCTGAAAGCGTCCTGCCCTATGAAGGCCAGGGGCTTTATCCCCGGCAGGTAAGAGTCGAAGAAAACCACGGGCAGTTCGGCCGGCAGGTCATCCATCAACCTGAGGAACCCTTCGGGAAGAACTGGCGCCGCCAGCAAGCCGTCGGGGTTGGTTCTTAACAACCTCCGACCGGTATTTAGAACTGATTTTTCGTTATAGCGGTCAAAAAAGAAGAAGTTCACCCGCACCTTGTGGGAATGGAGTTCTTCCTGGGCCTTCTGGATACCCCGGTAAGGCAGGAGCCAGTAGTAACTATCCTGCTGGGGCCTGGGCATCAGGACGCTGAAATTAAATACCCGACCCATTTTCAGGTGCTTGGCGAAGATGTTGGTCCGGTAATTGAGTTCCTTTAGAACACGGCGAACTTTCTTTTCGGTTTCAGGGTGAACCCGTCCCCGGTTGTGCAGAACCCGGTCGACCGTGCCGATCGAAACCCGGGCTTTCCTGGCTATGTCTTTAATGGTAACGATCGCTGGTCCTCATTACATATTAAAATATTCCGCTAAGATTATTATCAAATTCTGCCCGAAATTACAACTTCAGCTCAGTATCCCAGGCCCTTCTTCAGCCGGTAATATTCCTGCCAGATTTCGTAGGGCATATGACGGCCGAACTTCTTCAGGAAGTCCTCAATATCAGCCAGTTCCTCTGCCCACTCTTCGGGATTAATCCGGAAGAGCTCTTCCAGATTCTCTTCCGGCAGGTTCAATCCGCTGAGGTCCAGGTCCTTTTTTTCCGGCAACAGGCCCAGCGGCGTCTCTTTAGCTCCCGCTCGGCCGTTGACTCTTTCTATTATCCATTTCAGGATTCTGATATTCTCGCCAAAGCCTGGCCACAGGAATTCTCCCTTCTCGTTCCTACGGAAAGCGTTGATGGAATAAATCCTGGGCGGATGGCTCATCAGTCGGCCCATATTGATCCAGTGTCGGAAGTAATCACCCATGTTGTAGCCACAGAAGGGCAACATGGCCATAGGGTCGCGGCGCAGCACCCCCACCTTGCCGGCGGCTGCGGCCGTGGTCTCCGAGCCGGTCCTGGCTCCCAGGAACACGCCGTGCTCCCAGTTGAAAGCCTCGGTGACCAGGGGAATCAGCCTCGTCCGTCGGCCTCCGAACAGGATAGCCGAGATGGGCACGCCCATGGGGTTGTCATATTCCCTGGAGAGGGTGGGACAGTTATAGACCGACACCGTGAATCTGGAATTGGGATGGGCAGCGGGCGTTCCCTGCCCCGGCTTCCAGGGGCGTCCCTGCCAATCCAGCACATTCTGCGGCACCGGCCCGTCGAGACCTTCCCACCAGGGAGACCTGGTATCCAGGTCCAGGCCGACATTGGTAAAAAGAGTAGGATAGTAATTGGAGTTCCGCAGAGTGCGCATCATGTTGGGGTTGGTCTTCATGGAAGTACCCGGGGCCACCCCGAAAAACCCGAATTCCGGGTTGATAGCATACAGCCGGCCATCCGGCCCGATGTTCAGCCAGGCGATGTCGTCGCCCACGGTCCAGATGCGGTACTCGGGCAGGGCCGACTCCAGCATGGCAAAGTTGGTCTTGCCGCAGGCTGAAGGAAAAGCCCCGGCAATGTAAGTTATTTTCCCGTGAATGTCCTCCACCCCGATGATCATCATATGCTCGGCCAGCCAGCCGTACTTGCGACCCATCCAGGAAGCAATACGCAGGGAAAAGCATTTTTTTCCGAGCAGGGCATTTCCACCATAGCCAGAGCCAACGCTCCAGACCAGGTTCTCCTCGGGGAAATGCATGATAAAGCGCTTGTTGGGGTCAAAATCACCGACGGTGTGAATTCCCTTGACAAAATTCTCCGAGTTGCCGATCTTGTCAAGAATGTGTTTTCCCAGGCGGGTCATGATCCTCATGCTGACGGCCACATAAGACACATCGGTAATCTGGATGCAGGCCTTGGCGTAGGGAGAGTCGGGATGCCCCATCATGTACGGGAGTACGTACATGGTCTTGCCCCGCATGGCCCCGCGGGAAAGCTTGGTCAGCTTCTTTTTGGCCTCCTCCGGGTGCATCCAGTTATTGTTGGGACCCGTGGTTTCCCTATCCGAGTGGCAGACAAAAGTTAGCTGCTCGGTCCGGGCTACGTCGGTCGGATGGCTGCGGTGGAGATAAGCCTTGGGCCAGAGCTTCTGGTTAAGTTCCATGAAGATATCGTGCTGTTCAATCTTTTCTTCCCGCAGGCCCATTTCGATGATGCGGCGGGCTTCGCCTTCCGAACCGTCGCACCAGTAAATGGTCTTGGGCTGAAGGAGTTCAGCCTGTTTTTCCACCCATTTTTCGACTGCTGTGGCCATATCCATGTCCCTGTCCGGAGATGTCAGGAAATTCTCTAATAACACAGGGGGCGGGTTTTGTCAAAAGCAACGGGCAGGTCGCTTCAATTCAAGGCGGCAACGGGTTGAAAAGAGGCATCTTGTTCAATAATTGCATCAGGGAAAAAAAGGACGAAAGTCAGTAAAACTCTAATCACAGCCGTCCACTGGCCAGCCCACTTGCCTCTGAACGGAGCGGCAAATTTTCAAGGCAGGCAAGAAACATTGATTAAATATGACTTTTCAGATGGCTGGTGTCGATGATAAAATTAAATAATCAGGAGGAACTGATGAGATCAAGAACATCAATGAGCCTGGTATTGCTGATTCTGCTGACCGGTTTGGTCTTCATGTCACCGGGTAACATTTCTGGCCAGGATCAGGCCATCATCAAGCTGCCCCCGCCGCAGCTTGAGGGCGGGAAACCGTTGATGGAGTGTCTGAAACTCAGGCAGAGCCAGCGGGAATTCAGCCCGAATAAACTCTCACCCCAGGTCCTGTCCAACCTGCTCTGGGCGGCTTACGGAATAAACCGGCCGGATTCCGGGAAAAGAACCGCGCCATCGGCCGTCAATTGGCAGAACATCGACCTCTATGTGGCCATGGCCGACGGTCTTTTCCTTTATGAAGCAAAGGAGCATTCCTTGGTTCAGGTTCTCAAGGAAGACATCAGAGGTCTGACCGGAAGCCAGGATTTTGTTAAGACGGCCCCGGTCAACCTGATCTATGTTGGTGATTATGCCCGAATTCCCCGCGGCTCGGATGAGGATAAGAGGTTCTATTCCGGAGCCCACGCCGCTTTTATCTCCCAGAATGTCTATCTGTTCTGCGCTTCCGAGGGGCTGGCCACGGTGGTCAGGGCTTCCATCAACCGGGAGGAACTGGCCAAAGCCATGAAGCTACGGCCAGAGCAGAAAATCATGCTGGCCCAGACCGTGGGCTGCCCCAAAAAATAGAACTTCCCGGCCCGAATCAATTCCAGCTGAAGTTTCCAGCGTGAGCAAGTTGCTATTAATGCCGTAGGGCCTTCATACCGGGTAGAGCCCGTGCCGAATCATGAAGAAAAATCCTTCCTCTGAAAATTGCTGAAAGCCAGTTAATACAGAAAAAATTTTTCAGCTCACCTGATGCCCCGAAGTATCATCCCGGGCTGGCCGGCGAGACGGCCGGCAGGATAATCTTGCCGATAGCTTGAAATTTCAAATCGAACAATTTTCCAGCCAAAAATTTATTACTTGCGAAGCAGCCAGACGGCCATTTCCCAGGCGCCGCGATTGGCCCAGCCGAAGTAAGGAATCAGGAAAAGATTCTGTTTCCGAACCTCGTTCCCCTTCTCGTCCACCACCAGCCCGCCCCCGGTGATGACAGTCACCCCGCCCAGCAGGTCATTGCGATACCACTGCTGAAAACGCGCGGTGTCCGGCACGGCCAGGTTCAGGGCTGTTCCGCCGTTGTCCCGTCCCTCGGCACAGAAAACCACCGGACCACGCTCTATGGCCACCCGACCGTTGTTCTCGACAACCCGGGGATGAGCCACCACTCTCCTGACGGGCATGGGGAAGAGAATTTCCACTACATCGCCCCTGACCCACCTTCTCTTTATTCTTAGATAGCCGCGGTCTACCTCTACCGGGATGACCTTTCGGTTCAGCCTGACCACCACCTGCCCAGATTCCCCGTCAAGGTATTGGTAGAGGTCAGAAGGAACCGGCCTCCCCTGAACCCAGCCGGGAATTCGCAGGCAGAGGACAAATTCCCGGACCCGGGAGGGGTTAACCCCGACCTTTACCTGGCCCAGCCAGGGATACTTGGTTTCCTGGACTATTTCCAGCCTGGTATTCTGAAAGTCAAACTGGGTAGTGGAATTGACATAAAGGTTGACAAATACTTCCTGCCAGGAATGGGCATATATGTACTGGGGAAAAGTGGCCAGAAAACGGGCGGCATTGGCCGGGCAGCAGGCCACTTCAAACCAGCTGCTCCTTTCATACTTACCCCTGGAAGCCAGCGGGTTCTGGTAGAAAAAGCGGTCACCGGAGAGCCCGACTCCGGACAGCAGCCCGTTATAGATAATTCTTTCCAGCACGTCCACGTATCGGCCGTCCCCCTCCATCTGGAAAAGACGCTGGTTCCAGAAGACGTTACCCACGGCCGCACAGGTCTCAGCATAAGCACTTTCGTTGGGCAGGTCATAGCCCGGTCCGAAAGCTTCATACTCACCGGTGGAACCAATTCCACCGGTCAGGTACAGTTTCTGTCCGACCACGTTTTCCCAGAGGGTTCGGCTGGCCCTGGCATATTCCGGATAACCGCCAACCGCGGCCACGTCCATCATTCCGCTGTACATGTAGGTAGCTCTGACCGCGTGGCCCACCGCTTCGGTCTGCTCCAGCACCGGCTTATGGTTCTGCAGGTATTCTTCGGAATTATAGATGTGAAAGGGAGAAGTGGGTGGATAGACCTCGCCTCCGTGGTAATGGCCCCGCTCATCCAGGAAAAATTTGGCCAGCTTCAGGTAATCTTGATTACCGGTGACCCGGTAGAGCTTGACCAGCCCGATTTCAACCTCCTGATGGCCCGGAAAACCTCGCCGCTTGCCGGGGCCAAAAGTCCGCACCAGGAGGTCGGCGTTCTTTACTGCCACCTCCAGGAGGTTTTTCTCGCCGGTAGCCTGGAAATAGGCCACAGCCGCTTCATACAGGTGTCCCAGGTTATAAAGCTCGTGGCTCACCCGGAGATTGGACCATCTTTCGACCCCTGAGCCCGGGGCCGGGTTCTTCGGGTCGATGGTCCTGGCGGTAAAAAGATAGCCGTCCGGCTCCTGGGCCCTGGCGATCAGCTCCACCAGCTCATCTATCCGGCGTTTCAGCTCCGGGTCGGGATGAGTCTTCAGGGTATAGGCAGCCGCTTCTATGGCTTTATAGACATCGGAATCGTTGTACCTCTTCCCGGTATGCTTACCCTTCTTAAGGCCGGCAGCTATCCGGAAATTATCAACCCGGCCTGTTTCCTCGTTCATTCGAAAGAGATAAGGCACGGTTACCAGTCGGTTGGTTTCCATCCTGGGAGCCCAGAACTCGTCGGTTACCTTCACCTCCCAGAAATTAACCGGCTGTATGGGATAATCGCGGCCGGCACTCTCCGGGGCCGAAGGAGGCTTTTCGCAGGCTGAAAATACCATGGTTGAAACGAGCAGACAGGCCAATATCATTCTTTTCATTTTTCCTCTCCAGGCCGATTTTACCATATAGACTACCAAAAACTCCGCCCGGCGGGCCTGAATACCGCGGCCGGCCAGGTATCAAACCCTACTATTTTAGTAGGGTTTTTATTTCAGCACATACAGGGTGACGCTCAACGGTGGCAATGGCAGGCGCTGCGGGTCAAATTTTTCGTCAACCATGGTAATGTCCACTTCCGGCTTTTGTCCGGGGACGTTGTGAGCCTTCTCATGCGGCCCGGTAATTCTCAGAATTTTCTCGACGCCTTTAACCGGGAACCCGCTCAAGGTCAGAGCCAGGGTCTGTCTTTCCGCTGTAGGGTTGACCACGGCCAGGGTCAGGGTCTTTCCGTCATCTTTCCAGGCGGCCATAACGTCCAGCGGTTCGGGTCGGCCAGTCACTTTAACCGGTACCGTGCCGAATTCATTGCGATACATCTTCAACACCAGACCGGTGGTGTCGAACACCGCTTCGGTCTTGGAAGTCTTGATAGCCCCGATGACGTTAACCGTCTGGGCGTAGTTAGCCATGTAGATGATGTCAGCCTGGCGGTAATATTCATGCAGCCCGGCCGCAATTCCCAGGGCATCCTTCAGGAAATACTGGGTGCCCAGCTCGCCATAAACATACGGCCCGTACCAGTAGTTCCACTCGTCCAGGGCAATCCGGATGTCCTTCCCTTTTAGCTGAGGAATTGACTTCCGGTACTGGCGGTGGGCCTCGGCAATTCTCCTTATGGCCCGGGGCACCTGGTAAACATGACTCAGTAGACCGGGGCGTTCGCCCACGTAGAAATGCTCGCTGATGTAATCCATGTGGTCAGCGCAGGCCTCCAGCATGCCCCGACTCCAGTCGCCAACCGCTCCCACGGCAATCAACTTGATATTCGGGTCCCGGGCCTTCATGGCCCCGGCCAAACGGTTATGCTTCCTGATATAATCCGAAAGCGGCATGTGGCCCAGCTGCCAGTCGCCGTACATCTCGTTGCCTATGGACCAGAAGCGACAGTTAAAGGGTTGGGGGTGACCGTTCTGAGCCCTGAGCCGGCCCATCGGGGTGTCGGCAGAGCCGTTAACGTATTCTACCTCGTCGGCAGCCATGGTCTCATTTCCCTGGCCGCTGTTGACGGCGATGTAGGGCTCAGCCCCCACCAACCGGCAGAAAGCCATGAACTCATGAATACCCACATCATTGTGTTCAATTCCTTGCCAGGCCGGATTCTTTCTTGGCGGCCGCCGGTCGGGATCGCCGATTCCATCCCGCCAATCATAACCGGATACGAAATTCCCGCCCGGCCAGCGGTAGACGGGGGAATTGAGCTCCCGCAGCACTTTGATCACCTCGGGCCGGAAGCCTTCCAGGTTATCAGCCGGCATCAGGGAGACGGCAGCTACCCGGAAAGCTTCGCGGCCCCGGCTGACGATTTCCAGACGCCCGTTATCGGTATCAGTCCCGGCCGTGAAGCTGAAATAATATTTATTATAATCCGGGCTGATGTTATTAATTTCCTGCACCTGGCCGTTCTCTTTCCCTTCACCCCAGACCAGCCTGATGGTCAGAGGCAGGACTCCCGGGTCCCCGGCCAGGACAATGCGCCCGGTATATTTTCTTCCCTTTCGCAGGGCTAGCCCTTCCTGATAAATCCCGGCTTCCTGGCCGTTACCCTTTAACCGAATTTCAGGCACCGGGACCCCGGCCAAGGTCAGAAGGGGATTCATGTGGACGGAGTGCGGTTCACCAATTATCTTCCAGGGAGAATCCGCCGTTCCTACCGGCTGAAAGAACTTCCTGTCTTCCAGCATCTCGGCCCAGATCCCCTGGTAAATGCATCGCCCCAGATGCTCGATAAACTGACCATAAATGTAGGGAGAAACCGGCGTTAATTTCTGGTCTGGATAAACAGTCGCCTGCGGCCTGAGTTTCCGGGCCGAAAGCAATTCCAGGCTCAGGTCATCAAACCAGGCCTGGCCGGTTACCTTTCCCCAGCCGCCGAACAGGCAGTTAATCTGCAGAACATCATTCAGCTCAGTCTCTATCACCATTTCCAGCCGGGTCCAGTCGTTGCTGCCGCTCAGGGCCCGGGTCTGAAATTTTTCCAGGCCGTGAACATTAAAAAGAACCCCCTTGCCATCCTGGGACTTGATATTCTCAGTTTTAACCCAACCGGTAAACCTGTACCTGGCAAAGGGAAGAACCCTGACCTGGGCCGACCAGGAAGCATCCGCTCCCTTTTCCGAACTGATTTTCAGACTCCAGGAACCGGTTCTGGCGGTCCTGTCCATCGAAAAGGTCGCTTCCTGCTGGTAAGTGACCGGCCGCCAGCCCACTGGCTTCCCGTCTTTCACCTCTTCGAAGGAGGGGTTGGGCAGCAATTGTTTTTCTTGGTCAGCGGCCGGGGCCAACCGGGCCAGTGAAAAGAGCAGGGCCAGGGCAAAAACCAACAAGACCAGCCCGCGGCATTTTTTTGATTTCTTAAAAACAAGGCGAGGTTGGCTATTCTTAGGCTTAAAATAATGGCTGGCTCTCATTCTTTCCTCCTCAAGAAGTTACCTGGTTCACTAAATTTCGTTCTATTAGCCAAATTTAAAAAATTCTGTCCGTAATAATTCGTCAGAAACGGCAGCCAGAGGCAGGCACTTTTTCCCTGACTGATAACCGGCCCATTTCGTTCTGCTTCTCCACTTCCAGCCAATCCGGCCTGGTCGGTCCCGGCCAGGCCCGAGGCCCCTAAGCCCCTCACCCCCTGCTGAATCAAGTCCGGCTCCTTCATTGCGCTGCCGGCTTCTGCTCTCCTCGTTCAGGTTTCAGTCTACTCTCTTCGCTGGTCGAATTCCCTCCTGGTCACCACTACCTTATCAGGACATTCTGGCCAGTAGCTAACCCGACGTTCAGCCTCAGAGGCAGGCCTCCACCGCCCGGGCAGAACTACCCGGCGATTTCTCGCCTTCAAGCTGAAGGCTTATTTCAGCCGCCATTCCTGGATGCCGGCCGAAAACTTCTCCTGGCTCTTGACTTCGATTTTGAGAGCAGTGGTAACCACTGGCGAAAACTTTACCACGTTGTATTTATCTTTCTCCAGGCCGTAGGGGTTCAGGTTCTTAACGGGTACCCAGTCGTTGCCCTTTTTGTAATAGAGCTTCCAGGATTCAGGCACCCGACACTCGCCCAGGCCGGTATCATCGAACCAGTAAACGGCTGCTTCCGACACCCGGACTGGAGTCGGGAACTCATAGCTGGCCCATTCTGTTGTTCCCTTTTTGGGCCACCAGTGAAGGTAACCGACCGAGTGGTCTATGGAACTGGTGGGCTCATACTGGTCGTTTATAAACCTGGCTCCCCGAGCCCCTTCCGAAGCTCCCACCTTAGCCCTGGAGGCCAGAGAAGGTTCCGGCGTTGGACGAACCCGGCCCTCTTCCCGGGCCAGCCAGACGGCCATTTCTCCCCGTCCCCGGTGGGCCCAGGCATAGTACGGAATCAGGGTTATTTCTTTATCCTGGACCACGACTTTTTCTTTCTCCATCCGGTAGGCCCGGCCCGCCGCCTTGACCACCATTAGACCCCCGAGCAAGTCGCTACGGAATTCTGAGGTCAGGGCCGCGCCGTCGGGAATCAACAGGTTGCTGACCCGCCCGCCGTTATCTGGCCACTCGGCGCAATAGACCAGCGGCCCCCTTTCCACGGCCACCAATCCGGCATCATCTTTAACCTTTTCGTGGGCCAGGACCGGGCGGGGTTCCAGGGGGAGGCTGAGGTCTATGGTATCGCCGGCTTTCCATTTTCTGGTAATCGGCAGGAAACCATTTTCCAGGTTAAGGGCCACTTCCTGTCCGTTGACCTTGACCACCGGCCTGGACTCTTTCTTATCGGCATAGCGATAGAGATCTCCTGGAATGGGTTGTCCCAGAGCCCAACCAGGAATACGCAGCATGATGGTGAAATCGTCTTCTCTGGCCGGGTTAACCTTTATTCTGATGTCCCCTTTCCAGGGGTATTCGGTTTCCTGCTCCAGCTCCACTTTCAGGTCAGACATCTCCACCTGGCTCCGGCTCTGAGCGAACAGGTTGACGTAAAGTTTATCGCCCGAGGTGGCATAGACATACTGCCCGAGCTGCGGAATGAAGCGCGCGATGTTCGGCGGGCAACAGGCACAACCGAACCAGGAGCTTCTTTCATGCTGACCGAAGGAAGCCAGCGGATTGGCATAGAAGAACCGGTCGCCGGTCAGGGCAATCCCGGACAGGAAGCCGTTGTAAAGGATACGTTCAAAAACGTCCAGGTACTTGGCCTCGCCGTGAAGGCGGAACATCCGGTAATTCCATAGAGCATTGGCAATGGAGGCGCAGGTTTCAGCATAGGCTGAGCCATTAGGAAGCTGGTAAGCCGGCCCGAAGCCTTCCCAGGCACCGGTGGAACCGATGCCGCCGGTCAGGTAAATTTTCCGGTAGACCACGTCTTCCCACAGACTATCCAGGGCCTGGACCAGGGATTGGTCGCCGGTCAGGGCTGCCACGTCAGCCATGCCTGAATACATGTAAGCAGCCCGGACGGCATGACCAACGGCTTCTTTCTGTTGCCGGACCGGAAGGTGGTCCTGAGAATAGAAACCATAAAGCTTATGACCTTCCTTGTTCCCTCGCTGGTCCAGGAAAAATTTCGCCAGGTCAAGGTACTTTTTCTTTCCAGTCAGGCGGTAAAGCTTGACCAGTCCGATTTCAATTTCCTGATGTCCGGGCGGCAACATCACCTTTCCGGGACCAAAGTCCTTTAATATCAGTTCGGCATTTTTCAGGGCCACCTCCAGCAGTGTCCTCTTGCCGGTAGCCAGGTAATGAGCCACGGCTGCTTCATAGAGGTGACCGGCATTGTAAAGTTCATGGGCATCCTGTTCTCTTTCCCATCTCTTGTCAGTCACCCATTCTTCCAGCGGGATTTTTCCGCCCTTGTTCTTGATGGTGCGGGCAGTGTAAAGGTAACCGTCCTTCTCCTGGGCGGCGGCCACTTTGGCGATCAAGCCATCCAGATACTTATCGAGCTCCGGGTCGGGCTTGAGCATCATCTGGTAGGAAGCCCCTTCAATCGTCTTGTAAATGTCGGAATCGTCAAAGGGATAACGGGTACAGAAATCACCCTCAGCCATCCCGGCCGCAATCTCAAAATTCTTGATCCGGCCGGTTTCTTCGCTCTGCCGGAAAGAATGCGGGATGGTAACCTTTCCGTTGATTTCTATTCTGGAACTCCAGAAGCCATCAGCAAAGCGGACATCGGTCAGATTGACCGGCTTGATGGAATAATCCTTCTTCTCACCGGAACAGGCTGAAAACAGCCAGGCTCCGAGCAGCAGGCAAAAAACCACCAGCGTTTTCTTCCTCATGATTAATCCTGACATCACGACCTCCTTGATTCTTGTCTCTCTGGCCTATTACCAACATCATAGCTGATTTATGGCCGACCATAAAATATTTTATTCCTTAAAAGCTCCAATTACTCTTCAAAATTATCCTGCCGGTCATCGCTACTCAGGACGACCGGCTGCGGGCCTAAAGTCCAGCTGATCCTTTTCTTGATTAAGGCCGGTCGTTCAAGTTTGATCCCGGCGGCCTGCAGAACCACAAAATACTTCCCTGGCTCAACCCTCGGGCCGGGTCTCCCGTTTCCGGCCGTTCTCATATCCCAGCTTGCCCGGTTAAGCCCGGCCTGGCCAGGGCCTTCAAATTCCCGCAGTAGCTTTTTCTCCGCATCATATATGCTGATCTTAACTTTTTCACTGACCCCTTCCCTCAGGTAATAATGTATGACCACTTCATCAGGCTCGTTAGGAGTGAAAAGATGGCTATCGCCTGACAGATGATAATTGCCGAAAACGGGGTACTGTTTCTGAATGGCCGGCCTGATGGTAAACAGATGGACCGGTTCATTTAGAATTTCTGCTTTCATTTCCCTCAGCGGCCAGATATTGGCGATCCAGATCCCCCGCCCATAAGTCCCGACCACCAGGTCGGCCTCGCGCGGGTGAATCACCAGGTCAGTCACCTTGACCCTGGGCATGTTGTTCAGAAACGGAAGCCAGTTTTTCCCCTGGTCCAAGGAAACAAAAAGACCGTTGTCTGTTCCGGCAAACAGCAGGTCAGGGTTTCTGGCGTCCTGGACTATCACGTTGACCGGGCTGTCCGGAAGTCCAGCCGAAACCAGGGTCCAGCTACGGCCATAATCGGAAGTTCTGAAAAGATAGGGCTTAAAATCATCATTCCGGAAACCGCTCTTGGCCACAAAAGCCGTGCCCGGGTCATGAGGAGAGGCCAGGACCCGGCTTACCCAGAGATGAGCCGGAGCTCCGGCTCTGGCCAGGGCCGGGGTGCAGTCGGTCCAGCTGGCCCCGCCGTTGGTCGTCACCTGTACCTTCCCGTCATCGGTACCCACCCAGACCACACCCGGCTTCCGCGGCGACTCGGAAATGGTGGTGATGGTGCAGAAGGTTATGTTCCCGGCCCCGCCCTGCTTGCCCTTATCGTTGGTGGTCAGGTCCGGGCTGATCTCTTCCCAGTTATCGCCCCGGTTTAGAGAACGCAGCAGCACCTGGGCCCCGATATAGACGATGGAGCTATTATGGGGTGAAAGATGAATCGGTGGCGTCCAGTTAAAGCGGTAAGGTTCTTTATCCTGGCTCCTGGCGGGCTGAATGCGCTGGCGGGTTCCGGTCTTTTGGTCGAGCCGGAAAAAGTTCCCGAATTCCCGGCAGTTGTAAACCCAGCGGCTGTCGGCCGGGTCAACCACGTTGTACATCCCGTCTCCGCCCCCGACCGTCACCCAGTCGCCGAGGTTTACCTGTCCGGACCAGGAGTTGGACGGGCCCTTCCAGGAATCGTGGTCCTGGAGACCGGCATAGATATTGTAGGGTTCGTCCATATCCACGCTCAGGGCATAGATTTCGCCCAGGGGCAGGTTGTAAAAATGGTGGCAGGTTTTTCCGCCATCATAGGTAACATAAACCCCGCCGTCGCTGCCGAAAAGAATCCTTTTCGAATTCTGCGGATCAATCCACAGAGTCCTGACATCGCCAAAGGCCGACTGGAATAGAACACGGGGCGGCCAGTCGGCATCTCGCCAGGTTTTCCCCCCGTCCACTGAGCTGGCCAGGGTCACTCCTGTTATGTACAGGACTTGATCGTTGTCAGGAGCAATGTACAGTTGATTAAAAGAATAAGGTGCCTTGTTGGCCAGCGGTTCTTTCCCGCTGTTAACTTTGACCCAGGTCTGGCCGCCATTTTCAGTCCGGTAGACTTCGCCCAGCGGAACCGGGCGGGCCTGACGTCCGGCTTTGCGGGCCGCCGCCACTTCGTCCTCAGTTGGTTGACGGAAATTTTCAACCACAGCATACAGCACCTGAGGATTCTTACGATAAATGTCGATTCCGATACGGCCGACGTATCCGGTAGGTAATCCGCCGGTCAGCCTTTTCCAGGTGCGCCCGCCGTCAGTGGTCTTATAAATTCCGCTTTCCGGCCCCCCGGCTTCGTAATGCCAGGGCAACCGGAGCTTGTCGTAGGTGGCGGCATATAGCACCTCAGGATTGGAAGGGTCCATGACCAGGTCTATTACCCCGACCTTATCGTTGATGTAAAGAACCCTTTTCCAGGTCTGACCGCCATCTTCGGTCTTGAACACTCCGCGTTCGGCATTGGGTGTAAAAAGATGACCCATGGAGGCCACGTAAACGATATCCGGGTTGCTGGGATGTATTATTATCCTGGGTATGTGGTGAGAGTCGCCAAGACCCATTTGCTTCCAGGTCCGGCCGCCGTCGGTCGATTTATAAACGCCGTCACCGCTCTGCGAACTGCGGGCGCAATAGGCTTCTCCCGTTCCCACCCAGACGATTTCCGGGTTGGAGGAGGCCAGGGCCAGAGCCCCGATGGATAGGTGGCTCTGCCCATCAAAGACTGGTTCGAAGGTAGTGCCGTTATTGGTGGTTTTCCAGACACCGCCGTTCCTGGTTCCAACGTAGAAAGTATAAAGATGGGCTTCCGCTGGAAAATCGGGCACGGCAAAGCAGGTCACCCAGGAACCGGCCCGGAAGGGACCGAGATTCCTGAACTGAAACCGGCTTAAATCATCATCACTGAGTCTGAGCTGGCCCGCCAGATAGGGCACTATCCAGATTAAAACGGCCAGCGACATGATAAAAAATCCCTTGAGGACATGCCTGAGCACAAGCTTACCGGTCATAAACCACCTCCGTCTATTTCAAGGATACATCACAACTTTCGTTACCCGTTCGCCCCGGTCAACAGAGTCGCCGCGGTTATTTATACCAATTTTAGCCGCGGAATGAAACAGAATAGTTCAGCCTCCTGGATTCTGAATTCGGGATGGAGGAGAAACGGCCACTGGCTCCGGCCGTCTTCCGGTCCCTCCGGAAGATCTTTTTCAGGCAAGTGATTTCTGATTTGAGGC
>JAOAIU010000069.1 GCA_026414545.1 Candidatus Saccharicenans sp.
CATATCAGAAACTAGATCAAAACCACTGGTTTCTGGTGCAGATTTTTTTATATATGGCTGTTGCACTCGTCTTTTTTCATTTTTCCTGGCTGATTCGCTCAATTCTTTAGTAGCAGAGGCGGCATTTTCAGCAACTTCCCAGCTAAATGGCGTATCAAAAAATTGAACTGGAACTTGAATTCTTACTTTACATTCGTTATATGCTTTGGATCTAAAGTCTGGTGAAAGTCCTTCGGTAGTATCAACAAGTAGCCTTAATTTGGCACCGGGATATTTTTTAATAATTCCACGAAATCTAGATAAATATTCTTCTTCTAATATAATAATAGGTTTATCTTTCCTTAGTTCTGATGTGAGTAGCCATACGCATACTTCATCGATTTCATCTCCGTATAATCTATTTTCTGCGATAATAAATGTCGGATCTTTTATGGTAACTTGGAATCCCTGCGATTCATAAAAACCTTTTACGATTTCTATTAAATTCATCTTGCCTCCAATAAGATTATTTGACTAAACGGCTCAAATAAATTATCTAAAATATCTCAACATATTTTGTCAAGAGCTTAAACTTTCTGCCAAATAAAATAATTAGGATTAGAATAGAGAAATTCATAGAAGCTCGTCTTAATGTTGAATTAAGGAAGATATGTGGGGATTAGAAAATGATATAATATAAAAAAGAACAAGCAAAAGATCGTGAGTAAAAGGCACAATAATTTGTTACATAGTAACTACAAGTGGTGCTGCCCGGCAGGCGGAGTGAGCCGGCAAGTTGGGGGCGCGCTTTCCAGGCGGAGCTTCCTGCAGGGAGTTGGCCTGACGACCCTCGGGACGCTCGGGTTAAAAAACCTATCCTGGGCGAAGCTATCGGCCAACGGGGCGACAGCAGGGGAGCTAAAGGCTGACCCACGTCTGGCCCTTAAGGTAAAACCGGTCCTGGTCTTCAGCACGCCCGAGCGAGCTCACCAGACAAGCTGGCGGTCCTGGGGTGGAATCCAGACCATGAGGGAGGCAGGGGAGGAGGTGGCCCGCATCAGCCGCGAACTGGATGGCCTCAAGAAAAAAGCCGATTTCCCGGTTGAATTTCTCCCGGTTTCAGCGGTGCGCGCGGCCTCGGAGCTCGCCCAGGCTAAAGCTGACCTCGACCAGGCCGACGCCGTAATCGTCTATGCCGCCGGCGGCTGGCTGGATATATTCCGCAAGCTGGAAGAAACGGGAAAAGACCTCATCTTCTTCTGTCGGCACCGCACCGGCCCGGTCTACCTCTGGTATGAAATCATCAGCCCGCGCTACCTGAGGCAGCATACCGACCACCAGGCCCTGGAGCGGGTTGACGACAGCGATGTAGTCATAGACAGCCAGGACGAGCTGCTGTGGCGGCTGCGGTCGCTCTGCGGGCTGCGCAATACGCTCGGTGCAGGAATAGTCGCGGTTGGCGGTCCGGACGCCTGGGCCCAGCCTCCCGGGGTGGTCCCCAGGCTGGTCGAGCAGAAGTGGAAATTTGACATAAAGACAGTTTCCTACGACGAGCTTGGCCAGATTATTGCTGAAGCCCGCCGGGATGCCTCCGCTGTAAAGCGGGCCGAAGGCCGGGCCAGCGATTACCTTAAGCTGCCCGGGACCAGGCTCGAAACCGGCCTTGATTTCGTCCGCAACGCCTTCCTCCTGGAAGAGGTGTTCGTCGCTCTGATGAAGAGGGCTGATTGTCGGGCAATAACCATCAACGCCTGTATGGGGACCATCATGCCCATTGCCGAGACCACGGCCTGCCTGACGTTGAGTTTGCTGAACGATGCCGGCTACCTGGCCTTCTGCGAATCGGACTTCGTGGTTATTCCTTCGGGTGTGCTGCTGGCCAATATCGCCGGGAAGCCGGTTTTCCTGAATGACCCGACTTACCCGCACGAAGGAATAATCACCCTGGCCCACTGCACCGCCCCTAGGCGTATGGACGGAAAAAGCCTGGAGGCGGCTCGAATCTTGACCCACTTTGAATCGGATTACGGGGCGGCACCCAAGGTGGAGATGCGCCGGGGCCAGGTGGTTACCAACATCATCCCTGATTTCGAATCAAAGCGCTGGGTGGGCTTGCTCGGCAAAATTGAGGAAGCCCCGTTCCTGCCCATCTGCCGCTCGCAGGTTGAGGTCAGCTTCAGCAAAGATAGCGAGCTCCTGGCCAGGCGGATGCCGGGCTTCCACTGGATGACCTGCTACGGCGATTATATGCGCGAAGTCGGCTACGCCCTGCGCCGCGTGAAGATCGAGTGGGATACCCTATAAAAGGGGGACACACTCTCGTGTCCCCCTTTTTTATTTATTTTACTATTTTGACCAGGACGACACCGTGCGGGGCGACCTCAGCTTCGAAGCTCCCGCTGAATTGACCCAGGTCCTTCTGGCGCCATAGGTCGCGCACCCGGTAGGAGCCGCCCTCAAGCCCCAGGGCCGAAAAATCGACCTTTACCTTTTTGAACTCGTAGGCATCCAGGTTGAACAGGCCCACCGCTTTTGAACCATCTTCCAGGTCACGGGCCCAGACCTGGTAGCCATCGCCCTCAACTACTCGGTCTGCCTGGCGACCGAGTGGATCCTGATTCACTTCCAGCACCTCGGTGTTGGTCAGAAGGCCCATGGTGAAATCATCAAGCTGCTCGATCGGGCAGCCGATGAGAAGCGGCGCCGCCAGCAGGCACCACAGGCTGATGTGGGTGTACTGCTCGTCGGGCGTCAGGCGGCTCGGGCGGAGCTGCGGCCCCCAGCCGACCTTGCCCACCACCAGCATATCAGGGTCGTTCCAGTGGCCTGGTCCGGCGTACTTAGAGAGTCCAGCCTGCCCGAATCCGATGCCGGCCATGCTGGCCCAGGTGTCGGTGATGTCGCCGGTGGTGCGCCACAGGTTACCGCCGACGCTTTCGCCCCATTCCCAGGGATTTTCGCGGCCCCAGTTGCAGATGCTGAAGACGATGTCACGGGGAGCCTTGGCCATGGCCTCGCCGAATTTCTTATAGGCTACCCGCGGGTCTTTGCCCTCGCAGTAGCACCAGTCAATTTTGACGTAATCGTAGCCCCATTTGGCGTAGGTCATGATGTCCTGTTCTTCGTGGTTTTCGCTGCCCTCATAACCGGCGCAAGTTTTTGGACCGCAGTCGGTGTAAAGGCCGATCTTCAGGCCCAGGCTGTGGACATAGTCGGCCAGAGCTTTCATATCCGGGAACTTTTCATTGGAGGTGATTTCGCCGGTTTTGGGATTGCGTTTACCGTGCCAGCAATCGTCAATGTTGATGTAGGTCCAGCCATAGTTGATGAGACCTTTTTCCACCATGGCCCGGGCGCTCTGACGGACGTTTTCATCTGTGACCGAGCAGCCCCAGCAGTTCCAGGAATTCCAGCCCATGGGGGGAGTGAGGCAAATTTTATCACCGACTTCGATGCGCAGCATTTTTACCGCCGTGCCCAGGCTGTTTTTGGCGACGAGCTTAACGTCATGGGTTCCTGGTTTATCGATAAAGCCGGTAATGCGGCCGGTTGAGCCATCGAGTTTAAGACCGCCGGGCAATCCTTCGGCCTCGAAAGTCATCGGCCGTTCGCCGGTGGCCGGGATGGTATAGAGAAATGGCGAGCCTGGGCGGACACCTAAAACTTTTGGTCCGTTGATTTTCGGCTCGGGTGAGGGCGGCGGCGTCAGGATATAAGGTTCTGCCACATAAGGCTTAACCGGTTCGGGCCTGGCCCCACGATATTCTATCCGGGCTTCACACCAGTCGGCATGGTCATAGCCGATGCCGTCCCCAGCGTCGGTAACAGTCAGGTCAAGATAAATGAGGTTTTTCAGGCTGACATTGACCTCCTGGGCTGTCTCTCCACACTTCATTACGCCGCTTTTCCAGAGAACTTTTTTGTTGCCAGCTTTATCGCCACCGGAAAGGATGAATTCAACCGAGGCCCGTTCAGCGCCGCGCTCGGTTTTCTTGATTTCGTCATCAACGCCAACCAGAGCCCTGAAGCTCAGGGCCTTGCCGTCCAGCTTTATCCGGTAATTACTCTCGGCATGGGTGCCCAGGCCGCGTTCAAAAACCTGACCGGATATGGTCAGGGGATTGCCATCTATTGATTTATTTGCCTGGCTTTCGCCCCAGCCGGCGGTTACGTGCTCAACCCCGAGCTCGTCCAGGTAAATGACGCCAGCCGTCTTCTTCTGGCAGGCACTAAAGAACAACACCAGGATGAGCGATAGTGAATAAATGAAATAATTGGGGACACACTCTCGTGTCCCCCTTTTTTCCCGTCTCATTTTTTTACTCCTTTTATCGGATAATCGACTAAAGCTATTTTATATCATAGATAATTTGGGACACGAGAGTGTGTCCCCCTTTTTCAGGGGCGGATGGAAAGCTGGATCTTAAAGACCCCGCGCTCCTGGAGCGGCAGGAAGCGGCTCCCCGGGTCCCAGCTCCGCTCCCAGTTCTTGTTATAAACCAGGTAGATGATGTTCCCCGGGCTGAGTTCCCAGCGAAAACGGACGTTGATGGCCAGTTCCCTCGATACGTCATCGTACTGAATATAATTCATCAGGCCGAGCCGCGGCGAGAGGAAAAGGTCGGCTTTGACCTGGACCACGTTCTCGCTGAAGCGGCCCTGGGGCAGGTTGCCGCGGACAAACTCGGTGCTGACTCCGAGCGTAGCATAGCCCCTCAGCCTTAAATTCAGCCCGAGCTCGGTCTGGTTGAGCCGGCCGGAATAAAAATCGCCGAACCTGTGCTCAACATTCAGGCTTACCGGTCGATGAGAAGCCGACCTGAACTCCAGATTGAACTCGGTGAAATTATAGCCGCCCTCCGGTATGAAGACACCGTCAGCCACCTCAAAATCGTAGGGCAATACGTCCCGTTTCGGGGTGATGGAAAATTCAAAATGCTCACCGCTTTCCGTCTGGAAGTCAAAGGGGTTAATGGAGATACTCCTGGTCTCGAGCCTTCCGGCCAGGTCCCAGTAAAAGTTTAACCTCAGCTCATGGAAAAACTGCCGGATGGTCCGGCCGATGAACCCCTTTTCCGGCCTGGGCATATAGGCCATTCCGAATGAATAGCTCTGGACGCCCGGCCGCGGCAGGAAGCCCAGTCCCGGGTCAACTCCATCCCCGAAATAAGAATAGGAAGTGACCACGTCCCAGAGGTCGTTGGGGTAATCTATCTTGAAACCAAAGGCCTGGTGATGCCCGGCGGCGACTGAGTTCCAGTTGTAAACATACCAGCCCCCGATGGCCAGATTCCGGTTTCCGCGGAAGCGCGAGGTCTGGTAGGTGAGGTCAAAGCCAGCCAGGGTGTTCTTTTCCCCGGTGGGGCTGCCCGAGGTGAAAATTAGCCCGACCTTGCTTTCAGCCAGGATGTTCTGGTAGATGCGACCGGCAAAAAAATTCTGGCGGGAAAGCCCCAGGCTGGAGAAGCGGTCGGTCATGACGTCGATAAAGGCCAGGTTGGTGTTGCCGAGACGGCCAAAGGCCTTGGCCCCGAACAGGAGCGGCACCTGCTGTCCCTGGTAAAGCCCTATCCGCCGGCTGAAGAACGGGGAAAAGGTCTCGGTGCTGGTGGAGCCAAACCTGAAGATTTCCGAGCCTTCCAGGAAGAAGGTTCTTTTCTCGGGAAAGTAAAGCGGAAAGCGGGTGAGGTTGATGCGTCGCTCATCCACCTCGGTTTCGGCAAAGTCAGTGTTGTAGCTGAGTGCGCCTACGAAGTTGGGCGTGAAATTCTTGTAGATATCGAAACCGCCGTCCCACTGATAATCGGTGCTTTCGGGTGCGACATGATTTTTTAACACCCTTGAGGTTCCGTAGGGACGAAAGGTGATGCCCAGCCCGAGCTTCAGGTCGCGGAGGCCCTCGAGGCGGGCGGCTTCAGCAGCGTTGTTAAAAAAGTTGTCTTGCCGGACCGCGGCCAGGCGTATGGTCTCCTGCTTTCTGGGGATGTACCTTTCGACATTGAGGCCCCAGTGGGGGAGGTCGGGCTTGAAGGAAATCGTCTTAAACGGGATCTTAATTTCGGCGCTCCAGCCGTCGGGGCGGATGCGGCCCCGGGCGTCCCAGATGCCATCCCAGTCCAGGCTGGAATGCTCGCCGAAGGCCAGACCCTCACTCCGGGCACCGCGGGCATTGACTATGAAGACGTAGGCATTGCGCTTATCGAGAAAAGGGTCGAGCAGCACTTTGACCGTATCGTCGCCGGTTTCCTCGTCGTCAAAGGCGTCGTGAGCCATGGTGTTGGCCGAGATCCTGGCCGGCTGGCTATCGGCACAGAAGAGGCCGAGGTAAAGGTTGTTTTCGTCATAGATGACCCGAAGCTCGGTCAGCTCGGTGGGTTCACCCTCGCGGGGGAAGACCTGTCTCTTATACACATCT
>JAOAIU010000077.1 GCA_026414545.1 Candidatus Saccharicenans sp.
AGGGCGTCCAGGTTTTCTTCCAGATGGGCTTTGAGCGAGCCGAGGTTGTTTAAGAAAGCCACTTGGTAGTTTTTGTTGCCGCTTTCGGCGGCGATCGCCTGCGCCTGGGAAAAATATTCAAAGGCCCGGTCATAATCTTCCCGGCTGCCATTAGCCAATCCCTTTTTAATATAACCAAAGCCGAGATTGTTAAGGGTTGCCGAATAATACGGATTAGTCTTATCCTGGGAAATTAAATTCAGAGCATTGCTGAAGTATTCAATGGACTTATTGAAATTGCCAATCTCATTATAAACGGTGCCAAGGTTATAATATATGTCAAAAATATCCTGGGGCTGGGTATCCTCATTGATGTAAGAAATCGCCTGGGTAAAATAGTCGACGGCAAGAGTTAAATTATTATTAATAAAATACCAATGGCCAATGTTATTTAGCGTGATTATAATCTCATAGGAATTTTTCAATTTTTTGGCGATTCCATTTGCCTCAAGGTTTGCTTTTAAATAATTTTCTGAATCGTTCGTATCAAGCAGGCATAAGCTTTTCCTGCGCAGGCACTTCATCTTTAGAGTATCGTTTCTAATCGCATTACAGATGGCTATGGCTCTATCCAGGACTTCGATAGCTTCTGAATACTTTTTATATTGGCGGAGGTCCTTGGCCTTGTTGAATAAATCGATTATTTCAATAGTTTTCTGGCAATATTCAACCGCAGCTGCATCGCCAAGTTTTCTGGCTAATTCCAGGCATTGAAAGTATCTTTCGCTGGCCTGGGGCATCTGCCCCAGGCTGGCATTGGTCTCGGCCAGAAAGAAAAGGGCGGATCTTTTTTGCTCGGCTGTCCGGGCCAGGCTCAGGCTCTGCTGAAGTGCCTTAAGAGCCCGGGAATACTGACCCTCGGATAAAAAATTTTGAGCGCTTGATAAGAACCGGGAGAAGTTTTCCTGGGGTTTATCGAGAGCGGGTCTGGGCTGGGAAAATGAATAGAGGTTAAAAAAACAGAATAAAAGTATCGGCAGACCAGACCTCACAAACCTTTCCATAAAGGAAATCCTCCCCTTAAATAAACCAGGTAAGGAGTTTTTTGTCAATTGCTCAAAGGGAGGATAAGGGGGGTGAGAGGAAAACCCATTTCTCACCCCCAGGGGTGACCGAATTAATATGATTAGATTCGGCTAAATATTTAATCTCTGTCGTTGCTTGGCTTGGTCGGGATCTGAATCTCAGCTGTCGGCTTCAGGCTCTTTTTAACCGTGGTGCTGGTGCTGGACTTGCTGCCGGTGTCAATGACCGAGCCGAGGAACGGGAAAACCGAAACCAGCAGGGTTATGGGTTTCTGCAGAATCAGCCGATCATCCTTGGAAATCCTTTTTTCGGCGGCATACATTGCCGGCACCAGGCTAATGGTGAAAATCAGGCAGGCCAGGATGGCAACGACTTTAATAAAAGATTTACGCATAGTAGGTACCTCCTATAAGCTTTTCAGCCCGGAGGAATGACAGACCAAGAGGGATGGAAAAAGAAAGAACAATACCCCCTGACTCTCATTCTCATCCAAGGCGCACAAAAAATGTAAAACTTTATTTAGTTTTTGTCAAGTATTTTTTGTCTGGGGCCGAAAAATAATTTTTTCCCTGTTATCAGCCGAAAAAAAAGCCAATTTCATATTCGGCGGTCTCTGGGCCGTCAGAGCCATGGACGGCATTTCTTTCCACCGAGAACCCATACTGGCGACGCAGAGTTCCCGGTCTGGCCTGGGCCGGGTCGGTTGCCCCCATGACCTCTCTCCAGTGCTTGATGGCATTTTCTTTCTCCAGCAGCAGAACGACTACCGGCCCGGAAGACATGAAATCGGTCAGACTCTCGTAGAAAGGCTTGTCTTTATGCACATAATAAAACTTTTTCGCTTCTTCCTTGCTCAGGCGAAGCATCTTGAGACCGAGAATATCAAAACCTTCGTCTTCTATTCTCTGGATGATTTTCCCCACGACTCTTTTTCTGACGGCATCGGGCTTAATTATGGCCAGGGTTTTTTCTGTCATGGACTTCTCTCCTTAACTTATGTGCAGAACTTCAGGACCTCGAGTCCAGGAATTTACATATACTTCAAAATCCGATATCGGTCAACAAGCCCTGCGGCGCATTTTATTGATCAATTGTAAGATGGTTGATATTGCCAGGTTGCTCGTTGCCTGCCAGGCTGCGCCAGCCTCTGGCCAGTTGATTCCGCTCTCTTTAAGACAGCCTTGAAAACTGCCGACCAGCTCTATCTCTGTTATGTAGCCGAAATCTCAAGGCAGAAATCCTGGTTTTGACTTCCCGCGCCGGGGGCAATAAAATAGAGAAGCTATGTTCAGAACCCTTGAAGTTCTCGATTATGAAAACTTGAAGAAGTTTTGCCTGGAAGAGCTCAGGCTTGACCTGTTTGGCGTGGCCGACATCAGGGAAATTCGGCCGACTTTTTCTATGTCTCCAGGTTTAGTCCAACGCTATGATTATGCCGTTTCTCTGGGCAAGGAAGTGTTGCTTTCTGTCCTGGATGATATCGAGGACGCACCTACCCCTCTCTATTTCCATCATTACCGACAACTAAATGCCTTTCTGGATAGGGCCGCTCTGGAGCTTTCGGCTATGCTTAACTCCCGTGGCTTCCTGGCCCTGCCCATTGCTGCTTCCCAGGTGACTGATTGGAAGAACCAAAGGGCCCACCTATCACATAAAAAAATTGGCCATAAGGCGGGCCTGGGCTGGCTGGGGAGAAACAACCTTCTAATTAATCCTATCTTTGGGGCGCGTTTTCGCCTGGTGACCGTTCTTACCAATCTTCCCTTGAAGACCGATTCACCGCTGCCTTTCGGTTGCGAAAACTGTCATCGTTGTCAGCAGGTATGCCCGGCCAGGGCCATTAAAGACGACCCCTCTCAGTTTGACCACCTGGCCTGCTTTGCCAAGTTGAAAGACTTCCGGGACCGGGGGTTGGTCGGCCAGTACATCTGCGGTATCTGCGTAAAAGCCTGTTACGGTCAGGGGCGGATCGAAGACCTGGAACACAGGTAGTATTTCTTCTGGTAGGTGCTGGCCTCCGTTCTTGGCAAAAACACTCCCTTCACCTACCAAGATAAAGCCATGATATGAATTAAGCCTTCAAGAAAAAGGGCCCGCTGTCTTTTCCTCGACCTTACTTTTTAACACAGGGTATCCAGATTTCAGTTTTCGGGCCACCGGAACTGACTCGAGAGGGATCCGGGTCCAGGTATCTTTCCAGAATGGGCCCCGCCTGAGAATAGCCGTTTTCTTCCAGCCACTCCTGAATTTTCGTTATGGTTTCCCCGATGGTGTCATATGGGCCCTGATGAACACAGACCGCCACCTGGCTAAATGGCCACTGTTTCTTCTCCAGAGGAGCCAGAACCTGGGCCTGTTCGTTAATGGGAAATCCGATTTCCCAGCGCATTTTATCGGGGTCGCTCATCCCGACGTTTCCGTAATAGATGCCGATCATGGCCCCTGTGGGGAAAACGTTCTGGTTCTGCATGTGCTGCATCAATTCGCCGACCGTGGATTCAATTTCTGAGAAAGAACCTTCCCGACCCAGAGAACAGTAAACGAACGGTTCTACCGAACGGACTTCAATCTTTCCCGGAGCAGGCAGCTGTTGCTGTCCCGCAGCTGATATAGAACAGAAAATAACCAGGCTCAAAGCAAAGGTGATGAAAGAAATGAAGATATTAAATTTTGTACGACGATTTTTCATTTTTTCTCCTTTGCCAATCTCTAATATCATAACATTTTAGTCGGCGACGTTAAAGTTTATAGGCAGAATAGTAGATCTTTTGAGCCGTCCGGGCCTTCATTGTTCACTTTAACCATGTGATAATAAAACAGTTAAAATTAAGCTCAAAATTTTTGATGCACAAAAAATGTGCAATTTACCACATCTTGTTAAATATCAAGATGATAGTTGGTTTTTCATCCAGGATTTCCACAAACTTTTGCACAATAACTGTGGAAAATTTTTCATCCTCGTTTTGTACATATTGAAGAATTCTTAAATCATAAGAACAAAGACACATTTTGATAATGAAAAATCAAATGTTGTCACTACTATTGATTATAAATTACGCGAAAAATTGTAGGTGCAGAATCGAAAAGTTTTTATCGTTCAGGTCGGTGGATAACAATATTATCTCATTTTTTCTTTACATACCTGTCGAACCATTCAATCATTTCGGCCAGAACATGAAACACGGACTCTCTGGCAGAATAGCCGTGACTTTCGTACGGGAGCATGACCAGCCTGGCCGTGGCCCCGAATCCTTTCAGAGCGGCGAACAATCTTTCAGATTGAATCGGGAATGTCCCTGAATTGTTATCAGCCTCGCCGTGAATCAACAATATCGGTTCGTTTATTTTGTTGGCATACATGAACGGTGAAACCTTCAGGTAGAGGTCTGGCGCTTCCCACAGGGTTCTTCTTTCGTTCTGGAAACCGAAGGGAGTCAGTGTCCGATTGTAAGCTCCGCTCCGGGCGATGCCGGCAGCAAACAGGTCGGAATGGGCCAGGAGGTTAGCCGTCATAAAAGCCCCGTAGCTGTGTCCCCCGACCCCAATTCTCTTGCGGTCGGCGATTCCCATCTGGTCCAGAATGTCGATGGCGGCCTTAGCATTGGCTACGATCTGGGGGATGAAAGTATCGTTCATAGTCTTAGGGTCGCCGACTACCGGCATCTGGGCGTTGTCAAGAACGGCGTAGCCCTGGGTCAGGAAGAAAAGCTGGCTGGCTCCCCGATAAAAGGTAAACCGGTAAGGAGAACCGCGAACCTGGCCGGCGGTAGCCGGGTCGTTGTATTCCATAGGATAGGCCCAGACCACCACCGGAAGTCTTTCACCCTCTTTGTAGCCCGGCGGCAAATACAGAGTGCCTGATAGCTCCACTCCATCATCCCTCTTGTACTTGATAAGTTGTCTTTTGACTGCGGTCAGCTGGGGAGCCGGGTCGGCGAAAGAGGTCAGGGCCGTCTTTTTGCGGGCTTTCAGGTCGACAAGATAATAATTGGGCGGGACGGTCGGCGACTCAAAACTGGTGATTATTCGCTCTCGGCTGTTACTGACGAAAGCCACGAAACTCTCGTAAACACCCCGGTCGCAGTGGAAAAGCCTGGTCTTCTTCAACGTCTTAAGATTGAATTTATCCAGGAAGGGCCTGTCGCCCTCTGGCGAAGCCCCGTTTCCGTTGAGATAGATATAATCCCCGTCCTGAAGGGCGATCATCTCTCCAGATGACGTGGGTACCATTACCGGCCGTCCCGGGTCGTTATACTGGTCCTGGGCACTCAGGTCAAAGATTTTCCGGAGGGTACCAGGCCTGGCCGAATCAAAATGGTAGGTTGTTCGCCACCTCTTTCTCCATCCATATTCGTTAACCAGTCCCTGGCCTGGCTGACCGAGCCAGATGATTCCCTGGAATCTCTGGGGAAGCCTGAACAGTTCAACCGGGTCGTTGGTGAAGGGTGCATCCTGGGCCAGCACTCGATCCCGGTGTTCGGCGGCTTTTTCCGGGTCGCCGCCGTCCAGGGCTTCCACCCAGACCAGGCTGGCCGGTCTTAATGGTTGCCAGCCGGCCGAACGCGGACCTGTGGGCACACCGTTCCGGGGGACTTCTTCAGCTGCCGGCAAGTCGGCGATGATCTTTACCAGCTGTCCCTGGACATCCCAGATTTCGAGGGTATGGGGGAATGATGAATAAGGCACGCTGTAAGAGAATGGTTTCTTGATTTTTTTGACCAGCAGGAAGTTGCCATCGGGTGACGGAGTGGCCAACTGATAGATGCCCGGCGAGCCAACTTTTTGTTGCCGGCCGGTTTTCAGGTCAAGCCTGATAATCTGGGCAGTGGCATAATATTCAAAAAGTTTTTCGTCATAGGCGGTGCGTAACAGGTCCTGGAAGGTGGCCACCTGAGCGAACTTGCCCGAGGTTTCCTGGATATTTGGTCCAACCGGAACTCGGGGAGCGGCCGGCTCCGGGCCTCGCCCTTCGGGATTGCTCATGATAAGCAGGCTCTGGCTATCCGGCCACCAGGAAAAACCTTCCGAGGCCACGGCATTCAATTCTGGGCCAAACACCTTCCTGGCCCGGCCGGTTCTGGCTTCAGCCACCCACAGTTCCTGGCCATTATCCAGGTACCGCTGGAAGGCGAGCATCTTTCCGTCGGGCGACCATTCCGGGGAGCCATATCTCGGTTCTTCGGGCATGTCAACTGGAATTTCTCTGCCGGATCTAATATCTTTCAGAACGAATTTGTTAAAAAAACGCAAAACCTGCCTGCTGTTATTGTGAGGAGTGATTCTGAGGCCGGCCAGACGATAAAAAGGCCGGCTTACCTCCTCTATGGAAGGCATGGACTCATAATAGCTGAGGAGCATCGTCTGCCTGGTAGGGTCCAGACTGACCATGGGCAGGGGAGGAGAGTTCAATATATCCACTATCTCTTTGGGCGGAAGCTTGTACGGTTCCTGGGCACCAAGCCGGCAGGGGCTGATCATCAAGATTAGAAACACTGCCAGGAAAGGAATAATAAATTGGTATTTCTGCCTTTTCATTTAGTCCTCCTTCTCAACGGCGCCTGGATTAGTTCAGGCGCGAGATATTTTTTATAAGATATACGGCGGTTTAATGCAATCAAAAATTCAGCCCGAGAGAAAGGATAGATTTCTTCGGTGATTTTTATTCAAAGTGATGATCGTCATCATGGTTAAAGCGACGAGCTCGAAGCATGAGTAAGACCCGGGATTTTTTTTCGGGCTTATTAGCCGCCGCTTGATCTAAGTGAAGACTGATAGGCAATATGCTGCTCAATCTATCTGAATGCTTATCTTTTCATGATAGAGCGCAGCCTTTCTTGTTTTAATTTTCCTCTTGCCTGGCTGATGTCTTCATTCAGTCTACCGGGGTTACTTTTATGCGGCCAGTAATGGCCACAGTCACCTGGTAGGCCCCGCTATCATTTCTTATTTTTATCGTGGCCAGGCTGGAGACAGTGCCCTGCGGATAAAAAACCGGCGCATTATTGGCTGTCACTTCTACTCCTTCCAGCAGTTCCTGGCGCTTCTTCAGCCACGCCGCCTGTTCGCTATCGTATTCAGCCAGTTCACAGAAGCTCCGGTCAAAACTGACCCGAACCGGGACCTGTCTTTGAACTGAACGAAAGCGGGCCAGGGACAGGCAGGAGTGGACCCGGCGGACGGCCAGGTCCAGCAGGTGTTTCTTGTTATTAAGCTTGAAAGATGAACCGATGAGAACCAGGAGGGCCACGATGGATAAGACCATCGTGATTTCCAGGAGCGAGAACCCATCTTGTTTACAGGCGCTTGATTTCCAAATCATTTTGATGGCCTCCATTCCAGAATTCTGAGGTGGCTCAGGTGGAGCAATGCGGTTTCGGAATAGACCCGGAGGTCAGGTTCTGAAAGTGAGGTGTTAACAGATGGCGGAAGATTATAGATGTTGATTTCATTTCGTTCCGGCTCAAGGGTCGTGGCTGCCAGCGAACCGATTATGTTGACTATTTCGCCTGCTGCCTCCGCCGAAAACCCCTGTCCGCCAGCAATCAGGCTGGCCTC
>JAOAIU010000001.1 GCA_026414545.1 Candidatus Saccharicenans sp.
CAATAAAAATGAAGGGCCTGAAGCCCAGAATCTTCACTCCCGGACTTCAGGCCCCGGATCTTCTGGTTCAGCCAGGGTTCTTCCAACCCGGCTTTAACCCGTTTGATTTCAATTATTCTGGCTATTTATGCTCCATCTCACATTCGCCGCTGCACAGTCCCATTTCTTTGATGAGATGATGAGCGCCGGAGAATTTCTCGGTTATGAACAGGACATAGCGGATGTCAACGGAAATCGAACGCTGCCACTCGGGAATGATGTAGTAATCGCCGATGACGCTTTCGTAGGTCATGTCGAAGATAATGCCAACTTGCTCGCCCCTGGCGTTGAGGGTCGGTGAACCGGAATTGCCGCCGGTGACGTTGGTGGTATTGAGGAAACAGGCCGGGACGTCTTTGAGAATCGGGTCTTGGAATTTGCCAAAATCTCGCTTCTGGTAGAGTTCTTTGAGCTTGCCGGGAACGTGGAACGGAAACTCGCCGGTTTCTTTTTCCATAACGCCTTTTAAGGTGGTGATAGGTTTGTAAACCACCGCGTCCTTGGGGCTGTAACCCTCAACCGAACCATAGGTGAAACGGATGGTGCCGTTGGCATCGGGGGCCAGCTTTCCTTCTTTCATCTCCAGCAGGGCAGCTTCGTAGGTCTTTTTGATATCAGCTCTTTCCTGGGCCCAGGACTTACTCTCCTCGCGCACTACCTTCAGCTCTTTTTCCAGCTCGGCCGCCAGCTTTATGAATGGGTCGTTAAGCTTCATCAGGTCCGCCGGCTTCATTTCCAGGAGTTCAAGCCTCTTCTTGGGGTCTCCCAGGCTGGTATTGTCATATAGCTTATCGACATACTCGGCAATCGCTTTCTCCGATTTCTGGGCTAAAACCGGGCGGAAGGGAGCAGGAATCCTGTCGGCGGGAAGGTCCATCAGTTTCTTCAACTGGTGCTTGAAGAATTCCCGGTCGGTCTTAAAAACGTAGCCGCGCTCAGCCAGCTGCACCCTCTGCTTGATGTAAGGGAAGTTGCGGTCCTGGTAGGAAGCCTCGCGGTCTTTATCAGGTTTTTGACGTTCCTCCACGGTGCGGTAGATGGTGTAAGCCTGGGAGAGCACTGTTGAGCCAAAATACGGGCTGATGATGTTGCCCAGGAGTTCGTTTTTGGAAGCAAAAACATCATAGCGCTTCATGTAGTCGGCTATCTGGTCAAGCACCTGACCGTATTTTTTCTGGCGTTCGGGCGAGGCTTTTATCCACTTTAAAAGCTCCTGTTCCTGGTCTTTTTTCTTATTGATCAGGTCAATTTTCTTCATCCCCTCCACTTTACCCTGCATGTTCTTGAGCGAGTTGTAGAGCCCCTTTAGCATGGAAGCGTAGCGGATTTCAGTTTCCTTGTCGCCCTTGCTGGCCGACTCAATGAAGTTGATGATATCCTGGAATTCAGCCATCCGCTTGACCATGCCGTTTAGGTCATACTCAATCTCTGTGGCGGTGTTGTTGCGATAGGTGCGTCCGGGATAGCCCATGACGAAGGTGAAGTCGCCTTCCTTGACTCCTTCGGTAGAAATCTTCAGCCAGACCTTGGGCTTGTAAGGCACGTTTTCCGGGCTGTAATCAACGCCAACGCCGTCCTTGGACACATAGGCGCGAAGGAAGGAAAAGTCGCAGGTATGGCGGGGCCACATCCAGTTGTCCACTTCACCGCCGTAGTTTCCCAGGTCCTGGGGAGGGGCATAGACCAGGCGAACATCTTTGATTCTTTTGAAGCGGTAGAGATAGTATTGATTGCCGCTGTACATGGCCACAACGCTGGCCCGGATGTCGGGACCGGCCTTCTCCGCTTCAGCCACAATTTCCTTGACAGCGGCCTCGATGGCATCGTATTTCTGCCGCGGGGTCATTTTGGGCTTAACCTTGGACAGGACCCGGGCGGTTACTTCTTCGTAGCCGAGCAATATGTCGGCAGTGTAACCCTGGGCTGGAATTTCCTGCTCCCTGGTCATGGCCAGAAAGCCGTCGGTGATGTAATCATGCTCCTTGCTGGAAGCCCGCTGGATGGCACCGAAAGCCACGTGGTGGTTGGTCAGGATGAGCCCCTCGGAGCTGACGAACTCGCCGGTGCCGCCCCCGAGATTGACCACGGCGCTCATCAGGCCGGTGCCGTCCTTCTTGTAAAGGTCGTCGGGGTTCATTTTCAGGCCGAGCTGCTGCAGGTTGAGCAGGCGCATCTGGTGCGGCATCCACATCCCCTCGTCCGCCCTGGCCACAAACGGAGCCAAGATTAAACCAGCTAATACAAATCCGATTAACACTTTTGACTTAAACCTCATAAAAACCTCCTGAATGCTTTTTGAAAGGACTAATATGACTAAATTCTTTTCTAATTAATCCCTTAAATCAAGAACTCAATCAAAGATTAGATGATATTCCATCATCAAAACTTATTCAATATGAGCTATAATTAAAATCCTGTCACATGTAGGCAACAATTTATCCATGATAAATAGTTAAATATATAGAGGTTTTTTGATCTGAGTTAGGCAATTGATCACAACATAATTGTCCCTAACAGAAAAAACTATTCCAAGAGGAGGTAAAGGTGTTCCGAATCAAGACCAAACGAGAAACTGATGCTAAAAACCTTGCGGGTAAATTCTTAAAGCCCCTCGATGCCGATATTTCTAAGATTACAAATCTGGTTTTTTATTTTTTCATTATTTGGCTTACCACCTTGACCATGGTCACCTTATCCCTGGCGGCAGTTTCACAGGTTCAGAAACCGGGGGAAATCCAGAGAAAGGATACCGGCCTGACAGTAACGGAAACAGGGAAAAGGGCCGAGCAGTTCTGGCTGGCCCTGGAAAAAGCCGACCCGGACCGGCTGGAGGCCTTTTTCAGGGAGAACCTGCCCCCGGAAAAACTCCAGCAGATAGCGGCGAAAGACAGAGCCCAACAGCTGCTGGGGCTCAGGCGGCAGCTGGGAAAGGAGCTGAACCTCCTTAAAATGATAAGCCCTTCGCCCGAGGAAACAATCCTTTTCATAACCAATCAAAACAACGAGATGTTCCGGTTATCTCTGACCTTTGAAAAACAGGGTGAACAGTTCTGGCTTAAGGGCCTGGCGGTGGATGAGACCGGGCCGGAAGACCTGGCTGCTCCCCTGCCCCCGATGAATCTTCAGCAGGCCCTTCAGGCTATCGAGCGGGAAATCGAACAGGCCGTAGGTGAGGACCGCTTCTCCGGAGTGGTCTTGATTGCCCGGAATTTTTCACCAGTATTTTTTAAGTCATACGGACTGGCCAGCAAGGAATTCTCTGCCCCCAACCGCCCTGATACCAGGTTCAACCTGGGCTCTATCAATAAAATTTTCACCAAGATTGCCATCGGGCAACTGGCGGCCCGGGGTCAGCTCAACCTCGATGATAGGCTGGGCAAATTCCTGCCCGAATATCCCAACTCCGAGACCCGGGAAAAGGTAACAGTCCGGCACCTGGTTAACATGACCTCGGGAATAGGCGATTTCTTCGGGCCTGAATTCGAAAAAACCCCAAAGAATTTACTTCGGCATAACCGCGATTACCTCAGGCTGTTCGCCGCCAAACCGCTGGCCTTTGATCCCGGGACCAGACAGATGTATTCCAACGGCGGCTACGTGGTTCTGGGTGAAATCATCAGCGCCGTCTCGGGCATAGATTATTATGACTATGTAAGGAAATTTATCTTTGAACCGGCCGGGATGAAAGACTCCGACTGGTTTGAAGCCGACTCCATCATTCCCAACCTGGCCGAAGGCTATACCAGGCAGGCCGAGGAAATGGAACCAGAAAAAGCCCGGGCTGTTGAAGAAAAAAGAAACAACCCGGAAATGGTGGAGCAAGCGGTCAGGTCCACCTGGCGCAGAAACATATACACCAGGCCGGCCCGGGGCAGTGCCGCCGGCGGCGGCTATGCCACGGCTGAAGACCTCCTGCGCTTCCTAAGCGCACTGACTGAATGTCGCCTCCTTGATGAATACTGGACCCACTGGGTTTTTACCGGCCAGGAACCTATCTCACCACGGAATCAACCGGGAATTCTGGTATCTCCAACCCCTTCAACTTTAGCCGGAGGGAAACAAGAAAGAAAAGTGCTGCCCCGCAAGGACACGGGAACAAGACCTGCTCCGGCGCCCGGTCAAAACCCAGAAAAAACAGGCGTGATTGACCGCAGTTCCTGGAGCCTGGGAATTGCCGGCGGGGCGCCAGGAATCAACGCCGCCCTGGAGTTTGATGGCCAGACTGGCTTTACCATCATCGTGCTCAGCAACTATGACCCTCCGGCGGCTACCCAAACGGCCCGGATGATACGCAGATACCTGCAGGCAGTAACCAAACGGTGATAAAGGCTGAAGCAACGACAGGTCGTTATTGCCTGCTAGCCAGATTCGGGCTGTCAAACCGGTTTTCGAACCACCATGATTGATTACCACTTGAAGCGAACCGGCCTGGCCGCTCAACCCTTAGAGTAGAGCCTGAGTTTCCGGGAAACTTAAATAAAGAAGAAATATTGACAAATTGTTACTGATATTCCCCCACCCGGCACCAAGCAAAGAAGTGAAAATTGGTACCCTGCGGAAAATACCGCCTGACAAATAAGTCCGCGCCGGACAGCGGAAAAAAGGAAATATGGATTGCCCCCCGCTTTTCATATAAAATAGGCTGCTGACCAAGGGAGAGTAAATCATGGCCGGTAAACAAAAAGTCTTGATACTTTTTTGCGGCGGGACCATCGTCATGGAAGAAAAGCCTGACGGCTCCCTGGCGGTTCCCGACAGCAAAGATTCAGCCATAGAGATACTCAGGAATATAGAGCCCAGACTCTCTACCATCGCCGATTATGACATTGAATTCATCGCCAACATAGATTCGACCAACATCACCCCCAACGACTGGGACCGCATGCTTTATTGCCTGAAGAAGCATTATAAAAATTACGATGGCTTTGTTATTACCCATGGTACCGACACCATGGCTTACACCGCCGCCGCCCTGAGCATCGCCACCGCCGGGCTCGGTAAGCCAGTCGTCCTGACAGGGAGCCAGATACCGGGCGGACGGATAGAAAGCGACGCCAAAAGAAATCTGATCAACGCTTTCAAAGTGGCCATCATGGACCTATCCGGAGTTTTTATCGTGTTTGATGAGCGAATCATCCTGGGCAGCCGGGCCACCAAGGCTTCTGAGTCCAGGCTCGACGCTTTCCAGTCGGTCAACTATGAAGACGCTGGCGAAATCAATATAGATATCAACATCAAGAGCTGGGTGAGGAAAAGAAATAACAGGCCTCATGACATCCGGATCAGCCCGGGCTTTGAGCCGGACATTTTCGTCTACACCCTGACCCCTGGTTGCGACCCGGGCGACCTGGAATTTCTGCTCAATAATAAAAAGATAAGAGGCATAATCATCAGAGCCTATGGCACGGGAAACATACCGTATGGGTTTGAGAGATTTTTCAAAAAAGCCAGGGCCAAAGGCTTGCCGGTGTTGGTGGCCTCGCAATGCCTCCATGGCAAGACCCTGATGCACCTCTATGATGTCGGTCGTCAGGTCCTGAAGCTGGGAGCAATTGAAGGTCGAGAGCAGAGCCTGGAAAACCTGACCGTCAAGTTGATGTGGGGGCTAAGGCATAAGCCGCATCAAATTAAAGAAATAATTAGAAAAAATAATTAATGATAATCTCCGCGGGACAAAGAAAATCACCTGAAAATCAATAAAACCATTGCCCCCGCAGCTCTGCCCGGCGGGAGCAAATCATCTGATCCCGTGGCAAAGATTTCGGCATATCCCTACCCTCTCCTGGTCTATCGGCCCCTTGGCTTTCCCGTCAGGCAATTACTCACCTTAAGCCCAGATTTTCGGCCGCACCAAACAATCCTGCCTCAAACCCTCAGTAAGGTCCCCATTTCATAAGAACAGGCGGGATGAGAGCCAGCAGACTAAAGATCATGAGAATCAGCATCAGCGGCAGAAACCACTTGGCCCATCTTTCCCAGGGGATTTTAGCCACGCCAAGAACACCCATGGTTACGGCTGAGGTAGGCAGAATCGGGTTTATGACTTCGCACAGCTGAAAAGCCAGAACCGAGGTCTGGCGGGTAATGCCCACCAGGTCGCTCAGCGGAGCGATGATCGGCATGGTCAGAGCCGCCTGGGCCGTTCCTGAATGCACAAAGAAATTGATCACCGCCTGAACCAGGAAAATAATCTGAGCAGTCAGAATGGACGGAACGGCAGAAATTATGCCGGCTGCCCCCTGGAGCATGGTATCGAGGACAGCCGCCTCCTTCAGGATGATAAGCACCGCCCGGCCGCCAGAAATTATCAAGGAAACATTCATCATATCCCTGGCCCCGTCAACAAAGTTCCTGGCCATGTCGGAAGGCTTCATCCGGGCGATGAATCCAGAGATCAGCCCGATACCCAGAAACAGGGCAGCAATTTCTTCCATGTACCAACCCTTTTTCAGGATACCGTAAATCAACAGGCCAACTCCGGCAAAAAGGCAGGCAATGATCAACTTCTGAGAAGTTCCCCACTCCAGGTTGGGGCCAGAATTTTCCTGGTGCTTGACTCTTTCCCGGTCCAGGTCATAAACCGGGCTGAGTTGCGGGTTTTTCCTGACTCTCTCGGCGTAAATCATCACAAAAACGATGGCGATGATAGTGGCTATTATCCAGAGAACGAGCCTGTAGCCCAATCCCGAATAAAGCGGCAGCTCGGCAAAGCCCTGGGCAATGCCAACCGTGAAGGGGTTGAAAAAAGCAGCGGCAAAGCCAACCGCCGAGCCCAAAAATGGAATGGCCACCCCGACCACTGAGTCATAGCCCATGGAGATGGCAAAAGGAATGAAAATTAACACGAAAGGAATCGACTCCTCGGCCATGCCATAAACGCTTCCGGCCAGCGAGAAGATAATCATCAGGACCGGGATGACCAGAATGCGGAGCTTTGGGTTCCGCCCAAAAAAAGCCGCCAGCCGGTGAATGCCGGCATCTATCGCTCCCGATTTGGTCAGAATGCCAAAAGTCCCCCCGAATATAAAAATCAGAAAGATAATCAGGGCCGCATCCTGAAAACCGCGAATGGGGGCTATCAACAACCACTCCGGACCCAGCAACTTCTTTTCCACCTGATGATAGGTGCCTGGAACTGTTACCAGCCGCGTTTTACCCTGGACAGTTTTCTCGGCCCGGTTAAATTCACCCGAGGGCAAAGCCAGGGCCAATAGGTAAACCAGTATTACCAGCAAATAAATCAAGACCAGCGTATGCGGCAGCCTGAAACCCTTTTTCTTCATTCCGTGCTCCATTTGGTCTTTCAATTTTACCCCATGAAAATGAAAGAAACAAAACTTTTGTTTAATTGGAAGCGGCCACCATAGCTTCATCATTTATACTGGACCAGGGCACACCAGCAAATAATTTATAGGCATTTTAGTTGACTGGATGGATTAAAAAGAAACATGAACCCGAATATGATTTTCAGGTCGGATACAGTTTTGGGATCACTCAGCGTAAATCATCTTGATGGTCATGCCACCATCAACTACCAGATTGGTGCCGGTTATAAACGCGCTCTTTTCCGAACATAGAAAAAGCACCGAGTTGGCCACATCCTCCGGCTTTCCCACCCGGCCAGCTGGATGCTGAAGGTGGTCTATTTCCCTGAGCACAGGAATTCTTCTTTCCTTTCTCTTCTTGTAAGCCGAGACCTCAATCCAGCCCGGACTGATGGCATTTACCCTGATTTTCCTTGAAGCCAGGGAAACCGCCAGAGAATGGGTCAGGGCCAGCAGTCCACCCTTTGAGGCCGAATAAGGTTCGGTGTCAGCCTCGGACATCAAGGCCCTGGTTGAGGCGATGTTAACCACGGCCGCTCCTTCCAGCAATCCCGGCAGCAGGTACCTGACCATCAGGTATGGAGCCCGCAGGTTGACATTTATCACTTCATCCCACTCTTCGACCGTTCTTTCCTCAAGCCTTTTCCAGTTTCCGAGGCCGGCGTTGTTTACCAGGACATCTATTTCATTGGCTCTTTCCAGGATTTTTAGACAACAGTCCTCTATCTGGCGAGGATCGGACAGATCGCATTTTAAGAATTCAACCCGCCCGGAAAATTCGCCCAGAAAATCTGTCAGCGCGTCAGCAATGGCTTCTTCATCCCGGTCCACGGCCAAGACCCGGGCCCCGTTTCTTAAAAAACCCATGGCGGTGACCAGGCCAATTCCCTGGGCCGCCCCGGTTACCACCGCCGTCCTGTCCCTAAATTCAGGCATGACCAGAAATTCCATCTATTTCTCTCCTTTTCCCAATCGTTTTCTTCAACCTGGAACAATCAAGATTTACCATAGAATATCCTGTGCTTTATATTATACAAATACTCAACCCAGCCACCGGTCCTTAAATCCCATGTTCGCAAGCCAGCGGCCGGAGTCATTCTTTCCTGTCCGCGGCTACGCCTGGAGCCCTTCATATGAGCCGTGATTGCCCTAACTATTCAAGCTGCCCGGGTTAATTCCGAGTCAGCCCCTGCCCGATAACCGATTACAAAGGCCTGTGTCACAAGTCAAAAAATAAATGCTCATACCAGGCATTATTAAATAAAGCCAATAGAGCCAACCTCCAGTCCTTACCGGTGGAAGCTCTCGCCGATGAATTTGAGCGCCTCCAGAATGCCGCTGCGCCAGTAGCTCCAGGTATGCCCTCCATCCCGGATGCGGAATTCATGCGGAATTTTCCGGTCGCGCAGGGTCACATGCAGGGCAGCATTGCCCTTATAAAGAAAATCGTCATCTCCGCAATCTATGTAAAACCGAACCGTCTTGATTTTCTCCACAGGCAGCGTTTTAACCAGGTCCAGCGGGTTATAGCTTCTGAAATGGGCGGTCAGCCGGTCCTTACCTTTTAAGCCCGGGCCAAAGAGCGGAGCAAAGATTCGCTCGTAAACCTTCTCGTCGGTGGCCACCACCTCTTCATCCGTCCAGACGGCCGCGCTCAAAGGCGCAGCGGCCGCGAACATTTCAGGGTGGCGCAGGGCATAAATCAGTGTACCCCAGCCGCCCATGGATAGGCCGGCGATTCCCCGATACTCTTTCTCCGGCCGGGTGCGGTAGGTAGCATCTATGTACGGGATGAATTCCTGGAAGAAAAAGTCCTCGTAGCGGACTTTGTTCTGGTAATCGTTGATGTACCAGCTAACTCCGCCGTCGGGCATGACGATTATCATCGGCGGTATCTGTCGCTCGGCAATGGCTTTATCGGCAGTCAGGTGGACCTCGCCGAATTGCACCCATCCGGTATCATTATCGGTGTAGCCATGCAGCAGGTACACCACTGGGTAGCGACGGTTCGAAGTCTGGTAATCGGGTGGAAGATAAATTGTATAACGGACCTCTTTTCCCAGAATCTGGCTCTTTATAATCAGCCCTTCCTGCACCTGCCCGGATTCTTCTGCGGCCACAACCGGGGTGTTAAGAAACAGACCAAGCATGATTATGATGGCCAGGCCCTCAGCCAGCCCAAATCTGAAGTCAAACTTCTTCATCTCCTGAACCTCCCCTGTCAAGACTCAAAGACACCAAGATCGGGTCAGTCCCAGTTCCAGTTTTATTTGCGCGTTTGATATTGCTTCTGTTCCTTATGCACTTCACCAGAGACCCTAAACTTTTATATAACAGCAGGCCGCTCACAGTCAAAAAACCAGCCAACCAAAGATTTCTCCCAGAGATGAGAAGGCCACGGGCAACCAAAGATACCTAAAATCTGGAAGAGGGGTCAAAGCCGTCAATTTATGGTAGACTGATAAGTGAGACGCATAGAACACAAGTCAAATAATAAAAAAGGACCGATCTCATCGGGATTAAATAAGACTTGGAATTAAGTCGGAGGGGATAGAAACCATGATCGAAAAAATCTATAGTTTTACCCGAACTGATGACAGGGTTATTGAGAAAATCATAGCTGACGATAACCTGGCCATAAACCACATGGTCCTGAAAAAGGGCCAGGCCCTGCCCCAGCATTTTTCCAACTCCAACGTCTATATGGTCATCATCAGCGGCACCGTAACCCTGCAGCTGGCCGACCAGCCTGCGCAATGCTATCCGGCAGGAACCATAGTCAACATCCCCTACAACATCAAGATGAACCTCAGCAATCAGCATGAGGAAACCCTGGAATTCTTCGTGGTCAAGGCCCCCAGTCCTTCCTTTTTTGAACGCGGTAAAAGCCGCTGAGCCTGGAAGCGGATAGGAGGCTGTCCCTTATCCCACGTTTCGCCTGGCAAAAATTGATAACTGAGGAATCCAGCCAGCTGGGCCAGAAGCGTATCTGACCGGGCACTTCTTCGATTTCCACTCGGACCAAAGTTCTATCCCCGATGTTTTTATGGTTCAGGCGTCCTGTTTCTGGCCGGAAATAACAATAAAAATATAGTTTTCCTTCCTGAAAAGCCCTTCCAAAACCAAACAAAAAGCCAGCCTGCGCTGGACATATCCACCCGATTAATCTATAATTTTTAGCCATCGGGGAGTAGCGCAGCCTGGCCAGCGCACAGCGTTCGGGACGCTGGGGTCGTGGGTTCAAATCCCACCTCCCCGATTTCCTTTTCCCCTCTTTTCCTCTGTTAACTGGTCAGGCGTCATTCAGGTTTTTTTATTCTTTATTATTTTATGGCCCAACTAAGAATGCAGTAATAGCCTAGAAATCGCCTCCGTTTCTCCCCCCCACCAGGATAATTCAGGCGCCATCTCCCCCACTTCATTTTTCTCTGGCCCCGCCCCGTAGCAGCGGAAAGTTGCCGCTGACATATGAAAGAACATTCATATGATAGCCGGTTCAAATTGCCCCGGTCCCGGTTACCGCTCTATTTCAATTTATTGGTAATTTCCCGGTCCGGCCTTACTTGATGATCTTAACCATGGGATAAGTTCGACCTTTTTCCACCCGGGACCGCGAATTACTCTTTGCTTTTCCATCAGAACAGAAATCAGACCGGCAAAAGGAATACCCTTTCCTCTGAACAGATTTTCCTGTTGTATTTTCATGCCATTTCAGTATATTCAGATTGAATGGACAAGGAGGGCCTCCAAACATGATTAAAGAAATATCCGGGGTCATCATCGAATGTGTTACCGGGAACATAGCCGAGCAACCTGATATCACAGCCGTGGTCAATGCGGCTAATGCCCGCCTCCAGCCCGGTGGCGGGGTGGCCGGGGCCATTCACCGGGCAGCCGGTCCCGGTTTGGAAGAAGAATGCCGGAAGTACGCCCCGATAGAACCGGGTCAGGCTGTGATTACCGGGGGCCACAACCTGCCCAACAGATATGTAATCCATACCCTGGGACCCGTTTACGGGGTGGACAAGCCGGAAGAAAAACTGCTGGGGGATTGCTACCGCAACTCCCTCCTCCTGGCTGAACAACAGGGAATCGATTCTGTCGCCTTTCCGGCCATTTCTACCGGCGTCTTTCGCTACCCGCTGGAAAAGGCCACCGAAGTGGCCATCAGGACTGTTCTGGAGATGCTGCCGGGCCTGAAGTCGGTGAAAAAAATCAGGTTCGTCTTGTTCAGCGATTCCGACCGCCTGGTCTACGAAGCTGAACTGTCCCGGCTGGCAGGAGGTTAATCTTTTTAAGACTCTGAACCGTGCCCCTCTTAAATGGCCTAAATTCTTTCTTAAGTTATAATTAAAGGCGACAAAAAGTTCCGACCGTCCGCCAGCCAACCGGCTTCCTGGCTAATTCGTTGAAAAACCGTTATTTGAAGCGTATAATTGATGCCTATTTTACATGAAAACGAGTTCAGGGAATTGGACTTAAAAATAGATGAAGTTGGGTTGCCTCTATAAGTTTATTCCAACCAGAACTCAATTCGCGTTTAAGACTGCAGAGTCGGGAATAAAGGTTAAAAGAAAAACACGGGAAATGAAATAAAAATGAAGGAAACATTACCTGAGTCAACCCGGAAAAAAATTTCAAGGCCACAACCCTGACCTGAAATGAAATAAACCACATGGACCAGGAAATTAACGAAACCACACCGCAGCTACTCCCCCGCCTTCTGGCTCTGGGCAAAAAATTCTCCTGGAGGCAGACCTTCCAGGCTCTGAAATATCCCAATTACCGGCTGTGGTTCTGCGGCCAGCTGATATCGGTTCTGGGCTCCTGGATGCAGATGACGGCTCAGGCCTTCCTCATCTATGAACTGACCCGTTCTCCCGCTTACCTGGGCTATGTGGGCTTTGCGGCCGGTCTACCGACCTGGCTGTTCATGCTCTATGGCGGAGTAGTGGCTGACCGCTTCCCTCGCCGTCGCATCCTGGTCATAACCCAGGGGGTGATGATGCTGCTGGCCTTCATCCTGGCCGCCCTGGTCTTTCTCCGCCTGGTTCAGCCCTGGCATATCATCATACTGGCCTTTAGCGCCGGTATAGTCAATGCCTTTGATGCCCCGGCCCGCCAGGCTTTTGTCATGGAAATGATTGAACCTGAGGCTCTGACCAATGCCATCGCCCTGAACTCGGCCATGTTCAACACCGCCCAGGCCCTGGGACCAGCCGCCAGCGGAATAATCTATGCCGCCCTCGGACCGGCCTGGTGTTTCACCATTAATGGCCTGAGCTTCATTGCCGTGATCGTGGCACTGGCCATGATGAAGCTTCGTCCTTTCGTTCCTCACCAGTCGGCCAACTCAATCCTGCAGGATTTAAGAGAAGGCGTAGAATATGTTCTAAAGCACCCGGCCATACGGGTCTTGATCCTGACCGTGGCCATAACTACTCTTTTTGGCCGGGCTTATTTCACCCTTCTTCCCGCCTGGGCGGTCCAGATTCTTCACGGCAATGCTCGAACTAACGGTTTCCTGATGACGGCTATTGGTTTCGGAGCCTTGACCGGTTCTCTGTTCATCGCATCTTTCAGCCAGCATCTGTCCCGGGGCAAGCTCCTGACCCTGGGCATGTTCTTATATCCATTTTCAATAATTCTCTTTGCCCTATCGAAGCTCTTGCCGCTGTCCCTTCTGTTCCTGCTGATAAGCGGGCTGGGTATGATCATCATTTACAATCTGGCCAATGCCCTGGTCCAGATTCAGACGCCTGAAAAAATTCGGGGCCGGGTGATGAGTATCTACAGTCTCGTCTTTTTCGGGCTGATGCCCTTTACCGCCCTGTGGATAGGGGCGGCCGCCAACCAGCTGGGGGAAAAGCTTCCGGTTCTGGCCTCGGCTATCATTTTTCTGGTCTACGCCGCAGCGATTTTCATCTTTGAGCGGCGCCTGATCAGGCTGCGATGAGGCTGCGCTCTTAACTTAAACGATTTTCGGGGATTATAAATTTCAGAGGGCCCGGGAGCATTATTCCATGAGTCTCTTTTTTGACCTCAGCCAGCAGGTTTACCGCTTCAATCCCATACCACCTGCCCTGTTTTCTGCCGGGCCTGGAAAGTTCGCTGCCCGCTGGAATCGATGATTAATTGAGCCGGCGGGGCAAAGGTCAGTTTATCCTTTATTCTTCAGGTCAGGATTCTTTAAGAAAGACCCTGGTCTTAATTCAACCCAACGAGTACCCGCCCGGCATAAACATAAATCCAGACAGCGTCTGACTCAGAATTCTTTCAACTCCACCAGCTCATACTTCTGGCTGCCCAGCCCTATCTTCTCTCCGTAAGCCAACTGAACGGACCAATCGATGTTGTAACCCTGCTTGAAGGCATCCTGGCCGCAAGATTTGATCACCAGGTCAATCGAGGCACGGTCCACAGCTACCGGGTCAAGAGAACCAACTATGCCCACGTCTTCCGCTATGGCCGGCTGGTTCTTGGCCATGCAGTCGCAGTCCTTGGTAACCTGCAGGATGAAATTCAAGAAACAGATTTTCCCCTGGAAATGGTTCTTGACCGAAAGGGCATATTCCGCCATTTTTTCCTGCAGCCGGCGTGAATCCTCATCCCATTTCATCTTAACCGCGCCATACTTGCAGACGACCAGACACTCCCCGCAGCCAATACACTTTTCGTCATCGATCATCACATAACTTTCAGCCTGGATAATAGCCTCGGCCGGGCAGTACCTGAGGCAGACTCCGCAGTTCCGGCACTGCTTGGCATTCACCCTGGGATGAACGACTGAATGCTGGTCCAGCTTGCCGGCCCGGGAGGCGCAGCCCATACCCAGGTTCTTGATAGCTGCCCCCACTCCGGTCTGAACATGCCCGGTAACATGGGTCAAACAGAGCATGGCATCCGAGTGAAGGAAGGCACTGGCTATCCGCGAGGATTTTATCCTCTGGCCCTGCACCCTTACCTCCGACTTTTCTCGGCCAACCAGGCCGTCGGCAATTATTACCGGTATCCTGACCACCTCCGGGGTAAATCCGTGCTCCCAGGCCAGCCGGATGTGGTCCACCGAATTAGACCGGTTACCGACATAGAGCGTATTGCTGTCGGACAGAAAAGCCCTATGGCTCTTCTTCAAAACCTCGTCGATGATGCCGGTCAACCAACGAGGTTTGATGTACCCGGTATTATTCTTTTCACCAAAATGAATCTTTAGGGCCACAAAATCTTCCGGCTGGATTTTTTCGTTCAGACCAAGGGCCAGGTAGACAGCCCTGGCTTTCCTGGAGATCAGGTCAGCGTTCTCGTGGCGTTTGGCCTTGATAAGGTACACTTTGCTTTTCATCATATAACCTCAATTGATTTTATTGGCGACCGGAACCTGAAGACAGGCCGAGCGGCCAGGCCGAATTCCGGTCTCAGGACATTATTAACCTATCTATCTTACCAGAAGAGAGCGGACAGTTTCCACACCATCGCCCAGGGTAAAGGGATAGCCCAGATTAAGGAGAGTTTTCTCTATGGCATCGAAGGCAAAGATGATCTGTTCCCTGGTCAGGTTGCCCATGTGGCCCAGGCGGAAAACCTGCCCGGCCACCGGACCGAGCCCGCCGGCTACCACCACCCCGTTCTCATAAAGCTTCCGCCTGAAGTTTAAATCATCCAGGCCCTCAGGATACCGGACCACCGACAGGGTGGAGGCCAGACAGGTCTCGTCCGTAAATATCGAAAAACCGAGCGAACCCAGACCGCTGCGGATTACAGAAGCAAAGCGCTCGTGCCTTTCAAACCTCTTTTCCAAACCCTCTTCCAGAACGATCCTGGTTGCCTCGTAGAAGGCTCTGATTTCGTTAACACAGGGAGTCGAAAAATACTTATTGGGATTTTCCATGACTGGGAGCCAGCGCATTATATCGGCATAATAGGCTTTGACCCGGTGAAGCTGGCGGCGTTTTTCCATTGCCCGCTGGGAAAAAATATCTATGGCCAGCCCGGGAGGAGCACCCAGGCATTTCTGGGCAGCAGTGAGGATGACATCGATTCTCCAGTCATCCATTCTCTCTTCAATTCCTCCGGTGGCGCAGACTCCATCCACCACGAACAGCGCGTTCGGAGCCGCCTGGTGAATAACCTCAGCATATTCCCGGACGGGGGCACAGGCCCCGGTGGCCGTGTCCACGTGGGTACAGACCACCACCTCGTACCTGTGTTTTTTCAGTTCAGCTGCCAGCTCTTCTGGTGTCACCACCCGGCCCCACTGGCTTTGCAACAGGTGATACTTGATTTCAAAAGCTTCGCAGATTTCGGCCATTCTGTTTCCAAAATAGCCCTGAGATAAGACCAGCACTTTATCCGAATTACCGGTAATGTTAAGCAGAGCGATTTCCATGGCCAGGGTGCCGGCCCCGGCGATGATAAAAGGCTGTCCGCTCGAGGTAAAGACGATTTTTTTCATATTTTCCAGGGCAGCACCAAACTCCTTTTCCATCTGGGGACTTATATGGGAGACCGTAGGCTGGGCCAGGGCTTCCAGAATACGTTCCGCTACCGGACTTGGTCCGGGAATTAAGAGAAGTTTTTGTTCTTTCATCGGTCTTTCCTTCTGGTGTCGCTTTTTCTTTTAACATATCATTTTTCTTCAGCTGGAAAAAATTTTCAACCGGGAACTGCTGGACATTCAGATTCTCAGGATAAAAAAAAGCTGGTAGCAGGCCCTCTCCGGCCGATTGCCCAAATTGCTTTTCCTTTCCGACGGACTATTGTGTTATCATATGAAAAAATTTTTTCTGGAGTGCAAGATGCGGAAAATATCCAGCCCCATTCTGGTTCTTTATGTCACCATCCTGACGGCCATCCTGGCCGGTTTGACCGTCCCCGGCTGCCAGAAACAACCGCCGGTCAAGGCCAGCCTGGTCATCACCGGCAAGATTTTCACCGGCCTGGACTCACCGGCATTTGTAGAAGCCCTGGCCGCGGCTGATGGTAAAATTCTGGCCACCGGCTCCTGGAAGGAAATCAAGAAATACCTCGGCCCGGACACCAGGCTCATAGAACTTAAGGAGGGCGTGGCCATTCCCGGGCTGATAGACGCCCACACTCATTTTTCCTCGGGAGGGCGGTCGCTCATCGAGCTAAGCTTTCGCGGGGTTGACTCGGTGGAAAAAGTCCAGCAGCTGGTAGCCGAAAAAATCAAGGAGCTTCCGCCCGGCGCGGCGGTCTTCGGCCGGGAATACGACCATACCCTATTTCCCGGCCAGAAATGGCCGACCAAAGAAGACCTGGACAAGGTTTCACCCGAGAATCCGGTGGTAATCCGGAGAGTCGACGGTCACTCGGCCTGGCTCAACAGCCTGGCCCTGAAAATTTCTGGCATTGACCAGAAGACCAGAGACCCGTTCGGCGGGGAAATCGTCCGCGACCCCAGGACCGGTGAGCCAACCGGCATCCTGAAAGAATCGGCCATGGCCCTGATAAAAGTCCGGTCTGAGGTCAAATCCACTCCAGAGGAAGATATACTCCGGGCCCTTAACCACGCCCGGAAGCTTGGTCTGACCGGTGTTCATGCCGACGTCGGCCTGCGGGAGCTGGAAATTTATAAAAAGCTCAATTCCGAGGGCAGGCTGACCCTCCGCGTCTACGCCTGGCTCCCCATCGAAGGCATTGACGAGTACATTAAGATGGGCCTCCGTCAGGGGCAGGGCGACGACTACCTGAAGGTTGGGTTTCTCAAAGCCTTCATCGATGGCACCCTGGGCTCCGGCACCGCCCTGATGTTTGAACCCTTCGCCGATGACCCGACCAAATCGGGCCTGCCACAATACCCGGAAGAATTTTTCTACGAGCTTCTGGAAAAGGCCTATGCCCATGGCTTTCAGGTGGGCACGCATGCCATAGGCGATAAAGGAGTTAACTGGGTCCTCAACGCGGTGGAAAGAGCCCGGCAAAAACATGGTCAGAAAGACTTGCGCTTCAGGATAGAACATGCCCAGGTGATCAGGCCGGAAGATTTCCCTCGCTTTAAGGAACTGGGAGTCATCGCCTCCATGCAACCGACCCACTGTACCACCGACATGCGCTTCTGCGAAATCCGGGTGGGGAAAGAACGTTCCAGATATGCTTACGCCTGGAGAACACTGCTGGACAACGGCGCTGTCCTGGCCTTTGGTTCTGACTGGCCGGTGGAGCCGCTCGACCCGCGCCGCGGGCTATATTCCGCCGTCGCCAGGAAGAATATTGAATTTGACTTTCCTGAAGGCGGTTGGTTCCCCGAGCAGAAATTGACCCTGGCCGAAGCCATCAAGTACTTCACCTGGGGTTCGGCCTACGCCTCCTTTGAAGAAAACCTGAAAGGCACTCTGGAACCCGGGAAGCTGGCTGACCTTACGGTCTTCGGTCGCGATATTTTTTCGCTGGAACCGAAGGAGATTCTGAACGCCCCGGTGGCCTACACCATTGTTGGCGGAAAGGTAGTCTATGAACAACTGCAGAAATAAGAAAACCTGAACGGTTCGCCGAATAAGCGCCCAGGCTCGGTTATCTAGAAATTATTGAAATTTACCTTCTGCTACGCTTATTAATGTTCAGGGCGGAAATAAACACATAACTCCTCCCGATCACCGTCAGTTTGAATTGAAAACTGGAACCAAGGAACAGGCTGGTGGTCGAAGATCTGATCAACTACCGTTCCCGGCCGCCGGCGGCAGGGCCTGATTCTTTTCAATGCGGCCGTTACGACCAGGAAAAGCCTCCAAGGCTTAGAGGTTTATTAGAACGCTTCCCTAAGGCGATTAGCCAAGCGGCGACTGGTTTTTACCCGAGAATCAGCGGTTGTATTCTCTCCCTTAATTCGTCGAAGGTCGCCACCAACTCCGCTCCTTCCAGGCCGGCTGGAGTCATCGGGCTCTTCAGAATAAATACCAGGTCGATGCCGGCTTCCCGGGCGGCTAGAAGGTCATAGTTGGTATCTCCGACCACCGCTGTTTCACCGGCCCTGACTCCAAAGTGTTCCATAACTTTAAGAAAGGGAGCCCCGGCCGGTTTATGCCAGCCGCTTTCCCGGGTTAGAACCAGGTCAAATTGCAGTTCAAACTTTTCCAGCAGGTGGCGGGTATTGTCCAGGCTGTTGTTGGTAACCAGAGCTTTGTTCACCCCCGCCGCCGTCAGCCAGTCCAGGAATTCCCTGACCCCCTCCTTCAGCACTGAATTTTCGGTCTGCTGCCTTTCGTGCCTCTGCAACAAAGCATATTTCTCGGATTTCTGGGGGTCGGGCAGGCTGTCAAGATAGGCCAGAATAGAGCCGGCCGGAACGCCCAGTTCCTTTCTTATGGCCGGCCAGTCATAGCTGTTCTCCACCACCGTGCCGTCCAGGTCAAAGATTACCAGCTTCAGATTCATATTCATTTCTATGATAATGTTAACCGGCGCCGCCACGGAATTCAACCTGAGACAATGCCAGCCTGCCGGTTGACCCCAAAATTAAAAAAAGAAGCAATTGACTATCTTCCGAAAATTTTGTAAATAATTGTTTATGATGTGAATAACGAAGGGAGGTAGCGCATGGGCAAATACTTAGCCATCTTCCTGGGCATAGTAGCCATGATTGCCGGTCTTTACCTGGTGATTTTTGTCTGGTGGAGAGAATTTTACGAGCTGGTTTTTGGTTTCATACCCCCGATTCTGTTTTTCGGGGGACTGATTGCCATCATCGCCGGCATTTCCAGCATCAAGGATTCTATCAGGCAGAAAAAGCTGGAAGCTGAAGCTGCGGCCCTTCAGGAAGAGCAGAAGACCGAAGAAAAGAAAGCCGAATAATTCCTTCCGAAGATAACTGGCTCAGTATTCTGGAATTATCCATAGATATTTATTAGAATCTCTATTGTGAATGCTGTTATCGGGTTGGTTCTTTCCTTCCTTTTGACCATAATCAACCAGTTTAACTCTTCCCTGGAGGGAGCCTTCCTGCAGAATGACCCGGCCAGACTGGAGCGGTTGCTGCCGCTTAACACCCCGGTGCTAATCACCCTGCCCGAGCCCTTTCAGGTCTCCGACTTTTTTTCCCGCCAGCAAGCTTTCCAGATCATGAGAAAGCTCTTCCAGCATACATCCACCCTGGAATTTTTTATTGACCAGGAGAATCAACCCGTCCTCGACCGGAAAGGGGCCATCATCCAGGCCAGATGGTCAACGGCCGACAGGCGTGACGGCCGCAAGTACCTCTTCCGGCTTTACTTCTACGTTTTTCCGGAAAAGATTGACGGGCCCAAAGACCTTAGCGGATTGAAGATCAGGGAAATCAGAGCTGAAAAGCGCTAGATGAAACAACCAAGAATTTTCGCCAGCTGGAGGAAAGCCCCCGGCAGCAGGTTGCTGTTGCTGGGCGGTAGCTTCTTCCTCCTGGGTCTGGCTCTGCTGGTCGCTTCCAGCTTCCTCCTTAAGAGTCGGGCCGTCCAAGGCGAAACAGAAATTCTGCTCGGTCTTAGAAATGGGGCCAACCTCATCAGAAATGAATTCTCGACGCTGGTGAACCTCCTGGAAAAAAGGCAAATTCAATTTCAGCAAAACTTGGCCAGCCTGAAGCCAGAAGAAATTTTTGCCTTTTTTCAGAAAGCTGGCCTGGAGACCGCGGTCGAGGGCGTGTCCTGGCTGGACAAAGACCTGACCCCGCTGCTCTGGCTGGGGAATGTGGCCGACCTCCGGCGCCTCATAAAAGGCTGGCCGGAGAGTTCCGGCCGGTTTTTGCAGGCCAGCTTTATCATCCAGGACCGGGCTTCCTATTTCCTGGTCCGGCTGTTTCCCGTCGACCGGGACCGGTACCTGGCCCTGTTTGAACTGTTAGCTTTCCAGCCCCAATTCCAGTCAGCCTATTTGAAAGAATTCATCAGGCTTGAATCTGTGCCCGGAACCGGAGCTGATATAAACTTCTGGGACTACGAGCAGGATACTGAAGCTCTGGCTCGTTTTTTCTCCAGGACCAAGGATGAATACCTCAGCCAGCAAACCGAAGAAGTGGAAATCCGAACGCTATATTTCCCGTTGCGCAATGAGCAGGAGCAAATTCTAGCCACCGTCACTCTGAACTCGCTCCAGCTGCAGCGCCAGCGCTTCGCCCTGCCGGCTTTTTTAAGAATCCTGGCCATAGCGCTGGCCATCATCGCCTTTATCCTTTTTACCGCCTGGCTGTATCGGTCAAATCTCAGGAGTCAAAGAACCAGATGGCTGGCCTGGTTATTGACTGCAGGCGGCCTGGCCATCATCAGGATACATCTTAGCATCCTGGCCAGAAATTACCCGGCCTCGGGCTGGAAAGCCTTCACCCCGGAAAAGCTGGGCCTTGACTTTCCTTTAGGGCTGGCTGCCTCCCCGGCCGACCTTTTTATCAGCAGCCTGTTGTTTTTCATCCTGGTTTATTTAACCTTAAGAATTTTTGTCGCCGGGTTCCTTAACAGCTTCAGACTGGAAACATCCTGTGCTCCTGATTCGCGCCTTCCAGTCATCCGCGGAATAATTCTGGCTGTCTGCTCAGTTATTTCAATAGTTGCCCTGTCTTTGTTTATCAGAGAAGTTGTGAACAACTGCAACCTCAACCTGTTGAGCTTCAACCTGAACCTGTCCTCCCTGCTCATCTACCTGAGCTTGTTCCTGGTCACGTCCGGCCTGCTGTTTCCGGTGGTTTTGTTCTCCAGGCAGATAGTGCCCGGCCTGCACCACCAGCCCCTATCGCTGGCCGCCTGCCTTCTTGCCGGCCTCCTGGTCCTCCTGTTCTTATCTCGCCAGCTGATTGATTTTGGACTGGCCACAGTGCTTATTCTCTTTCTTTTCTGGATGCTGCTGACTGCCGTTTCTACTTTTAACTGGAGAACCTGGGCTCTTTCCGCCGCCTGTCTGCTGCTCATTTCCGGTCTCAGCTATTCCTTGCTCAGAGAATTTACCGAAGCCAAAACCAGAAAGCTGACAGAAAATGTCCTGGTCCACCTGGTCGCATCCCAGAAGACCTGGGCCGACATGGCCCTGCGGCAATCGTTCAGCGAGTTGCAGAAAAGGTCGAGAGAGCTTTTTAGCTATTTCAGAAACCCAGCCGACCCCGAGCTGGCCCGTCGGCTCTGGAACCTCACCCTGCTGGCCCGACTGAACTGGAATTCCTGCCTTTATCTTCAGAGCCGGGACCTGAAATTGCTATCCTCCTTCGGGCTCAACCTGCCGGTCTTTGCCGAGCAAACCAATGACCTGCCTTTCTCTCTCAATCCGACCATCGAGGAACAATACCTCGACATTCTCGGCCGGGAAAAACATTTTCTGGTCGGCTACCAGGATTTTAGGGACGCAGAGGGCCAGGGCGGCCGTCTGGCTATCTGGGTCAGTCTGGACCCCGAGTTGTTGCCATTCTTCTATTCAGCCAACCCTTACTTTGAGCTCTTGCGACTGAATACCCTCCCCTCCCTTCAACATTTCCCCGTCAGTCTGGCCATGTTTGACAGCCAGGGCCATCTGCTATTTGCCCAGAACCAGCCGGGATTTGCTTTACCCCCGGATATTCAGAAAAAAATCAAAGCCTCTTCCTCCGGCCTGTGGAGCCGCTTCCGGGCTGGCCAGGACCTTTTTCGGGCTTTTTTCATCACCCTTGATGATGGCAATACCTACGTTTTTTACCGCCAGGAAAAGTCGTGGCGGCGGCAGTTTACTGATTTTTTGAAAATTTTCTTTCTCCTGTCCATTTTCCTGGCCCTGGGCTTGACCCCGCGAGTCTTCAAGCAAGGATCATGGCAGATTTCCGGTCGCTCTTTTTCCTTTCGTGTTTACCTGGCCTTCCTGGTGACCGGGTTGGTGCCCCTGTTCTTTTTCATCTTTTTTAGTCAGACGGTGGTGTCCAGACTGTTTGCCGACCGCTTCGTCCAGGAAGCCACCAGCCGGGCCTATTTTGCCCGGAGCATTCTGCATGATTTTATCAGCCTGCAGGAACAGAATGAACAGCCGGCAACCGAAATGCCAGAAGACCTGGTTTTCTGGATAAGCAACACCCTCAACAATGATGTCAACCTCTTCAAGAACGGACGGTTACTGTCTTCCAGCCGGAGGGAATACTTTGAGACAGGTTTACTTTCAGAAATGCTGGACGGTGAGGCTTATTTCAGGTTGACCTATCAGAACCAGCCCCTGGTTCTCAGCCGCAAATCTTTCGGTCGTTATTCTTACCAGACGCTGACCGTCCCCTACCGCTACCGCCAGGAAGTTTATTTTCTCAACCTGCCCTTCCCTTTTGAGAAGCAAGAGATTTCTCAGGCCCGGACTGAGCTGTTCGAGTTTTTTCTATTCGCCTCCATTTTTTTCATCCTGCTGATTGGCTTTCTGGTGGCCACTATCAAAAAAATGGTGGTGGTTCCCATAAACCAGTTGATCCGGGCCACCCAGGAAGTCGGGCTGGGAAACCTGGATGTCAGGGTCGACCACCAGCCCCGGGACGAACTGAGAAGCCTGGTGGACGGGTTCAACACCATGGTGGAGAACCTGAAGGCCCACGAAAAGGAACTGGCCGAATTAAGCCAGCGTGTGGCCTGGACCGAGATGGCCAGGAAGGTGGCTCATGAAATCAAGAACCCGTTGACCCCCATTCAGCTCTCAGCCGAGCACATTCTCAAGGTCCATGCAGACCGACATCCTGATTTCGACCGGGTTCTCCAGGAATCCATTTCTTACATTATCTCCGAAGTGGAGAACCTGCGCAGGATAGCCGGCGAATTCATGACCCTGGCCAGGGAAAGCGGCGCCATCAGGGAAAAGTTTGACCTGAAAGACCTGATGCTTGAGCTGCTACAACCGTTCAGGGAAACCCTGGCCGACAGGATAACATTTAAGCTGCAAGAGTCCGGCCACAATTTCGAGTTGATGGGCGACCGCGGCAAGATGAAGGTGGCCATCCGTAACATATTGATTAACGCCATTGAAGCCATAAAGGGGCCGGGCCTGGTCCAGATCAGTCTCCGGGATAAGGGAGATGAACTGGAACTGGTAATCAAGGATACCGGCTGTGGAATCCCTCAGGACGTTGCTGCCCATATCTTCGAACCTTATTTTTCCACCAAGGAAAAGGGAACCGGCCTGGGGCTACCCATCTGTAAGAGAATCGTGGAGGAACATGAAGGCACGATCAGGCTGGAGAGCCAGCCCGGGCAGGGAACAACTGTGACCATCACCCTGCCCAGAAGACTGCAGCTGCAATGATGCCGTTCTCTTCCGCTGGCTAATCAGCGAAACTTGTGGCAAAATAGCCAGTGTCGTCTGAAGCGGAGAGGTGGAAATGAGAATTCTGGTTACCTATCACAGCCTGACCGGGAATACCAGGATGGTGGCTGAAGCCATGTATGAAGCCCTGCCTGAACCGAAAGATATCAAACCGGTAGCTCAGGTCACCGACCTGTCCGGGTATGACCTGGTATTCATAGGCTTTCCTGTCCATAGCCACAGCGTTCCGGCCAGAATGGAGCCCTTTCTTAAGTCCCTGCCGGCAGGCTTGAAGACCGCCCTGTTTATGACTCACGGTTCAATTCCCGGAACCAGGTTAGCCAGGGAAGCCATGGAACAGGCCCTCATACTGGCCGGGCAGACCAGGATACTCGGAACTTTCACCTGCCGGGGCAAGGTCTCTGAACAGGCCATGGAGATACTCAGCCGGTCTCCCGAACATGAGCTGTGGACAGAGATGGCCGTGACCGCCAGGAATCACCCCGACCATCATGACCTGGAGGATGCCAGGACCTTCGCCCGCTGGGTGGTCAATCTGGCCAGGCAGTAAAACTATTTAGCTAATCCCGCTCCTACTGACTTTCTGGTTTATTTTTTCAGTTGTTTTAATCTTAAACTTTCTTAAAGATGCCTTATTCTCTCAAAGCCTGAGACGGCCACCACTTCCAGCCTCTCACCCGATTCTTTTTCCAGCTGGTCCAGCAGCAGGTTCAACCCGAGGTTGTCACTGGCAATATGACCGGCGACGATGACGTTAAGGTTGGCTTTCTTGGCCTTTTCCAGGGCTTCCTCGCTGTAATGCATACCGACCAGCGTGCTGATACCCGCCGCGGCCTGTTTCTCAAATATATCCCTGGAACCTTCAGTCCCACCGGTCATGTCAACATAAATCCGTCCGGCCCGACTGTTTTCCGAGCCAGAAAGAATCTTCGGGGGAACTGAATTGCGACTGGAGTTTTTGTACTCAGGGATTCCTTTAAGAATTTCTAGGACATCTTTCAACCTGTCCGGAGCCTTTTCCTGAAAAAGCTGGCTCAGGTACCTGGTAACGCAGTTATCAGCCGGAGTGTGAAGGCAGACCAGCGGCAGGTTCAGCAACCTGGCCACATCTACTGCCCGGTTATGATTGATGGGCAACAGTCTCCTCTCGATTTCTCCAATCCTCTTTTCCATCAGCTGTTCAGCCACGCTGGGGGTAACCCCGAAAGAAGTTAGCAAGTCTATCTGCAAGGCCATCACCTGCGACAGCTGGGCCAGGGCCCTGCCAGAAGGATGATGAGCCAGCACCAGGTCAATCTTCCTGTCCCCATCCCGGTTCAGGGTATAAGCCAGGAGAATTTCGGCAGCATCCACATCAATCCCGGCCAAGAGGCGCTCGACCCGCGTTTCCGGGTCGCCGGTTAGCACCCGGCTGTCGCCAAAGGGATTGAACAGGCGGTCCTGGTCATAATTCTCTCTTTCGGCCGGTTCCAGCTTTTCAAAAGCCTTCTTCTCTTCCTGTAATAAACGATCTATTTCCTCCCGGGGCCTGGGGTCATTCCGTATGCCAATCTCAACTGCCAGGCGATAAAAATCTTTTAGCTTCATGCTCCATCTCCTGGAATAAATTTATCAGTGCTCTCGAGACGTAAAATGCCTCCAGGCCCTGGATGCTAAGTGTAACCCTTTCAGACAGAGCTTTTCAACTCTTGCAGAATAACACTCGCCCGGAAACGACCGGCTCCGGCTCAGATGGAAAAGGCCGAGCTGCAACCGGCCGATTTCTGTCACCAGGAATGAAATCTCTGCATCCAGGCCTGGAGAGAAATCACCAGATTGCTTTTTTCTGACGAGCCCCTGCCATCCAGCTCGGGCCCATCCTGAAAAAACGGCGCTGAGCAGTAAGAAGTAGGTTTCAAGCCCGGCCTGAAACTGGTCGGCCGTCAGCTTCAGAATGGGTTCTAACCTCGATGCAGAAATTGTCCTGGCCTCCATCCAGTACGATGCCGGACGGAAAGGAAAAACCCCTTTTCCAGCTGGACAGGGTTCAAGTCTTAGTCCTTCATCCTGCACCAGATAATATAAAACCAGCGTTTCTGCCCTACCTTCCGGTTGAGCCAGGGCTGGAATTAATATCCTTTGACCGGCGGAGAAATCAAAGGCCGGAAAGTATTGGCCCCGGGCATCTTCAGCCCGACCCACCGCCGCTATTCCGCGGCCCATAAGTCTTAATGCTTTCCTGGCGGGAGGAGGCAAGAAGAGATGATTGCAGGTCACGGCTGAATTCTCGACTGAGGCCCAGCCCCCATTCTGCGATTCGCACCGGGTTCGGTCCAGACCGGCCTTACTCAGAACCGGGCCAATAAGCGCCCACGAAACTGCTGCTTCCAGAGCCGTTTGGGGGAAAACGGCGGCCAGCTCTTCTACCAACCACATGAGCTCAGCCCATTTCCTGTCACCTGAATCAAACGACTCGGTCAGGTGTTTCAGGCTCTGGAGAAAAGCGCCCTGGTTTTCCCTTTCAGATTCAGACACCAGACCGGCCAGAGACAGGATTGAACCCCGGCTTCCTTTATGATGAGTGGCCAGTTCCCTGATTTTTTCTCTGGTCTGGCGGAGTTCGGCCGGCAATAGGCTTTCGATCATTTTCAAAAAAAATATAGCCGTTTATGGCCGGCAAAGCAAGGGAGCTGGCCTGAACCATGGCTATTTGACACCGGGCAGGATATCGAGTAAATTCTAACCTGATGTTCTTGAGATTAATTTTCCTCTTTCTCCTGTTTTATCTGGTCCTCCTGGTGGTCCGCTTCTTTCAATCACTCGGGCAGTCCCCTCCAGCGAACCGCAGGCCACCAGACCCCCTGCCCAGGAAAGCTATGGTCAAAGACGAAGTCTGCAACACCTACATCCCCGAGGATGAAGCCTTGAAAGAAAACAAGAACGGCCGGGTTTATTATTTCTGTTCGGAGGATTGCCGCAAAAAGTTTCTGGAATCCAGAGAGAACCGCTGATGGAAACCGGTTCACAAACCTGAAAATTTTATCGAAAAATCGACAAATTCATCCTTAAATTCTTCCCAGGTTAGGTCAACCTTCTCCACCCTGGCCATCCGTGGCCCCCTTTTAAGCTCGGCCAGGAACAACTCCAGCTTCTCCCGTTCTCCTTCGGCCACCACCTCTACCCGCCCGTCATAAAGGTTGCGAACCCAGCCGGTTATACCCAGCTGGTTTGCTTCATGCTGGGCAAAGAAGCGAAAGGCCACCCCCTGCACCCTTCCCGAAAGGAAAGCATGAAACCTGGCTTTCATCGAAAAAATTTTATCACAGATATCTGGGACAAAAAAATCACGAAAAGGCCTGACCGCAAGATGGGGAAACCATGGCCAGGTCTATCGCCGCTTCAGACCACAGCCGGGCACCAGCGGACACAGCAGAGATTAACTTAATATCTTGTTCCCCGCTCAACCATCGCAGCTTATCTCCAATCTGCCCCCACTAAAAAAGTTTTTCAATTTGGTTTAGAATTAAGTCATGAAAAAAGCCCTGCTGACGCTGGCCGGCTTTGACCCTTCCGGCGGCGCCGGAGCTACTCTTGACCTAAAGGTCTTCCGCAGGTTTGGCTATTATGGACTGGCAGTTCTGACCTCAGTAACCGTTCAGGACTCACGACGAGTCTATGACTACCTACCAATGCCTCCGGAGTTTGTCGTCCGTCAGTACAGAAAGCTGCGGGCGGACTTCAGACTGGCCGGCATAAAAATCGGTATGGTAGGAAGCCGCAGTCTTCTCCCGGCTCTGGAAACAGTTCTCCACGAAAACCGGGCGCTGCCGGTGGTGGCGGACCCGGTATTCCGGTCCTCATCGGGGCACTGGCTGCTGGAAAAGCGAGGTCTGGATGACTATGTCAGAACGGTCCGGGGCAAGATTACCCTGTTCACCCCCAACCTGGTTGAAGCCTCTCTCCTCCTGAACAGGAAAATCGATAGCCCCGAACAGATGACCGATGCGGCCAAGAGGTTAAGCGAACTAACAGTTTCCGCCTGCCTGGTCAAGGGGGGTCATCTCCGGAAAGAAGCTGAAGATATCCTGTACGACGGACACAGAATTTTCCGGTTCAAGAAGCGCAAGCTCCCCGTCGAGGTTCACGGCACTGGATGTTTTCTGTCTTCGGCCATCCTCTGCTACCTGGTTGAGGGCTGGGACCTTGCCGCAGCCTGCCGGAAGGCCTCGGCCATTCTGCATCGCCGGCTGCTGTCGCCGCTCCACATCAGCGGCCGGGCTCTGCTCGATTTTTAATATTGCAGGCTTTTATTTCTCCGGCACCAGTTTTTCCACTCTTTCCAGCACCCGGCTGACTGCCGTCTCCGAAAAACTCCAGGGATGATATAGACCGTTAAGATAAAGAGAAATCTGGTCCTTATAATGAGGATTCAGGAAATGTCCGCTCTGGCCAGAGGTAATTACTGCCAGAGACTTGTCCAGGTCGGACAGGTCGACTATCAGCCGGCAGGAAGCACCTCCCGAAGTTTCCCAGCCTTCAGTCCCGAAGCTGGCCCTGACGGTACCGGCATCTCCAATCATCGGAAAACGACCGCCATTTAAAAAACCAAGAAACCATTTCCGTCCCAGGATATGCTGATAGCGCAGGCTGTGCATCCGGGCCCAATCCCATTTTTCCTGGTTGCGGCCGAACTTTTTCCTGAGGTAGGCCGTGGCTTCCAGCAGAGCTTTTTCAATCATTTCCTCCCTGGTCTCAACTTTTTCGGTCTCCCTGTTGTCAAACCATCTGGAATCGGGCTGGTCCAGGATTCTCTCCAGCCCGGCTTCTTTCACCCGGAAGTATTCGGCAATCTGTTCATAATAAGTCCTAAAATCATCCCTGAAAGTTAAATCCTGCAACCTGTCCCAGAACACTTCAAAAATGGCCGGGGCCAGGCCGTTCCTGACCTCTCCATCCCACTGGACCAGGAGCTTCCTGGCCTCCTCGGCCGCCGGGTCGCTCAGCCTTACCTGGCTAAGGATTTTCTTGACCCGCCCGGCTCTCCGGGAATAAACGTCATTCTGGATGGCCATCAGGGATTCGACCGAATGTTTTGGCCTAGCCAGAAGAAGTTCCTTGATTCTTTCTTTCCTGTCGGGAGAGAGCCAGTCATAGCCCAGATAATGAGAATAGCCCTCAGGATAAAGGTTGCTATTGGCCGTCACAATAAAACCTGATGATGGATTGAACTGGTTGGGCTTTTCTTCTTCCTGCAGGTAGCCAGTCCAGACACTGTCATCCCGCCAGCCAGGATAGGGATAGACAGCAGTTTCTTTTTTGCGGACCGGGATCTTTCCCGAAAGATAATATCCAATATTTCCGTAGACATCGGCATAGACAAAATTCTGGGAAGGGTTCTCAAACAACCTGACACCCTGACAGAAGTCTGTCCAGTTTCGAGCCCTATTGATAAGATACAACCCGAAGACCGTCTGGTCGCCCTCGTAGATGGTCCAGCGCAGGGTGATGGGCATTTCGCAGTTAAGGAGAAAAGGAGTGAGCATCGGGCCTTCTTCTGCCCAGCGGACGTTCATAACCCTCGGGTCCTTTTCTCCACGGACTTTAACTACCTCCCGCCGGAAGGTAAAAGGCTTCCATTCTCCCTTACGGAAATAGGATTCTTTATCCCAGTTAACCTGCTCCACATAGATATCCTGGACGTCCACGTAGGAATTGGTCACGCCCCAGGCGATGTGCTGGTTGTGCCCGATAATCACCATGGGCACGCCCGGAACGGTTACCCCAGAGACTTTGTAATCGGGACACTCCAGGCTTATTTCCATCCAGATGGGTGGCAAAGTAATGGCCAGGTGGGGATCGTTGGCCAGAAGCGGTTGTCCCGATTCGGTCAGGTTGCCGGATATAACCCAGTTGTTAGAACCGGCCAGGCTCGGCTGGCCCATCCAGCCCAGGAAGAGCAAATCCAGCCTGACTTCAGGGTCAGGCGGAAAGTCTATGCCTGGCTCCAGGACTTCCAGACCCCGGCTTCCGGTTAATTTCATGATATTCATTCGCGGCAATTCAGAGTTCAGGTCGGCAGCCAGCCCCAGAGCCAGCACATGTTTCACCGCCAGGGTGTCTTCTATCCTCCAGGGCTCGGGCCGGTACCTGAGAATGATGAACTCGGGCGGCCAGTCCCACTTAATGCTATCTATGTAGGCATTTACCCCATGGGCATAGGCGGCCAGCAGCTCTTTCATCTCAGCGGAAAGTTTCTGGTAGTCACGCTCGATAGCCACCGGGATTCCCAGAACCCGGCTGCGGAGGTCGAACCTGACTCCCGGCTTCCCCAGAATCTCGGCCAGACGACCATGGGCTAACCGCCTTATGAACTCCATCTGCCATAACCTTTCCCGGGCCTGGACAAAACCCGAGGCCAGGAAAAGGTCCCGCTCATTGGCCGCCCTGAGGTGGGGAATGCCCCACTTATCCCAGTTGATGGTGACCTCGGAGCTCAGTCCGGGTACCGAGAGAGAATCCCTTTTCTCCGGAAGCGAGGAGCGAAAGGCAAAATAGGTCAGAAGAAAAGCTCCCAGCAACATAAAAAAGAATATGAGAGCCAAAATCTTTAAGATTCTTAATCCTTTCATTCTACACCCCTCGCCTGGGACCCTGGTTGCGTCCCGACCCGTTCGGTATTACTTATTATCCTGTCAGCCATTCGGGTTAATGATTCCGGCAGTTTAATGCCCTGAAGCCTGGCTGCTTCATCGTTCACGTAAAACTTGACCCGGTCAATGTACTGGAAGGGAATGCGGGCCGGACTTTCGCCATTCTTTATCCTGATCACCAGCTCCGCGGTCTTGCGGCCGATATCATCGAAACCGAAGCCCATAGAGGCACAGGCCCCCAGCTCGGCCCCGGTGGCAAAGGCGGCAAAGAGCGGCAACCGGTTTTCGGCTGCCAGCCTGGCCAGCACCGGGAAATTAGAATTAATGGTATTATCCGAAACCGGAAATAACACTTCCACCCGGTCTCTGATAAGGGCCTGGACAGCCTGAACAATATCCCCGGCACCACCAATGGGCTGGCCGATTATTTCCAGGCCCATCTCGTCGGCCGATTCCTTCATCAATTGGAAGTAATATTCCGAGTTGATCTCCGAGGGCGTCCAGACGGTTCCGACCCTTCTGGCAGCGGGAAGAGCCCGGTGAATCAATTCCAGCACCTGCCGGATAGGGGCAGTGGAGCAGACTCCGGTTACCCGGGGGTCGTGGTCAACAGCTGTTCTCCCAGCCCGGACAATGTAAGGATTCGCCACCGAAGAAAAAACGATCGGCCGGTTGTCTGAAGCGATCAGAGAAGCCTGGAGGGCAGCCGTTGACACCGGAACCAGCAAATCTGAGCTAGCAGCCAGGGCCTGAACCAGCTCCGGAAGCAGGGACACCTGCCCCCCGGCCTTCTTGACAATGATTTCCAGTCGCTCACCGCTGGTTTTCTGGTATTCCTCCAGTCTGCCCTGCAAACCACGAAGAACTTCCAGGGAGGTAGGCGAATCATAGGCCAGGATTATGCCCACCGTGAACAGGCCCGCAACTTTTCCTTCTCTTTTCACCTTTTCTTTACATCCTGTCAGGACCATAAACAGAAAGATAACGGCTAATGAAAACCATAATAAGAGACGCCCGAACTTCATGAGTTTTCTCATTTTCATCTTTTTATTGTGAAAATACTAATTTTGCCCAGAGGTTGTCTTCAATGTTGCCGCCGCTGATTATGGCCACCAGTTTTTTCCCGGCAAAAAGCTCCGGATAAGACCGGATCCCAGCCAGGGACAGGGCTCCGGCTCCCTCCACCTGCTGACGGTGATGCCGGAAAGAAATGACGATGGCCTGAATGATGGCTTCCTCGGTCACGGTTAGGACCCGGTCAACATATTTCTGGATGAGCCCAAAGGTCATAGAGCCTTCTTCCAGTCCACCGGCCACAGCGTCGGCGATGGTCGGCCTCTCTGGAAAATTATTCTCCAGGTACCCAAGCGATAGAGAGTGCTTTATGAAGGCAGAATTCTCAGGCTCTATTCCGGTAATCGTGATGGCCGGGTTTTTCTCTTTAAGATAGCTTGCTATCCCGGCAATCAAGCCCCCGCCACCCACGGGAACTACCACCTCTTGCACCTCTGGCCAGTCCCGAAAAATTTCCAGGCCACAGGTCCCCTGGCCGGCAATAACCTGCTCATCGTTGTAGGGTGAAACGAATAGCCGGCCGCTGAGTCCGGCTTCCTGGCGGGCCAGCTTTTCGGCCTGTTCGCATGGCCCGTCCACCATCCGCAGCCTGACCTGATATTCTTCCAGGTATCGCCTCTTAACCTCTGAGATGGTATGGGGAACAAATAGTTCGAGAGCCAGACCTTCCTTCTGGCAGACCAGGGACACGGCCAGGCCATGATTTCCGGTGGAAGCGGCCACCACTCCCCGCTGCCGGCACTGCTCCAGGTTGGCCAGAACCTTGTTGCTGGCACCGCGTATCTTAAAGGAACCTGTCGGCTGTGTGTTTTCCAGCTTCAGACATACCCGGCCTCGAAGTCGGGCCGAGAGCTCCAGCGATTCGGACAGCGGAGTCCAGAGAGCGTAGTCTCTGATTCTATTGCTGGCTTCTTCCACCTGGCTTTTTAATGAGGTGCTCATCGAGTTCCGGTTCGTTTTCCTTTAACCTTCTTATAACATATGATAAAAATTTGACTCAAGTCCAATAATAAACTATATTTTGGGACTGAATCTCATTCAGAATGTTTTTCCGGACTACCTGCCATGAAAGGAAAAAAGTTAACCAGCGCCTCCCGAAAAACAGCAAAGGCTCAGGATTCATTCCAAGGCTATGTTCAGGTTTATACCGGAGAGGGCAAGGGAAAGACCACGGCCGCCCTGGGCCTGGCCCTGAGAGCGGCTGGTCACGGTTTTAAGACCTATTTCGGACAATTTCTCAAAGGTCAGCCCAGCGGCGAAATCCTGGCGGCCAGAAAGCTATCCCCCCTTATCACCGTAGAGCAATTCGGCCGGAAAAAATTCCTGAAAATAACCGAAGATTTTGAAGAAGAAGATTACCGGCGGGCAGCGTCCGGGTTGAAAAGATGCCTGAAGGCCATGCTCTCCGGCCAGTACCGCCTCATCGTGCTGGACGAGATTAATGTGGCCATAAATCTCGGCCTGTTGTCGGAAGGTCAGGTCCTGGAATTCCTGGACAGAAAGCCGGAGGGAGTGGAGGTGGTTCTGACCGGGCGCTATGCTCCCGAGTCCATCCTGGCCCGGGCTGACCTGGTCACCGAGATGGTCTGCCGGAAACACTATTACGAAAAAGGGGTCAGGGCCAGAAAAGGCATTGAAAAATAAAAGGGGCAAATTAAAATTCAGCCGTAAACCGAGCCTGTCATAGAAAAAATGGTCAGTCTGAACAGTGGCGGCAGCACAGGCCAGGTAAATGGACTTGCAGATATTGTTCCGAGCTTCTCCAAAGGCTGCTTCTAAGCTTTAATATTTATTGAGTTTTGGATACGATATTCATTGATTTGATCATAGAGAACATGGCATGATTCATCTAAGCCGCGATAGATTCCAGGAGCTGGTGGAGGAAGCCCTCAAGAACATTCCCCTCCCCTATGTCCGGCAGATGAAGAACGTGGCCGTGCTGGTGGAAGATTTTCCCCCGCCTGGACAGAATCTCCTTGGACTGTATCACGGAGTTCCGCTAAAGGACCGCGGTTCTTATTACGGGAATGTCCCGCCCGATGTCATCGTCCTTTATAAATTTCCGATCGAGAGCTTGTGTCAGAATGAGAACCAGGTTCGGGAAAAGATCCGGGAAGTCCTGTGGCACGAGGTCGGGCACTATTTCGGCCTGGACGAAAAGACGCTGCGTGAAATCGAAAGCAACAAGGCACATAAAAAATCAGGCCGGACAGGTTGATAATTGAAATGGGAGGAGCACAAAAATGAAAAAAAGATTCAGTGGAATTTTCGCCGCCCTGACCACCCCTTTTACCGAAGGTCGGCTGGCGGTTGAAAGGTTCAAGGAAAATATTGAGAAATTCAACCGGACCGGACTGGCTGGCTATGTGGTCATGGGTTCAACTGGCGAAGCTCCGTTTGTTGACGATGAAGAATCAGAAATGCTGGTGAAAGAAGCCAGAAAAGCGTCCGACAGAGACAAGGTCATCATCGCCGGAACTGCCCGGGATTCGGCCGAATGGACGGTAAAAGTTACCAACCGGCTGGCTGAGGCTGGAGCCGAAGCCGCACTCATCAAGCCACCTTCTTATTATAAGAGTCGCATGAATTATGACGCGCTCAAGGCCTATTACTTGGAAGTGGCCGACAGGGCAGAGATTCCGGTCATCCTTTACAACATCCCTCAGAATACTCAAATCTGGCTGCCCCTGGAGCTGGTGCTCGAGCTCTCCAAACATGAAAATATTATCGGGCTGAAGGAAAGCGGCGGCAGCCTGGCCTATCTGAGTGAGGTGGTCAGCAAGGTATCTTCTGACTTCCATTACTTTACCGGCTCGGGCAGCATTCTTTATTCGGCTCTGGACATGGGAGCCTGCGGGGCGATCCTGGCCCTGGCCAACGTGGCCCCAGAGTCATGCGTGAAGCTGTATGAGTTATTCACTGCTGGGAAAAAGGATGAAGCCCGCGAGCTCCAGTACAGGTTGATTCCATTGAACCGGGCTCTTACAGAAACTTATGGAATTTCAGCAATTAAATATGCCCTGGACCGGCGCGGGTATTACGGCGGCCCCTGCCGCACTCCCCTGCTTCCTTTGGAAGAAAAAGCCCGGGTAAGCATAGACATTTTATTAAAAGAGCTGGGCCTGCTCGAATAGGTCAAGCCGAAAAGGCCTAATTTTCTTTATCTTCGGGTCTAAACTTTTACGGTTATATTAGACAACACCGACGATCCCAACCGGAAGTAAAATTATCTTTTTCAGACCATCTGAATCCCTGGACTACAACTATCGGAGCACTAATTGGAGCAGCTCCCGGGATTCTATCTCATTTTCAAGGGCTTTTTCTCTTCTTCCCAGGCTGCTTAGGATAATCCTTATGTATTTTTAAAAAAACAGAGCCTGGTGATAACCAGGCAGGAGTTGTCGGTGGTTTTTAGATATCGGCAGTCCGACTTATGACGAGGCTTGAGAAAACCTTAAGATTAGAGGGCAGCCGTGCACCCTGCTTTGACTGCTCGTCCCCTGCGGGCTTCGTTCCCCGAAAGCTCCGGCCAGGCTGACTGCCACACAAGAACCTGACCGTTACCGTTGCTACCTTCCGGTCCTGGCGGGGTTGGCGGCCGGCTCTTTGCGCAGGGCCCGAACCTTCATCGCCCCGAGAAACGAACCTGGCCAGAAGACTGGCGGCCTCGGCCGGGAATTCAGCCCCACTGGAGCGGGTTGTGGGTTCAGGGCACCGCTAGCTCCCCGCTTAGCACGGCTGCCTTAAAATTATAACATAATAGAAGCTTGTTTTGTGTTATTCTCTTTTTATCCTGTGCTCTTAGCTTAAAATTTCGCTTTTAGATTCAATTATCAGGCCGACCCGCTGTCCATTCTAGGGCTGATAATAAAAGCACCCTTGTTGCTCTTAATCTCTCCGCCACCGGGTTCCCATTTCCAGATTAGCTCAAAATCAAATTTAACTTCATTCTTATTCCCGGCACCAGAAGCCGAAAATTTCTTTATCTCTTCATTAAGCACCAGCGAAGCTCCTTTTTTTAAGGGAAATTTCTCAGGATGCTTTGGCTTGATGGTGAACCTGAAAACCAGGGGTCTGGAAGCCCGACCACTCTGTTCCTGTGGTTGAGGCATGGTGAAAGAAAATTTCCATTTGATATCAGGAAGCTGTCCACCCCTGACGTTTCCGGGTTTGGGAATTACCTCGCCGGGAATCTCATTATTAACCGAGGTGCTGAAGCTCACCACGCCTCTCTCAATCCTTTCCACGGCAATTTCAATCTTTTCCATCACCAGCTCACTTCCAGCCCCAGATACAGTTAGGGGTTGAGGTTGTGCCCAGGCCATCGAAGCCAGGGTGAAGACTAAAACTCCTAACAGTAAAGATTTCAAATGCCCCATGCTAGCCTCCTTTATATTAATTTTAAAACCAAATCAAAAAATCTCAATAGTTACAATTTCTGTAAAGCTCGTAAAACACGATCAAGAAAATTCATATCCGGGCGGGGTTGGCGGACGGCTCTTTGGGCAGGGCCCAAACCTTCATCGTGCCGAGAAACGAACCTGGCCAGAAGACTGACAGCCTCGGCCGGGAATTCAGCCCCACTGGAGCGGGTTGTGGGTACAGGGCATCGCTCGTTTCCCGCTTAGCATAGCTACCTGTTCGGTTACAGCAAATTTTCCCTGTTTAATCGGGCAACAAAATAAATATTCTATTGTTTTCATATATTCATTTATTTTTTCTTTACTTCCTGAATCATCGGAATCATTTTGGGTGAAATTCCATAGGTCTCCAGGTAAACGCGCCCGTTGGTCACATCAAACTTAATCTGGGCATCCTCATAGAAGCGTCCCTCCCCTTTTCCCTTTTCATTCAGTTTGAGCTCCATGACCATAAAGTAGTACCGGCCGGTGCCGAGCTGAGTTCCCTGGGACCAGGGCTCACGCCGAAAGACCAGGATTATTTTTTTCTTTCCCGATTCATCTGGCTGAACCTGGGCCATATGAATGGTTAGATTATAACCCCGGGCATACAGAAAGCGGACCACTCCCTTCTTAGTAGCTTTGAATAAATCCAAAAAAGCCTCGACTCCAGACCTGGCCATGACTTCATTAAATTGAATTATCTCCTCCGGGGAGGTCCAGGAATCCACTTCAATTAATATTTCCACGGCTGGCGGTTCTATCGGTGCTCTTTCGGTTAACATTCGACCGCGGAAGACCTCCCTGGCCAGAATCTGCCCCGCCAGCAAACAAATCATAACCATAAAAACAAAGCCGACCTTAAGGACACCCAGTTGCTTGTTGATGCTCATCACCAAACCTCCGACCACATATTTTCCCCGAATATTTCAAAAGCTCTAAGGCGTCTCTAGAAATGAGACCAGCGCTGCCTTCTTCGCTAACTTTCAGGACTCGACTTCCGCCCTCTTTGGCCACTGCCATAACCACCAGACCTCGTTTCACCGCTCTCCAGGCCACCGGAATATTCAGCAGATAGCCGCCAGCAAGGGTGAACCGTTCTCGGCCCGCCCACCCGGCCGCCATAATTCTCTGGCTAAGCTTATAGCTTCTTTTCTTACAGGCCCTCAGGATACAAAATAGCATTCAGCAGGAACTTGTAGGTGCCGTGGCTCTGGGCCCGGTGCTGAGCCCGGATTCCGATCAGGGCAATATGTCCTTTCTTGAGCTTGGTGTCCACCACCGCCGCTTTCCGTGCCAGGTAATCCTGGCCAAGGAGCCAGCCGCTCATCAGGATACCATCTTCAGGATAATAGGCAACAACTTTTCGGTCCCAGTCAGCCGGCGGCGTCCAGGTTTCAAAGGCCAGGCTCTGGGAAAAGATGGCCCCAACTTCTTCCTCAAACCCATAACCAAGCGGCGAAGTATTATCCACCTTAAGTTTGAGAATTGAAGTGGGACAGAAGAATTTTGTCCGGTCAACCCCGCTTAACACGTTTCGGGCTGGAGCGCCCAGTTCCCTGGTGGCCAGCTCTGCCGCCTGGTTCAGGGTGATCAACATCCCACCCTCTTCCACAAAGGCCTTGACCGCCTCGATACCTTCCTTATCTATGCCACCTTCGTATTCTGGCGGGGTGGTCCCGGCCCTGAACATACGGGCAAATTCAGACTGCTGCCCGGGACGGCCGGTCTTGATGACATCAACGTTTTCGCTGGCAAAAATCAGCACGTCATAGTTAGCTTTAAGATTGACCTTCTTGTCTTTCGTCCCTTTGAAATCCTTATTGTGGAGTACGGTGTAATCCAGGCCCAGGTCATCCAGCATGTACCTGGTCCAGCCTTCGTCCATATTGCCGCGCCAGGACTGATAGATGGCCACCCGCGGGAATTTCAGCGCTGCTTTTTCCAGGCCAGCCACATCAGCCAGACCTCTGACCGGAACAGGCCACTTAGCCAGCAGGTTGTCCAGAGTCTTTCTGGCTTCGGCCGTATTTTTGAAGATAAAGGCTCCAGCCGGCCAAGTCACCTCGGATGTCTTTATTTCTGACTTTGTTCTCCACACTTCCGTTTTATTCTTAAGCAAGCCGAAAGCTACGGCGTAAGAGGCGTTGAGGCGCGGGTCGAGCACCAGATAAGCCGAATCCGGCACCGAGGCCTTCGGGTATTCAACCTGGCTGACCATGGTCAGCGGCACTTCAAAGGGTTTATCTATCTGGTCGCAGCGCACACCCATCTGGAGCGGAAGCGTCCAGGCGGCGTTGTCATAGGGAGGAACCGGCGGCCCGCCGGGATACTGTCGAAGGTCCGGATATTTCTGCCTCTCCAGCAAAGCCCAGGCATAGGCTTTATAGGGTTGAGCCAGCAAAACCACGAAGGAGCCGGCCGGATAATACTTTCCGTCGGCAATAAAATCCCTGGAAGCCTGATGGACTTCGACTCCGCCGAATCGCAGGATTTCAATCATCTTGAGTGTGGTCAGGTAATCAGCTTGATCCTTTGGGATAACAAAAGCATAGGGCTGATTCTTTTCTTTAACTTCAATGCTCCGCCTGGCCATAAGATAAGAATTAAACAGGAAATCTTCCTTGTTCAGCCAGGCAGTTTTGACCAGGCTCTTGGAAACTATTAACTCATAATCCACGATGTCGCGCAGCCGCCACCAGCCACCCGGCCAGGGGTCGATGAAGTCCATTCTTTTTTCATAGTATTCATCCGGAACTTCCGTGGGTTCGATGTAGATGGGGCTGGCCACCCGGACCGAAGCTGCCTCGCTCAGCAGTCCGACCACGTTGTGCAGCCAGGAAGTATCGTCGCAGGCCCCGATCCACCAGCCGGTATAGCTGCGGCCGTGTACCACGCCCTTATAGCCGTGCTTTTGCAGGTCGTAGGCCATATTGATACCGCACAGGTTCACGCTGCGCCACAGCAGCGGCTGAACATTGGGCAGCGGCGGGTCCATGAAGGGCGGGACAAAAATCCTGGCTCCGTTGGAACCCATCTGATGCTCATCTATATGAATCTGCGGAAACCAGTCATGGTATAGGACTTTCGTTACCGCTCGGGTCTCAACCAGGTTAAACATGAAAAAGTCGCGATTGTTATCATGACCGGCATAGGGATGATACAGCCAGGGCAGGTTGCCGCCTTCATACTGGGTGCCAAGATACTTGCGGTACCAGTCCACCACCATCTGGTGGCCGTCAGGATTTATGGTTGGCACCAGCAGCAAGATGACATCTTTAAGAGCCCGGTTGAGGTCGAAAAAGCCTTGGCCGGTGACCAGGTCGTAAGCCAGCTCCATGGACATCTGGGAAGCAGCGATTTCCGTGGAATGAAGCGAGCAGGTAATCAGCACAATGGCTTTCCCTTCCCTGGCCAGCTGGCGGGCCTGTTCTTCGCTGAGACCGCGACTATCCTTGAGCCGCCTGGATATTTCCCGGTAGCGGTCGAGATTCTTCAGGTTCTCCTCATCAGAAATGACGGCCATGACCATGTCTTTGCCCAGGGTGGTCTTACCGATGTTAACCAGGGTGAGCTTCGGAGATTCCTTATCCAGCAGCTCAAAGTAGGCTTTAATCTGGTTATAATCAGCCAGTTTCTTGTCCTCGCCAACCCGGTGTCCGAGGAATTTATCGGGCGGAGTCTGGGCCAGGACAGGAAAAGAAAATATAAACAGGAGAATGATGATTGCCAGTTTATTGAATCTGGTCATCTGAAAACCTCCTTCTCATTTCATCAGTTCTAATCTTTTTACCACCCTGAAAAATTACAGTCAACCTAATTTTTGATCGCGAATATCTTCGTTTAGTTCCTGAAATGGCGGACAGGCGCGGCTGAACGCAGGAATAAATGGATTCGGGCAGGCGGGGATATTCGAATACCGGATAAAGAAGGGCCTGCACCCTATGCAATCCAGTTAGACTTCGGGGCAGGATTCGCCTTTATGTTCATCAAAATCCAGCCCGAGAAACCCACACTCTTAGGGCTGTGGTCAGCTTCAGAACAGCAATTGTAACCGCCAAGCAGCCAGGCAGTCTGAACGCACCTCGAGATTACAAGTCAATCTGGAAACATGTTTTTAAATCAGGCCCGCTGCCAGGTTTTCCCGCGGGCTAATCGCGGGATTGGCGAATCAGTATCATTCTCAGCAACTGGATAGCGGCCATGGCCGTGGAAGCCACGTAGGTCAGGGCCGCTGCCCTGAGAACAGAACGGGCTCCGCTCAGCTCGGCAGCATTCAGGAATCCGCGTTCCCTGAGAATGGCCAGAGCCCTACGCGAGGCGTCAAATTCCACCGGCAGGGTAATTACCGTGAACAGGACGGCTGCGCTGAACAGCAGGATGCCGATATCCATCAAGATTTTGGTCCCGCCACCGCTGAAAATCAGGCCGATAAAGAACAGGGGAAAGGCCAGGTTGGAACCCAGGCTGGCAATCGGGTAAAAGGCATTGCGCATCATCAGGAAAGAGTACTTCTGAGCGTGCTGGATGGCATGACCAGCTTCGTGAGCAGCTACCCCCAGGGCGGCGATGGAAGTGCTGTGAAAGACGCTATCCGACAACCTGAGCACCTTCTTTCTGGGGTCATAATGGTCGGTCAGGTGTCCAGGCACCCGCTCAATACTGACCTCACTGGCCGGACTGTAACGGAGAATTTCAGAAACAGCCTCGGCCGCGGTCAGCCTGGAGGCGGAGGAAACCTGGCTGAATCGGGCAAAGGTGCTTTTCACCTTGCTCTGGGCATACAGAGCAAAGATAAGAGCTGGAATCAATAGCCAGAAAGTATAATCAAAATAGAACATCTTATTTCCTCCCGATTAATTCATTTTAGCCGAAAAATGCGATTTGTAAACGGGCCGGCCAGCAGATTAAAGCTTCTGGGCAGAGTTTTCCAGAATTTTCATCGCCCGGTCGATGTTAGAAACGTCCATGACCACAGCCACCCTGTCGCCGGTCTGGCTCAACGTGCCATAGCAGTACTCTATGTTTATTCCCTCATCTCCGATCCTGGTGGCCACCTCCCCCAACGCTCCTGGCCTGTTATCAAGATGAATGAGCAGGACATCGCGCATGTCCGTGGTGTAATTAAGTTTATTGAGGACCTTGATGGCTTTGTTAAGATTCTTGGTATATATCTTGGCCGAATCCTGGAAGACCCCGATGGCTTCGACATTTATTTCGTTTTCGGCCAGCTGGCAGAGAAGCTCGCCCAGGACCGAGGGCTTGTTTTCCAGAAGCACAAAAATTTCGGTAATTCTTTCAAAATCCATCATAACCTCCGAATGCTATTTATTCCCCTGTAAATAGCCTGCACCTTATTTTTATCCCAAAGCCCGTAGATTTGCAACAAGATTTTTGCCGGGCGTTTCGCGCCGAGTCATTTTTATTATTCGGAGAGCCTAATTTCTAAGTAAGTGGGCGGACCAATAAGACTGTTTCCATGTCCTGGCCGGCGCCTAAGAAAAATTGCCAAGATTATTGGGATAGGTGATCTAACCCCGCAGCTTTCTAATCGAAGATTTTACCCGGGTTTAAGATGCCCAGGGGATCCGCTGCCTGTTTTATCCTCTTCATCAGTTCGATCTGAGCTGGTTCCAGGGAAAGGGACAGGTATTTCTTCTTATAAAGACCTATTCCGTGCTCGCCAGAAATGACTCCGCCCCGGCCGGCGGCATCCCGGAATAACTCCTCCCGGGCCGCCTCCAGCCTGTCCTTGATTTCTTCCAGGTCGAGAGGCACCATTTGCCCGTTCTGGTACCTGGCCTTCATCAGGTGGGAATGAACATTGCCGTCTCCGGCATGACCGAAAACCGGAAGCCACAGGTCATACTTCCTGGCCACCTCCTGGATTTTTCTCACGTGTCCAGGAATTTCAGAACGCGGCACACAGATGTCCAGAATGTCAACCGTTTCTTTCTTGATAGCTTCATAAATCTCGGAGCGAATTTTCAGCACCTCGTTCTGCTTGGCCGGGGTATCGGCCACGAAAACGTCGATGGCCCCGTTTTCCAGGACAATATCGGCGATCTGGTCGGTCAGGCGGCCGAGGTCATCTTCCGAAGGAGAATCCACAATGACCATCAGGTGAACTTCTCCCTGGTGGCTGGGCCAGCTGAGGTTCAGGTGGCGCTCGCTGAGACTGATGACATCCAGGCCGACAAACTCCACGGCCATCGGTACTATACCTTTTTCAAATATCAGGGGAACGTTATCTATGGCCTGTTCAATGCTGTTGAAGGGAATGACCATGGTCCGTAGAAAAGTCGGCCGACTCATTACCTGGACGATGGCCCTGGTGATGATACCCAGAGTCCCCTCCGAACCTATAAACAGGTTGACCAGGTTGTAGCCGGTGGAATTCTTGATCAGCTTGCCACCCGGGTGAATGACCTGCCCATCGGCCAGGACCACTTCCAGGCCACGGATATAATTCCTGATTGTGCCATACTTGACCGCCCGGCTGCCGCCGGCGTTGGTGGCAATCATTCCCCCGAACATGGCGCCTTCATCACCCGGATGCGGCGGGAAATAGAAACCTTCCCTTTCCACGGCCTGGATGAATTCCCCGAGGGTAATACCGGACTCCACCACCGCCAGCTGGTTCTTGCGGTCCAGCTCCAGAAACCGGTTCATCCTCTGCATCGAAAGCACAATTCCGCCATGAACCGGCACACAACCTCCGGCCAGGCCAGTTCCCCCACCCCGCGGAGTTACCGGAATTCTGTGAGTGGTGGCCAGCTTCAGAATGGCTGACACTTCCTCGGTGCTGCCTGGCCTGACCACCACTTCGGGGAAACAGTCAGGGAGCTGGCAAACATATTCGTCGTAACTATAGCCGCAGACCTCATCCCGGCAGCTCAGGACGTTATTTTCGCCAGAAATGGCCACCAGCTCTTTTATTATTTCCTGGTTGATTTTTCCGTACATAGCCAACCCTTTCCGTTAAATTTCCAGGCTCAAAAATTCTATCGTACCTGTCAGCGGGAAAATTTTCACCCGCGGCGGCGAAAGATCCCTTGACGGTATTATTTTCGCCCGACCCCCAAGCTTCATTCCGGAAAGTCGGGCCCGCTGGAAATATTCCTGCCCTGCCCATAACACCTTCCAGACCGAAGTTTTCGGGCCAGAACCCGGCTAAATTCTCCAGAATAGACTTCTTCACCCGAGCGGCGAAAAAATCTCATAACAGCGATTTAACCGCCCTGACGATAGCCGCCGCATCTATTTCATACCTGGCCAGCAGTTCTTCCGGTTTTCCAGAACGCGGGAATTCCCGAACACACAGGTGTTTCCAGTATTTCTTTTCCGGAAGAACCAGAGCCACCGCCGTTCCCAGTCCCCCCTGCTCGAAATGGTCCTCGGCCACCACCACCCGGCCTCCGGTTTCGGCCACTGAATTTACGATAGTCTCCCGGTCGATTGGTTTTACCGAGTAGGCATCGACAACTCTTATATTAATTCCATCTTTCTTCAGCTGGTCATAAGCCTTGAGCGCTTCGTGAACGGTAATCCCGGCTCCGATGACGGTAACGGCATCATTATCGCTCCGCCGCAAAACCTTGGCTCCACCGGCCGGGAATTCTTCCTCCGGCTTATAAAGGACTGGTGTGGCCGGCCGGGTGGTCCTGATGTAAACCAGGCCCCGATACCTGGCCGCTTCCCTGACACACTTCTCGGCTGAGACGGCATCCGAAGGATAGAAGACCAGACATTCCGGTATTGGCAGGAACATGGCCAGGTCTTCCAGGCCCATCTGCGATGGGCCGTCCTCACCTATGCTGACCCCGACATGCGAGCCGCAGAACTTGACGTTGGAAAAAGAATAAGCAGCCATCCTTATCTGGTCATGAGCCCTGGTCAGAAAGGCGGCAAAAGTGGCCACAAAAGGCAGGAAGCCCCTGGCCGCCAGCCCCATGGCCATGCCCACCATGTTTTGCTCGGCTATAAAAGACTGAAAAGAACGCTCGGGGAAGGAGGCGAAAAAGCGGTCAGCGTAGGTGGAATTCTTGACGTCGCCATCGACCACCACCACCCGGTTATTGACCCGGCCCAGTTTTTCCAGGCCAATTCCATAAGCCAGGCGAGTGGCCGTCTTTTCTTTGTAATCCGGCAGCGGGAAATCAAAAGAATCGGTCCACTTCAGGGCTCTGGCCCTTTCCCGGCTTTTCACGTATTTCCGGGCATCAATTTCTGGCATTGGCCCCAGCTCGGACAGGGCCCTTTCCAGCTCTTCTGGCTTAAGCGGTTTGCCGTGCCAGCCGTTCTTATCCTCGACAAACGAAACCCCTTTACCCTTGACCGTTCTGGCCAGGATGACCTTAGGATTGGAGCCTTTCCTGGCCGCGGCCAGGGCTTCCAGGATTTTCTGAATCTTATGGCCATCAACCTGAAAAACATCCCAGCCAAAAGCCTTAAATTTTTGGGCATAGGCCTTGATATCATGCTGATGCATGGTCGGGTCGGATTGCCCCAGCCGGTTGATGTCGACGATGGCCACCAGGTTACCCAGCCGCAGCTCCCGGCCGGCATTGGCCGCTTCCCAGACTGCTCCCTCGGCGCATTCGCCGTCTCCCATCAGGACAAAGGTCCTGGCCTTTACTCCAGTTAGTTTCTGGGCAAGAGCCAGACCAACACCCACCGATAATCCCTGCCCCAGGGAGCCGGTAGCCGCTTTTACCCACGGCATCCTCGGCGTCGGATGGCCTTCAAGGTCGCTGCTGATTTTTCTCAAGTCCAGCAGCGATTCAGGGGGAATGAGGCCGGCCTCGGCATAGGCCGCCCAGAGAATGGGGGCCGCATGTCCCTTGGACAGCACGAACTCGTCATTTTCCGGGGCAAACGGGTCTGTGGTGTTATAACGCATTTCATGGAAAAAGAGGCAGGCCATGATTTCGGCTGACGACAGACAGGTGGTCGGATGACCCGAGCCGGCCACCGTGGTCATCTTAAGAGAATGAATCCTCAGTCGCTTGGCGATTTTTTCCAGAACGGATATGGATGACATCATCTGACTCCCAAAAAAATTTAGCTTACATTATATTTTGAAAAGCAGACTCTCTCAAGGTAAAAAAACTTAAAAATTAATCTTTCCGGTTAGGACCTGATGGCCAGGGGATTATCTTCCTTCAAAGATAGTCCCAGGCCGAGACATTGTCTATCAGTCGAGAAGATAAGTCCGGCCATAAGGATTTCTGCCCGCTATCCAGGTTTCTGCGACCTTTATCCCGGCTATTCTCCCATTTTGGCCAGCAAACCCCTGGCCCTCACCTGCTTGAACATCCTGAAGAAAAATAAAAGAGCCAGGGACAGATAAACCAGGTCCAGGCCAAAAGCCTTAACCAGGTGGCCGGCTGGAAAAGCCTGGTTGAAGATGATAGCCCTCATTCCTTCAAAGACATAGGAGGCCGGTATGACCAGGGCCACTTTTTGCAGGAATTTCGGCAAAACGGAAACCGGATAGAAGACAGCCGAAATGGGCTGGAAGAGAAAGGCCACCCCCCAGGCCAGAACCTCGGCCTGCTGCCCGAAGCGCAGAATCAGCCCTGTGGTCAGGATGCCAATGGACCAGCCAAGTATCACCAGGCAGAGCATGAAAGGCAGAAGGTATATGCCGATGATAAACAGATTAAAAGAATAAATAAGCCAGGCCAGCAAAGAGCTGATCAGGAAAACCGCGACCACCTTGAAGACGGCAACCATCATCAGCGAGGCCAGGTATTCCCCGATGGTCAGGGGGCTAACAAACAGGTTGAGGAAATTTCGGGCCCAGACTTCTTCCAGGAAGGAAACGGAAATCCCCTGCTGGGAACGGAAAAGAATATCCCAGAGAATAAGGGCCCCCAGAAAGATGCCCAGGAAGTTCGGTGTAGACTGTTTCTCGGCCGATAGCTTGGTTATGTACAGGCTGACAAAGCCCCAGACCAGGAGGTCCAGCAGGGGCCAGTAGAAAATCTCCACCAGCCTGGTCAGGCTGTGCCTATAGAGATATATGTGACGCAGAAACATGGCTGAGATGCGGTGGAGCTTCATGGCCGCACCTCCCTGGCTACTTTCAGAAAAACATCTTCCAAGTCTTCGCCCCGGAACCTGGCCACCAGGTCTTGTGGGGTCCCCCGAGCAATGATCTCGCCGTGGTGCAGGAAAAGCAGGCGGTCAGATATTTCTTCCATTTCCTGCATGTTGTGCGAGGTGTAGAGAATAGCCATTTTCTTGGTGCGTTTCATTTCCAGAAGATAGGTCCGGGTCCGGTCGGCAATATCCGGGTCCAGGCTGGCCGTCGGTTCGTCCAGCAGGAGAATTTCCGGTTCATTGATGAAGGCTTTGGCCAGGTTAAGCCTGGTCATCTGGCCAGAAGACAGGGTCCTCACCGGGCGGTCAACCACATCCTTCAGCTCGAATTGCTCAACCAGATGGTCTATCCTGGCCCTGGCCTTTTTTACGCCATAAAGCCTGGCAAAAACCATCAATGATTCTCTTAGGGTCAGAGAGTATGGCATGGCCACGTAGGTGGAGGAAAAATTCATGCGCCTCAGGATTTTTTCCCGTTGTCTTGGCTTGGATGGGTCCAGGCCAAAAATTCGGATTTCACCAGCTGTGGGCGAAGTCAGGCCAAGTAGCATGTGAATTATGGTAGTCTTTCCAGCCCCGTTTGGCCCGAGCAGACCCAGGATTTCCCCGGGATAAAGCTCAAAAGATGCGGATTTTACAGCCTGAAAAGAATTAAATGATTTTGATAAATTTTTTACTTCAAGTAAAGGAAGTGCCGCCGTCATGATCGATGCTCTCCAGGAGTTTCTGTACTTGAACCGGATTTATAAGGTTAAATATACCAGAATGAAATAAGGCTGTCCATCATTTCGACTCCGGTCACAGAAGTCCTTTTAATCCAGAAAAGGCCTAAAATCAGACTATCTACTCTCTATGATGATTCAAAAAATAAATATGGCTTAAAGCCTAGGGGCTGCCTTACGATGCTGTTCTTTGAAATCGGTCCTTGAAATCGGTTTAAGAATAGTTTCAGCCCTGGACATTACTGACCGGCTGCCGCCGACCCGGTTAGACCAAACTTAAAGCCCCGGCTTGAACCTTTTAGAACCTGGTCTCCGGCAGAAAAATTTTCTGGTAGATATCCAGCGCGTAGCGGTCGGTCATTCCGGCGATAAAATCAGCTACCCTTCTTTCCAGCGGGTCTCCCTTCGGATAGTCTTTTATCCATTCTCCCGGATTCTTCAGGAAATATTCAAATAGTTCCCTGATTATCTTTCCAGTCTTGATGAGGTCGGCCCTGGCCTCAGGGTTGAGGTAAACCCGGTCATAAAGAAAATCCCGGAGGTCAATCAGTGCCTGGTAAATCTTCTGGCTCATGGCAATTTTTTCCAGCCTGTTTTTCAGGCTGGTCTCGACCACGTCCATCACCAGGCGGTCTATTCGGGTGGCGTGATGCTTGCCCAGGACATCGGTGAGCCTGGCCGGAATGCTACCTTCCTTTATAAGTCCGGCCCTCATGGCATCATCCAGGTCATGGTTGACATAGGCAATCACGTCAGAAATTCTGACCACCTGGCCTTCCAGCGTTTCGGGACTGGCTTCGGGGTCGTCATCCAGAATCTCGCCTCGGCCCTTGGAGTGTTTGCAAATTCCGTCCCGAACTTCATAGGTCAGGTTGAGCCCCTTACCATCATACTCCAGCTTGTCCACTACCCGGAGGCTCTGTTCATAGTGGCAGAACCCGCCAGCCAGCAGGCTGTTGAGCGTTTCTTCTCCGGCGTGGCCGAAGGGAGTATGTCCCAGGTCATGACCAAGGGCTATGGCCTCGGTCAGGTCTTCGTTCAGACGGAGAGCTCGGGCGATGGTCCTGGCTATCTGGGAGACTTCCAGGGTGTGAGTCAGACGGGTGCGGTAATGGTCACCAAAGGGAGACAGAAAAACCTGGGTCTTGTGTTTAAGGCGGCGGAATGACTTGCAGTGGATAATCCGGTCACGGTCTCGCTGGAAGGCGGTGCGTATGGGGTGTGGCTGTTCTGGACGCAGCCGTCCCCGGCTCCTGGCACTCAGACAGGCCCGGGGTGATAGGTTCTTCTTTTCTGTTTCTTCAATCTGTTCTCGTATGTTCATGGGCAGCACTCCTTCCACCCTCCAGCAGGCCGAGCTGATTATCTTTAATCATATTTTAATGCTTCGGGTTCTTCAAGTCCCGGGCCGCCCCAGTGATTCGCGGGCTTGATTCATCGCCTGGTGGACAAGCCTGCCCCAATCCCGGTTATTCAATAGATTTCGTCCCCGCCTTAGAATCATCTGCCGCACATTTTTGAGGCCTTAAGCCCCGAGGAAGCAGAAGCCTCCATGTCCGGTACTTTCAGCATGACCTCAACCAGGCGATAAGAGTTGCGTCCTGGAGACATAGCTCAGGCCAACTAAAAACTTTCCGTCTCGGTTAGATGACTTTCGCCCCGCCTGTCTTGAGGCCCGGTCAGAGTTCCAGTATAATTCCAATCTGTCCGGACAAGACACAATGCTAGGACCAGAGCTCGAACAGATAAAACAAAACGTCAGGCAACTCATCAATGAACTGCCGCCCGGGGTAGAACTGGTGGCCGCGGCCAAGCAGCAGACTGCGGAAAAGATAATGGCCGCCATTGAGGCTGGAGTCCGGATAATCGGTGAAAATTATGTCCAGGAAGCAGCCGAAGCCTTTCAGGCCATCGGGCCAAGGGTCCAGTGGTCGTTCATCGGCCACTTGCAGAAAAATAAAGTAAAAAGGGCCATTGAAATATTCGACATTATAGAAACAGTCGATTCCCTGGAGCTAGCCGAAGAAATCAACAAGCGCTGCGCCGCGCTTGGAAAAAACATGCCGGTCTTGATAGAGGTCAACTCCGGCCGGGAGCCTCAGAAATTCGGCGCCCGGCCTGAGGAGGTTGAGCCCCTGGCCCGAGCCATAATCGCGCTGCCAAACCTTAAATTGCGCGGTCTGATGACCATGGGTCCATTCGAGGGCGACCCAGAACAGGCCAGGCCTTACTTCCGGCTGACCCGCCAGCTTTTCGAGCAGCTAAAAGGTCTCAACCTGCCAGGAGCCGAGTTGAACATTTTATCAATGGGCATGACCAATTCTTACCGGGTGGCCATAGAAGAGGGGGCCACCAGGGTGCGCCTCGGGACCAGGATTTTCGGGCCCCGTTTCTAAAAATAAACAACAGGAAGGTAACGATGAAGAACAGGTGGTTTGTAGTCCTCGGAGCTTTAATCATCCAGGTCAGCCTGGGGGCGGTCTACATCTGGAGCGTTTTCCAGACCCCCCTTCTCACCCATTTCCCATCCTGGAAGGAAACTCAGGTCACCCTCCCGGCCCAGATAATCCTGGCCTGCTTCGCTTTGGCCGTCATTATCGCTGGAAGGATTCAGGATAAAATTGGGCCCAGGCCGGTGGCTACGGCTGGCGGACTGATGCTCGGTTGCGGCCTGATCCTGGCCAGATTTACGGCCAGTTTCGGCCCGGGTCCAGCTCTGGTCTGGCTGATAATCACCTACTCGATGATCGGAGGGCTGGGTATCGGAACCGCCTACGTCTGTCCGATTGCCACCTGTGTCAAGTGGTTTCCTGATAAGAGGGGCTTGATTACGGGGCTGGCCGTGGCCGGCTTCGGGGCCGGGGCCTTCTTCTTTGCGCCCCTGGCCAAGGCCCTGATTACTGGCGGGCCCTATCAGCTTTTTGGCCAGAGCCTTTTTTCCCTGCCCAGGGTCGGACTTTTCAACACTTTTATGGTCCTGGGCATTATTTTTCTGATAACCGTTACCCTGGGGGCCAGGCTGCTCAAAAACCCCGAGCCCGGATACAGACCAGCCGGCTGGAATCCCCCGGCTCAAACCGCTACGGCCAACAATCTCAAGGTTGATTTCTCGCCCTCGGATATGTTCCGCACCTGGCAGTTCTGGTTACTATGGGGAATATATCTCACCGGCTGTGCCGCCGGGCTGATGATCATCATGAAAGCTTCCCCCATCTGGCAATCTTTTGCTCTGTCAAATCTCAACTCGGGCCTGGATTCGGTCACCTTCAACAGAATAGCTTCAGCCGGGGCCCTGGCCGTATCCATCCTGGCCATTTTTAATTCCCTGGGCCGGATTGTCTGGGGCAAGGTTTCCGATGCCGCCGGCCGCAAGAACACCCTGATTACCATGTTTTTACTGTGCGGCCTGACCATGCTGGCCTTCAACGCCCTCAAACAGTATTCTCTATTTCTGACTGGCATCTCCCTGGTTGGGCTCTGTTTTGGCGGCTTCCTGGCTGTTTTTCCGGCAGTGACTGCTGATTACTTTGGCACCAGACACTATGGAGCCAATTACGGTTGGATGTTCAGCGCCTATGGAGTGGGCGGATTGCTCGGCCCCTACCTGGCTGCGGCCCTGATGAAGACCCAGGCCATTGTCAAGATTAGAGAAATTAGAGAAGCTCAGGAAGAAACCGTTAGGTCTCTGGTGGTCGGCGATTACCGCCGGGCCTTCATCGTGGCTGGGGTTCTGTGTCTGGTCTCCACCGCGGCCCTTCTGCTCTTAAGAAAGCCTGAGGTCGACCAGGAAAAATAGAAGCGCTAGCCCCATCCCTTCAATCTGACCCGGTCGCTTTGATGGTCTAATCTGGCGGCACAAAGTACGACCATCTGGCCCCGCCAAATGAGCCTTTAAGAATCGGTGACTTCTGCCCGGGAATTTTTCAGGAGTTTCTGGCCCGAAGGCCAGATCGCCGTTTCCGTCTATTTTTCTTTCCCTTGGTTGTTAGCCCTGTCACTTTCTGGCAGCCAGGCCTCAGTCCGTTTAAGGTTTTAATTTGCTTTTCAATCAAGCCACCCTGCTTATCCGTTTTCCTCTTTACCGCCGGGCCTGGTTTTTGCTGCCTCCGATTCCTCTTCTGCTCCCTCCCCTTCAACCAATTCCGCCTCAACCAGCAGGGGTTCACCTTCAAGTAATCCCGGCCCGACCTGTTTCTTGAGGCTTTCAATCTGGCGAAGGGGTTTTTCCAGCTGGTTTTTCCTGGTGGTATTCAGGTTTTCATACTCCTGCTGGGCTTCAGAAATCTTCTTTCCCATTTTTTCCAGGGACCTGACGAACATCTGCCACTGCTTGTAGAAAGATTCCAGCAATTTCATTATCTGACCGGCAGTGTTCTGCAGGTTGAAATTTTCCATGGCCTGGCGGATGATGGCCAGCACCGCGTACAGCGTTATGGGCGAGCACAGGATAACCTTTTTCTGCAGAGCCTCGTCCAGCAGCCCCCGGTCATGCTCGTTGATAAATGCGTAGACCTGTTCGTTAGGAATGAACACCAGAACGTAATCCAGGGTGTTTTCCCCGGGGTCGATATAATCACGACCGGTGACTTCCTTGATGCGCTCCCTGACATCCCGCAAGAACAACCTCTTGTAATTTTCCTTTTCGCTATCCCCCTGGGCTTCCAGGTATTTCAAGTAATTATCCAGAGGAAATTTTACGTCCATATTAATTTTCCGCTCCTGCGGAAGAAAGAAGGTGAAATCGGGACGGTTCTGACCGCTCTCCAGAGCCTGTTGCCTTACGTAGTTGATGCCCTCAACGAAGCCCATCAGCCTGAGTATGTCTTCAGCCATCCTTTCCCCCCACTGGCCCCTCTGCTTGCTGCCGGCCAGAGCCCGCCGGAGCTGGTCGGTGGTTTCCTGAAGCCGCTTGGTCTGCTCAACTGCCTGGTTAAGATGGCTTTCCAGCTGGCCGAACTTGGTCGCCCTGTCTTTTTCAAATTCTGTAATCAGATTCTGTACCCTGAGCAGGTCGGCCTTCATCCCCTCCAGAGTCTGGTCGATCAATTTTTTCTTGCCTTCAAGTTCCAGCTCGCCGGTCTTGGTCTGTCGGCCCAGGACCTCGTTAGCCACCTTGAGGAATTCCTCGGTGTTTCTTTTCAGGGCATCCATGGAAAGAGAGCCAAAGGCATCCTTGACTCGCCCCAGAAGCATTTCCAGTTCCTGCATTTTCTGCTGCTGGGTCTGGTTGACCAGCTCCTGAGCCAGTTCCCGGGCCCGTTGTTTCTGAAAATAATTGACCAGAAGCACCAGCAAGGCTCCAAATACTGCCCCCAGGACGAAAGCGATCACAAATTCCATCTGACTCCTCCTCGCCTTGATTCATTCAAGTTGCTCCAATTGGGCATGGCCCCAGACCCGGCCCCGGTCTTAGAGGTCGGAATCATCCAGACCGAGTTCACCCTCTTCTCCGGCCTTTCCCTTTTCGGCCTCCTCCACCGCCCGGTCCACTTCATCTTCAAAGTCCGGTCCCACTTCTTCTCCCATCTCCCGGCCCAGCTTTTTCATCCACCGGGCCAGGCTCTTCGGGTCCTTCTCGTCCAGGCCTCCAAGTTTCGATGGGTCAGCCAGGCTCTCCAGGCGGCTTTCTTCAGACTTCAAAACACCCACCCGCGAAATCAGCCTGGTCAATTTCAGACTGCCACAATGCTGGCAGCGAGGCTCAAACTGCGAGTGCACCGAAAGGATAAGAAAGGAAGATTTTCGCCGGCAGTCCTGACAGCGAAATTCATAGATCGGCATGGCCGCTCTCCTCCCTTTCTTCAGTCTTCCAGAATAATTTACAGAAAAAGCCTGTCCGGAGCAAATTCTCGGAAATCTGGACCCGGGTCAGCTAACTTAGCTGGTCTAAAATCTCTTTATCTTTCGATAGCTGCCTTCTGCTGATTGACTTTGAAGAAAAAACCGGGGTCGAACTTCGGTTTTCGGTCGAAGGTGTAAAGCCCGTTGACTTCCTGCTCGATGTCATAGAGCTGGGTGTAGCAGAAGCCAGCTATTTTCGGATGGAACAGCAGGGCCTCGGTCAGGTCCTGATAACGCCGCAGGAATTCTTCGGCCGTCCGCGGTCTCTCGCCATAGCCCCAGGCCTTTTCATCCGCCTGGCCGGGATTCCACCAGATGCCACCGTATTCGCTGACAAAATAGGGCTGCCCGCGGTAAGGCAGGTTTCGAGCCGGTTCGCCGTTCATGAAAACCCGGGGCGGGCTGGCCAGCAAGCCCTCGTAATCAGCCTTAAATTTTTCAATTCTCTGTTCATAATTGTGGGAATCAAAGACATCGGGCACCACCGGGTGATAACCGCCAGAGGAATCAATGACCAGCCGGGTCGGGTCAAAGGCTTTGGTCAGACGAAATATATTCTCAATAACTCCCGGGTAATTATCGCCCCACTGCTCATTAAATGGGCACCAGCCGATGAGCGAGGGGTGGTTGAAGTCGCGCTCCAGGGCTTCCATCCATTCTCGTTCAAAGATGATCAGGGCTTCAGGCCGGCTGAGGTCCAGTCCCCAATCGGCAAACTCTCCCCAGACCGCGTAACCCAGCCGGTCTGCCCAGTATAGAAACCGCCGCTCAAACACTCGCTGGTGTAGTCTGGCCCCATCAAACCCGGCGGCCAGGCTGATTTCAATGTCCCGGCGCAGAGCTTCATCCGAAGGGGCCGTGTAAATTCCGTCGGGATAAAAACCCTGGTCCAGAACCAGCCGCATGAACCAGGGGCGGTTGTTGAAATAGATTTTTTCGCCCCGGGCCTCAATCTTGCGCAGCCCGAAATACCCCTGCACCCTGTCCCAAACCGGGCTGGCGGCAGCCGGTTTCAACTCCAGTGTAAAATCATAGAGAAATGGCTTCCTTATTTCCCAGAGCTTCGGGTTTTTAATTTTGACTGCGAAAGTGGTCACGGGAGCAACTTTTCTTGTTTCCCTGAATACCGCCCTTCCAGCCTCGGTCACCTCCAGAATGATCTCTCCCCCGGCCGGGCTGTTGTCCAGAAAAACCTGAATCATTGCCTGGCCATTATCAGCGTCGGGAATAACCCGATAATTTCGGATATAGCTTGCCGGCACCGGCTCCAGCCAGACCGTCTGCCAGATACCGGTCGTTCGACGGTAAAGACAGCTGTAGGAATCATATCGCTTGCTCTGCTTGCCGGCCGGCTGCAGGTTGCTCCGGACGTTGTCGCGGCAACGGACCACCAGTAGCGCGCCCGGCTGGCGACAGTAATCTGTTATATCCAGTTCAAAAGGCGTGTAACCACCGAAATGCTTACCGACCTCTTTCCCGTTTATCCAGACAGTGGTCTGATAATCGGCCGCTTCGAAATGGAGTATGATTCTCTGACCGTTCCAGTCGGAGGGAATGTTAAGCTGTTTCTTGTACCAGACGGCCGCCATGAAATCCTTGTGCCCGAGGCCAGAAAGCGGGCTTTCCGGGGCAAAGGGCACCAGGATCTTCCGGTCAAAACCCCGCCCCTGCGGCATTCCTCTTTCCTCGCCTGAATCGGACAGGTCCAGGGCAAAGTCCCACTCGCCATTCAGGTTAAGCCACCGGCTTCGCACCAGCTCAGGGCGGGGATATTCAGGACGAGGAAGGACCGGATTTCCCGACCCGGTCGAAGATGAAAGCAATGGGGTACCTGCAATCAAGGACCTGTTCTCGACCTCGGTCTTATCTGTTCTCAAGCTGCCTACCAACTCCGGGGCAATAAGGACAGCCAGAGAAATGAAAATCAGTAAGGCCAGGAAATAGGATGTCTCCGGGCCAGAATGTCTTGACCGGACATGGTTGTTTTCCAGCTTCATAGTTGCCTCCACTAATTCAGGTTCAAGGAGATTTTACAAAATTGACCAGGCCCGTGCACCAGCTTTATTTTTTATGAGCTACCAGGATTACCTGGAACCTGGTGCTGGATCTGGCCACCGAAAATCCTGCCTTCTTCAAAAAATTCTCCACTTCCTCCAGACCCACCGGGCTCACCTGATGCTGGCTGCCTTCCATCCGGTGCACCTCGGCCATCATGGCCAGGCCTTCCTGGCTGAAATCGCTGATGATTAACCGACCGCCTGGCTTCAGGACCCTGATCAGTTCCCGGAGCACGCGGAAAGGATTCTCCAGGTGATGAACCGTGTTAACAGAAAAAATCACCTCAAATGAACTGTCAGGAAAGCTGAGGTTTTCTCCGCTTTCCTGTCTTAGCTCGACCCGGTCGGCCAGCCCCTGAGATTCCAGGCTGGCCCTGGCCATCTCCAGCTGTGCTTCCGACAAATCAAAGCTTACCAGACGAAAGCCGAGGCGGGCCAGGACAACCGTAAAATGTCCTTTCCCCGTTCCGGCTTCCAAGATGTTCCCGGAAAGCGGCCCGGCCGCTTCAATAATAGCCAATCTTTCTTTTTCGATATCATAGCCGAATGATTCGTATATCCTTTTTCTTCTTTCCATCTGGTTCATAGCGGATTCCTTAAATTCACTCGCTCTCCTCACTTTTCCCTGTCCGCGAATCTGACCTGGCCGGAGCTTCCTTAAACTACTTATCTTGCTCATTGCAGACTTAACTTGTCAGTACTTAACCCAAGATATCCGCTTGACCGCTGGCTGTCAACCGCCTCCAGGATGGAGTCATATTGACTGAACTTATGACGATAAGATAAGATTCTTGTGAGCGGTTTAATAAGATGAAAGATGAGGCCTGAGATCTGAGCAACGGGCGAAAAGAAGAACAGGAGGTCAGACCATCGGCCACCGAGTTTGGTTACAGCGTTTTAAATTTGAGATTGAAAGCTATCGGCAAGCTGAGAAGAATAATCCTGGGCCTGCAGAAATCGTTATTCCGGGCTATAGCCTCCTGAACATCAAGGCCACTCATAATCTAAACCGCTGCCTCAGACTATACTTTCAAATCAATAATCTGCTGGACAAAGAGTACCTGGCTCACTCCGACCTGGATTCCGGGGTGGAACCTGGCAGGAACTTCTTGTTCGGGCAAAGTTTTGCTTATTGAGAATTAGCTATAAATTCTTGCCGAAACTGGAGGCTAAGATGAAATTCAAGACTGTATTTATAAGTAAGGCCCCTGATGCCGAGCCCGAAAGGCATAGAGCGCTGGTAGAAACCGGCAAGATGAAACTATGGGTTCAGGTGGTGAACAATACGGACCAGGCCTGCCAACTGGTTCAAAGGCTGGTAGCTGAGGAAGGAATTCATTCAGTCCTGCTCTGCCCCGGCTTTTCCCACGAGGAAGTGGCCAGGATGCAGCAGCTGGCCGGCCCCTGGGTATCAGTTAGCGTGGCCAGAGGAGATGGTCCAGGAAATAGAGTGATTGCTGAAGTCTTTCGCCAGGTAGGTTGGCATTGAAACCAGCCCGGTTCCCCTTCTTATCTGCAGGGGATACAGCTTGAGCGTGCCGCCAGATCCCGGTCAAATCTTCCTGACCTGATCAGGTCTTGAATTATTTACAGCCTGAACCTGACTCCGCCGTGGAAGATTCCTTTGTAACCTCCACCCAGTTCTCCAAACAGGGCAATTTTATCCCCCACCCTGAACCCGAGCAGGGTAACGTTAACAGCCGGAAGGGCGCTGGATGAAGTTTCCGTTTCTGAATAGGTATACTTGCCTTTCCTGACCGTTAGGCCCAGGCCCAGCCCCGAATACAGGCAAAAATTTTTCCGGTTGATAAAACGATAATCCAGTTCCACTGCTCCGGTATAGTAATTTTCAGAGTAGCTTCCTACCGGGTTGCCAGACATGGCCAGGTTGCCGGAAGCCCGGTCGACGGCAAAGGTGAAGCCAAAGGCCAGCCTGGACCGCCCGGAATACTTATAATTCAGGACAAAGGCTCCGGGATACTTGTTGTCCACCTTGGCTGCCTGGCCGATGGTAATGGTGATGAGCAGGACATTGGTAAAGATGTCCACTATCTGGCTGGAGGTTACCAGTCCATAACCGGCCGAGAATTCATGCCTCTTTTCCTGACCCGAAGATGGGCTGACAAAAAAGAAAGACATGAGCAGCAGGGTCAGACTCAACGAAATCAGCCTTACGGCCGTTCTTGAAATTAATCGGCTCATGGTCGCTCCTTTCACTCAATTTTCCAATCCAGGATATCAAAGGGCAAATAAAATTATCAATCTTTTGGTCGCCGCAACCAGCCGGTAGTTGACATAAATCTGTTAAATTCCTAAAGTAATGATGGACAGAGGGAATGGAAAATAAGACCGCAGCCCAAGACCACCGGCGGAGAAAGATACTTCTGGTGGAAGACGACGCTCTGGTCGCTCTGATGGAATCCGAGCTCTTACAGAGCGGGGGCTATGAGGTAGTGACCGCCCTGACCGGTGAACAGGCCCTGGAGATATTTCACGCCGACCCCGAACTAGACCTGATTCTGATGGACATCGACCTGGGACCGGGGCTGGATGGCGGCGAGACTGCCCGACGGATGCTGGCTGAAAAAGATATCCCGGTAGTTTTTATTTCCAGCCATACCGAGCCAGAAATCCTGGCCAAGACCGAAGCCATTACTTCCTACGGATACATTGTCAAGGGTTATAGCGAAACGGCCCTGTTTGCCTCCCTGAACATGGCTTTTCGTCTTTATGCCGCTCATCAGGAATTGCTGAAGAAAAAGATGGAGCTCGAAGCCCTGGCTGAAAACCTCAGCCAGACGGTCAACAAGTTGCTGGAAACCCAGCGGGAATTGCTGGACCACCAGCAGAAGCTGCAGGCCGCCAGCGAGCATCTGGAGGCCACTCTGAATTCCCTGCCCGACCTGCTGTTCGAGCTGGATGAACAGATGACCGTCATTGACGCCAGGGCTCCTCACCCGGAGCTTCTCTATCATCCCAAAGAAGAGATTATCGGCCGCAGGATTAACCAAATTCTTCCAGAAGACATTTCCAATTCTCTTCAGTTCGCTTTGAAAGAAGCAGCCGAAAAGGGTCAGGCGGAAATAGACTACAGCCTGGAGCTGCCCTCAGGTACCCGATTTTTTGAAGCCACCATCAGCCGGAAAGGAGAAAACAGGCCCAGACATAACAGGTTCATAGCCCTGGTCAGGGATATAACCGACCGAATCGAAGCTCAGCTCGAACAGCAGAAAACCGAAATCCGATTTTTCCGACTGTTTCAGGCCATGGCCGAAGGGGTGGCCATACATCGTTTAATCCGAAATGACCGGGGAGAGGCCGTTGATTACGAAGTGCTTGAAGTCAACGAGGCCTATGCCCGGCATACAGGCATTGCCAGGGAGCAGGCCATCGGGAGGAAAGCTTCAGAGCTTTATGGGTCTGGAGCCCCTCCCTTTTTCAGGGAATACCTGGAATGCCTGGAAACCGGTCGTCCAGTTTCCTTCGAAACATACTTCGAGCCCCTAAAACGCCATTTTAAAATCACTGCCTTCCCCATGGGCGAGGACCTGTTTTCGACCGTTTTCGAAGACATCACCGAAAAGAAGAGGGCTGAGACCGAACTGCGGGAAAGGGAGGGCCGGTACCGGTTGATTTTCCAGAACACGCCACTCGGAATCCTGCAGTTTGACCGCAACGGAGTCATCACCGAGTGCAACGAAGCTTTTGTCAGGATAATTGGCTCCAGCCGGGAAGCCCTGATCGGCTTTAACATCCTGGAACGGGTCCGGGATGAAAAAATCAAGGAAGCGGTCCGGGAAGCTCTGTCCGGGCGTATAGGTTACTACGAAGGAATATACCAATCTGTCACCGCCAATAAGGCGACCCCGGCCCGGGGTTTCTTTGCCGGCATCTTTGATTCTGACGGAAACTTCATCAGCGGCATAGGCACTTTTGAAGATTTCACAGAGAGATACCGGATGGAGAGCGCCCTGAGACGGTCTGAGGCGGTCCTAGAAGCTTTTCTGGACAGTCCTTCCTATTCGTTTATTTTTCTCGACCCCTACGGGGCTATACTCAAGTTCAACAGTATTGCTAACCAAAGAATGAAGGCTATTCTTGGTACTGAGTTGAAAGCCGGACAGAAACTGATCGACCTCCTGCCCGACAGGTTCAAGACCAGTTTCGCCTCCAGCCTGGAACGAGCAAGGTCGGGAGAGCAGGTCAGAGTGGAAAGAGAGATACCCTCGACCGGAGGCGGTTCGGTCTGGTACGAATTTCACCTGGCCCCGGTCTATGCCGGGCCCGGAGAATTCCTGGGGGTGTTCTTCTCAGCAGAAGATATCACCGAAAGGAAAAAGGTTGAAGCCTCACTGCGTCAGAGCGAAGAACGCTTCCGAACCATCTTCGAATATTCCGGCGCGGTGATGCTGGTCATCGAACCCGAAACAGGAAACATCATCGATGCCAATTACCGAGCCGAGGAGTTCTACGGTTACAGCCGCGAGCAACTCAGAAACCTGAACATAAGCAACATAAACACTCTGCCAAAGGACAGAATCCAACAGTTGATGAGCGAGGCCAAAAACAGGCAACAGAATTATTTTGTCTTCCAGCATCGTCTGGCTTCGGGTGAAGTTAGAGACGTAGAAGTGCATTCTCATCCCATCGAGTTCGGCGACAGAAAATACCTGCTGTCCATTATCATGGATATCACCGAGCGGCTAAAAATAGAACAGCAGTTGAAAAGAGGCATGGACGAAAAGCAGGCCATACTGAGAGAACTGCAACACCGGGTCAAGAACACCTTTGCCCTTATAAATTCCATCATCAGCCTGGAAATGAACCGGACCAGCAAAAAGGAAATTCGGGCTCCCCTGGAAAATCTGAAAAACCGGGTTCTGTCCATCTCCCGGGTTTACGACCTGTTGACCCCGGGTGAGAAATATCAGGAAATTAGCCTGGACCGCTTCCTGGGCGATATCAGTCAATCGATCTTCAAGGGCTACGCCGCAGCCAGAATAGACCTCAAGCTGGACCTCAAACCAGTAAACATCGAGGTGAAAAAAGCTATTCCCCTGGGACTCATCGTCACCGAAATCATCACCAATTCTTTGAAATATGCTTTTGGCAACAGCAAAAAGGGGGAAATCAGGTTAAAGCTGGAAAAGACGGATGACCGGCTGGCCTTAGAAATTGCCGACAACGGCGTGGGGTTGAGCCAAGATTTCTTCGCTTCTCCCTCTTCCGGATTGGGAAAGGAAATAATAAGGGCCCTGACTGACCAGCTGGAAGCCAACCTGGAAATCAAGTCCCGGCCCGGGCAGGGCACCTCTTTCCATCTTACTATTCCAGCCTGAATTGATCAGACCTCAACAGGCATACGTGTACCTGGGTTCTGACCCTTTTCTCTGCCGGAATGAGTTAAATGGACAAACAGCTTGTTTCCGGCACAGGACCCGCCTTTTGCCCTTCCGATGGTCATTATGGACCCGCCAGCCCTTATAATCTCTTTATTCCGGAGCTGACCAGCTTTCTCATGAATCTCACCGCCTGGTCGCAGCGGCGAAAAACCGGAAGTCCGTTATTTTCCAAATGCTGACAGAACGGGTCATAAAGCCGCCCGGCGTCGACGTTGACCACAAAAGGCTTATCGCTGGTGCTGAACAATTTGATCAGCCTGTCAGCCAGACTATTCTCACTGAAAATATTTTCTCGGTGGCCATCACCGGGCGGAAGGGTCTGCAGGGCCGCGGTCATGGGAACGCAGGACACCACGGCACAATCAATGCTCGGGTCCTCCAGGATGGCCTCAACACAACTGCCGAAGGCAGCATCATCGGCCATGGGGGTGACATCCAGAGGATTGTGCACATCCTGAAGTCGGTCTATTCCCAGTGGTTGCAAGGCCTTCAATATTCTGGACACGGTGCCAGCAGCAAATTCTTTCAGCACCAGCTCGCCCTCGTCACCTTTAAGATTATCGGCCATGATCACCGACTCAAAGCCGGCGTTGGAGATCAGGCCCACCCGATTGCCCGATATCCTTTTCCCCTTCAGCAATATCAGGCCGCTGATGAAGCTTTCAAACTCGTCAATGGTTTCAGCCACCAGTACTCCAGCCTGAAGCAACAGGCTCCGGCCAACTGCATAGTCGCCGGCCACCGAAGCCGTGTGGCTGGCCGTGGCCTTTCGTCCTTCGGGGCTGCGTCCGGACTTGTAGACCAGGACTTTCTGCCCGGCCTGAATGGCCTTCCTGGCTCCCTCCAGAAATCTCCAGCCGTCGCCTGGCTTCAGGCCCTCAGCATAAACCGCGATGATCTTAACTTCCGGTCGACCCTGAAGATAATTCAGATAATCACCGAGGGTCAGGTCCAGCTGGTTGCCCACGGAAATGGCATAGATAGGTTCAAACCTGTCCTGGTTGCTCATCCGGGAGAGCATAAAAGCTCCGCTCTGGCTGACTATAGCCAGGCCAGCCTGGATTCCGGACGGCCTATGGAATTTATACCCGGGAATGAAGGTGCTGTCGTATTTTCCCGGTACGGAAATAATGCCCAGGCAATTTCCGCCGTTGACCACCGGGGCCGTCTTCCCCTGCCGTCGTCTTCCCCGGAGCAGATTTCGAAGGTCATCCTCGATGCTCTGTGTGCCTGATTTCTCTCCCAGGCCGCCGGCAATGACGATCACCGAGCGCGCCTTATCCTGCTCCACCAGGTCTTTCATCACCGGGTAGACCTGCTCCGCCCCGAGGGTAAGGATGAACAGGTCGACAGTTTCAGGCAGGGCCGCCACCTCAGGAAAGCAGCGACAACCCTCGATGCTTTCCAGGCCCGGTTTTACCACGAAGATTTTTTCCCGTGGAAAACCATTCTGAATGATGTTATTGAGGATGATATGCCCCACATTCATCTTTTCGGAAACACCGATGAGGCCGATGGTTTCCGGTTCCAGGAGCCGTTTTATCTGCTTCACCGGCCTGTCGGCCGCTTCCAGCTTCTGGCGAGAAAACCGGCACAGCCCGTCCAGGGGCAGGACTTTTCCACATCTGATGACCAGCGGGTTGACCTCCAGCTCTTCCAGGGTAAATTCTGTTTCATGGTTGAACGGAGAATAATCCGCTCCCAGCTTCTGAAAGATTTCAATGGCCCTGACCAGAGTCTCCGGCCTGACCAGGGCCCGGCGTCCCCTGAAGTCCCTGGCTATTTTTCCAAAAACAGCCAGTGGTTCAAGAACGGAAAGTACTCGCCTGGCACCCAGGCCCTCAGGCGGCAGGAGAGCCAGGTTATGTCCTTCTTTCAAATGAGCATTCAGATATTCCACATCCAGTCCACCGCCGCCAAAGGTCACCACCGGGCCAAAATCCCTTGACACTCTCAGGCCCAGTAGAAGTTCCGAACCGAAACCCACCTGTTCAAAGCCAACCAGTTCGACCAGCAGGACACCGCGGATGGAACCGGCCACTTCTTCCGGAGAAACCTTCTCCTGACCAAAAAGGCGGCTGCATCTGGCCGGGATTTCGGCATACATCTTTTCAACCGCGGCCCGGACTTCCTTCAGACTGGCTCTGACTACAGCCACTCCCCCCACGTCAGATTTATGAAGGATGAGAGGGGAAACAATCTTAATAACCACCCGCTCCGTTCCCAGTTTCCTGAGACTGGAGGCAGCGAGCGACTTGCCCCTGGGCAGAAAGATATGCTTCGGCACCGGCAGTCCGCGGGCCCGGAGCAGCCTGTAGACTTCTGGCTCGAGCAAAAAGGTCCGCCCTTCTTTCTCGGCTTTCCTAAGGATTGAACTGATATCTCTGGCGCTATCTTTCATGTCTCATTCCCTTTCGGCCATCACCGACTTTTGCCTCGTCCTGATTCCCGCCCTCAAAGTTTAGCCGCCTGGCGTCCCAGGTCAAAGGCCCTGAGATTGGTCTGGACGATCTGCGGTCCTCTCTTTTCGAACAGAACCTGGATGTACTTCCTCAAAGAACCTTCCCTGAGCGGCAGAAAAATGGAAGCCGCTCCCAGCATCACCATATTTTGAGCCCGGACGCTGCCAGCTTCCCTGGCCAGTTTCTCGGAATCAATCAGAACATGGACCGGGGCTTTTTTTATCTGCTGGAAAACCTCTTCCAGCACGGGATAATCCGAGATATTGGTATAGGGAGTGCTGCTGGAAACAACGGCTCCGTCTGGTTTCAGGTATTCAAAGTAGCGCAGGGTCTCCAGCGGTTCCACGCTCAGAATCAGGTCGGCCTGCCCGAGTGGAATCAGGTCGCTGTAGATGTGGCCATCAGCCAGGCGAAGGTGAGATTGCACTGCTCCTCCCCTCTGGGACATGCCGTGAACCTCGGCCTGCTTGAAAAACAGCCCTTCTTCCAGGGCAGCATTATCGATCACGAAAGCAATGGACAGGATACCCTGTCCCCCGACCCCTGCCAGGATGATATCGTACTTCATCGTCAACTCCTCTTTTTCTCGCCCACAATCTGGATGCATTCTCTTCGGGCGATGATGACCGAAAGACCTTGGTGGGATAGTTCTTCCTTGATCACCTTGACGTTTTCCTGATGATTTTTAGGAAGAGGCACGATGACCCGCAGATGATTCGGGTCAAGGCCCAGGCCGGCCACCAGGCGGTCGAGCGGCTCTCCGGTTCCGAAGCTGGGCTGGGTGCCGGTCATGGCCACCGTCCCGTTGTCCAGGATGACAACAGTCATGGCCGTGTCGGAATGGACAGCATCCAGCAGCGGGGTTATTCCAGAGTGGGCAAAGGTAGAATCTCCGATGACGGCCACCGAGGGATGGATGCCGGCCTCGGCCCCGCCCTTGGCCATAGAAACGCTGGCCCCCATGCAAACACAGGTTTGGATGGCATTGTAAGGCGGAAGCGCTCCCAGCGTATAACAACCGATGTCAGAAAAGACAACCGGCCGGGGGAAATCTCTGAGGGCCTCGTTCAGGGCTTTATAAGTATCAGCATGGGGACAGCCCACGCACAGTTGCGGGGGTCTGGCCGCCAGCTTGAATTCCCCTGCCTTCAATCCGGTCTTTTCGGGCAGTCCCAGAGCTCTGGCCACCAGGTCAGGCGTTAGTTCACCGCTGGCCGGCAGGCTTCCGTCCATCTTGCCCCTGATTACCTTCCCTGGAATTCCGGTCACCCCGCGCAGAAACCTTTCAACAAAAGGATACCCCTCCTCAATTACCAGAATCTCGTCCACCTGCTCGATCAACCGGCGGAGTTTGGCCACGGGAAAAGGATAGGTCGATATTTTCAGGTAAGAAGGCTCGGCCGGAAGGCCAGCCGCCACTTCCTTGAAATAATTATAGGCAATTCCGGTGACCACCACTCCCAGCCGGCCTCCGGCTGGGTTCAATACCAGCTGGTTGTAAACAGTATTTTCAGAATACTCCAGCAATTCATCCTGCCTGTCCAGGAGAATCCGGAAACGGCGCCGGGCATTCCCCGGAAGCAGTGTCCAGTCCTGCCAGGTGCCGTAAGGCAGGTCTTTATTTTGCTCCCGGGCCGCGGACGTTTCGACCGAGGACCGGCTGTGGGCCAGCCTGGTAACCAACCGGAGCATCACCGGGATCCTGAACTTTTCCGACAGGTCAAAAGCCTCCCTGGTCATGTTATAAGCTTCCTGATGGTTGGCTGGCTCCAGACATAAAATGCGGGCAAAATCAGCATAATAACGGCTATCCTGTTCGTCCTGAGAGGAATGCATACCCGGGTCGTCGGCTACCACCACTACCAGTCCTCCGTTGGCTCCGGTGATGGCCGCATTGATAAAAGGGTCAGCGGCCACATTGAGGCCCACGTGCTTGAAGGAAACCATGGCCCGCTTGCCGGCAAAGGATACTCCCAGGGCCTCTTCGCAGGCTACCTTTTCATTGACACACCACTTGGCCGTGAACTTACGGCCACCCTCGGAATTCCTGACCAGGAACTCCATTATCTCTGAGGCCGGGGTTCCTGGATAGGAATAGGCTGCGGTCAACCCGGCCTGGATGGCGGCCAGGGCCACCGCCTCATCGCCAAGAAGGACAATTCTTTCCATGGTTTTAATCCTTTAATTCTGTTTTTATGGAAACTGACAAGGTTAGCTCTTAGCATACAATTTAACCTTAAAAGCTGTCAAGAAAATTAGATTTGCCCGATCTCTACTATTCCGATAGAATTATGGTAAATTAGATTATGGCTGAATAGAATTCCGGTTCAGACCGCCGACCGGGAAGGAGGACCAGATGTTCAGGATTTCAACCAAGGGGCGCTACGGCACCAGGTTGATGCTCAACCTGGCCCTGCACTACCAGGAGAGCTCTCCAGCTCGCTCCCTGAAAGAGGTGGCCGAGGAAGAGGATATCTCCATCCGGTACCTGGAACAGATCATAATTCCGCTGCGTGACCACCGGCTGGTCAAGAGTCAGAGGGGAGCCGGTGGAGGTTACACCCTGTCCAGGCCACCGGCCGCCATCAGGCTGAGCGAGGTGCTGCAGGCAGTTGAAGGCAACTGCTGCCTGGTGGAATGCGTGGAAGACAGGAATAATTGTTCCCGCTCCAGCTACTGCGCTGCCCATGAAATCTGGAAAGAGGGAACGGCGGTGATGAAGAACTACTTCGACTCGGTCAGCCTGCAGGATATGGTCAGAATTGCCGAGAGAAAGAGCCGCCGAAAGCCCAAGAACCCCAGAGGCTGAAAGTTTTTAGCCAGCGATGAACCCAAAAGGAGCCTGGAAGTTTCTGACCTCGGTCAGACTAGCCATTGCCCTGCTTATTCTGATAATCGTCCTGGCTACGGTCGGAACTTTCATCCCCCAGGAACGGGAGGCGGAATTTTACCAGAAAAACCTTCCCGGGATATCAGGCCTGGTTCTTCCTCTGGGCCTGGACCATCTCTATCGCTCTCCTCTTTTTCTGAGCCTGGTCTTTCTGTTCCTGCTTAATCTTATTTTTTGCTCGCTGCAGCAGATACCGGCTAAATTCAGGCGGCTGAAAACTGATCAGGAAGCAATTCTCAGCGCCAGCTCCATAATACTCGAGCCGCAGGAACGGTCCCACCTGGAGCGCTGGCTGGAAACCGACCTGATTCAGCTCACTTCCATATTCAGGAAGCGGCACTATCGGGTCAGGGTGTCCGCCACGGCCGACGGTAAGACATTTCTGGCCAGAAAAGGTTGGCCAGGCCTTTTCGGCCCGGAACTGGTGCACCTGGGATTGATAATCATCATCGCCGGGGGATTGATTTCGGCCATTTTCAGCCAGAGAATATCTTTGGCTCTGGTCGAGGGACAGACTGAAAAGATTCCGGGTCGGGATTTTTCCTTGCGCCTGGACAGATTCACAACGGAATATTACCCCGACGGTTCGGTCCGGGACTGGAAGAGCCTGGTTTCAGTGCTGGAAAACGACCAGGTCAGGCTTCAGAAGACAATAGAAGTCAACCATCCCCTGAAATATGCTGGGATGAGTTTCTTTCAGATGAGCTATGGCCATGATTGGGACCGAACCCTCCTGGAACTGGAGATTGTTTGGTCCCAAAGCCGGAGGCGAACGGTCACTCTCAAGGTCGGGGAAACTATTCACCTGGAAGATGGCGCCAGATTGAGGGCGCTGTCGTTTATCCCCGATTTCCAGGTCGACGACAGCGGCCAGGCTTACAGCCGTTCTGCGGAGGCGGCCAACCCGGCTGCTCTGGTAGAAATGGCTGAAGGAGACAAACAGGTTTTTCTGGGCTGGGTCTTCCACGGGCATCCGGAGCTGAGCCGATATCAGCGCCGGACCGGTCCCGAGCTAAAGGTCGACCTTAAGAATTTTTCCGCCCCGTCTTTCTCGGTGCTGGAGGCTTCTTCCGACCCGGGCACTGACCTGGTCTGGGCCGGCTCAGGATTGCTGGTCCTGGGCTTGCTGGCTTCTTTCTACCTTCCATACCGAGAAGTACGGCTGAAGCAGCGAGTCGGGAGTCCGCCGGTCCTTCTGACCTATGCCAGGAAGAACCGGGATGCTTTTCATCGAGAGGTCAAGACTCTTCTCAGCCTGGCCAATAAAAAAGACTTAAAGGATAAAGGCGATGAATGAATTTTCTTTCCTGCTCCTGGCTTTCATCACCTACCTGTTGGCCATGCTAACTGGCTTTCTTTCTCTCTTCGGCTCGGGAAGCCAGTGGCGAAAGGTCTCTTACTTTCTGGGCCTGGGAGGCCTGTTGCTGCACAGCCTTTCCCTGACCGTGCGCACGGTACACAGCGGCCAGCCTCCCTTCACCACCATGTACGAATCGGTCAGCTTTCTGGCCTGGAGCTGCGTCCTGGCCGTCATCATCTTTGAAAGAAAATTTCGCCTGGAGAAAACCGGCCCCTACCTCTGGCTGGTGGTGGTGGCCCTGATGGCCCTGGCCTCGTCGCCCGCTCTACCCAAGGCAGTCAATCCCCTGGTGCCCGCTCTTCAGAGTTACTGGTTGTGGCTTCACGTCTCAGTGACCCTTTTAGGCGAAGCCTTTCTGGCAGTAGCTTTCGTAGCCAGCCTTATTTATCTTCTGACACCCGAAAAGAAACCCGGCCAGCCGAGCCAGGAAGCCAGGAGGCAAAACCTGGACCAGCTTGCCTACCGGGCTGTGGCTGTCGGCTTTCCTCTATTTACCCTGGGAGCACTGGTATTCGGCATGATCTGGGCCAGCAAGGCCTGGGGACGTTACTGGGGCTGGGACCCCAAGGAAGTCTGGTCGTTGATCACCTGGTTGTTTTACGCTCTATACCTTCATACCAGGCTGGTCCATGGCTGGAAGGGAAAGAAATCCGCCTTGATTGCGGTGCTGGGTTTCCTGGCAGCTCTGTTCACCTTTTTCGGGGTCAACTACTTTTTGAGCGGACTCCATAGCTACGCTTGATGCCTGACAGAATCAAGTTCATGGCCTTACCTCGCGGCCGCCATCCAATACTTAACCCCTGAAAACCTCCGCAGAACATGGCCTCATATGAATAAACATTCATATTTTGGCCTGCCGGACAGTCCTGCCGGGCCGAAGCTCGGGCCGATAGTTCAAGGCCGGATGCCTGACCGGGGTCTTAGCGGCCGGTATATTTCGGCCAATTAATGGACGGCTTCAGTTGAGAAACTTTCGGCCGCGAATCAGAGCAGCGTCCGTTCGGCCGATTCTATGGTGTTCATGAGCAGCATGGTCACCGTCATCGGGCCGACACCTCCGGGAACCGGGGTAATGGCCTCAGCCTTTTCCTTGATGGCCTCAAAGTCGCAGTCTCCCACCAGTCTGAAGCCCTTGGGCGAACCGGGGTCGGGAACACGGTTTACGCCCACATCGATGACCACGCAGCCTTCCCTGACCATGTCGGCAGTAATGGCCCTGGGGGCGCCCATAGCTGCCACCAGAATGTCAGCCTGAAGAGTAAACCTTCTTAAATCGGGAGTGCCGGTATGGCAAACGGTGACAGTGGCATTGGCTCCCGGTTTTTTCTGCATCAGCATGGCCACCAGGGGCTTGCCGACGATGTTGCTGCGGCCGCAGACCACCACGTGCTTGCCCTCTGGACTGTAGCCGCTGCGAACCAGCATCTGCTGGACGCCGTACGGAGTGCAGGGCAGTGGGCAGGGCTCGCCCCGCAACAGCCGGCCGACATTTATGGGATGGAACCCATCAACGTCTTTTTCCGGCGAGATGTAGTTGATTACTTTATCCGGGTTAACCCACTTGGGCAGCGGCAATTGTACCAGGACTCCGTGAAATCTGGGGTCGCGGTTAAGCCGGTCGACCGTTTTTAGAATTTCCTCTTCTGAAGAATCGGCCGGAAGGTGTACTGTCTCTTCGAATATCCCGACTTCTTCCGCCCCCTTGGCTTTGGCCGTCACATAGGAAACCGAGGCCGGGTCTTCGCCCACCAGGATAACCCCGAGCCCCGGAGTTAATCCCTTCTTCTTGAGCTCGGCAGTTCTGGCTTTCAATTCCTCCCTGATCGAAGCTGCCACTTCCTTCCCGGATATGATTCTGGCCGTCATTTTTTCCTCCCTCAATAAGACTGCCTCAATAAATTAGCCGAGTTTATGCTTACAGTCAACAAGAAAATGAGTCCCTGACCGACGACCTGACCAGCCTGATTATCCTCGGAGCTTAAAAATTTGAGGCCAAGACCGATCGGGAGGAATATCTTGCCTCGAACGGAGGCCGACCTGTCAGGACCGCACGGGTTTAGGGGCCGGGGATTTCTCTCAGAGCCGGCATTCTAGAATTGCTTTTTCCTCGGAGTCAACCATGACCAGGAAATTGCGGCTCTGCTTGGCCCTTAAAAGAGCCCGGTCCGCCCGGGCATAACACTGAAACAGGTCCCGCAGCTCGGGGCCGAAAATGACGCAGCCGACAGAAAAGGTGACCGGCCATTCCACCCCCTGGCTTACGGTCTGGAACTCGGTTTTCAACTTTATGAAAATATTGAGGATGTCAATTTCGTTCTTCACTTCGGGGAAGAAAAAGCCCAGCTCGTCACCGCCCAGCCGCCCGATCAGGTCCGAAGACCTCATCTTCCTGGCAATGACCTGGCCCAGGTTCATCAGGATTTCATCCCCGACCAGATGGCCGAGGGTGTCGTTTATTTCCTTAAAACGGTCCAGGTCCAGGATGCAGAAGGCCGCAGCCTCTCCATTCTTCTCTCTCCGGGACAGGAAGCGCTTGACTTCATCCATGAAAAAGCCCCGGTTCAGCAGTCCGGTCAGGCTGTCCACCTCGGCCAGTTTTCTCAAAGAAATGCCGTGCAGGAAGTTGTCCCGGTTTAATTTTTCCAGGTAATAAGCTACTCCCATGCCAATCAGGTTGGCCGAAATCAGGAAGAAATTGTTGTTGATGAAAACATGCCTGGGCAGCGGATTGATCCTCAGGCTCACCACCTCAAAACCGATAATGATCAACAGGCAGTTCAGCGAGGCCCGGATGAAGCGCAATCCCAGGAAAGTGTAATTGTAAATCAGAATCAGCATCAGACCCTGGGAATAAAGATAGAGGGCCGGGTCCGGGATCAGGGCCAGCATGGCCAGAATGCCGCCACCGCCAACCAGAATTCCCAGAGAAGCTATCTCCTGGTAGTAACGTATGAAAAATCTTTTTTGGAAGGACAGCAATAAACAAACAATGAGAATCGGGTTGACGATGGCAAACCTGATAAACCAGATCCAGGGCCACAGTGGTCCGACGCTGACCGAATCCAGGACGGCAAACATCGAATACAGAAAAATAGCCAGGGCCATGGCCCAGCGGAAACGAACCACTGCTCGCCCGTGGTAGCTCTCCAGGAATTTCTTTTCCAGCTCCGCATTACCAAAGGTCAGGGTCAGCGGATTGAGAGTCGAGTTGGACATCTCTCAGACCATCCTGCTTTCACAAGTCCATAAGATTATATGGATAGGGAGGATACAAAGCAATAGCCATGATGGTATTTTTCCCCGTTGGCAAACCGGGTTAACCCCGGGGCGCTTTTGCGATAAAACAGGGTGGGCCCCGGGCCATCTTGGCCCCGGATAACGAGTTTGCTTGATAGGGTTAATTATGCTAAAATTTTTTCGCACTCAAGTTAAGGAGCAAGCCATGTCTGGACATTCAAAATGGCATTCTATCAAACATAAGAAGGCAGCCGTCGATGCCAAGAGAGGTAAGCTGTTCACCAAGCTGATAAGGGAAATCAGTGTGGCCGCCAGGTCTGGCGGTGGCGACCCGGAAAAGAACCCCCGTCTGCGCAAAGCCATCGCTGACGCCAAGGCCGTGAATATGCCTTCCGACAATATCAAAAGGGCCATCATGAAGGGCACCGGCCAGCTGGAGGGGGCCTCCTACGAAGAAGTCGTATACGAAGGCTACGGGCCGGGTGGAGTGGCCATCTACCTGACTGCCCTGACCGATAATAAAAACCGCACCGTGGCTGAGCTGAGGCACATCTTCTCCAAGTTCGGTGGCCGAATGGGAGAGTCGGGCTGCGTGGCCTGGATGTTCAAGCGGCAGGGTTACATAGATGTCGAAAAATCAAAAGCCGATGAAGAAAAGCTCCTGGAGATTGCCCTGAACGCCGGAGCCGAGGACGTCCGCGACGACGGCAGCAACTTCGAAATCATCACCACCCCGGAAAACTACGAGGCGGTCCTGGAAGCCCTGAAACAGAACAACATCGAAATCTCGACCTCCAACGTTGGTTATCTGCCCCAGAACTACGTCAAGCTGGAGGGCAAGCAGGCGGAACAGTGCCTGAAGCTAATCGAGGAACTGGAAGACCATGACGACGTTCAGTCGGTTTCTGCCAATTTTGACATAGACGAAGAAGAAATTGCCAAGTATTCAGCCGCCAGTTAACGGAATGGCCCGCTAAATGAGGGTGCTCGGTTTGGACCCCAGCCTCCAGTCCACGGGCTTCGGTATCGTTGAAAATGAGGGAGAAAAAGTCCAGGCCATAGTTTATGGAATAATCAAACCCGAAAGCCGGGCCGAGTTTCACCATCGCCTCAACGAAATCAGAACCGAGCTGGAAAAAATCATCGACCAGTTTTCACCCGACGAGGTGGCCATAGAAAATCCCTTCTATGCCCGCAACGTCAGAACAGCCCTTTCCCTGGGGCAGGTGCGAGGGGCAGTCCTGGTGGCCCTGGCTTCCAGGCATTGTCCCCTATTTGAATATTCTGCCCTGGAGATCAAAAAAGCCGTCACCGGTTATGGCCAGGCTGAAAAAGACCAGGTGCAGAGGATGGTAAAAATATTGCTCAACCTGGAGGATGACCGCATGTCGCTCGATGCCTCTGACGCTCTGGCTGCGGCCATCTGCCATCTGAATAACCGGAGGCTGGAACTCAGGCTGGAAGAAAATCAGAAGAAAGAAAAAAGATGATCGCTTACCTCAAAGGAAAAATTCTGCAGAAAAAGCCGGGTGAAGTGGTGGTGGACACCGGGGGCGTGGGTTATTCCTTGCTCATCCCGCTATCCACCTATTTCAAGCTGGGGGAAGCCGGGTCACCGGTTGAGCTTCAGGTTTATACTCATCTGACTGACGATTCGCTGCAGCTGTTTGGTTTTCTTACTCCCGAAGAAAAAAATACATTTCTTAAGCTCATCACCATTTCCGGAATCGGGCCCAAGATGGCTATCAACATTCTCTCCGGCATAGAACCGAAGGAGCTGGAAGAAGCCGTGCGAGAAACAAACGTCGCCAGGCTGTCCATGATTCCGGGCATCGGCAAAAAGACTGCCCTGCGGGTGATAATGGAGCTGGCCGACAAAATTGAAAAGAAAGAAAAGGTCCTGTCCCGCAAGGAATCAAAAGAGAGAGAGGACCTGGTCTCAGCCCTGGTCAACCTTGGTTTCCGACGCAAAGAATCGGAACAGGTGGTGGATCTGACCATCAGCTCTCTGGGAACCCAGGCCGGTTTTGACCTGCTGCTCAGGGAATGCCTGAAAAGAATGTCCAAAATATGATTTAATAATATAGAATAGGCTAGAAAGGAATAGAGGTCCAAGATGCCGGCCATTCTGACTCCGGTTAAGACCCGCGAAGATGTTCTGTTCGAAGATAGCCTCCGGCCGCAGAAGTTTGATGATTTCATCGGCCAGGACAACATCAAAACTAATCTGAAAATCTTCATCCAGGCCGCCCGCAAGAGAGGAGAGCATCTGGACCATGTGCTGCTTTACGGGCCTCCGGGCCTGGGCAAAACCAGCCTGGCCTATCTGATCTCCAAGGAGCTGGGGGTGGGAATAAAGCCCACCTCCGGGCCGGTCATCGAAAAAGCCGGCGACCTGTCGGCCATCCTGACCAGCCTCCAGGACAAGGAAGTCCTGTTCATCGACGAAATTCACCGGCTTCATCCCTCGCTGGAAGAAATCCTCTATTCGGCCATGGAAGACTTCAGCCTGGATGTCATCATCGGCCAGGGTCCAGGAGCCCGGAGCCACAAGCTGAGAATTAAAAGGTTTACCTTGGTTGGAGCCACTACCCGGGCCGGCAGAATCACCGCCCCGCTTCGAAGCCGCTTCGGTATCGTCCATCGCCTCGATTATTATCGGGTGGAAGACCTTAAAAAGATTATCATGCGTTCGGCCAGCATACTGGGAGTAAAGGTTGAAGACAGCGGGGCCGAGGAAATTGCTAAAAGAGCCCGCGGCACCCCCAGGATTGCCAACCGGCTGCTGCGCCGGGTCCGGGATTTCGCCGAGGTCAAGGGCGACGGCCAGATTGACGCCAGGATTGCCCGCCGGGCCCTGGACCAGATGGAGGTCGATGTCCTGGGCCTGGATGATGTTGACCGTAAAATTCTTATGACCATCATGGAGAATTTCGGCGGCGGGCCGGTCGGCATCAACACCATTGCCGCCGCCATTGACGAAGAAAAGGACACCATAGAATCCATCTACGAGCCTTACCTGATGCGGCTGGGCTTCCTGGAAAGGACCCTGCGCGGCCGCAAGCTGACGGCTAAAGCTTACGAACACCTCGGCTTTAAACCGCCAGCTAACCAGAAAAAGCTCTTCTAATATTCTCAGATGACTGAAAAAATTCTCTTGAAAGATTACGATTATGAGCTGCCCTCTGAGCTCATCGCCCAGCAGCCGTTGCCCAACCGCGATGACTCCAGGATGATGGTCCTGAACCGGAGTTTGAAGACAACGGAGCACCGCCATTTTAAGGAAATCATCGATTTTTTCGGGCCCGGCGACCTTCTGGTGCTAAACAATTCCCGGGTGATTCCGGCCAGGGCCTGGGCTGTTAAGATAAATGGGGATGAAAAGAGCATAGAATTTCTCTTCATCAAAGAACAAAAGCCCGGGGTCTGGGAAGTCCTCTGCCGGCCGGCTAAAAAAGTTAAAGAAGGAGACCGGCTGGTTTTTGATAAGAACCTGGAAGCCAGGGTCATAGGCCGCGGGCCTCTGGGACAGCGGCTGCTGGAATTCACCACCACCGAGGTCCTGGCCAGACTCAAGGAAATCGGCGTTCCTCCCCTGCCCCCTTACATCAAGCGAAAAAAGGGCGACCCGAGATTTAAGAAAGTAGATGCTGAAAGATACCAGACAGTCTATGCCGAAAGGGATGGCTCCATCGCCGCGCCCACGGCTGGCCTGCACTTTACTGAAAGCATTCTGAACGAACTTAAGCAGAAGGGAGTTAGCATTCAGTATGTGACTCTTAACGTCGGCCTGGCCACCTTTCAGCCGGTCAGGGTGGAGAAAATCACCGAGCACCGGATGCTGGAAGAATCTTTTTTCATCAGTCAAGAGACAGCCGAAACTATAAACCTGGCCAAAAAGGAAGGCCGGCGGGTTACGGCCGTCGGAACCACGGTGGTCAGAACTCTGGAAAGCGCCTGGACAGGAAAAGGCATAAAGGCAGGAGGACAGGCCACCCGCCTGTTTATTTACCCGGGATATGATTTTAAGGTGGTCGACCGACTACTAACCAACTTCCATCTTCCCCGCTCCACCCTGCTGATGCTGGTCTGTGCTTTTGCCGGCCATGACCTGGTGATGTCCGCCTACCAGGAAGCCGTCAGGGAACGTTACCGTTTCTTCTCTTACGGCGACTGCATGCTGATTCTCTAAAAAGAATTTAAGAACGCTTATTGAACACCGGCTTAAATCTGTAATCCAGGCTATTCTCGTCGTTTTATATCTTGCTGCCACCCGGGTCCTGTACCGCCGACAAAAAGATATGTTTGACAATAAGATTTTTTTTTATATTTTTATTATCCGGAGAGGGAAAATTCTTATAAGGATTCCAGGCTTGCCAAAGGAAAACACTCATTGATTTTACTCTGACCTGTGGCTTACCCTTTCACCAACAGCCCGTCTCAAATTTCAATTACTGCTCCCATTCTTATTACCTCACTGTTAAATATCGACGCCACCTTCTGAACGGCAATTTTCTTATAAGACTTCCACCGGTGCAAGGTTCTGATGAAGTGTTGCGTATGCGATGCAGAGAACAACGATAACTCCCGCTTCTGCAGCGACTGCGGGGCGCCTCTGAAAGCGGCGGCGGAACCTAAAGGTGTTCCTGCAACCAGGACACCCTGGAAGTTCTTCTTCGTGTCCCCAAGCCTGGCTCTCTCGTCGCCGGCAAGTACCGTATCCTGGAAGAGCTCGGTCGCGGTGGCATGGGCATCGTCTATAAGGCTGAGGACCTCAAGCTCAAGAGATATGTGGCCCTGAAGTTCCTGCCGCTCGACCTCAAGGAGCAGTTCATCGCAACTTCGCTTAGAATTTGTGACCCCCTAACTGAGCCCCAGGTTCCTTGATATTGTCAAGAAAATGAAGCTTCCGCTTCCAGCTTAATGCCTTTGACCGGTCTCCAATAGAATAAATTCATGATCAACTGGCAAGAGTGCCAGGCCAAGAAGGAAGGATAACCAGAAGCCCGGTTAAGCTGTTTTTCCCTTGCACCTGGTTGCACTTCGGACTCCAAGATATGATTGATAAGATTTATCCTGTTATCTGACCCAAAACAAAAATTAACCCAGACCAACCCACTTTCTTATCGATATCTTTTTCTCCCGGCTCTGATCTTATAATCAGCAAATATATGGTGTCTTTTTCAGGCTCGTAGCGGCTAATATTAGCTCTTGGCCAACGAATTCAATTTAACAGCAGCATTTGGGCTAAGCAGACCGGGCCGACCATATGAATTCCAGGCGATCAATCCAGGCGGCGCCGAAAGCGGCTGACGCTCAGCAGATTTATGGCCACCGCCAGCCCTATCAACCAGAGAGCTTCATCATAAAGGGCCGTCAGCCCCACGCCTTTTAAAAAGATGCCCCTGAGTATGACCAGGTAATATCGCAATGGAATGATAAAAGTCAGCCCCTGAAAAAACCGGGGCATGTTTTCAATCGGAAAGACAAAACCGGACAGCATCATCATCGGAAGCATGAAGAAAAAGGAAGTCAGCATGGCCTGTTGCGGGGTGCGGGTTATGGTGGAAATGAATAAGCCGATGCCCAGGGTGCTCAGCATGTAAATGAAGCTCAGCACAAGAAGCAGCAGAAAGCTTCCCCTGAGCGGCAGCCGGAACCAGAAGCGGGTCACGGCGAAAATCAAAAAGACGTCCAGCGTTCCGATGATGAAGAACGGCAGAAGCTTGCCGAGGATTATGTCCAGCGGCCGCAGCGGGGTGACGATAAGCTGCTCCATCGTCCCGCGGTCATATTCCTTGACCACAGCCATGGCCGTCAGGATGACCGTCATGACCATCAACAGCAACCCAAAAACTCCGGGCAGCAGGAAATTCCGGCTGATGAGAGCCGGGTTGAAAAAGACCCGGACTTCGGGCTGAATGACTGCTGGCTTCGAGCCGGCCGCCATTTTGACCAGGGCCTGCCTGATGATTTTCTGGTTGTAATGGCGGGCAATCATTTCCAGGTAATTCAGTCCGATGGTGGCGGTTTGGCTTTCTGTCCCGTCTATTAAGCCCTGAAAAGAGGTAGCTTTGGCAGCCAGAAGGTCCCGTTCAAACCCTGGCGGAATTATCAGGGCCACGGCCGCCCGGCCGCTGTCGAGATACGGGTCAACTTTTTCTGGCGCTTCCTCCCGCCCGACCTCTACGAAATAGCCCGAGTTAAAAACCGCGCGGAGAAAATCCCGGCTGCTTTCGGAATTATCCTGGTCCACCACCACCACCGGAATATCCCTGACATCCAGGCTGACGGCATAGCCCAGAATCAGAAGCTGAAAGATGGGGGCGATGATGACCAGCGGCAGCATCCGGCGGTCGCGCCGCACCTGTATCAATTCTTTCCTGATAAAAGCCAGAAGCTTTTTCATTTCTCGAGACTCTTTCGCAGCCTGATAAGGCTGAACCCTGTTACGGCCAGCCCGTAAACCACCAGAAAAATGATTTCACGATAATAGGCAGCCAGCCCGGCCCCTTTAAGGATTATGGCTCTTAAGCCAACCAGAAAATACCTGGCCGGGATGATGTAGGTTATGGCTTGCACCACCACCGGCATATTCCTGATCGGAAAGACAAAACCCGAAAGGATGAAGGTTGGAAGAAGCGTGGTCAACCCGGCCAGCAGAAAGGCTACCTGCTGGGAAGCAGCCACCGTTGACACCAGGATTCCCTGGCTCAGGCCGCAGAACAGGAAGAGCACCATGACCAGGAGCAGCAGCGGATAGCTGCCCTTGATGGCAATGCCGAAAAGCACCCGGCCGGCCAGCAGAACCAGGTGGGCTCCAAGCAGCGACAGCAACAGGTAAGGGATGATTTTTCCGATTATCATTTCAGCCGGGCCGAGCGGCGACAGCAGCAGCTGGTTCATGGTGCCTTTTTCCTTTTCCCGGACGATCGACAGGGCGGTAGCCAGAACTATGATTATCATCAGAACAAAGGCCATCAACCCGGGGACCAGGAACCTGGAGCTCTTTAGCTCGGGGTTATACCAGACCCTGATGCGGCTGTCCACAGGCATCAGCGCCTTTTTTAACCCACTTCTTTCCAGCAACTCCAGATTTAAGCCCATTGAATACTGGAGCATTATATTGCTAAGATAACCAAGGCCGGTCAGGGCTGTGGTGGAATTGGTGCCGTCGGCCAGAATCTGGATAGCCGGGCTACGTCCTGAAGCCAGGTCCCGGGCAAAATTCCTGGGGATTACCACCGCCAGCTTGATTTTCTCAGTATCAAAGAACGGGTCTATTTCAGAGATGGAATCAAGCTGGTATTTAAGGTCGAAATACTCTCCGGAGGTCAGATGCCGGACAAGTTCCCGGCTGGCCTGGCTGCGGTCTAGGTCCACCACCGCCAGGCTGAGGTGTTTAACATCAAAATTCAAAGCATAGCCAAACATGATCAGGATAAAAGTCGGAAGAACCAGAAGCAGAGTCAGGCTGATGGGATCCCGACGGATCTGGATGAATTCCTTTCTGATGACCGGTCTGAGGCGTTTGAGGCTCATCCTACTTACCCCTTTCTCCAGCCTCTTCCTCCAGGCGCCTGATGAAGACATCTTCAATGCTGGGCACAATAGGTCTTAAATCAAAATGGCCCAGACCGGACTGGCTCAGCTTTCGGCGCAGGCCGGAAACCGCCTCCGGTTCTACCAGCAGGTGCAGCTTCAAGCCGAACAAAGAGACCTGCTTGATTTCAGGCTGCCGCTGCAGCCATTCGTAGGCCTCCAGCGGTTGGGCACAGGCTAATTCCAGGAGATTTTCCGGAAAATATTTCTGTTTTATTTCCCTGGGGCTGCCGGCGGCGATGATGCGGCCAGCATGAATTATCCTCAGCTGGTGACAGTACTCGGCTTCATCCAGATAATGGGTGGTAACAAATATGGTTTTTCCTCGCTCCGCCTGTTCATAAATCAGGTCCCAGAACTGCCTTCTGGCCAGCGGGTCCACCCCGCCCGTGGGCTCATCCAGAAAAATTATCTCCGGGTCATGAAGAAGAGCGCAGCTTAAAGCCAGACGCTGTCGCCAGCCAACGGGTAATTCCGAGGTCAACAGGCCTTCCCGGCCTTCCAGGCCTGTAATTTTTTTGAGCCGGGCCAGGCTGGTTTGCAGCCTCAAATCATTAAGACCATAAACCCGCCCGAAAAACTCCAGATTCTCAGCCACGGTCAGGTCCAGGTAGAGAGAAAATTTCTGCGACATATAGCCGATGACCTGTTTTATCCGAAAAGCCTCCTTATAAACATCGAACCCGGCTACCCGGGCCCTTCCCGAACTTGGTCTGAGCAGACCGCAGAGCATGCGGATGGTAGTGGACTTGCCAGCGCCGTTGGCTCCCAGAAAGCCAAAAATGGTACCGGGCTCAATGCTAAAGGAAATGCTATCGACCGCGGTAAAACTGCCAAATTTTTTGGTAAGCCTGTCTACTTCAACCACGGCTCTCATGAGGTGACCTGCTTTTCCTTATTCATTAGAAAGATAAAAACATTTTCCAGAGAAGGTGAAATTTCAGTCAGGCTGAAAATCTCAAGGCCCAGCCGGGACAGCCTCTCTTCCAGAACCTGGAGTCTGTAATCCGCCGGCAACACCAGGTGCAGGCGGTCGCCAAAAAGCTGAACGTCTCTCAACTCGGGCCAAAGCTTGACTTCCTGCCGCAGCCGTCGGCTATCCGGGGACACAACTTCCACCAGCCGGTCCCGGAATTCAGCTTTTATTTTTTCTGGCCGGTCGCAGGCCATTATCCTGCCCCGGAGGATGAAGGCTACCCGGCTGGCTCGCTCGGCCTCATCCAGGTAAGGGGTGGTCATCAAGATGGACTTCCCCTGTTGTTGCAACTGGAATAGAATCTGCCAGAAATCACGGCGGGAAACAGGGTCCACACCGGTGGTCGGCTCATCCAGCAGAAGAATTTCCGGCTGGTGAACCAGGGTGCAGGCCAGGGCCAGTTTCTGTTTCATCCCGCCCGAGAGCTGACCGGCCAGCCTTTCCCTGAAAGGCTCCAGGCGTGTGAAATCGAGAAGAGATGATATGAGCGACCTGTAACCCGAAACTCCGTATAGCTCGGCGAAAAAAACCAGGTTTTCCGCCACCGTCAGATCTTCGTAAAGGCTGAAACTCTGCGGCAGGTAACCGATTCTAGCCTTCATGACCGAACTGTACCTGACCACTCTCTGGCCAAAAAGCTCTATCTCTCCGGCATCTGATTTTTCCAGGCCGCACAATAGCCTTAAGGCCGTGCTCTTCCCGGCCCCATCCGGACCGACCAGGCACAGGAATTCTCCAGACTCAAGATAGAGAGAAAAGGATGACAGGGCTTCAACCGGCCCGTACGACTTCTTGAGGTTGATAGCAGAGAGAACCGTAGTCTTCATTTCAGCCATCAGTCATTCAGTTCTCAGGACGGCCTCGGCCGGCAATCCGGGCTTTAACCACCCTTCCGGGTTGGGCAGTTCAATCTTTACCGCGAACACCAGTTTCACCCGGTCTTCTTTGGTCTGAATGTTCTTCGGGGTGAACTCGGCCTGGGGCGAGATGTAAACAATTCTGCCTTCAAAAGTCTTGGCGGGAAAACTATCTATGGTGACCTCAGCCACTCCGCCGAGTTTTACCCGTCCCAGCTCGACCTCGGTCACATAAACCCAGAGATAGACCGGGTCCAGACACGAAATGTTGACCAGGGTGGTGCCAGGACTGACCAGTTCTCCTGGCTCCACGGCCCTTTCAACCACCACTCCTCTGACCGGGCAGGTGACAGTGGAATCTTCAATATTCTTTTTCAAAAGGTCCACGGCCGCTTCTGCCTGGCGAAGCCTGGCTTCGGCCGCCTGAATCTCTTCTGGCCGAGTCAGGCTCCTTAATTTCTTCAAAGCTTCCTGAGCCTGATTAAACTGGGCTTCAGCCAGGGCCAGTCTGGTCTCGGCCTCTTCCTTCTGTTTCTGGGTGATGCTGCCTTTTTCATAGAGGCTGAGAAAACGCTGGGCGTCCTTTCTGGCCTGCTCCAGGTTTATTTGCGCCTGTTGAAGCTGCTGCTCGGCCTGAGCAAGGTCTTCGCTGCGGGCACCTTTTCTCAACAATTCCAGCTGGGCCCGAGCGGCAGCCACACCCGCCTCGGCCTGCCTGAGTTGCAGGTCCAGGTACTCGTGGTCAAGCTCCACCAGGACCTGGCCCGGTCCGACCGCCTGGCCTTCCTCCACCAGCACTCTTAGCACCCGGCCACTTACCTTGGGGCTGATCCTGGCCGTGCGGCTCTCGATGGTTCCAGTGACCAGGATCGGCCCGTTTTTCACGCCTTTCCGGCAGCCGGCAGTTATGAGAAGCATGAAAAAAGAAAAAGCCAAAATTAAAATATGCTTAAAAGGCAGAGCTGACCGTCTCTTACCAGATATGGGTGCATTCATTTCTTCCTCCCCTTTCCGGTGCGCTGCCCACCGGACATTTTTCCGGATTTTTCTTCTACGAAAATTCCATAAAAAATGATGTCAATTATACTCTCCAGAAGCTCAGAGGGAGAGTAATCATGGCTGATGATCCAGTCGGGATTCATGAACTCCTGCACCAGGTACCAGAACATTTCCAGGAACAGCCGGCCATCCAGGTCCGATTTTATTTCCCCGTTTTTGACCCCAGCCGTTATTACTTCCGAAACCAGGGGGAACACCTGTTGCCTCCGGAAGACATCCATCTCCTGCCAGAGTTCAGGGAGTTTCTGCCTCAGGTCGCGAATAAAATCCCGACTCAACCCTGACATGAACCGGCTGATGAACTGGAGATAGGCAGTCAGTCTGGACCTGACCGAAAGCCGCTCATCCCTGACGATGGCCTGCAACTCACTTAAAACCCAGGCCCTGGTCTCGGCCATGACCGCCCGCAACAGGGCCTCCTTATCCGGGAAATAGCGGTAAAGAGTGGCCTTACTGACGCCCAGGTCCTCGGCCAGTTTGTCCATGCTCAGCCGGCTGTAGCCATATCTGAAAAAAAGTTCCCGCGAGCGCTCCAGAAGGCGACGCTTCAGGTCATCCGGAGTCGATGATACTGATGATACTATTTTAGTTTTCATAGTTTTATTATATATTGGTCCCGCCCAGGGTCAAGGTTTTTTTGAGAATTCAGCCGCGATGAGCTGAACGACTTCTGGGATCCGGGCACAAGAGTCAACTTCCTTCCCGGGCTGGCAAGTCCCGATGACCCCGGGCCGGAAAGGTCTCCCCTCTCCCCTGCCAGATAGGAAAAACTCAGAAGCTCGACGGGAATCGATAGAAGAGGACAAACCGGCCGTCAGCCTTCGATGATGCCCAGCGGCGGCGTGGTCTTCCAGGCACCACGGGTAAAATCGGGAAATTTGACCGGCTCCGATTTTCTGGCCACCGATTTTTCACTCAGGGCCGAGACCGAACTCCAGGCGGCCGCATCGTAGACATTCATGTCGGTGGGCAGACCAGCTCTCAGGCACTGCACCAGGCGATAGTCCTCGATAAAATCCATGCCGCCATGGCCGCGGCCTTCGCCCTTCTGGCTAAGTTTCTTCCACAGGGGGTGTTCAAACTCGGCGGCATAGGCTTCTATATCTTCCCAGCGGTGAGCCGGGCTGCGGCCCTCGACGTAAATTCGGTCCGGCCATTTCTGAAGTATGCCCCTTGTCCCCTGGATCAGGTGAATCCGGGTATAGGGCCGGGGCAGGTTGGTATCGTGAATGAGAATGATGGTCTTGCCCAGCCTGGTCTTGATCAGCGAGGTATTGACATCGCCCAGGGCAAAACGTTCCCGGGCCTGGGGGGATTCGGGCCCGAACTTCTCCCGGGCATAGAGCTGCAAGCCTCGCGAGGGGGAGCTCATGGAAACCAGGTAATCAAAAACATCTCCCCGGTTTATGTTCATACACTGGGCCACAGGTCCGAGCCCATGGGTCGGGTAGAGGTTGCCGTTCCTGGTCCAGGAATGCTGCCGGCGCCACAGCCCCTCCCCTTCGCTGCTGAACTTCACTTCCCGCAAGTCATGCAGATAACCGGCCTCGGCATGAAGCACCTCGCCCAGCAGTCCGCGCCTGACCATGTTCAGGCTCATCAGCTCCACCCGGTCATAGCAGCAATTCTCCATCATCACGCAGTGTTTCTTATACCTTTCAGCTGTTTCCACCAGTTCCCAGCATTCTTCCAGGGTGACCGCGGCCGGCACCTCGGTAGCCGCATGCTTGCCGTTTTTCATGGCCTCAACACAGACCGGCACATGCCATTCCCAGGGGGTGGCGGTAAAGACCAGGTCCAGGTCCTCTTCCTGGCACATCCGCTTGAAATCCCAGGGCCCGCGGGAATAACCATTCGGCCTGGGCAAACCAGCTTCCTCAACCCATTTCTGGGCCCTGGCCACCTTTTCTTCCACGATGTCGCAGATGGCCTTGATTTCGACTCCTTCTATGTTCAGAAAATTCTGGACGTGAACCGAGCCCATTCCTCCCACCCCGACAAACCCAACCCGCACCACCTCCAGAGGTTTACTGGCAAAGAGCGGTCCGTAATCAGAAGGTATTTCTGGCCTGGCCTCCAGCGTCCTGGTCCGACTGCCCAGCCAGAAACCAGCGGTACCGGCCAGGCCGAGCTTCAGAAAATCGCGCCGTCCCGGATTCTTGATTTCTTGTTTTTCATTCTTGTTCATGAGCCGTTCCTCCCTGCTCTGGCAATTTATGCTAAATTAGCAATCTTCAATCCGGCAGACCGGGTTCAGAAACCATAACCCAGGCCGAACCCAAGGCTAAGCCCGTCAAGTTTTACCTGCCCTCCCCCCAGCAGCAAGGAACGCGCGCCGGTGGGAAGAGAATCCCAGTTCAGGGCAGTGCGCAGATAGAACTGGCCAGCCAGGCGGATTTCGGCCGCCAGTTCTCCACGAAAATGCAGCCTCTGCCCGTGATAGGAAAGACCCACCCCTACCCAGCTTTCATCATAAACAGAAAGAGCCGGTCCGGCAGCGGCCGACCCCTGGAAACGCCTGGTTTTCAGCCGGTATTTCAAGAGAATTGGAAAAGTCCAGCGATAGAACTTAACGGGGTAGACGGCGGGCTCGCCTTCAAGAGTTACAGCTTCGCCGTGGCCGTTGAGCCTGAAAGCTCCCGCTTCCAGTCCCAGGTTGTTTCCTGTGTATAAATCAACAGCCAGGCCAAAGAGGGGCATCTTGCCGTAGATTTCCCTGAACTCGGCCTGTCGAAAACTAAAAATACCAGAAACCAGGAAAAACCTGACCTCCAGCGCCGAAGCAGCAACTGGCCAGAGGAAGAACAGAACCAGTACTCCTGACTTCAGGACTTTTGGCCATCCAGGAGAAACTTTTCTTTTATCCATCTTCCTCAATTCCACGAAAAGCCAAATAGTGACCACAACAGGTGGCGCAGGGAATTAACCGGGTTGAGACCAGCTTTGACGGCTAAGACCCGGGTGAAATTGCTCTCCCGGCCAAGGCTGTCCACGGCGGTAACGGCGTAATGAAACGTCGAATCAGAGGCCAGAAGAATATCGGAGTAATGGGGATCTGGAACCAAGCCGTTGTTGATTTTTTGAAAGTTGGTGTGGGGCTCGGTACTGCGGTAGACATTATAGCCGGCCGCCCCCGGCACCGCTTCCCAGCTCAAATAGACGCCTTTCAGGTGATTGAAAATTGAAGCGTGGGTGCCGACGCTCAGGATAAAATTTTTCGGCGTCAGCGGATACCCGGGCCTGATGGCCTGGGCCAGATATGCCAGGCTGATAAGCGAGCCCCTGACCGCTGCCCGGTAGAAATCAAAATTGAGAGTATTAACCGTATCGGTAGTCCTGTGGTAATAGGGATTGGGGACATCGGCATCTTCAATGGCACAGATGGCCGCGATTCCCCTGTCCCAGAAAGAAGCCTGGTCAGAGTAGATGAAGGAAGCGTCGATAATCTTCTTGCCGGCGACCGGCCCGTAGGCTCCCGACAGGGCAGCCACCCGCTCGACCAACCAGCTGGAGTTGCGGTCGCCAATGAGGTCCAGGTCTTCAGGCACCACGTCGGTGTAGGCAACCATATCCAGGTTGATGACCGCCAGGATATTTTCTGAGGCATTCAATCGCTCCTGGACATAGCGCAGGCTGCCTACCAATCCCTGCTCTTCTGCCGAGAACAGGATAAACCTCACGGTGAAGTCGAAGGGACGGCCGGCCAGAATCCGGGCTGCCTCCAGCACCGCACCGGTGCCCGAACCATTATCGTCGGCTCCGGGAGCCAGGGTCCAGCGCTGGTCGGAAGTTGAATCGTAATGGGCACAGAGTATTACCACCTGTTCCGGGTAGGTCTGGCCCCGGATTTCAGAAATCACGTTCCGGCAGAGATAGGAACTGTAATAAAATTCCTGGTAATAAGCCGGAAGCCCCAGGCCTAAAAAATAATCATGGATATACTGGCCGGCCTGGAGACAGTTGGCGGTAGGGGCGTAGCGAGTCCCGAAATTCTGCAGGTCGGTCACTCTATCCTTGAGATTGTCCGCCGAGACTTCGGCTGCTATCAATTCATAGAGTTCGTCTTGAACTTGCCGCCAGCTGAACTCTTCCGGCAGAATAACACCAGGAATGAGAGTCTTGCCGCTGGCTGGCAGAAACCTTCGCCTGACCGTGACCGGAAGTTCCTCCAGGGCGGAGGCATCCGGAGAAACAAGGAGGTAATCCCTAGATTCCAGAAAAATCGCCTTAAAACGTCCGCGAACCAGCTCCAGGTCGGCGGCCCCGGTTACCCTGGCGATGAGATAAATCAGGTTCTGGTCATAGAAGGCCAGCCGCTTCAGTCTGATTTTCCGGCCCGAAAGTTTGACGGCCTCTTCCCGGTCAAGACGCAGCAGGTAACTACCCTCAAGTTCCTGCAGGCATTCAATCTTTTCTTGCCAAAGGACTGTTTCTAAGCCAGGCTGGTTTTTCTGGACCTGAACTATCAGGAGCGAAGCTGGCTGCTTCTCCGGCAGAAAACTCTGGCAGAAAAAAATAAGGGCAAACCAGGCGAGCCAGAGAGGCTTACGGCACCCGCGAATATCCATCATCCTTTCCGGATAACCCAGATGATTTTCTTACCGCGAGGTAAGCTATATATATATCATATCTCACCCGAACCCGACAAAAAAAACTCTTGAGGAATTAGAATTCAAAAAGCGGCAACGGATGCCTATTGCTTCTGCCTTTGGCGGCTGATGGTCATAACAATCTTCTTGACAAAATTTTTTCTCCCGCTAAAATTATCCATCATGCTGACTGAAAGGATGCACTGTTCAGGTCAAACGACCACCCCCCGCAGTGCTTCTTTCTGCCTTTCCTCCTGGTTCTGGTGGGCGGCCTAGTCCGCCCTGAGTCTGTCTTCGATTTCCCGCCATATTTTTGAACCAAATATTTTTCTGTTTTCAACTTTCAAACACAGGAGGACAAAGATGAAACGATATGATTCCCGGGAAACGGGTTACCTGCCAGAGCATTTTTATAACATCAAGGCCGACCTGCCTGAGCTACCACCGCCACCTCTCAATCCGCTGACTCGTCAGCCGCTCCGGCCAGAAGAGCTGGAACCGGTGTTCTGCCGGGGCTTTATCCAGCAGGAGATTTCACTGGAGCGGTTTATACCGATTCCAGGCAGGGTTCTGGAAGCCTATGCCCAATACCGGCCCACCCCTCTGGTTTACGCCTCGGGCCTGAGAAAATACCTTGATACTCCGGCCAGAATTTTTTACAAATACGAGGGAGTGGGGCCGGCCGGAAGCCATAAGACCAATACCGCCCTGATGCAGGCCTACCTAGCCAGTCAGGAAGGAATTGAAACCTTAACCACCGAGACCGGGGCCGGGCAATGGGGTTCAGCCCTGGCCTATGCCTGCAGCCAGTTCGGCCTTCAAGCCAGGGTGTTCATGGTCAGGTCCAGCTACAGGCAGAAACCTGGCCGCCGGATAATGATCCAGCTTTTTGGGGGCCAGGTCGAGGAAAGTCCCGGCCCATCCACAGCCTCCGGCCGAAAATATTACCAGGAGAACCCTGAGCATCCAGGCAGCCTTGGTATCGCCATTTCAGAGGCGGTGGAAGCTGCCATCAGCCAGCCCGCCACCAGGTATTCTCTGGGGTCGGTGCTGGACGCCGTGCTCATGCACCAGACGATCATCGGGTTGGAAGCCATCAAGCAGTGCCAGGAATTCGGCCTGGAGCCGGACCTGGTCATCGGCTGTGTCGGCGGCGGCTCCAATTTTGCCGGATTGTGTTTTCCTTTCATGACCAAGAGACTCCAGGGAAAAAACGGCCAGCGGTTCATCGCGGTTGAGCCTGAGGCCTGCCCTTCCCTGACAGCGGGACGGCTTCAGTATGACCACGGCGACTCGGTCGGCCTTACTCCCCTGCTTTACATGCATAGCCTGGGAAAAGATTTCGTTCCCCCACCGATCCATGCCGGTGGCCTGCGCTACCACGGAATGGCCCCTCTGGTCAGCCACCTGGTCAGGATGGGGCTGGTTGAAGCCCGGGCTTATTCCCAGAAACAGATTTTCGCCGCGGCCGAAATTTTCCTGAAGACCGAAGGCATCCTGCCGGCGCCAGAATCGGCCCATGCCATTGCCGCGGTCATCGACGAGGCCCTGGAAGCCAGAAAATCAAAGAAGGAGCTCCACATCCTGTTCAACCTATCGGGTCACGGCTTCCTGGATATCAATGCCTACGATCAAAACGGAAGGAAATTTCAGCCAGGCGACCCGGCTCCCGCTCGCTGAGCGGCGCAATTGGTAATACGAGCATGGGTCACGATTGGAATAATAGAAAAGCAAGGGGAGAGGTAATCTCTCCCCTCCTGGCTATCTCTCTTAAGGCCGTCAGTATCTGATATTCCGGCTGCGCATTTCCAGCCTGACCTTTTCTATGGTCTTTCTAATTTCATTCACATAATCTGGGGCGCAGAGCTGGATCGACTTTTTCAGACCGTACTCGGCAAATTCAGTTGCCTGGTCCAGCGGGATTTCAACCCCGGCCACTTTTTTCAGGAAAACAACCCCCGATTGGGCCAGGGACTCGGCCAGGCCCTTCAAGGCCCTGAGCTCGGGCAGGATTAAAATGGCCCCGTACTGAATCATGAACCTCCGAAACAGGGCTTCGTTCTCCCGGATGGCTGAATTGTATTCTGGATTATCGAGGGCAGAAATCAGCAGATTCTGAAAACTCCGGTCCCTGAGCACGGCCGCGGCAATTATATCTTCTCCTACCCTGGCATCGACCTTTTTAATAATCAGGTCCCCGGCCGATTCCACCAGGTTATGGCAGAGCTCGAGACGCAGGCGGAATTGCTCGGGATTGGCGTTGAACAGGCCGAGCGACTCAAAATAACTGTTCATGGTCGGGTCGGAGTTCAGGGCCAGCGCCTTGATGATAACGTAACCCGGTTCGATTTCTCCAGGAACCAGCGGAAAATCAGCCGGCGGGGTTATGGTCTGGGCCTGATGATGGGCCGTAAAATCGGCGCCCCAGACATCGTTATGGGCTATAAATCCGTAAGCCAGTGCCTTCTGGAAATTACGGTAGGTGGCCTTTTCCCAGATGGACATAAAACCCTCATTGTTGGGCGTCCCATGGGTAAAGACCCTGAGTACGGGGTCGGCGTACAGGTCAAAATTATAGTTAAAAAGGTCGGGCGCCAGGCTGCCATAAAGTTCCTGGAAATCGAGGGTCAGGTAATAACGACCGGTCTTCTTGGCTATGAAAGCATGGGTGGCTGAGCCCCAGGAGAAACCGCTGGTGACCAGAAACACGGTCATGGCCACAACCAGAAAACCAGAAACTAAGCTTTTCCTCATTTTGGCCTCCTTTTCCAGCCTCATATTTCTGGCTTAACCTCCAGGTTCAGGCTTCATAAGATTTAGACAGCCCGGATAAAGAATTCTTGGGAATTTTTTTGCCCGGCTCATTCCATCGGCTGCCTCAGCCTGGGTCATCCAGGCCAGGAGAAAACAAGAAAAGAAAACGCAACAGGCAAAAAAGCTGGAAAAATCGGGGTCAGACCTCTTCCATCCTGACGGTGAAATGACGGAGGTAGCGAGATTCTCGCACGATGCGCAGCCCGCGGACTTTTTCCCGATTGCGGTACAGGTCGATGATGGCCTCGGCCACATAATCCAGGTGAGCACTGGTATAAACCCGCCGGGGAATAGCCAGGCGCACCAGCTCCAGCCTGGGGAAGATTTCCTGGCCCGTTTTCTCGTCCTTCCGGGCGAACATCACCCCGCCGATTTCCACGGCCCTGATGCCGGCTTCGCGGTAAAGAGCTACGGTCAGGGCCCAGCCCGGGTACTGGTGTCTGGGAATATGAGGCAGGAACCTGTCGGCCAGCAGGTAGACGGCATGGCCGCCCACCGGTTTGAATACCGGCACCCCGGCTTCGTCCAGCAGCTGGCCCAAATAAGCCACCTGATTGACCCGGTATTCAAGGTAATCTTCTTCCAGAACTTCCTCCAGCCCGCGGGCTATGGCTTCCAGGTCCCGGCCGGCCAGCCCCCCGTAGGTGGGGAAACCCTCGCTCAATATCAACAGGTTTTTCAGCTTTTCGGCCAGCAGGTCGTCGTCCACGGTCACGAAGCCGCCGATGTTGACCAGGGCATCCTTTTTGGCGCTCATGGTTGCTCCCTGACCGTAAGAAAACATTTCCTGGGCTATCTCCAGGATTGATTTTTTCTCATATCCCTTTTCTCGTTTCTTGACAAAGTAAGCATTCTCGGCAAAGCGGCAGGCGTCGAAGAAGAGCGGAATTTTATGCTGCTTGCAGACCTGGCTGACCTCCTTGATGTTCTTGATTGAGACCGGCTGTCCCCCGCCGCTGTTGTTGGTTATGGTCATCATGACCAGCGGTATTTTCTTGACGCCCTTTTTCTCGATGAATTTCTTCAGTTTATCCACATCCATGTTTCCCTTGAAAGGATGTATGGAATCCGGGTCGTAGGCATCATCGATGACCAGGTCAACCGCCCTGGCTCCCCTGACTTCAACGTTGGCCCTGGTGGTATCAAAATGGATGTTGTTGGGAACAAAATCTCCCTTTTTGACCAGGGCTTCAAACAGTATCCTTTCGGCCGCCCTTCCCTGGTGGGTGGGAATGACATGCTTGAAGCAAAAAATCTCCTTAACCGCAGCCTCCAGATGAAAATAGTTCCTGGCCCCGGCGTAAGACTCATCGCCAATAAGCAATCCTGACCACTGGTTGTCGCTCATGGCTGAGGTGCCGGAGTCGGTCAGCAGGTCGATGAAAACCTTCTCGGCGGGGATGTTGAAGACATTGTATCCGGCCTGCTTCAGGACGTTTTCCCTTTCCCGACGGTCAATCGGTTTTATCCTTTCGACCGTCTTAATCCGAAAAGGCTCTACCGGAGCTTTGATTTTGTTCATGTCATTACCTCTTTTCGCCGCCGATTAAAAAAACATAGAGATATCATACCAAATTATCTCTCTTTTGCGCTCAAAAGGCACACAACCGGCGGAACTGGTGATACCTGTTGATGATATCCAGCTGGCTGGCCGCCAGCAACCCCTCAACCCCGAAATCTTCGATCACCAGGGAAGCCACCAGGTTGCCGTAGACAGCCGCTTTCCGCAATTCCCGCTGGCTAAAACGTCCCGTGCTGTCCAGGTACCCCAGGAAAGCGCCGGCAAAGGCGTCGCCGGCTCCGGTCGGGTCCACCACCCGTTCGCAGGGATTGGCCACTACCCCGAACACAAAATTCTTGCCGAACAGCATAGCCCCGTGCTCACCTTTCTTGACCACGACCACCTTGGGCCCGGCGGCCTGGAGCTGGCGTCCGGCCCGAACCAGATTCAGCTCTCTGGCTATTAGCCGGCATTCCTCATCGTTAACAAAAAGCACGTCTACTTTCTGAATGGCCCGGAGCAGAGCTTCGGGCTTGTTGTCAATCCAGTAGCGGATGGTGTCCATGGCCAGCAGCCTGACTCCGCTCAGCTGGCCAAGGATGAAATCATGGCTCTCCGGGTCCAGGTTTGACAGGAAGACCAGGTCAGCTTTCCGGAAACTCTCAGGGAGGACGGGCTTAAAATCCCGCAGGACATTCAGTTCTGTCTTCAACGTTGTCCTGACATTCGGGTCCTGGTCATAACGCCCGTGCCAGTGAAAGGTCCTGCCTTTTTTAATTTTGAGCCCGGACAGGTCTATTTTCCGGGAACGCAGCCTGTCCAGAAACCTGCGGGGAAAATCCCGACCAACCACCGAAACCAGGCCTGGCCGGGTGAAGAAACTGGCGGCCAGAGCGGCATAGGTGCCCGAGCCGCCGATTATCCGATCCCGCCGGCCAGAGGGAGTTTCGATGGTGTCAAAAGCGACCGAACCGATGATGATAAGGCTCACCGGCTTCCTTTCTATTTGCTAATGTACTTAGAGATGAGCGGAGCCAGCTTCTCAACGGTTTCTTGATTCCAGGCCTCCGGACTGGTGACGATAGCATTCTGCAGGGCCTGACGACAGAGGCAGCCCTGCTCCTGGAGCCGATTGATGGTGGAAACGGCTTGCTTGATTACAGCCTTGGCATGTTCGATATTATACCGAAGGTTTTCCAATACCAGTTCTACACTGACCGACTCCTCGTCGTCCTTCCAGACATCATAATCGGTAACCAGGTTCATGGTGACGTAGCAGATTTCCGCTTCCCGGGCCAGCTTGGCTTCGGTGGCGGCCGTCATGCCGATGACGTCGGCCTGCCACTGCCTGTATATCCTGGACTCGGCCCTGGTGGAGAAGGCCGGACCCTCGATGCAGACATAGGTGCCGCGGGGATGGACTGATAATCCAAGCCCCCTGGCCACTTCAAACAGGTGGCCAGAAAGCACCGGGCAGACCGGCTCGGCGAAACTGATATGACCTACCAATCCCTGCCCGAAAAAGGTGTTCGGCCGGTGGGTCCGGTCAAAAAACTGGTCGGCCAGGACAATATCGCGGGGCCTGATTTCTTCCCGGAGAGAACCGACCGAGTTGACCGAAATCAGCCTCTCCACTCCCAGCAGCTTGAAACCGAAGATGTTGGCCCGATAATTCACCTCAGCCGGAAGCAAGCGGTGGCCGCGGCCATGGCGGCTCAGAAAGGCCACCGCCACCCCTTCCAGCTCACCCAGGATATAGCTATCCGAAGGCCGGCCAAAAGGAGTGTCCAGTTCCAGGGTGGTGATGTTTTTAAGTCCTTCTATTTGATACAGGCCGGTGCCTCCCAGGATACCGACCTTGACCGAAGGAAGGTCTGGCTTGACCATAACTCACCTCTTGAAGCTATTGATATATAATTTATCCAAGCTGCCCGTCAAGACTGGCTTGAAATTATAAACCAGCTGCCGGAATTTGGAAAGCAATTTCTGTCGGGTCTTTGATTTTTGAGTGAAAAACAGCTATTCTTTTATCAAATTTGCTCAGGGCTGGTGAGAATGAAATTTATCTATTTTGATTGCTCGGCCGGGGCCAGTGGCGACATGATCCTGGCCTCGTTGCTGTCCCTGGGGGTTCCACTGAAAGAATTCCAGCAGGCTATCAAACGGCTGAAACTCAAGGTGGAAGTCCGGGTCCGAAAGGCCACCTCTAACGGCTTTTCTGGACTCCAGCTTGAAGTCACAGTTCCCCGGGTCTCCCCGAGTCGAACCTTTTCCGAGGTGGCAGGAATCATTTCCCGCTCGGAGCTGGAGCCAGAAGTAAAAGAGAACGCCCTTAAAATATTTAAGCGCCTGTTTGAAGCAGAAAGCCGGGTCCATGGTCGGAGCTTCCGAACCGCACACCTTCATGAAGCAGCAGCTGACGACGCTCTGGTGGACATAGTCGGAACCTGCTGGTTGTTGCGGAAGCTGCAGGTGACCGAGGTCTACTTTTCCCCGGTCAACCTGGGCAGCGGTTTCGTAGAAACCAGTCATGGCCGCCTGCCGGTGCCGCCCCCGGCCGTGGGTGAATTGATGCGCGGCTGCCCGGTCTACAGCAGCCCGGAACCGGTGGAGCTGCTGACTCCAACCGGAGCGGCCATCCTGACTACGCTCGGCCGTTGCCTGAGTTCCTGGCCCGAACTGACCTACGAAAAAATTGGCTATGGACTCGGACACCGGAAACTCAGCTTGCAGCCCAACTTCCTCCGTGCCTTCTATGGAGAGCGGGAGCTCTTCCAACCGGCCAGGAAAGTCCAGGTGGTCGAGGCTACCATCGACGACGCTTCTCCTCAGCTCCTGGGGAGTTTTATCAACCGGGTGCTGGAACTCGGAGCCCTGGAAGCCTACCTCACCCCGATTGTCATGAAAAAAAATCGTCTGGGCAGCAAATTGACCGTAATGGCCGAGGTTGATAAAATAGACAGGCTGATCGAAGCTATCTTCCGGGAAACCACCACCATCGGGCTGAGATATTATCCGGTTGAACGCAGAACCCTGAGAAGAGAAATCAGGGAAGTTCGGTTACATGGCCAGAAAATTAGGGTAAAAGTCAGCTACTACGGAGAAGAGGCGGTTAATTTCCAGCCCGAATACGAGGATTGCCTGAAGCTGGCAGAAAAACTGAACCTGCCCTTAAAACAGGTCATCACCGAGGTGATAAAGAATTTTAAGGTCTGAGGATAACATGGCCAGGAATAACAGAAAACGTTACCAGGTCAAAAAAATGGACCTGAAAAGAATCGAACAGGGTGTCCGGCTGCTGATCGAAGGCATCGGCGAAGACCCGGACCGACCCGGTCTGAAGGGCACCCCCGGAAGGGTGGCCAGGATGATGGAGGATATTCTGGGTGGAACCCAGATCGACCCCCAGGAAGACCTGGAAGTTTTCCAGGACGAACGACATGACGAACTGGTTCTCATCAGGAACATTCCCCTCTATTCTTTCTGTGAACATCACCTGCTTCCTTTTGCCGGCGTGGCTCATGTAGCCTATATCCCAAAAGAAGGCCGGATCATTGGCCTGAGTAAGATCGCCAGGCTGGTGGATACCCTGGCCCGGAGGCTGCAGGTTCAGGAGCGGCTGACCAAACAGGTGGCCGATATCCTGAACGCCACACTGAATCCCCTGGGCGTCATGGTGGTCATCGAGGCTGAACATCTCTGTATGTCGATGCGCGGCGTAAAAAAGCCCAAGGCCATTACGGTGACTTCAGCCGTCCGGGGTTCTTTCCGCAACAACCCGGCCACCCGGACCGAAGCCATGATGCTCATCAAGGGAGGTATTCCAGGTGGAAGAGAAGTCTAAAAACACATTCTATGTGACCACACCCATCTACTACGTCAACGATGTCCCCCACATCGGGCACGCCTACACCACCATCATCGCCGACGCCCTGGCCAGGTACCAGCGCCTCTGCGGCAAGAAAGTATATTTCCTGACCGGAACTGACGAACACGGGCAGAAAATAGAAAAGGCCGCGGCCGAAAAAGGTCTCGGGCCAAAAGAGCTGGCCGACCGGGTGGTGGTCAGGTTCAAGGAACTCTGGCAGAAACTCAACATCTCTTATGATTATTTCATCCGGACAACGGAAGAGTTCCACGAAAAGGGCGTGCAGAAGATATTCAAACAGCTTCTGGACAAGGGCGATATCTACAAGGGAACTTACCAGGGCTGGTACTGCGTTTCCGAGGAGAACTTTCTCTCCGAGGACGTGCCGTTAGAACCCGAGGGATACAAGCTTTGCCCGGATTGTGGCCGAAAGGCGATGCTGCTGGAGGAAGAAAGCTATTTCTTCCGACTGTCTGCCTATCAGCAACCGCTGCTGGATTTCTATGAAGCCAACCCCCGGTTTGTCCGGCCGCAGAGCCGGATGAATGAGGTGGTCAGCTTTGTCCGGCAGGGGCTCAAGGACCTGAGCATCACCCGGACCACCGTCCGCTGGGGAATTCCTGTGCCCGGGGACCCGAAGCATACCATCTACGTCTGGTTTGATGCCCTTCACAATTACGTGACCGGAGCCGGCTTCGACTGGAACCCAGAGCTTTTCAGGACGTTCTGGCCGGCGGATGTCCACCTGATCGGCAAAGACATCCTTCGTTTTCACGCCATCTTCTGGCCGGCTTTTCTCATGGCCGCTGGTTTTCCCCTGCCCAGCACCGTCTTCGGACACGGCTGGTGGCTGAAGGACGAAACCAAGATGTCCAAGTCACGGGGCAATGTCCTGGACCCCTACCTTATCCTGGAAAAGGTCGGGCCCGACGCCCTGCGCTATTTTCTGCTAAGAGAAGTCCCCGTGGGACTGGACGGCAGTTTTTCCCACGAGGGGTTTGTCCAGAGAATAAACTCCGACCTGGCTAACGACCTGGGAAACCTGGTGCAGAGAACTCTGACCATGGTCTTCAATTATTTCGGCGGTAAGATTCCGCTGCCCGGAAAAGAAAATGAAGCCGACTGCCAGCTGAGCGACGCCTTCAGGGAAACTGCAGAACGAGTCTTTGCCCACTACGACGATTATGCCCTCAACCGCGCCCTGGAAGAAATCTGGGTTTTCCTTAACCTCACCAATAAATACCTGGCCAACCAGGAACCATGGAAAATCGCCCGGCAACCAGAGGCACGGGACCGGCTGGCCAGGGTCCTCTATCAGGCCCTCTGCGCCGTGCGGGGCTGTAGCTATCTTATCTACCCGGTCATGCCGGAGACGGCCGAAAAAATCTGGAATTTTATTGGAGAAAAAAGAAAGCCGGGTCAGGTTCCGAAGACCGCCCTTGATTTCTACGACCTGACCGTCGGGACTGAAATCAACAAACCGGAAGCTCTCTTTCCCCGGATAGACCTGCAGGATTTTATCGGGGAAATGGAAAAACCAAAAGCTGTCTCGGAAACTGCTTCCAGACCGGAGGTAAAAATGGAGCACATCACTTACGAAGAATTCAAGAAGATGGATCTGCGGGTGGCCAAAGTCCTGACCGCCGAAAGGGTCCCCGGGACCACTAAGCTACTCAAGCTGCAGATTGACCTGGGCACCGAAAAGAGGCAGATAGTGGCCGGGGTGGCTGAGACTTATTCCCCAGAAGAACTGGTGGGAAAAGAGTTCATCGTCATCGCCAACCTTCAGCCGGCGGTCATTCGGGGAGTGGAATCCAGGGGAATGTTGCTGGCGGCTGAAGTTGAGGGCAAAGCGACCATACCCTTTTTTGACCGCGAGCTTCCTCCCGGGACCAAGGTGAAGTAGGACTCAACCTGGTCTCATCGTTCGTAAAGGAAGGCCCAGACTTCTTCTGCTGGAATCTTTCCTTCTCTCAGGCAAGTGGGCTCGGCCCCGGTGAGGTCAATAATGGTTGAGGGCTTTTCGCCCGGAGTCCGGCCGCCGTCGATAAGGATGTCCACCCGGCCCTGGAAAATTTTAAGCACTTCAGAAAAATTGTCCACCGGAGGTTGCCCGCTGAGGTTGGCGCTGGTGGAAATCAGCAACGATCCGCTCTTCCTGACCAGATCCCGGAGCCAGTGTAGCGGGGGAACCCGGACGGCAATGGTGCGGCCGGGCCCATAAAGTATATCCGGCAGGATATTTTCTCTGGACCTGAGGACAAGGGTCAGGGAGCCAGGCCAGAAGTGTTCGGCCAGCCTGAAAAAAAGGTCAGATGGCTCGGCTATGAACTGCAGGACCATTTCCAGGTCAGAGGCGATAAAGGGCAGGGGCTTGCCCGCTTCTCTTCCCTTAAGCGAAAAAACCCTTTCGGCCACGGATTCAAGGGAAGCAAGCCCACCCAAACCATAAAAGGTCTCTGTCGGGTAGACCATGACTGCTCCTGCCTTCAGCCGCCCGGCCAGGAAATCCAGCCAGTCGGGCACTGAGGTCTGTTCCAGGAGAGAAAAGACTTTGGACGACAACCAGTTTCCTCCTTTTTTCAGCCTGAGAATAGCCCAAATCAGCCTTGGATTCAAGAAAAAACAGGACAGTTGTCTTAAAAATAAAACACTCCGGCCGTGGCCAGCCTGGCATTTTAAGATATCCTGTCTGGCACGTTATTTGCTATAATGGAGCGGTGAGGAGGTTAACAAGATGAAAAAAATCACCATAACCGGACTCCTGATAATATTGCTTCTGCCGCTGACAGCCTCAGCCAATATCTTTACCATTCGCTACGGTTATTTCGTCCCTAGGATGAGCGGAGGATCCGATAGTCTCTGGACCATAGAATTCGAAAACATGAGTTTCAGGAAGTCGGCTTACCAGGGAGGCATGCTGGGCCTATCCTATGAATACTTCCTTAACCGCAACTTCAGCCTGGAACTTTCGGTCGACTTTTTCAACCGCCAGAAGAGCGGCTGGTACCTTGATTACACTCAATACAAGGTTGATAACATGTATTTTGCTTTCCCTGATATCTACGGGGACGCCATCATTCACACCTTTGAAGTTTCTCAGACCCCCGTATCTTTATCATTCAAAGTAACCCCGCTGGGGCGACGGGTCAGGTTTGTTCCCTATTTCGGTGGCGGAGTCGGCCTGTATATATGGACGGTCAGGTTGCGGGGTGACATAGTCGATTTTTCCGACCCCTGGATTTACAGCGACCCTTCGGGAGACATAACCGTTTACCCGGTTTATTACGCCATTCTGGAAGAACAAAACCGGATATCTGTGGGCTACAATGCCTTTGCCGGAGTCATGGTCCCCATAGGTAGCCGGACCACCCTTGACCTTGGATTTCGCTATAACTTTCTTAGAGCCAGGTTCCGGGACTCATTTGAAGGATTTGAAGATTTTGACTTCAATGGCTATTCTCTGGTTCTCGGTCTGAATTTCTGGTTCTGATCCATCTCAGCTCTTCCAGATAGAAGGCCGGGCTTCCTCCGGGAAGCCCGGCTCTTTTTTTTGCGGGGACCGGGCGGGATTATAAATCCAGGGCCCAGAAATACAGTAATCAATCTGGAATAAATGCTATGGGCTTAAACCCCGTCAGTTGCCGGGCCTGGCCTCAGAGCCGGGTCGAATGCATCTCAATTTTCCTCAGGTAAAAATCAGCTTCTGGGCGGCAGTTTCTCTTCAAAAAGCCAGCGGCCAGGACCCGGGACTTATTAACAATTTCAGCTCTGATCAGAGACCTGTCTGCCTCGGAGGTAGCCAGCTTCAGAGCTTTTTCCAGGGCCTGGACCCGCCACCTGTCCATTCCCCAGTATTTCTTCGAAAGCTGGTCGGGATGGCCTCCCCGTTTGATAATGAGCGGGACCGGCAGGAAATGATAAGGATGGCGCAGGGCAATTCTCAGACCGAGGTCGTAATCCTCACAGACCGGAAGGTCTTCGTCGAACTCCCCTATTTCCTCAAAGAGCTGACGCCGAAACATAGCTGATGATAAACTCAGCAGGCAGAGGGGCAGGACTTTATCCAGCACTCGACCCGAGTATTTCTGGTGTCTTCGCTTCTGGTTGAGACGACGGCCGTTTCTGACCCAGATTTCTTCGGTCAGACAGAACCGGGCTTCGGGGAAAGCCCTGAGATAGCTGATTTGAACCTGCACCTTGTCCTTGAGCCAGAGGTCATCAGAATCAAGGAAAGCAATGAATTCTCCAGCTGACTGCCTCAAGCCCTGGTTACGGGCCCGACTCACTCCCCCGTGGTCAAGGCGAATATACCTGACGCGGGGAAACCTCTTCTGGTAAGAAGTTACCAGGTCGGGCGTGGCGTCGGTAGAACCGTCATCAACCACCAGCAGTTCCCAGTCATCAGGATTCTTCTGAAAATAGGTCTGGGACAGGATGGAATCAATGGCCTCGGTCAGGAAGGCGACCCGGTTATGAGTAACGATAATTGCCGAAACCATAATGAAAAAATCAGCGGCGAAATTCTTTTCCGATGGCCGCGGTTGCTTCCAGGGGAAAGTCCAGCCAACCCCAGGCCGAATCAGCTTCGATTCTCAGTTTAAGGGTGAATGACGGCTGGTCCTTCTCCAGCCCCTCCCGCAGCTCCCTTCCCTGCTCAAAAAAATCGAGCATCAACGGCAGGCTATAAGTCTTACTTTCCCCGGCGGCCAGGGTTTTATCCCCGGCCAGCTGGCCGCTGTAAACGCTCCTGCCTTCCAGAAGTAGTTCCAGGTTTATGTTCTGTATCAGAAGGTCATAGGGATTCGGGTTGCCCAGGACGAACCGGAAATCAAAATCGGCGCCTCCCAGGGTCAGGTCCCGAACCAGCAGGGACAAGAACCTGATCTGAGGCAGCTTAAAAATCGGAAAATCGGCCCGGAGATTCAGACTCACCTTCTCCGTTTTTTTCTTTTCATCCTGAAAGACTAAATCGCCGGAGAGCCGGCAGGTGGCCTGTTGCCTGGCCTCTGTAAGATAGGGTTTCAGGTATTGATAACTTATCCTCACCGGAAAGTTGATCACAGCCTGGCTGCCAGCCGGAAGGTCTATCGACCTCTCCAGGGAAACTGGCTGACGAAAGTATTCTTTCTCATTGATGAGGACCTGGTATTGATAAGAAACCAGGGCGTAATTCCTGGAAGAATTGTTTTGCATCCAGACATGGAAAGAAATGGTCAACCCGGAGCTGGACAGGTCTCCTATCTTGACCTCTCGCAGACCCAGTTCAATATTCTTCCGGGCCGGGTAGCCGCAGACACTATCGACAGCCACCAGGGAGACGGTCGCTATAACGGTTAAAAGAATCGACAGCGGTTTCTTCACTTTCTTCCTGAACCGACTGATTAATTTTTATTGAAGCTGGTAGATAAAAATACCGTAAAACCAGACCGATTACAAGCCACCCAAGATTTTTCTGGATATTTATCTGGTCCGGATATAAACTAATTTGAAAAACGCAGAAAATCAGGAGGTGCCATGACCGGTAAGAACCTTTTCCAAAAAGCCTTTTTATTATATCTGCTTCTGGTTATATCTTTGGCCGGTTGGCTACTATCCCAAGAAACAAAAACTCCTTCCCAGCCCTGGGTGGTAGATGACGTTATCAACCAGGAGCGAGCCTCGGATTTTCAGATCTCACCCGACGGCACCAGGGTGGTCTGGGTGAAGAACATTCCGGACAGAGAAAAGGACGGCCGGATTTCCCACCTTTTCCTGAGCTATCTCGACCGGGAACAGGCAGCCATCCAGCTAACCCGGGGCAGCTCGTCCGTTTCCCGTCCCCGCTGGTCGCCAGACGGTCAGCGCCTCGCCTTCCTGAGCAGCCGGACTGAGCCCTCATCCGAAACGGCCAAGGAAGAAGAAAGCAAGGGACAGCAGCTGTGGCTACTCGACCTGAGAGGCGGTGAACCCATAAGAGCCACCAGCCTGGAGTTCGGGGTGATTGGTTACGACTGGGTGGATAACGACCATTTTCTGATACTGGCCCGGGAACCCAGAACCCTCCGGGAGATAAAAGCCAAAGAAAAGAAAGATGACTCCATAGTTTACGAAGACCAAGAACACCTGATTCCCCAGCGATTATTCATATACTGCCTCAAGGAGAAGACCTGGCACCGCCTGACAGAGAATAATGACCAGATAACCAGTTTCGAACTCTCCCCCAATAAGAAGCTGGTAGTGACCAGAAATAACCAGAGCCTTAGCTACGAAGTGGACAAGAGGGTTAAGCCAAAATTTTTCCTGGTCAACCTCCAGGATAAATCCAGCCGAGAAATTTTCCCCGACCCATACTTCAAACCCACCAGCATTTACTGGGACCCCAACAACCAGGGTTTTTACTTTACGGTGATGAAAACTGTCGACCCGGTTAACGAAACCACCGGAGCCGAATTCCTATATTACTATGACCTGCAAACCGGGACTCACCGGGAGATAGATCTCGACTGGGACTGGGGCCTGATGGGCCTGGGGCTGGAGGTCAGAGAAGACGGTTTCATAGCCTTCCTGGCCAGCGGGGCAGTTCCAAAGTGGCGCCGCTACTACCGCCAGGGAGAAAACTTTACCCACAAAGAACTGGAAGGCAACCACTATCCCCATGTTTTCAACCTGACGCTCCAGGAAAAGGGCAACTGCCTGGTCTATGCCCACACCACGGCTTCCAGGCCACCGCAGTGGTTCGCCGGCCGACTGGAAGATAACAAGATAATCGGCGAGAAGCAGCTGACCGAACTCAACGGGCACCTGCAGAACAAAAAAATGGCCCGGGCCGAAGTCATTAAATGGAAGGGCGCCCTGGACGATGAGATCGAAGGAATTCTTTACTATCCACATGATTACCAGCCAGGAGAGAAATATCCGCTCTTTCTGAACATTCACGGCGGCCCCATGGGCATTGACCTGGATGCCTTCGATGAATCATATGCCTACTATCCAAATGTTCTGGCCCAGAAGGGCTGTTTTGTGCTGATGCCCAACTACCACGGCTCGATGGGTTACGGCCAGAAATTTTCGGAATCCATACGCGGCCACTATTACGAGTATGAAATTGAAGACATGCTGAAAGGAATAGACCATCTGGTGGCCAAGGGAATGGTCGACCCGGACCGTCTGGGCACCATGGGCTGGTCCAACGGCGGCATACTCAGCATTGGCCTAGCCGTCTGGACCGACCGTTTCAAGGTGGCCGGCATCGGGGCAGCCGACGTCAACTGGATCAGCGACTATGGAACCTGCGCTTTCGGTGTCAGCTTTGATAATTATTATTTGCTCGGCCCACCCTGGGAAAGACCGGATTACTACATTAAAAAATCCCCGCTGTTCCATTTCAAGGAGATGAAGGTCCCGACCATCATTTTCCACGGCAGCGAAGACACCAGCGTTCCCTTCGGACAGGGCCTGGAACACTACCGAGCCCTGAAAGAAATCGGCCGGGCCCCGGTCCGTTTCATCATTTTTCCCGGCGAACCCCATGGGCTGCGCAAGCTGAGCCATCAGCGGCGGAAGATGGAAGAAGAACTGGCCTGGTTTGATAAGCACTTCTTTAAGACCTTCAAGCCAGAAAATGAAGCCCTGAAAGATGGTTCCCCCCTTGACCTGGCCATCAAGGCTCAGAAATTCAGCCGCAGCGGGAGTTCTTACGGCCGGCTGGTCAAGGGCAAGCTGATACCGGAAACGGTCAAATGGGAAGACCTGGAAGTAGGCCGGTTTGAGGTAACCAGGGCCCAGTGGAAAGCCTTCGACCCGGCTTACCAGTTCGAGCCGGGAACGGAGAATTTCCCTGTTTCCGGGATCACCTTTGACCAGGCCCAGAACTATGTCCGCTGGCTGAGCCAGTTAACCGGGGAAAAATACCGCCTGCCCGGCGAGCAGGAGGCCCGGAAGTTGCTGGCCCTGGCCCGGCCTGAAGACAATACCCTGGACTACTGGGCGGGTTATCAGGTTAACTTCGATGATGCCAGACTTCTGCTACAGGTCATTTCCAACCTTAAGGGGAAGGCTCCCCTGCTGCTCCCCGTAGACCGTTTTTCCCCGGCTACTGATAGCCTTATTTTTGGCCTGGGCGGCAGCGTCGCCGAGTGGACCGTGGAGGCCAACGGAAAGGGCAAAGTGCTCGGGTTGAGTGCCTTCCACCGCTCCAGTGCGGCCGAAGCCTACAGTCCCCCGCCAGCTGAATATACAGGCCTGCGGGTCTTCAAACAGGCTAAAAAATAAGTAAAATACCCTTGATGAAAGAACTAAGGGTCGATTTCCGCCACCGGCAGCTGTTCGTTCAGCTGTTCGGGCCGGATGTTTACGCGGTCGGGGGTTATGTCCGGGATAGACTCCGCGGAGTGCCGACCGAGGAAGTCGACCTGCTGGTCCAGGGTCATCCCCTGGATGAAATAATCCGAAAACTGCAACCCCGGGGTAAGGTGGACCTGGTCGGCAAGAGCTTCGGAGTCATCAAGTTCACGGTTGACGGGCACACCTACGATATCGCCCTTCCCCGCAAGGATGAACCGAGCCAGGCCACGGGGGGACAGCAACGCGGCCACAAGGATTTTATTATCAGGGCTGACCCTTTTCTCCCCCTGGAAAAAGACCTGGAAAGGAGGGATTTTCGCTGCAACAGCCTGGCCCTCAGATTGTCAGACGGAACCCTGATCGACCCTTTCCGTGGAGTTGAAGACATTAAGAACAAAATAATCAGGCTGACCAATCCCCGGGCTTTTCCCGACGACCCGCTCCGGGTGCTAAGGGCAGCCAGGTTTGCCTCAGTCCTGGAGTTTTCCATAGACCCCGAAATATACCTGGCGGCCAGGGAGATCGACCTGAAAGGCCTGAGCATGGAACGGGTCAACGAAGAGCTGTTCAAGATACTGCTGCTTTCCCGTCGTCCTTCCCGTGGGCTCCAGGAAATGCACCGACTCGGCGTCCTGCGACAGCTGTTTCCCGAACTTTACCGCCTGACGCTGGCCATCCAGGATTCAATTTTCCATCCTGAAAAAGACGAGTTCGGGCATCATACAGTCTGGGCTCATACGCTGCTATCTGTGGACCAGGCCCGAGCAATAGCCGAAATCACCGGGCTGGAGGTCACCCGGAAACTGGCTCTGCTGCTGGCAGCCCTGTTCCATGATACCGGGAAACCGGCCACGGCTTCCTGGGAATATAAAAAAAACCGGCTGGTAATAACCAATAACGGGCATGACCTGCTCAGCGAAAGGATTGCCAGGAAGGTTTTCAACCGGCAGAAAATATTTTCCTGGAACGGCTATAACCTGAGGCAGGTAGTGCCGATGCTGATCCGCCACCACCACCGGGTCTCAGAGTTATGGCTCAACAGAAAGCTGGTTACCAAGAAAGCTTTTAACCGCCTGGCGGCAGACATAAAAGGAGAAATTGAGCTCCTGGTCTATCTCGACGCGGCCGACCGGGCCGGGCGCAAGACCAGGATAATAACCCGCCTCGACCGACAGGCCCAGTGGCTGCTAAAAAAATTCGAGGAACTGAGGATAAACAAAGAGACCATAAAGCCGCTGATCATGGGCCGGGACCTGATCAAGCTGGGAGTGCCCCCAGGTCCCGGCATGGGCCAGCTCCTTAAGAAGCTCTATGGCCTGCAGCTCGACAACCACTTCGAAACCAGAGCCCAGGGACTGAAGCTGGCCAGGAAATTAATTCAGGAGAAAAAATAGTGGCCATTCTGGTTACCGGGGGAGCCGGTTACATAGGTTCCCATACCGTCAAAGAACTGCTCAAAAAAAAATACGAGGTGATAGTCTTCGATAACCTGAGCACCGGCCACCGGGAGCTGGTCTGTGGCGGACACCTGGTTCAGGCCGACCTCCGGTCGCTGGAGGAAGTTAGAAATGTTTTCCGCAAATACCCGGTAGAAGCGGTCATGCATTTTGCCGCCCTGATGCAGGTCGGAGAATCCTACGTTGACCCCCAGAAATATTATCTGCACAACCTGATTTCCAGCCTTAACCTGCTTCAGGCCATGCTGGAAGCCGGGGTGAAGTATTTTATTTTCTCTTCCAGCGCGGCCGTCTACGGGCAACCTCTGGAGATTCCCATAAAAGAAGACCATCCGCTTCAGCCCATAAATCCTTACGGGGCCAGCAAGTTCATGGTAGAAAGGATTCTAGCTGATTACGACCGGGCCTACGGTCTCAGGTACATTTCGCTCAGGTACTTTAATGCCGCCGGAGCTGACCCCGAGGGTCAACTGGGCGAATGGCATGACCCCGAAACCCATCTAATTCCGAACATTCTGCTGCACCTTCTGGGCCGGAACCCGGAGTTCCAGGTTTTCGGGCAGGACTTCCCCACCTCCGACGGCACGACCATCCGGGATTATATCCACGTCACCGACCTGGCTACAGCTCACGTCCTGGCCCTGGAAAAGATGAAGGCCGAAGGACAGAGCCGGGTGGTCAACCTGGGGTCCTCCCGTGGCTACTCCGTTCTGGAAGTTGTCCGGGCGGCAGAAAAGGTAACCGGCAGACGGGTCAACCTGAAATTCGGACCACGGCGTCTGGGCGATGTCCCGGTACTGCTGGCTTCCAGCGAAAAAGCTGAAACCTGGCTCGGCTGGAGCCGGGAGTTTTCCGACCTGGAGTTCATTATCGAGACTGCCTGGAAGTGGCACCTTAACCACTGAGGTGACAACTTCTTGTCCGGTGCTGGCGGTTGATTAATGGAAGCCATGATGTTATAAACATAGAACTGGAGTTGCGACATGCGTTATCGTTCGTATTTTTTTGCTCTGTTCGGAACGCTGGCCACCCTGCTGGCTTTTAATTTATCCTGTTCCACCACGCCCAAGAAGACAACCGTGCCCAAGGCCGCAGAGCGCATCAAGGTGGAAGAGCCCAAGCCCTCTTCGGACTCTGCCCAAACTCAGGCAACAGTTGCCTCGGCCCAAGCCAGCCAGCTAACAACTGAACAGGTCAAGCCCGAACCGGAAGTCCAGGAAAGCCCAGCCCAGACCGAAGAAGTTTATACTCTTATTCAGGAAGCTCAGGCGGCCCTGGAAAAGGGCGAACTGGACAGAGCTCTGAACCTGCTGGACCAGGCCTACTCCGTGCTGCTGAGGATCGAAGCACCGCCAGATTCCGACCTTTACCAGGAGAAGAATGACCTGAGGATTATGCTGGTGCAAAAAATTCAGCAGGTTTATGCTTTCCGTCTGCCGGCCCCCATCAGTAACCATAAAACCATTCCCCTGGTTGAAAACAGCTGGGTTCAGAGAGAAATCAAGAGCTTCCAGACGGTAGAAAAGAAATTTTTTGAAGAGGCCTACCGGAAAGCCGGCCTGTATCGGCCGATGATCGTTGAAGAATTGAAGAAGGCTGGGCTGCCCGAGGAGCTGTCGTGGCTACCTCTGATCGAGAGCGGGTACAAACCGCGGGCTCTTTCCAGGGCCAGAGCTCTCGGTCTCTGGCAATTCATCGCCTCCACTGGCTACCGCTATGGCCTGAAAAGGGACAAGTTCATAGATGAAAGAATGGACCCGGTCAAGTCAACCCGGGCCGCGATTAAATATCTCCAGGAGCTCCATGACTTCTTCGGAGACTGGAGCACAGCCATTGCTGCCTATAACTGCGGGGAAATCCGGGTCCAGAATGTGATCCGGGCTCAGAAAATAGATTACCTCGACAATTTCTGGGACCTGTTCGCTAACCTGCCCTATGAAACTGCCAGATACGTGCCCAGGTTCATCGCCACCCTGATGATTATTGAAAACCCTGAAAAATACGGCTTCAGCCTTCCCCAGCCTGAGCCGGCCCTGGCCTATGAGACTGTGGCCATCCAAAAGCCCACCCGACTATCTCAGCTTGCTGCCAGGCTTGGCCTTAGCCTGGACCTGCTGGTCCAACTCAACCCTGAGCTGCGGCACGATTCCACACCAAATTACGAGTATGAGTTGCGAGTGCCCCCGGGCTATGCCGAACAAACCAGCGCCTGCCTGGCTGAACTTCCCAGCTGGGTTCCGCCGGAAGCGGTCTTTGGCTGGCATACCGTCAAGCCAGGGGAAACTCTGGGTCTGATTGCCCGGCGTTATCGGACAACCGTCCAGGCTATCGTCCGTCTGAACAACCTGAGGAACGCCCGGCTGATTTATCCCGGGCAAAGACTGAAGATCCCTGGCCGGGCCCAGGGGCTGACTCCGGCCGAGGATGACGGGGGATCAGCTTCAGCCAGCACCGGTCAAGAACCTGCCGGAAATGACAGCCTCACTTATGTGGTGAAGGCTGGCGATACGCTCTATCTGCTGTCCAGGAATTTTGGCCTCAGCGTGGAGAAGATAAAAAAGGACAATAACCTGAGCAGTGATGTCCTGGTTCCCGGGCAAAGGCTGGTCATAAAAAATAACTGAAAATATTCATTAATCCAAATTAGATAACAGGAGGGGCAGGGATGAAGTTTTTCAGCCAAAAGACTCTTATCTTTCTGGTCGTGGGCTGGTTGGTCCTGTCCTGGGTCAACCTGCAGGCCGGGGACAAAGTCGGTCAGCTAGAAAACCGTTTGCGTGGCCAGCTGACCAGCATCAGTGATTCGCTGGACGGGGTGCTCGGCCTGGCGGTCAAGGACCTGACCAACGGCCAGACCTTTTTCCTCAACGAAAATGAAGTTTTTCCCCAGGCCAGCTCCATCAAGATAGCCATCCTGCTCGAGGTTCTGAAACAAGCTGAAGAAAATCGGCTCAAGCTAGAGGAGTTCATCGACCTGAAGCCAGAGAGCAAGGTGGGCGGTGGCCCTATCTTAAATTATCTCGGCTATCCATCCCTGAAAATTTCAATCCGAGACCTGTGCGTTCTGATGGTTGTCCTGTCAGACAATACCGCCACCAACCTGCTCATCGACCGGGTGGGAATGGAAGCAGTCAACGAACGCCTGGCCTACCTGGGCCTGAAGCAGACCCGTCTCAGGAGAAAGATGATGGACCTCAGGGCGGCCGAGGAGGGCCGGGAAAACATCTCTACTCCCAGAGAAATGTTGACCCTGCTGGAACGGGTCTGGCAGGGCAAATTACTGGGGGCGGAAAACAGGCAACAGTTTTTTGATTTGCTATCGCTGCCCAAGGACAGCCCTCTTCAGCAGGCGGTCCCTGAAGGGATTACCGTGGCCGATAAACCGGGCGAACTGGAAGCGGTGCGTTGCGATTCCGGTCTGGTATTCCTGAAAAAGCGGCCCTACATCATCTGCCTGATGACCACCTACCTGGCCCCCTGGGAAGACGGCAACGCGGTTATCAGAAAAATCGGCCGACTCGTTTACAACCATTTTGACCGGCTGGAAAGGTCCAGCGAGTACGGACGGATAATCTCGGAAAGATGAGTCTGATCCTCACCAGGCGGGGATGACCGGTTCTACTCCCAGGCCAGGCTTATCAGCCAGCAGCCAGCGGTCGCCGGCCAGGGTCAATCCCCTGAAGGGGTCGTTATTGATCAGGATGTTGCCATCAAGGTCGGCATAATCAAAAAGCGGCGTCAGCGTGGTGGCGGCGGCTATGGCCAGGGAGCTTTCAATCATGCAGCCGATCATCAGCTTCAAACCGTGAGCCCGAGCCACCGCAGCCAGGCGCAGGGCTTCCTGCAGACCGCCGCATTTCATCAACTTGACATTGATCCCATGGAAGGCCGATGCCAGGGCCGGCACGTCCTGGATCTTATGGACACTCTCGTCAGCCATTATGGGAATCTTCACCCGCTCCTTGAGCCAGCGATGGTCCTGGAGGTTATCAGCGGGCATCGGCTGTTCCACGAATTCCACTCCGTGCTCAGCCATCCAGTTGATCATCTCCAGGGCCTGCTGTCGATCCTTCCAGCCCTCGTTGGCGTCGACCACGAGCGGGCGGTCGGTCACTTCCCTGATACCTTCTATGTGTTTTTTATCGTCGGCCACACCGGCCTTGATTTTAAGCCGGCGGAAAGCTGGAGCGGAAAGGGCAGTCTTCTGCATGACCTCCACCGTATCGATGCCAATGGAAAAAGTGGTCGGCAGGGTCTTATCGGGTGACAGACCAAAGAACCGATACAGCGGCACCTTAAGGCTCTTACCGACCCAATCCAGGATAGCCATGTCCAGGGCAGCTTTGGCCGCATTCTGTCCAGGAGCCAGGGCTTCCAGTTCTCGCCAGCGGTCCTGATACTCCCAGAGGTCCTTTTCCAGGACAGGAATGGCCCGCCGAATAAACTCCTGGTTGCTTTCGGCGCTCTCGTTGTACCTGGGTATGGGAGCCGATTCTCCGTAAGCCACGATTCCATCCTTTTCCAGCCGGACCAGGACATTTCTCCTGGTATTCCAGGTACCACGGGACAGGGTCCAGGCTTGTCGCAGCTGCAGTTCATAAATGGCGGTACTGACTTTCAGAGAGCCCTGCTTGGCTTCGAACCCCTTCTCTATTTTTCCCGATTTCTGACATTTCCCCATCAAGGAAGAAACTATGATCAAGCCACCGGTCTTTATGAAATCTTTTCTTTTCATGACCTCCTCCTTTTGATTTGAATATCATAAACCAAAAGGACCAGGGGCACAAAATTTTTTTTTGTAAACGAATAATATTATAATGGCCTGGAAGGAGGTTTGACCCGCAATGAAAAAAATAATCATCTTGAGCCTGACGGCCATCATTTCATCATTATTTTTTAATTCTTGCCAGAAGACCCCGGAAGCAACCTCAGGAGTCATTGTCAATCCTGTGGAAAACATGTATTCCAGGGCTGATGACCAGGCTGATGTCGTCAGCCAGGCCCTGCTGGGCACCACTGTCAAGATTCTGAAGACCGAGAAGGGGGCCAACAGAGAGGTCTGGCACCAGATAGAAACACCCGACACCTATCAGGGCTGGATTAACGGGCGAGCCCTGCGGCTCTACGGCCAGGGCGAAAAACCTTACGCCTCGGAAGGACAGGTCATAGAAATTACCAGCCTGCTGGCTTATCTTTATTCCGGACCCGACGTGACCAAACAGAAACCTCTGCTGTTTGCGCCCATCAGCTCAGTCCTGGTCCTGGAAAAATTTGAAGGCCGCTGGGGAGAGGTAGTCCTGCCTGATAAGCGGAAAGCTTTTATCCAGATGGGCGACGGCCAGGTCAAGCAGGCCCCGTTCCAGAGGCCGCGCCTGAGTCCGGAGCAGATGGTGGAGCTGGCCAAGAAGTTCCTGGGTCTGCCTTACTTCTGGGGCGGAACCAGCCCTCTGGGCCTCGATTGTTCCGGTTATGTCCAGCTGATTTACCGACTGAGCGGGCTGGAAATTCTTCGGGATGCTGACATCCAGTTCACCAGCTCCGGCCTGCTGGAAGTGCCAAAGGGTCAGGAAAGAACCGGCGACCTGGTCTTCTTCGGTCGTAAGAGCATTAGCCACGTAGGAATGATGATTAGCCAGCGGGAGTTCATCCACGCTACCACCAACCAGAAACCGATGGTTCAGATTTCGAACCTGTATGATGAATACTGGCAGGGTATTTACCAGGGATGCCGCCGTCCGAAAGATTAATAGATTAGAATTCCCGGCTTGATTGACCAGCCCCGTACCAGCTCGAGGCTGCAGCCCCGAGAGGCCGGATGCTACAGGGCACCAGTTGAATGCCGGCCCGTCTGCCTGGCCTCGTTACTGGCAGTATGGCAAAAACCTATTTAGCAGGTTTGCCTTTTTCCTTTTCTTTCTTCTTGGCTTTCTTCTTATATTCAGCGCCCAGCAACTCCAGCATGGCCATGGGGGCTCCGTCTCCAGAACGAGGACCCAGCTTGACCACTCGGGTATAACCCCCGGGGCGCTCCTTGAACCGCGGACCGAGTTCGGAAAATAGCTTCTGGACCGCGGCTTCTTTGGTCAGGTAGGCCAGAGCCAACCGGCGGGCGGCCAGGGTATCTTTCTTACCCAGGGTGATTATCTTTTCGGCCACCGGCCTGGCCGCCTTAGCCTTAGCCAGGGTGGTTTTGATTCTTTCCTTTTCCAGAAGAGAAGTTACCAGATTCCTCAGCAGGGCCCGGCGATGGGCAGTATTCCGTCTGAGTTGATAGCGTTTAACCCGGTGTCTCATGCTTCCAGCTCCTTATCGCTTTTGCTCTGCTTGATGACCGCCTGAACCTGCTCCAGCAGCTTGGGATGCAATTCCAGGTTCAAACCCAGGCCGATCTCGGCCAGTTTATTCTTGATCTCTTCCAGTGATTTGCGGCCGAAGTTCTTGGTCTTCAAGAGCTGGTCCTCGGTCTTCTGGACAAGCTCATAGACATGGCCGATACCGGCGGCGCGCAGACAGTTGTTAGCCCGGACCGAGAGTTCCAGATGATCAATGGTATGAGCTAAGGTTTCCACCTTGTCGATGTAGGGAATCTCCTTCTTGGGCATCATCGTTTCCCGCTCCAGCGGCTCATCGACAATGTTGAGGAAAATGGCCAGATGGTCGCGCATCAACTTGGCCGCCTGGGACAGGGCATCGGTCGGCCGGATGGCCCCGTTGGTCCAGATTTCCAAAGTCAGGCTCTCGTAATCTATCCGTTTGCCTACTCTGGCCGGCTCCACCGTGTAATTGACCTTGAGGATCGGCGAGTGAGAAGAATCCAGGGGAATGAAGTCGACGCTCAGGTCGCTGTCGAAGTTCTGGTCGGCGGTAATGTAACCGCGGTTGTTCTTGACCACCATCTCCATCTCCAGCTTGCCGTCAACATCAAGGGTGGCGATATGAATATCAGGGTTCAGGATTTCCACGTCTGAATCGTGAACGATGTCCCCCGATTTAACCTCAGCTGGTCCGACCACCTTCAGGGTCATCCTCCTGGGCTCGTTGACCTTCAGTTTCATCGGGATGGTCTTGAGGTTAAGAATGATGTGGGTCACGTCCTCAACCACTCCGGGCAGGGTGGAAAATTCATGCAGCACCCCGTTTATTCTGACCGCAGTGATGGCTGCCCCGGTAATCGAGGACAGCAGGACCCTTCTCAGCGAATTGCCGATGGTGATGCCGTAGCCTCGTTCAAAAGGCTGGGCCTGAAATCGGCCATAGGTATCGCTCAGCGTTTCGTAATCACATTCTAAAAATCTTGGCCTCTGGAAACCAAGTTCGGTCATGGTTCCTCCTTAGTAGGAAGGTCTGTCTCCAGCCGCCTTCCTCATTATTTCGAATAAAGCTCGACCACCAGGTGTTCTTCCACCGGGATGGTTATATCCTGTCTGGTGGGCAGGGCAACGATTCTGGCCTGAAAGTTGTCCCAGTCGACCTGCAGCCAGCCGGGAACGGTCCTGGTCTTATTGGCTTCCACCACCGCTCTGAAATTCTCATTCTGGGCTGACTTTTCTTTAAGGGCAACCAGGTCGCCGGCCTTCACCAGATAGGACGGGATGGTCACTTTCCGGTCGTTGACCAGAATATGCCCATGGGTAATCATCTGACGGGCATGAGACCTGGACTGGGCCAGCCCCATCAGGAAGACGACATTGTCCAGCCTTCTTTCCAGCATCACCAGCAGGTTTTCGCCGGTGACACCTTTCTGCTGCTCGGCCCTCTTGAAGAACAGGCGGAACTGTTGCTCCGACATGCAGTAGTACCTTTTTAGTTTCTGCTTTTCCCTGAGCTGCAGGGCATAACCCAGCACCCTCTTTCTCATCCGACCGTGCTGTCCGGGAGCAAAGGGCCTCCTCTCCAGCGGACACTTATCGGTCAGACATTTATTGCCTTTCAAGAAAAGCTTGGTCTTTTCAATCCGGCACAAGCGACAATCCGGTTTTTGATACCTGGCCATGGCTGATCTCCTTTATACTCTTCTTCTTCTGCGCACCCGGCAACCGTTATGTGGAATGGGAGTCACATCACGGATGGATTTGATTTCCAGCCCGGCAGCCTGCAGAGCCCGGATGGAAGACTCCCGTCCGGCACCCGGTCCCTTTACCCTGACATCGATATAGCGGACGCCAAATTCCTTGGCCTTGTTGGCCACCTCTTTAGCCGCCAGTTGGGCAGCAAAGGGTGTACCTTTGCGGGCGCCTTTGAATCCTGAAGTGCCGGAGCTGGACCAGCAGATGGTATTGCCCTGCTGGTCGGTTATGGTGATGATGGTGTTATTAAAGGTTGACTGGATATGAGCTACCCCGAAGGTAACTTCCTTTTTAATTTTTTTCTTTTTGGCTTTGGCCTTGGGCATGAACTTTCTCCCTTAAACTAAGCTTTCTTTTCTTTCAGTTTCTTGATGGTCTGACCGCGAGGTCCCTTCCTGGTGCGGGCATTGGTTCTGGTCCTCTGGCCCCGGACCGGAAGGTTCCTTTTATGCCGCATCCCTCGGTAGCAGCCGATATCTATCAGCCGCTTGATGCTCTGGGATACTTCTTTGCGAAGGTCGCCCTCGATCTTCTCGCGCTTTTCGATGATCTGGCGGATCTTATTGATTTCATCCTCGGTCAGTTCTTTGACCTTCTTGTTCTTGTCGATCCTGGCTTCTTCCAGGATCTTGTTGGCTTTGGACCTTCCGATTCCATAGATATAGGTCAAACCAATCTCGATTCTTTTTTCCGGCGGAAGTGTGATACCTGCAATTCTTGCCATGGTCTCCTCTTTTATCCTTGTCTTTGTTTATGTTTGGGGTTGGAGCAGATTACTCTGATCACCCCTTTTCTCCGGACAATTTTGCAGTTCCGGCAGATTTTCTTAACTGATGCTCTGACCTTCATCTTACACCTCACTTGAACCTGTAAGTGATACGCCCCTTGGTTAAGTCATAAGGGGATATCTCCACCAAGACCCGGTCTCCCGGCAAAATCCGGATGAAATTCTTTCTCATTCTTCCGGAGATATGGGCCAGGATGATGTGCTTGTTAGCCAGTTCCACCTTAAACATGGCGTTGGGCAGCGTTTCCAGCACCACGCCCTCAATTTCAAAAACATCGGTCTTAGGCATTGGCCGATCTCCCCGTCCCGTGCCCTTCAACCCGGCTATCGAGTGACAGTATTTCTACGCCTCGGTCCGTCAGGGCCACGGTATGCTCATAGTGAGCCGACAGACTCCGGTCCCGGGTCACCGCCGTCCAGCCATCGTTCAGCACTTCCACCTCCCAGTGGCCGGCGGCTATCATCGGTTCTATGGCCAGGGTGAGTCCCTTTTTCAGCCTGGGGCCATGCCCAGGCAGGCCAAAGTTGGGAAGCTGCGGCTCCTCGTGCAGGTTACGGCCGATACCATGGCCGACAAAAGCCCTGATAACTGAGAAGCCAGCCCCTTCCACTTCCTGCTGGATGGCCGCCGACACATCGGACAGCCTGTTGCCGATTTTCAATTCTTCCAGCCCCCGATAAAAGGCTCTTTCCGCCACCTCGATCAGCTTTCGGGCCAGGTTGGAAACCTGACCCACCGGAACGGTCAGGGCTGCATCTCCGTAAAAACCTTCATAGATGACCCCGAAATCCAGGCTGACAATGTCGCCTTCCTGCAAACGGCGGCTGGATGGAATACCGTGTACGATTTCCTCATTTACCGAAACGCAGAGAGAAGCCGGGTAGCCGCGGTAGCCCTTGAAGGCTGGCACTGCGCCCAGCTGGCGAGCCCGGTCTTCAGCGTAGGAATCCAGCTCCCTGGTCTCCAGTCCTGGCCTGATCATTTCCCGTAGTTCAGACAGAATTCTGGCCACAATCTGCGAGCTTTTTCGCATCATTTCAATTTCCGCTTCTGACTTATATATGATCATGGCCGTCTTGATTCTCCCTGGCTAAGGGCCATCCGGCTGTCCAGAATCGATCTGATCGATCCGAAGACCTCTTCCACCGTCCGCTGTCCATCGACCTGGAACAGTACCTGTTTTCGGGAGTAGTGTTCCAGCAACGGGCCTATCGTTTCCCGGTAAATCCTGAACCTTTCTCTGATGACTTCCGGCCGGTCGTCGTTCCGAACTACCAGTCCGGCGCCACAGGCCGGGCAACGTTCGCCGGTGATCGCTTTATTATCATTGATATTATATACGGCTGCACACCCCGGGCAAACCCGGCGGCCGGCCAGCCGCTCCATTACCGCTTCTTCTGAAATCTGTATTTCCAGGACGGTTTCCGGGCGGTCGTCTTCAATCTTCTCCAGCAGGAGAGCCTGATTCAGGGTGCGTGGGTAGCCATCCAGGACATAACCTGCCCGGCAGTCAGGAGAGTTAATTCTATCTCTGACCACCCGCAGGACCAGTTCATCAGCCACCAACTGACCTGACTTCATGACCTCAGCCACCATTTTCCCGAGCTCGGTTCCTTCCTGAACTTCCAGCCGGAGCAGGTCGCCGGTAGAAATGCGGGGAAACCCGTAATGACGCTCGATGAGCTCACCCTGAGTTCCCTTGCCGCTACCAGCCGGCCCCAGCAGGATTATCCTCATCCCCTTCTCCCCCTCAGACGCCCGCTCCTGAGGAATCCGTCATAATGACGCATGACCAGCTGGGCCTCAATCTGCTGGAGAGTATCCATGGCCACGCCAACCACGATCAGGATGGATGTACCGCCAAAATAGAAATCAACGTTTAACCCCTGGGTTAACCACTTGGGCAGGTTGGTTTCCAGAAACGGCCCGATCCAGGGCAGGGCGCCTACCTTGAACCCGGTCATCAGAAATTCAGGCAGAATGGCGATGGCCGCCAGATATATCGCGCCCACCAGGGTTATCCGGCTGAGCACTTCATCTATGTAGTCGGCAGTATTCTTGCCGGGTCTGATTCCGGGAATAAAACCGCCATACTTGCGGAGATTCTCGGCCACATCGTTGGGATTGAATATGATGGATACATAAAAATAGGTAAAGAAAATTATGGCTGCTATGTAAAGCAGGTTATACAGCGGCATACCCATCCCGAATTGCCTGGCAATGGTCTGCAGTATCGGAGCCTTGGACAGGTTGGCCAGAGTGGCCGGGATGGTAATTATGGAAGCGGCAAAGATGATGGGAATGACACCGCCAGTATTGACCCTGAGTGGCAGATGGGTGCTCTGCCCGCCATAAACCTTGCGTCCGATAACCCTTTTGGCGTAGGAAACCGGAATCCGCCTCTGTCCGCGCTCAACGAATATGATAAAGGCGATAACCGCCAGCATCAGCACCACCAGGAATATGATGCGGAGCGGGTCGAGGTTTCCAGTCCGGAGCCCGCTGAGCAGGCTATTAATCCCCCGGGGCAAGCCGACCACTATGCCGGCAAAAATGATTAGTGAAATACCGTTGCCTATGCCGCGCTCTGAAATCTGTTCACCCAGCCACATGATAAAGGTGGTGCCGGTGGTCAGGGTCAGCATGGTCAGCAGCCTGAATCCCCAGCCGGGGCTGGGCACAATCCTGGCGCCGGTGGGGCTGGTCAGGCTTTCCAGAAAAATGGCGATGCCAAAAGACTGGATCAAGCAGATCACCAGCGTGCCATACCGCGTATACTGAGTAATCTTTTTCCGGCCCAGCTCGCCCTCCTTGGACAGCCTTTCCAGGTAGGGCCAGACTACAGTCAGCAACTGCAAGATGATGGAGGCGCTGATGTAGGGCATTATACCCAGAGCGAAGATAGTCATCCGGGACATGGCCCGTCCGGAGAACAGGTCATAGAATCCCAGGATTGAACCTCGCTGGGTCTGCCAGAATTCGGCCAGGGCGGCAGCACTGACCCCAGGGTTGGGAATCTGGGCGCCAATCCGGTAAACAGCCAGAAGAAGAAGGGTGAAGATAACCCTCTTCCTCAGGTCAGGAATGCTGAAGATGTTGCGGATGCTTTCTAACATTATTCTTTCCCGATGGTGATGGCTTTACCCCCGCTTTCTTCAATCTTCTTGACCGCAGATTGAGAGAAAGCATGAGCCTTTATGGTCTTGGGAGAAGTCAGTTGGCCTCTACCCAGAACTTTTACCATTTCCGATTCTCCATGTATCAGCCGGTACTCGAGCATTTCTTTCAGTCCGATTTCGGCCGCAGGCAGTTTGTCCAGCCGGTCCAGGTTGACCTCGGTATATTCGACCCGGAACCTGTTGGTGAAGCCCCGCTTGGGCAGACGGCGATGCAGGGGCATCTGGCCGCCTTCGAATCCCCATTTCCTCTTATAGCCGGCACCGGCCAGCTGGCCCTTATGGCCGCGACCTGCGGTTTTTCCCAGACCGGAGCCCGGGCCTCGGCCCCTTCTCTTATCAGTTTTCCTGGCACCCTGAGCTGGTTTCAATTTACTGAGATTCATGGCTTGTCTGTCTCCTCTACCTCGAGCAAATGAGAGATTTTTTTGACCATCCCCCTAATTTCCGGGCAATCCTTTCTGACCACCTGGGAATTGAGCTTCCTCAAGCCCAGGCCATAGGCCACCAGGCGGTGTTTCTGGGGATGGCCGATCAGGCTTCGAACCAACTTTATTTTCAGGTATTTTTCTTTCTTCATCTTGGCCTCACCTTAAGATTTGGTTTTCTCGCCTTCTTTACCTCTGAGTTTGCTAACTTCTTCGGGTTTCTTCAGCTTCTTGAGAGCATCGATGGTAGCCTGAGCCACGGTGATGGGATTGCTGCTTCGTATGGACTTGGTCAGTATGTCCCTGACGCCGGCCAGCTGCAGGATGACCCGGACCGCACCACCGGCAATAACTCCGGTTCCCCGGGAAGCTGGCCTCAAGACCACTATCCCGGCATCGGATTCACCTTTGATCATGTGAGGAATGGTCGTTCCGGACAGGGGCACATCAATCATATGCTTCTTAGCATCTTCCACGGCTTTGGCTATGGCCTGGGGAACTTCGCGGGCTTTGCCCAGACCGATCCCCACCCGGCCATTTTCATTGCCCACAGCCACCAGGGCCGAAAAACTGAGGTTCTTGCCGCCCTTGACTACCTTGGTAACTCTTCTGATGGAGATAACCTGGTCTTTGAGCTCCAGCTCGGAGCCGACAACTTCGTCCAGCTTTTCCAATTCTTCGTGTTCCACGCTCATTCCTCCTTAAGGCGCTAAAAAGCCAGGCCTTCGGCTCGGAGAGCCTCAGCCAGGGCCTTTACCCGTCCGTGATAGGGATAGATGCCACGGTCCAGAACAATCCTGGTGATATTCTTCTCTTTTAGCCTCTTGGCCAGAACCGCTCCCAGCAGGGCGCAGGCTTCTTTGTTCTTATAATTCTTGGCCTTTTCCCGGAAATCTTTTTCCAGGGTGGAGGCCGAGGTGATCACCCGGCCGGACAGGTCGTCGATAACCTGGGCGTAAACATAGCGATTTGACTTAACGACCAGAACCCTGGGTCTTTCCGGCGTACCCTGCAGTTTTTTCCTGATTCTTTTCCTGATTCTCTGTTTTCTGATTTTTTTGATTTCAGTTTTTGACTTAAGCACCGGCCACCCCCGCTTTTCTTTCTTTCTTGATGAGGACCTCGCCCACCAACCGGATACCTTTCTGCTTGTAGGGGTCCGGACGGCGGAACCTCTTGATGGTATCGGCCACCTGGCCAACCTTCTGTTTATCTATACCGCGGACAGTCAGCAGGGTTGGTTTCTCAGCTATGATTTCTATTCCCTGAGGGATTTCGTAGATAACCGGTTTAGAATAACCAACACTCAACTCCAGCTTGTTCTTCTCCACCTTGGCCCTGTAACCGACACCGGTGATTTCCAGCTGTTTGGAAAACCCCTTGGAGACTCCGATCACGGCATTATTGGCCAGGGCCCGGCACAGGCCATGAAACTGTCTGGTTTTCTGCTCTTCATTCTCTCTGGTGAGAACCAGCTGGTTGCCCTGAACCGCGGCCTTGACCCCGGCGTAGAGCGGCGAGGTCAGCTTGCCGAGCTTACCTTCAACTTCAATCCGGTCCGGATGCACGGTGACCTTGACTCCGGCCGGTATTTCAATCGGCTTCTTACCTACTCTAGACATCCTCGTACCTCACCTTCAGGATTACCAGATCTCGCAGAGAACTTCGCCGCCCAGTCCCTGTTCCTGGCACTGTTTGTCGGTCAGGAGACCGCGGGAGGTAGAAATGATCACCACCCCCAGGCCATCCAGGACCCTGGGAATCGAATCCCGGGTGCAGTAGATCCGGCAACCGGGCTTGCTAACCCGACGAAGTCCGCTGATGACGCTCTGGTTATCGTCTGTGTATTTCAGGACGATGTTCAGCACGCCCTGTTTGTTGTCCTCTATAACTTTATAGTTCTTTATGTAACCTTCTTCCTTCAGGATTCTGGCGATCTCCACCTTCAGACGAGAAGAAGGTACGTTGACTTCTTTTTTCTTAGCCCTGACGGCATTTCTGATTCTGGTTAACATATCGGCAATCGGGTCGGTCAGACTCATGTTTCTATCCTTTCCAAGATAATTACCAGGACGATTTTATGATGCCCGGGATTTCTCCCTTCAAGGCCAGTTGCCTCAGGCAAAGCCGGCAGAGGTCAAACTTGCGATAGTAGCCCCTGGGTCGGCCACACAGGCGACAGCGGTTACGATGGCGGATGCCGTACCGGGGCTTCCTCTGATCCTTGACCATTTTTGCTATAGTAGCCACTTTGACCTTCCTTTCTTCAAGATTCGCGGAATGGCATACCCAGCTTCTTCAGCAGGGCATACGCTTCCTTATCGTTTCTGGCCGTGGTCACGATGGTGATATTCATACCCCGTGGCCTCTCAACTTTGGTATAATCAATTTCCGGAAAAACCAGCTGGTCCTTTAACCCGATGGTATAATTGCCGCGCCCGTCAAAAGAGCTGGCCGGCACTCCCCGAAAGTCTCTGACTCGGGGCAGCACGATGTTGACCAGCCGGTCAAAGAATTCATACATTCTTTTTCTTCTGAGGGTAACGTAACAGGCGATGGGCTGTCCTTTCCTGAGGTGGAAGGCAGAAATGGACTTCTTGGCCCGGCCGATAGCCGGGTGCTGGCCGGTTATCAGGCTGAGCTCCATCTTGGCCGTGTCCAGCAGCTTGATGTTCTGAATGGCGTCGCCAACGCCCATGTTGACGATGATCTTTTCCAGCCTGGGCACAGCCATGGGATTGTCGATCCCCAGTTCCTTCTGAAGTTCCTTTATAATTTCTTTCTTGTAACGTTCATACAACCTGCTCATCTTCCGACCTCTCAGGACCTTTCTAGGTTAGTCTGGCATCTGGCGCAGACTCTGATTTTGGTCCCGTCTTCCAGGACCTTGTGCCTGTATCTGACTCCCCGCCCGCACTCCTCGCAGTAAAGCATAACCCGGGAGACATGAATCGGCGACTCTTTCTCCATGATACCGCCCTGGACGTTCTGGCTGCGGTCGGGCCGGACGAAGACCTTGACAAAATTTATCCTCTCCACCAGCAGGCGGTTTTTCTCCGGGATGACCCGCAGTACCTTGCCGGTCTTGCCCCGGTCCTTGCCGCTGCGTACAATCACCACGTCATTTTTCTTGAAGGGAAACCTGGCCATCACAGCACCTCCGGAGCCAGCGATATGATCTTCATGAATTTCTTTTCTCTCAGCTCGCGGCCCACCGGCCCAAAGACGCGAGTACCCACGGGTTCGCCCTGCTTATCGATAATGACTGCCGCGTTGTCATCAAAGCGGATGTAGGAACCGTCCTTTCGCCTGACTTCCTTTCTGGTTCTGACGATGACCGCTCTGACCACCTTACCCTTCTCAATCTTGCTGTCCGGGTCGGCTTCTTTAACGGAGGCCGAGATCACATCGCCGATGGTTGCCACCTGACCCACTCCGCCCCCCAGAGGAGTTATGGCCATAATCCTCCGGGCACCGGAGTTATCCGCTACCTTGAGCATGGTTCTCATCTGAATCATGTCAGTCCACCTTCATTCTCGGTTTCAGTCTCTATTTCCCTGGAAGCCAAACCGATGATTTCGACCACCCGCCATCTTTTCAGACGACTGATGGGCCTGGTCTCCACTATCCTGACCACGTCGCCAACCTGGCACTTCTCGTGCTCGTCATGGACCAGGAAGATCTTTTTCCGTTTGACGGTCTTGCGGTAAAGGGGATGCCTTTCCAGCCGCTCCACCTGAACCCTTAGGGTCTTAGCCGATTTCTTGGCCACGACCGTCCCCACCTTGGTCGTTATTCTTTTTTCTCGTTTAGCTTCCATGGTTTATTCCGTCCCTTTTTTCTGAAATTCTTTCAGGAGCGTCTTGATCCTGGCCAGGTCTCTCCGTATGTTCCTGATCTTCATCGGGTTATCCAGCTGTCCCAGCGACTTCTGGAAGCGAAGCTTGAACAGCTGGTCCCTGAGCTCCAGCTCCTTTTGTTTCAAGTCTCCAATCGACAGTTCTCTCAATTCTCGGATTTTCATTTTAGCTCCCTGTGCTCTCTTGATATGAACCTGGTCTTGATCGGTAGCTTATTGGCCGCCAGGCGCATGGCTTCCTGGGCCACGCCGTGGTCGACGCCTTCCACCTCGAAGATGATCCGGCCGGGCCTGATAACATCTACCCAGAATTCCGGGTCACCTTTGCCACGACCCATTCTGGTTTCGGTCGGCTTCTTGGTAACCGGTTTCCAGGGAAACACCCGGACCCACATCTTGCCGCGCTTTTTGAGAAACCTGGTGATGGTCACGCGCCCGGCCTCGATCTGCCTGGCAGTCAGCCAGCAGGGCTCCAGAGCCTGCAGGCCGTACTCGCCAAAGGCCAGCTCTGCCCCGCGCAGGGCCTGGCCTCTCATCCGGCCCCGTTGCTGTTTCCGGTACTTAACTTTCTTCGGCATCAACATGGTCAAATCTCCTCAGCCTCAACGATTTGAGAAGAGACTTTGGCTTTTTCCACATCACCCCGGTAGATCCAGACTTTTATCCCGATCTGACCATAGGTGGTAAAAGCTTCGGTAAAGGCAAAATCGATATCGGCCCGGAGCGTTTGCAGCGGCAGCTGGCCCTTCAGATACCATTCGGTCCTGGCAATTTCCACTCCGCCCAGACGCCCGGCACACATAACCTTTATTCCCTTGGCCCCCATCTTCAGGGCCATTTCCACCGCCCGGCGCATGGCCCGGCGGTAGGCAATTCTTTTTTCCAGCTGGGTGGCGATGCCCTCAGCTACCAGGGTGGCATTGAGCTCCGGCTTGTCCACTTCCCTGATATCAACGTAAACCTCACGCTTGGCAATGGCCTCCAGCATGTTCTTTAAGTTCTCGATTTCCTTGCCGCCCCGGCCGATGATAATACCGGGCCTGGCCGTGTGGATGATGACCCGGACCTTGGGACCGACTCTTTCCACATCGACACTGGCTATGCCAGCATGTTCGTACTTCTCCCGGACGGCTTTTTTCATCTCCAGGTCCTCGTGGAACAACCTGGCGTAATCCCGGCCTCTGGCGAACCAGCGAGAAGTCCACAGTTTATTAAATCCCAAACGAAAGCCGATTGGATGTGTCTTCTGTCCCACCGTCTATCTCCCTTTCTTTTCGTCTAAGTAAATTTTGACATGGCTCATTCTTTTCAGGACGCGGTAGGCCCGGCCCATGGGTGCCGGCCTGATCCTCTTCATGGCCGGGCCCTGGTCTATCTGAACCCGGGCCACGTACAGGTTGTCAACGTCCACGTTGGGCGCCTTCTGCTGGGCATTGGCAATGGCCGAGCGGAGCACCTTTTCCAGAATGGCACTGATCTTTTTCTTCTCGTTGAATTTCAGGATGGTCAGGGCCTCGCCGACCAGCCTGTTTCTGATCAGGTCAGCCACCAGACGCCCCTTCTGGGGACTCATCCGCACATAACGGGCAACGGCTTTTGATAGATATTTTTCTTTTTCCATGGCTACTTACCCACTTTAAGCTGTCGGGCAGTCTTGGAAGTGTGTCCCTTAAAGGTCCTGGTCGGAGCAAACTCGCCCAGCTTGTGGCCGACCATCTGTTCCGTAACAAAAACCGGGATGAACTTGCGTCCGTTATGGACCCCGAAAGTCAGGCCAACCATCTCGGGAATGATAGTCGACCGACGGGACCAGGTCTTGATCACCTGTCGCTTTTCCCGGGCCGATTGAGCGGCCTGGACCTTCTCCAGCAATTTAGGGTCAACATAGGGACCTTTTTTAACAGATCTGCCCATGGTTACTTACTCCTTCTCCTGATAATAAAGGCCTGGGTTCTCTTGTTCTTCCTGGTCTTATAACCCTTGGTCGGAATACCTTCCGGGCTAACCGGATGACGTCCGCCCTTGGTCCGGCCTTCACCGCCGCCGTGGGGGTGGTCAATCGGGTTCATGGCCGTGCCCCGGACATGGGGCCTGATCCCCAGCCACCTGGTCCGGCCGGCCTTGCCGATGCTGATATTTTGATGATCCAGGTTGGCCAGCTGCCCGACTGTGGCTCGGCAATCAAGATGAACCTTGCGGATTTCCGAGGAAGGCAACCGCAGCTGGGCGTAACCGCCTTCCTTCCCCAGAATCTGAACACCAGAACCGGCCGCCCTGGCCAGCTGTCCGCCCTTGCCTATCTTCAATTCCACATTGTGAACGATCGTCCCCACGGGGATGTAGCGCAAGGGCATGGCATTTCCCGGCAGGATATCAACCTGGGTATTAGCCGAGATTATGGTATCGCCGACTTTCAGGTTGAGGGGTGTGAGTATGTAACGACGCTCCCCGTCGGCATACTTGACCAGGGAGATAAAAGCTGAACGGTTGGGGTCGTATTCAATGGTTTCCACCACGCCCGGGACATCGATCTTATCACGCCTGAAATCGATTATCCGGTACATTCTTTTATGTCCCCCACCCCGGTGTCTGACCGACAGGTGGCCGCGGTTGTTGCGTCCCCCGCTCTTGGGCAGGGGGACCAGCAACGGCTTGTAAGGCTTATCGGTGGTCAGCTCTTCGTAGGTCAGTCCGGTGCGGTGGCGCAAGCCTGGAGTTACTGGTTTGTAAACTTTGATACCCATGGTTATACTGCCTCAAAATATTCAATCATTTTTTCGCCGGGTTTCAGTTTGACATAAGCTTTTCTTCTGTCCTTGGTCCGACCAAGGGTCCGGCCCAGCCTCTTGGTCTTGCCCTTCAGGTTGACGATGGTTACCCTTTCCACCTGAACCTTGAACAGTTCTTCCACGGCTTTTTTGACTTCAATCTTGTTGGCTTCGGGAGCAATCTCAAAACAGACTTCACGGTGGGATTCCTTCAACCTGGTGCTTTTTTCGGTGATCAGCGGTCTCAGTATGATATCTCTCGGGTCTTTGGTCATTTCAATCTCTCCACCAGGGAATTAAAAGAGCGCTGGCTGAAGACCAGCCACCGGTACCGGAGGACGTCATAGATGTTGAGGTGCTCATCGTCCACAGCCTTGACTTCAGGAATATTCCTGACCGACCGGAATAGGTTCTTGTTGTCGCGGTCGTCAACGATCAGGGCCGAGTCGATATTCAGGTTCTTCAACCAGCCGGCAGCTTCCTTGGTCTTGGGTTCGGTTATCCTAATCTCATCGAACACCAGCAGCAGATTCTCGGCCAGCTTGGCGGTCAGAGCCGACTTCAGGGCATTCCTTCTAGCCTTCTTGGGAATGGCATAACCATAATCCCGCGGTTTCGGTCCGAAGACAGTGCCGCCGTGTCTCCAGAGGGGCGACCTGATGCTGCCCACCCTGGCCCGGCCCGTGCCCTTCTGACGCCAGGGTTTGCGACCGCCACCGGAGACCTCTCCCCGGTTTTTGGTGGAAGCCGTGCCCTGTCTCTGATTGGCCAGGTAGTTGACTACTGCCTCGTATATAAGATGGTCTTTAACCGGATAGGAAAATACTTCTTCGGGCAGGTTCATCTCCTGCACCGGTTTGCCGCTTTGGTCTAACACTTGTACTTTCATGGCACTCTCTTCACTCATGAGGTCTTGGCTTTGAAGGCGCTCTTCTTAATCAGGACGACCCCCCCGCTGGCTCCAGGAACCGCGCCCTCAACCACCAGAAGATTGTTTTCCTTGTCAACCTGAATCACCCTCAGGTTACGCACAGTCACCCGGTCTCCACCCATCCGGCCGCCCATCCTGGTGCCTTTCAAGACCCGGGAGGGGAAGGAGGAGGCTCCGATGGACCCCGGGGCCCGGTGGAACATCGAGCCGTGAGCGGCATCGCCACCGGCGAACCCGTGCCGTCTGACCACGCCCTGAAAACCTTTTCCCTTGCTGAGTCCGACCACGTGAACTTTCTCTCCAACCTCAAACAGGTCAACCAGGACCTGGTCACCTTCTTTTATCTCCAGCGGCCCGCGGTACTTGACTTCCTTCAGGACCTTCAGAACCGGGCTGCCTGATTTCTTGAAATGACCGGCCTCCGGCTTTCTGGTTTTCTTCCTGGGCCGGTCTTCCACCAGCCCGAGTTGCAGGGCTTCATAGCCATCCTTTTCTCTGGTCTTCTTCTGAATCACGGTACAGGGCCCGGCCTTGATGACGGTCACGGGAATCACATTGCCCTCTTCATCAAAGACCTGGGTCATACCAACTTTTCTGCCGATGATACCTTCCACCATGGTCATTCTCCTGCGCCAAAGGCTTTAATTTCCACATCGATGCCGGCCGGCAGGTCGAGCTTCTGCAGTTCTTCAATGGTCTCGTTGCTGTATTCGCTGATGTCTATCAGCCTCTTATGGATCCTCATTTCGAAATGTTCTCTCGACCGCTTATCGACATGCGGGGAACGAAGAACGCAAAACCGCTGAATCCTGGTCGGAAGCGGAATGGGGCCGGAAACCTTGGCTCCGGTTCTTCTGGCCTTGATCACTATGTCCTTCACCGATTGGTCTAAAAGCCGGTGATCGAATGATTGGAGTTTAATTCTTATCTTTTCCATGGTCGTTCCTCGTTCTCCATATAATTAACCTCTTCATCTTCCAGTTCTATTCCAGGATTTCGGTGACGGTTCCGGCACCCACCGTCCGGCCGCCCTCACGGATGGCAAACCGCAGGCCTTTCTCCATGGCCACCGTGGTGATCAGCTCCACCTCCACGTTGGCGTTGTCGCCAGGCATCACC
>JAOAIU010000024.1 GCA_026414545.1 Candidatus Saccharicenans sp.
GGCTCTAATCCAGACGTTATAATTGCGGATGAAGGCTTCCCACTTTTTATCCGGTGATGGCTTGCTCTCGGCCGAGGCCGCCTGGGCCGGCGGTCCGCCGACATCCTGCCAGCCATCCCTCTGGCGCTGCCGGGCCGGTCCAGTTTTCTTGAGTTCATAACTGCTGAGGTCACAGCGCCAGGTCGAATCTCGATATTCAAATTCCAGGAATTTCTCGTTGTCCACAAAACTTATGCTCCTGAACGGAAGAGTAATCGCACTGAATTTTTCGCCGGTTTCTTTATTCAGGGCAGAGGCTAGCTTTTCATGGTCAAAAGCTGGATTCCTGGTGGCTTTCTCAGCGTCAACCAGCACGAATTCGTGGCCACCCTTGACTGTTTTACGGTACCAGAAGCGCGGGGTCTTTTCTATCCAGACTGCCCGGTCGGGGACATTAATGGCCAGACTCTCGAATTTATCCCTCAGCCCCATGGCTCGTTCATAATCTTCCAGTCTTCCCTGTCCCAGGACCGCGGCCAAAGAAAAAACCGTAAGTAAAACAATCCCTAGGCAAGTTGATTTGAGTATTTTTTTCACAGTCCCTCCTTGTGAATTAATTTTCGGCTCGCAATCTTTGTTCTTGTTACGAAAACAAAAAACAAATCTTCCAACAGCCAAGCACCAAGGTTTCCATTTTTCGCAGGCCTAAAAATTTGTCAAGGGAAAAATCTGGAGGGTGAACTTAAAGGAAAAATAACCATGCTCTGGTAATAAAAGACTAGCCGCCGCCCATCATCGGAAAAACCGCCACCACTGAATGGTCATCGAGCCTGCGGGTATTCAAAGCTTCTGCCGGCACGACTGACCCGTTTATCATTATTACTACCTGCGGTTTTATATTTCCTTCACTGAAAATTTCCTTTTCCTGCTCCGGGCTTTCTGCGATGCGCCTTAGTATTTCGGCCAGAGTTGCACCTTTCTCCACGGCCAGTTCCTTTTCCCTGGCTCCGAACAACTCCCTGAAATAGGCAAAAAATTTAATCTTCACTCTTATCATTTGAGCAGGCATCTAAAAACTTTCCCGAAAGGCTAAGATTACCTAACCCGGTCAGGAGTAATTCTACCAGTATTTCGAACTTCAATAAAGCCATCATAAAGAAAGCACCAATAAAGGATATGGGGCACAAGTGGGTCACTTATTCTTGATCTTTTATACCTTAATTTTCTGGTTTCCCGGCCTGAAACGTGGTAAACGAGGAAGGGATATTATTTGACATCATTAAGATGCTTGTGTTTTATATGAACGGGGGTATGCTGGTAGGCCAGGATATTCCAACTGGCAATTTCGGCAAAAAGACACCTTCGTTCATAATCATAAGATTAAATGAAAGGATTAAGAGATGACCAGGAGAATTGGCTTAATCGGAATAACATTTCTTTTCCTGGTATTTTTTTCTGTGAGCTGCGTTTCGCTGACCGAGCTGGCCAGCAGCCTGGCCCAGCTCCAGAGGCTAAAGTTCAAGCTGGGGTCGGTGGAAGGCTTTTCCCTGGCCGGCATTCCCTTGAGCCACAAGGCCAGCCTCAATGATTTTACCGTTCAGGACGGGCTGAAACTGGCTCAGCTTTTTGGTTCAAAGAAACTTCCGGTGGAGTTCATCCTGAACGTGGTGGCCATCAACCCAAACGACGGTTCTTCAGGAAAGGTTAAGACCGCCGCTACCCTGAGCGGCCTGGCTGCCCGGCTGCTGGTAGACGGCCAGCCAACGATCTACGCCGACCTTGAACGTCCGGTCGAAATTCCCGCCACCGGCCAGGAAACCGTAATTCCTCTTCGCCTGACTCTTGACCTTTATGAATTCTTCGCCAGCCAGGGTCTGGATCGCCTGCTGCAGCTGGCCCTGGCCATAGGCGGCAAAAATGGCAGCTCCTCCCGCCTGGCCCTCGACATCCAGCCAAAGGTAATGACTCCGCTCGGCGAAATAAAATACCCGGAACGTATTACCATAGTCGACAAAGAATTCCGCTAAATACGATTCTATTACCTGATTACAACTTCCAGCTCACCGCCGGCCAGACTGACCGGGCGCCCCTGAACACCAAGGGCCTGGATGGAGGCAATTATAACTCTGGTTTCACCCGGAGCCAGGCTCTCAAAAACAAGGGTGGCCAGGTGGCCGGACCTGACACCAGAGGCCGGGGATGGGGATGAAAATCCAACCACGGCCAAACCGCCGCCCGGGCTGATATTTTGAAGGAAAGAACCCCTGTCCCCCAGCTGGGTCACCAGGCCGCCCCTCTGGATTTCTCTCAGCCGCAGAAGTTTCGGGTCAAAACTCAGGTTCAAGGATAGCGAAGTTATGTCGGCGGGAGAATTTAATTCCAGGCTGACGTTAAAAGTATTCTTGACCGGAACTTCAGCCCGCTCTGGCATGAAACTGATGGTGCTCATCCCGGGGGCAGCCTCGGCCAGGGCTTCTGGAGTAAGTTCTTCGTCCCGGACGGCGATCTCTTCCTGAACTCCGACCTGGGCCGAGCTCATGGCTATGGACTCATTATCAATCCACAACGGCTTGCCGTCTTCATCGGTAATGGGCATGGTCCTGATGATATGCGGCGTGATGGTCAGGATGACATCGGTCTGCTCCACCGTGCGGTCAGTGCTGGAAAACAGGTTGCCCAGGATAGGCAGGTTTTTCAGCCCGGCAATTCCCTTGAGAGACTTCCTCTCCTCATCCCTGAGCAACCCGGCCAGCAGGTTGGTCTCGCCGTCCCGGAGCCTGATGACATTCTTGACCTCGCGGGTGGAGATAATCGGAATATCGGCGATGCCCTTGCCTCCGATCGAAGTGATCTTTATTTCCAGCTCCAGGCTGACTTCCTTTTCCTGGTGCAGGCGCGGCTTGATGTTGACTTCAATTCCAACGTCCTGGTAGGTATAGGAGACTATCGGCTGCTGGCTAACCCCGCCGGCGGCAATCGGAGAAAAAGTGGTCTGTGGTATCGGCACCTTCTGGCCGACCATGTAATTGATCTGCTCGGAATCGACTCCCCGTAACCTGGGCTGGGCAATAATCTTGGTGTCGGTATCCGTTTCCAGGAACTGCAGCAGCACCGAGGGCAGGGTGACCTGGTAATTTCCGGCCAGGGAAAAATTAATTCCCTCCAGCGGCAGCCAGCCGCTTTCTGGCAACTCGGCGCCGCTGTACCTGATGCCAGCATAGCTCTGGCCGAACTGCGTGCCCAGGGTCTGAAGCTTCTGCCTGGAGACTTCCATGATTTCCAGGTCAATCACCACTTCTCCCTTGGGCTTGTCCCAGCTCCTGAGCATTTTTTCCGCCAGAGCCACAATCCTGGGGTTATCCCTTATGGTTATTGAATTCCTGTTCTTGTCCACGATGATGGTCGGGGCCTTATACTGGGTCCTCAGAATTGACACCAGCTGGTTCTGGACATCCTGGGCATTGAGGTTGGACAGGTATATGGTCTTAATGGCATTGAGTTCATACTGATTGCGCTTGGTTGGATTGTCGGGAACGATGATGACGGTCTTATCATCAATTATTCGGTAGAAGGACCGGCCGCTCAGGCACAGAGAATTCAGCCCTTGCTCCAGAGTCATATCGGTCAGGTCTATGCTAATGGGCATATCCCGGAACTGTTCGTCAAACAGGAAATTGACTCCAGTGAACCGGCCCAGGGCCTGGAAGATGGCCTTGAGCGAAGCATCGGTGAACCTTAGCTTAAGCTTCTCGGCTGAGGCCTTCAGTTTAACCGGCTGCTCAATAACAATCTCCTTCGGCTTTTCTTCGACCGAAGGTTTCAATCCGGCTACCCTCCTGTACTCTTCCAGGACGAGCCGATTGTTGGGATCATAAGAAAGCGCCTTTTTATAAGCATTCAGAGCTTCTTCTTTTTTGCCTTCAGCCAAAAGCTGCCTGGCTTTTTCCACCGAGCTAATAGCCGCGGCTGCTTTTGCCCTGAACAGGGCCAGCCGATAAACGGTTTCTTTCGGGTTTTGAATCAGGGCCTGTTCGTAATACTTAATGGCTTCATCGTAATCCTTGTTTATTTCGGCCAGGTTGCCCTGCTTGTAAGCCGGACTGAAAGAAACGCAGGCCAGAAAATTTACCAGCAACAGGGCTAGCCCCAGCCACCTGACCTTTGCCCTAATGATTTTTTTCATCCTATTTCTCCTTTACCCTGACCTTCCTGGAATTTCCCCTGTCATCCTGGAAAATGACCTCATCGGCCGAAATCCTGGTTAGCTTAACCCCGGGTATCAACTCCTCCCCTTCGGCCAGGGTGACAGCCTGCCCATCTACCAAGATCAGGGCCATCTTCTTATTGCCGGAAGCGACCAGACCGGAACAGCTGAGGTTCAAGCTTTCCAGAATGGAGACCTGGCGCACCGGCCGGGATTCGGCCTCGAGCGGAACCGTCCTTCTGGTCAACCCCCTGGCCGCCCCGGTCGGAACCGGCCGGAATGGGTCACGCTTGACCACGGCCATCTCGGGTTTCAACTTTGTTAATAATTCTTTTTTTATGAATGAGGCCCCGGTTGCTGCTTCGGGTTGGGCTGTCGAATTCTGCTGGCAGGCTAAGGCCAGCCCGCCTTCAGCAACCAGCATGAGGCAGAAAATCAACGGCAGGCTGAATGCAGCCAGAATGCGTCCGATTTTCGGCTCAGGCCTTTTACTGTGTCTTTTCATGGTAATACCCGGAAAGAGTGAGCCTCAGGTCGAGGACACCCGCAGCGCTATCCACCTTCTGGAAATTAAGCTGGTCGAGAAGCAGGAGGCGGGGCCAGGTTTCTATCCGGTATAAAAACTTTTTGAGTACTGGATAGCTGACCCTGACGGCAAAGGAGGCCGCCATTCGGTTGAATTGTTTCTTGCCGTTTTCATCATACTGGTAGTTGATCGGAGGAACCGCCAGTCCGCTTTGCTGGAACAGGTTTTTAACGTCCTGTCGGAAGGCTTCCAGGCCCTCGGTTCCCTGGTAGAAAGCGGTGGTCTCCAGCTCTTCCAGGTCCTTCTTGGTCTGCTGCCAGCTCCGAAATTCCTGCTTGAACTGTTCGTTCTGGGCATTGATTCTGTCCAGCTCCATGGTCAGGCGGCTGGCTTCTGTCCTGACGGCATTAAGACGATAGGTCCAGAAAAATAAGGAAACGACCACCAGCAGCACCAGGCCGGTTGCAGTCAGGCCAAGCCCGGCCAGGCATTTTCTTTCTTTCGGGTCAAACAATTCAATAAATGCCGGCATCTCTGAACGTCATCTCCACTTGAAATCGGTTGTCCTGGTAATTTTCGTTAAGGACTTTGATATCCTCAAATCTCTGAAGCTGCAGATTCTTGGTGAGCTGGGCGAGTTCATCCCGGTGCCCCAGAGCCACCCTGGCCCGGAATTCCCGGCTGGTCAGGGAAGAGGGCGGATTCAGAGTCAGCAGAAAGCTCCCCGGGGGAAGGGCTTCTTCCAGGCGGCTAAAGAAAACTACCCAGGAGAAGCTTTTTCTTTCCAGAAGACCGTTGATCTCGTCCACTGGCTCCCGGTAGCGTCGCCGCAGGTTCTCCAGCTCCCGGAAGAGTTGCTGATTCTCGGAACTGAGGCTGTCTTTCTTTTCCACCAGGATGAGATTAGACTGCCTGAGCTGGCGGAATCGGGTCAGGCTCTCCAGGTTGAACAGCACCAGGACCACCGCCGCCGCCAGGATAACCAGGACCAAGCCAACCGTCATAAAACGGTAGGGACGGCGGTTACGACGCGGCTGGCTGGCCAGGTTGATCATCAGGTTCCAGCCGTTTTTATGATAACGGTTGGCCATCATTGACCCCCCATGAGCGGCGCCAGGAACTGCTGCTCGCTCAAAACTTCTTCCACCTTAATCCCGAGCAACTTTTCCATCTCGGTGGTCAACCAGACCGGGTTTCCCAGGTTGGACCGAACATAGACCAGGGCCGGTTTCCGGCGAATTTTATCTTCTATAAAATTAACGGTGTTTTCGACTTCTTTAAGAATGCCAGCCCGGTTGGACTCGTTCTCGGGCCAGAGTTGTTTCTGCCGGTAAAGATAAGGGGCGCTATCCAGCACGACCACCAGGCTCAGATAATCGAGGTCAGCATCGACCAGAAGGAAATCGCCCGCTTCCGCTCCCGCCCTGACCACCAGGTTAAGCACCGAAAGCGAGGGAATGGTCAGCTTGCCGGGATGCAGCTTTTTTTCGGTAAATATCGCCTCGTACTCGGCCGCCACTTCTTCCCCGAGGCAGACCACTAGAACTCTTTTCTCTCTGCCGGAATTAAAGGTCTGATAGGAATACCGTACCCGGTCAAGGGGATGGGAAAGATGATGCTCCAGCTTCCATTCTATGAACCTGACCTGTTCGGCCGGAGCCAGGCTGGCGCTTTCCAGCTGAAAGATAAAAGCCCGGGCACTCATTTCAGGGAGGATTACCGTGACCGAATGGCCAGACGGTTTTAACTTTCTCCAGGTTTTTTTTATGAGTTCCTGCAACCAGCCAGGCTGCGCTATGTTCTTCTGCAGAAGCTGGGCTTCCACCAGGCCGGAAGAAATGGGATGGTAAACATAATCATCCGGAGTTATCCGGAATTCGGCCGAAGTTTTCAGGGCGGCAAAGTAGGAAGGAGCAATCTGGAAGACAGCCGAGGGCCTCGGCTGTTCCAGAAAATACCGTTTTATTCTTTCTCTCACACCCATCCGTTCACTCAACAAAGGTGACTTTATTCAGGTCTTTCAGGCTGGTCACGCCGGAGAGAACCTTTTCCAGGCCAGCCTGTCGCAGAGGAATCATTCCTTCTTCCTGAGCTACTTTCTTGACTTCTGACAGCGGTTTCCTGGCCAGGATCATCTCCCTGATATTATCTGAAAGCTCCAGCAACTCGGCAATCGCCGTCCTACCCTTGTAGCCGGTCCCATGGCAATCGTTGCAACCACGGGGCTCGTAAAAGGTCAGGTTGCGGAACCTGTCAGGATCCAGTCCCGAAAGTTCCAGGGTGACATCATCATACCTGGTCGGAGCCTTGCACCTGGGGCAGAGTACCCGGACCAGCCGCTGGGCCAGGATGCAGTTCAGGGCTGAAATGAAGCTGTAGGGGTCAACCTGCATGTGCAGGAAACGGCCGATGACGTCAAAGACGTTGTTGGCATGAACCGTGGTAAAAACCAGGTGCCCGGTCAGGGCCGACTGGATAGCAATCTGGGCGGTCTCCGGGTCGCGGATTTCGCCCACCATGATCTTATCCGGGTCATGACGCAGGATGGAGCGCAGGCCCCGGGCGAAGGTCAGCCCCTTTTTTTCGTTGACCTGAATCTGAGTGATGCCTTCAATCTGATACTCAACCGGGTCCTCGATGGTAATGATCTTGTCCTCGGGAGATTTGATTTCCGTCAGGGCAGCGTAGAGGGTAGTGGTCTTGCCGCTTCCGGTCGGGCCGGTCACCAGGACCATGCCATAGGGCTGATAGATATAACGTCTGAACTTCCGCAGGACATAATCAGAAAAGCCCAGCAGGTCAAGACGCAACTCGGCAAAGGCTTCGGTGATCATTTCTTTGTCCAGGATGCGGATGACCGCATCTTCCCCGTAGATGCAGGGCATGATGGAAACGCGAAAATCAATCGTCTTATCCTTGATTTTCAGGCGGAAGCGTCCGTCCTGGGGTACCCGGCGCTCAGAAATGTCCAGGTCAGACATGATCTTTATGCGCGATATTATCAGCGATTGGAACTGGCGGGCGAGCGGCTCCATGGCCTCGGTCAGGACTCCATCGATGCGGTATTTAACCCGGACGAAATTCTCCTTAGATTCTATGTGAATGTCGCTGGCCCGCTTCTGAACGGCAGTAAATATTATGGTATTTACCAGCTTGATGATGGAACCGTCCTGCTCGGTTAGTTTCTCTATGGTAATGACATCTTCCTCTTCACCCGTTTCCTTTTCCACCACCTGGCGGACAAAGCCCTCGGTGGCTTCCTTCAATACCTGGGCGGCGGCCTCACTGCGACGCAGGGCTTCCTGGACGCCCCTCTTGCTGGCCGCAAACACTTCAACTTTTTTCCCGGCAAACGTCTCTATGCTATCGATGGCTGCCAGGTCGGAGGGGTCGGCTATAGCAATCTGCAAAACCCGGCCGGTATCGTGCAGCGGAACAAAATTGTACCTGTACAGAAACTCCACCGGAAATGATTGCACCAGCTCTCGGTCTAACTCCTGACTGCTCAGGTCAAGATACGGCACCCGGTATTTTTCAGCCAGTTTCTTGGCTTCCAGCTCCTCAGCCAGCAGCAGCCCGTTGGCATCACCTTTGGGCAAATTGTCCTCCTCTATCTCACCTGGTTATCCTGATGATGTTAAAAATCGGAAGATATATAGATAATATCATACCAGCAGCCACCAGACCGATAAATATGATGATAACCGGCTCGATCAGAGAAACCAGGGTTTGAATCCGATCCCGCAGCCTCTCGTCGTAAAAATCGGCCACCTCGGCCAGCATGCCAGGCAGGTTAGCCGAGCTCTCGCCTATTCTGATCATATCCATGGCCAGCTGGGGTAGAATTTCAGTTTTATGGAGCGAGTCATAAAGGCTCAGGCCATTCTTCAGGCTCTCGGGCACAGACTGCAGCCTCGAGGAGATGAAACGATTGGGCACGGAAAAGGCAGCCACGCTGACCGAGGACAGCAAGGTTATGCCGGCTTCAAGGAGCAGCCCCAGGGTCCGGCTGTAAAGGGCCACGGCCGAGTCAGAAACTATAAACCGAGAAAATGGCAGGCGAAGCTTCAAACGGTCTTTGAAAATTATGAATGAAGCCCTGCGCCTTATGATAAGATAAACTAACAACAATACGAGGAACAGAAGGCCAAACCAGAGAAGGTTAGTTCTGACAAAAATGGCTAGCCTGAGCAGGAACCTGGTGAGAGCCGGAAGCTGGGCCCCGAAGTCGGCATAAAAAGTGGCAAACCGGGGCAGAACCAGCCCTACCAGCAACCCTATCAAGATGGCCGAAAAAATAACCAGCAGGGTCGGATAAAGCAGGGCTGAGCGCACCCGGCTCCTGGTCTGGTCGATAACCTTAGCATACTGGATGTACCTGGCCAGGGAACCCGGCAAGTTGCCGCTTCTCTCCCCGGCCATCAACGAAGCCGTATAAACCTTGGAGAAAAGATTCTCATAGGGGGCAAAGGCTTCGGACAGGGTCTTTCCGCCGCGGATTTCAGATTCTACCTTACTGATGATGTCCAGAAGAAAAGGATTTTCTACCCGCTTTTTTACCAGTTCCAGGCTCTTGAGCACGGGATAACCGGCCTTGAGCAAGGCCACCAGCTCCTGGTTAAAAAGAATGAATTCAGCCGGCTTGATTCTTTTCCCAAAGAGACGGACCTGAGAAAGCTTGATCTCTTTTCGTATGGAAAGAACGCACAACCCTTCGGCTTCAAGGGTCTTGCGGCAATCTTCGGCCGAGGCCGCCTCAAGTGTTTCCTTCAAAATGCGGCCATCAGAAGTCACGATGCGGCAGATGAAAGCTGGCATTTGGTTATTAACTCTCGCTTTTGACTTATCTTAAGTTAGCTCCCAGATTATGTCAATCTGTCTTTCACCAGTCAGGGGGAGCCTGGCCCTTCCATATTTAATATAAAGCAGACCCGCAAAATAAGTTGCGGGTTGGATGGGGATTATAACCAGAAGATCAGGCAGCGCCAGCCCATCGGGCGCCACCCGGCCGTCTTGGGGAGAGGAGGTCAGTTTTAAGGCCCAGAGTAAAATAGGCAAGGCCTGAGTAATTAGCAGGTTCCCTGGCCCGAAATTATGATAAAAACGGCTTGCCATAAGTCCTGTCCAGAATTATTTTTCTAAATATTTAGTCGCAATTGGGGCCACTAAATGTAATGAAATCAATAAGTTTCTGCATTGTCGGCAGTATTTCCAAAAAAAATTACAAAAAAATATAAAAATAGTTGACAAATGTCATTTCTTGGCTTATAATGTAAACCGAAAGAAGGAAGCAATGGGTGGCACCAGCGACCGACCCGGGTTGGATCCAACCTTCCCCTTAAGGTTAAGAGCAGCCCGTTTGAAGGCCGGCCTCAGTCTCGAGGACCTGGCCCAGAAGCTCGGGGGAATAATAACCAGGCAGGCCATCGCCAAGTACGAAAAAGGCCTGATCAGCCCATCTCCCGAGGTGCTGGAACACCTCCTCCAGGTCCTCGAGATCCCTCCTTCCCCGGACATTCCGGAAGAAGTGCCGGAGAAACCGGAAGAATTCACGGCGGAGATTCGAGCCTGCACGGTGGGGGGAGCTTCGGTCAGTAAGAAAGAATCAATGGAATCAAAGCAGGGCAAGCCCGGGATAATTACCTGTAGGTACATCAGTAACGTAATCCCGCCCACCCCCACCAGAAGAGCCCAGTACCTGCAGAGGGCCTGGGCCGAACTGATTCCGGAAGAAGAAATAGAAATGCGTCCGGAGCCGCGCCTGGCCAGGAAACAGGTCCTCGCCCTGAGAATAATCCTTTCTGAAAAGATGAAAAATTACCTCTGGCTGGAAAAGTTGTTAAGGCAGGAAAAACTCTTCCAGCCGCCCTTCAAGCTAAAAATATTGAAAATGGATGAAGCGGAAAAAGCGGCTGAAGATTTGCGGCGGCATTGGGACCTGGGAACCGGAACCGTGACCAACCTGTTGACCTTCCTGGAAGAGCGGGGCATAAAGACTTTCAGGCTGGCTGGCCCGGAAAAATTTGAGAGCCATTCTGGTTTTTACCGTGGACAGCCCTTCATCGCCGTGGAGGATAACCTGCCGGTGGACAGGGTCAGGTTCAGGGCGGCCGCGGAGCTGGCCCAGGTTCTGTTCGGATTGGCCAACGACCCCGAGACCATCAGGCTTTATAACAGGTTTGCCGCCGCTTTCCTGTTGCCAGCCAGGATCCTGGAAGAATACTTCCTGCCAGCCGGAAGAAAAATCGCTTTTAGCGAGCTGGCAGAAATCAAGACAAGGTATGGCATATCACTCCAGGCCATCATGCGCCGGGCCCTGGACCTGGAGCTGGTCACTGAAAGGCGTTTTCGCTCCTTCAGAGAAATGATGAACGAAAAAGGCTGGCTGTGGAAGGAGCCGGTTGAATACCGGGGTGAGGAGAACCCATCCAGGTTCAGAAGGTTGCTGCACTATGCTGTTTCCTCGGAAATTCTGACCCCGGAGAGAGCCGCCGCCCTGGCCGAGACCACGCCAGAAGAGCTAAAAAAGGAAATGGGCGAAATATTTTAAGCCGGGCTCGCTCCGGCTCAAACGATAAAGGTGCGCGGGAGCAAAATTTGATTGGGGGTTGATGATGGGCCTTGTTAACCAACTAATCAAGATTCCACCTTAGGTCCCGGGCCTCAGGTTATCTTGATTTCTTAAAACTGACACCTTTTAAGGAGAAAACAAGATGGAAAGGATTGTTAATCTTTACCTGCGGGGAATGGAACTCGAAAATCCCCAGAAACATGAGGACATGGTTCTTTTCCCCATAACCGCCAGGCTCAACCAGGGTCCGGATTACCTTACCCTGGCCGAGGCCCTGGAGAAAGGGCTGTTTGAAGTGGGCGAGGTTGGGCCAGGTGGCTCCGTACCGGAACTGAAAGCCACCAACAATGGTGAAAAACCGGTCCTGCTGCTCGACGGCGAAGAATTGAGGGGCGCCAAGCAGAACCGGGTACTCAACACCACCATCATGATCGGTCCTAAAAGCTCGGTGGTTATCCCGGTCAGCTGCGTCGAAGCCCGCCGCTGGCACGGCCCTTCCCTTCGCATGGAAAAGTCCGAGCACATGATGGCTCACTATATCCGCCGAAAAAAGATGGCCCAGGTTCACCGCAACCTGGAAATTAATCGCAGTTTCAGGTCGGACCAGTCCGAAATCTGGGCCGATATTGATCATCTGGCTCACAATTTACAGGTAGAATCACCAACCGGAGCCATGAGCGACATCTATGAAGCCAGGGAAAAAGACCTGAAAGCTTATCTCCAGGCCTTTTCTTGCATCCCGGAACAGAAAGGTCTGCTGGTCTTCATCGAAGGCCAGCCGGTAGGTCTGGAATTTGTCTCCAGAGATGCTGCCTTCAGCCGGCTGTTCCAGAAGCTTCTCAAGAGCTACGTCCTGGAAGCTATCAACCTTAAGCACGAAAAGAAAGCCGGGAAGAAGAGTAAAAAGAATTCGGAAGCAGCAAACCCAGTCAGCCTAGAGCAAGCCAGGGTTTTTATCGATGCTGCCGGGCGATGCGAAGAAAAGAGATTCCAGTCCATCGGCCTGGGTGTTTCCTGCCGCTACCGGAGTGATTCCATGGTCGGGGCAGCCCTGGAAGTTGACGGCTCGGTGCCGCATCTGGCTTTCTTTGCGATTAATAACGGAAATGAACAAAACAGGTCCTGGCGTCAAGAAGAAAATTTCCCGCAACTTCGCATCAGGAAACGCTACCTGTTTGACGAGGAATAAGGTCAGAAGGCATGGCTCGGAGTGGCAATAACAGAAAAGGAACGGAGCGACGGCCAGCCCGTCAGCCCTCAGGCCAGTCGGCCTGGGGGCTGCCCTGGCCCGATTACCTTCCCTGCCGGCAGCTGCCGGCAGAACTGGTTTCCTTCTTGCTCTGCCAGGAGCAGCAACCAACTTTCCAGAAGGCCATGCTTTCCAAAATCTTGAAGAGCTTAATTAATTAGCCCTGGATAAGGAGGAAGATATGTGTCGTCTGCTGGGACTTATAGCCAATCAGTCGGTGGACCTTGAATTTTCTCTGGACAAGTTTAAAAAATACTCCAGCCTCAATCAGGATGGCTGGGGAATCGGCTGGTACGAGAATGGCTCGGCCAGAATCTATAAGGAAGCCCTTAGCGCTTGGGTTGACCCCGGCTACAATCAGAAGTCAAGAGAGGTCCAATCAAAAATAATTATCGCCCACGTCAGAGCCGCCACCACCGGAAAAAGGGCCAGAGCAAACTCCCATCCTTTTATGAAGGATAACTGGATATTTGCGCATAACGGTTTGGTCCCCAGAGAACACCTAATTAAGCTGCTGACCGCAGCCCATAAAAAGGATCTTGAAGGTCAGACCGATTCGGAAGTCTATTTCCGCTGGATTCTTCAATGCCTGGATAAGAACGGAGAAGTTGTAAAGGGCATCAGCCAAGCAGTTGGCGAAATTATCGGAAAAACTCATTCAAATTGCTACCACGGTTTGAATTTCCTGCTGTCTGACGGCCAGAGACTTTATGCCCTCCGCTTTTCTAATCCCGGAAGCCTCGCTTATTATTCGCTTTATTATTTGTTGCGGGACCCGAAAGTGGACGGGCCGTCAGAATTCGCCTCCGAAGAAACCAAGATCATTTTAAGAAGTAAATCCCTGAAGGGGCAACGAGCTATCCTGGTCTGCTCTGAAAAGTTGACCGAAGAAAATTGGCAGGAGATAAAACCTGGTTACCTTCTGGAGGTCGGCCCGGACCTGCGGGTCCAGGAAAACCTGGTTATAAAATGATTCCGGATATCTGGTAAGAAACGGTAACCGGGATCCCTGTCAATAGAGCGCCGGCAGAAGATTGAGGTTGACAGGAGGCCTTCAAAGTCTTATTAATCTAATGAAATCGATGAAAAAAGTTGTTTTGACCACCGGATTGATGCTGATCTGGTTAGGTTATGTCTGCTTCACCGCGGGTCAGGTTACATCCCGGCCAGAAACCAGGCAGCAGGAAACCGTGGCCCAGACCCAGCCCGATCAAGTTCCCCCCCAGGAAGTTCAGAAACCAAAGCTCGATTACATGAGCACCTTCCTTTCCAGAACCACCAGCCCCCTGGGCTTAAAGGAGGACGAGGATTTGCGCCGCCTGCTTAAACAACCCAAGACTAAATGGGCCCTCAGAGCTGGCGTTCGCCATATTTTGAACTGATTTTTTTTGCCTGATTGATTCAATTTTTTGGATTTAGTATATATTATTGAAGAATGGCCATGAGAAGAGGTTTCTTTTATCCCTTTCTGCTGCTGGTGCTCGTACTGATTGTTCTGGGTTTCATAAACATCTCCCGCAAGCTGGCCTGGAAAGAACCATACGATGGCGTTTCCTGGGTGGATGGTCCCACCGGATTGATTGCCGCCCGTGTGGATGAAGACAGCCCGGCCTATCTTTCCGGGATAAAGCCGGGAGACATCCTCTTCTCCATAAATGACACCCCGATAAAAAATAGAATAGAGTTCGCCAAAATGCTCTGGCTTATTGACCGCCTCGAGCAGAAAGCGTTATACCAGGTGGGTCGGAGCGGCACCATCCTTTCTCCGTCTTTCTATCTCACCAAGAAGGGAGTGAGTTCCACCTATATTTACCTGATGCTCCTGGGACTGGCCACCCTGGCCATCAGCCTTATGGTCTTCTTCAACACCAAGAGATTATTCACCGGGCCTTATGCCTTTTTTTACCTGGTTTCCTTTTCGCTATATTCCTTTTATGTTTTTTCGGCCACGGGCCAGATGGATTTCCTGGATAGCCTTTTTTACTGGCTGGACAAGTTGGCCCTTCTGGCCTTTCCCCCGCTCCTGCTTAATTTCTTCTTCATCTTTCCCCAGAAGAAAAGAATAATCCACAAGAAGAAACGGGTTGCCCTGTTCTACATTCCGGGCCTGGCCCTCCTGGTAACCAATATCCTGCTGGCCCTTGTCCTGGAATCCAGGTTGAGCGAAGCCCAGGTCCTGGCTTTTCAGAAAATTCTGGAAAAGCTGGAACTGGCCCATTTTGCCCTTTACAGCCTGCTGGCCCTCCTCCTGATCATCCGCGACCTCATCAGCAATATCAATCCGTACATAAAGAACCAGCTCAAATGGATTGCCGTTGGCCTGGGCCTTGGTTCTTTACCTTTTGCCGCCTTTTATGTTGTTCCCTTTCTCCAGGATCGCTTGCCCACCACTCCCGGCCAGTTGAGCGTGCTGCTTCAGAGCTTGATTCCGATAACCCTGGCTTATTCCATCTCCCGGTACCGGCTGATGGATTTTGAAGTGTTGTTTAAGAAGGGAACCACCTTGGTGATTTCCTTTGCCATGCTGGCCATGGTCTATTTTCTGGTCAGCTCCCAGACCGAACTCTTTTCCGAAAACCGGTTAAATGCCATCCTTCTGGGGCTGCTGGCCATAATTCTGGGGGCCACCCTGTTCACCCCGCTGTCTGAGCTGGTTCAAACGCTGGTTGACCGGGTAATCTACAAGCGCAGCTACGAGTACCGCCGGACTCTGCTAATGATTTCAAACGTCCTCAACCGGGAACGCGACCTCAGCCGCCTGAGCAACTTCCTGGTAGATACCATTTCAAAGGCTTTGTCCCTCAAGCACTGTGACCTTTTTCTGGCCAGGGAAAATAACCCGACTGAATTTTACCTGCTCCGGTCTTCTGAACCCGACCTGCCGATCAATTCTCTCTCAATTTCTCTCCCCGAAATGGAACTGTTACAAAAGGCCGAATTTGTCTCGCTCGTCCAGCCGGGAGAAAATCCACCCGGTTCTGGCCTGTTTGTGCCCCTGCTGGAAAAGGGGCGGGTCCATATCCTGCCGCTGCGCCTGGAAAACAAGGTCATGGGCTTCCTGGCCATGAGCCACAAGCTGGACGAGTCCTATCTCTCTGGCGAGGACCGGGAGCTGCTGCGCACCATCTCCACCTCGGTGGCCCTGGCCCTGGAAAACGCTTACCTGTATAACCAGGAAATAATCCGGTCGCAGGAACTGCAGCGTCTGAAGGATTACAGCGATAACATCATCGAAAGTTTGACGGTCGGGGTGGCGGTCATCGACCAGACCGGTCGAGTAATCGGTTGGAACCGGGTGCTGGAAAGGCAATTTGGACTGGCCCGGGACCAGGCTCTTAACCGTCATTTATCTGAGGTCATCGGAAAATATAATTTCCAGGCCATCTTTCCGCCCGAGACCCAGACCGAGTACCAGCTCCTGAGCGAAATCGGATTGACCACGGCCCGGGGCGAAAAGAAAATCTTCGACGTGGCCCGTACTCCCCTGTTTGACAACCAGATGAAAGCCTACGGTACCATCATCGTTTTTGAAGACATCACCGAAAAAATCCACCTGCAGCAGCAGTTGCTGACTTCAGAAAAGCTGGCTTCCATCGGACTGCTGTCAGCCGGAGTGGCCCACGAAATCAACACCCCGCTGACCGGCATTTCCAGCTACGTCCAGATGTTGCAGAAGAAGCTGACCGACACTCACTATCTTCAGATCTTGCAGAAGATCGAAGCCCAGACTGAGAGGGTTAACCGCATCATCAAGAACCTGCTGAACTTTGCCCGCAACCCGGCCGACGAGTATTATCACCGAGTGGACCTCAAGGAAAGCCTGGAAGAAATCATCTCGCTCATAGATTACCGGCTGAAAAGCCTGAACATCCAGCTGGAGCTGAACCTGAACCCGGTGGTGATTTACGCCCAGCGGGAAAGGCTGCAGCAGGTCTTCATAAACATCATTCTCAACGCCATGGACGCCATGCCCGAAGGCGGCAAACTGACCATCGAATGCCAGCAGAAAGAAAAGCTGGCCATGGTCAAGATCACCGACACCGGAACCGGCATCAGGCCGGAACACCTGCCGAGAATCTTTGATCCCTTTTTTACCACCAAGGGCCTGGGCAAAGGAACCGGGCTGGGTCTATCCATCAGCTTTGCCATAGTCAAGGAACACGATGGGCAAATACTGGTGGACAGTGCCGTCGGCCGGGGCACCACTTTTACCATCATCCTGCCCACCGCCCTGTCAGAAAAGAACCGCCCGAAAATACAACCACGGGGAAGTCACCATGAATGATAATGTCTTGATCCACCTGATCGATGATGAACCCATCATCCATGATGTTCTGGGGCAACTCCTGGAATCAGAGGGCTTCCAGGTTGAGATTTCTGCCTCAGGGGAGGAAGCTCTAAAAAAATTCGAGGAGCAAAAATTCGACCTGATTCTGCTCGACCTGCTAATGCCCGGCCTGGACGGTCTGGAAGTCTTGAAACAGATCAGGAAAATTGACCCGGAAGCTCTGGTGATCATCATCACCGCTTACGCCTCGGTGGAATCGGCCCTGACCGCCATCAAGATGGGAGCCTATGATTACATTCAGAAGCCCTTCAAGAACGACGAATTACTGATGACCATCAGGCGGGCCCTGGAACACCGCCGGCTGCAGGAGGAAAACATCAGGCTGCGCCACGAACTGAAAAAGAAGTTCAGCTTCGAGAACATCATCGGCAAGAGCCAGGCTATGATGAATGTCTTCGAACTGATCAAAGCCGCCGCCCCCACTCGCTCCACCATCCTGATTCAGGGAGAAAGCGGCACCGGCAAGGAACTGGTGGCCCGGGCCATTCACCTGAACTCCGACCGGGCCCGCCATCCCTTCGTGGTGGTCAACAGCGGCTCGTTGCCCCCGGACCTGCTGGAAAGCCACCTCTTCGGCCATGTCAAAGGTGCTTTTACCGGCGCGGTCACCGACAAGAAAGGTCTGTTCGAGGCGGCCGACCGGGGCACCATCTTCTTCGACGAAATCTCTTCTATCAGCCTGGAAACCCAGGTCAAATTGCTCCGGGTCATGCAGGACAAAGAATTCATGCGACTGGGCGGAACCAGAACCATCAAGGTCGACGTCCGCATCATCGCCGCCACCAATACCGACCTGGAGGAACTGATCGAGCAGAAGGCTTTCCGCAAGGACCTGTTCTACCGTCTGAACGTCATTAAAATCGAACTGCCACCGCTCCGGGCCAGGAAAGAAGACATCCCGCTGCTGGTCAAGCATTTCATCGATCTTTATAACGCCGAGAACCAGAAACAGGTGGAGGGGGTCAGCGAGGACGTCATGGAAATCCTGATGGATTACGACTGGCCCGGTAATGTCCGGGAACTGGAAAACGTACTGGAAAGGGCCGTGGTGCTCTGCAAGTCCAGGGTCATCACCCGCGATGCCCTGCCGCCCTTCCTGCTGAGCGGGAAAAAAATCATGTTCGAAGAGCTGGACAATGCCAGCCTGGACCTTAAAGAAAAGACGGTTGAATTCCAGAAAAAATTGATCCTGACCGCCCTGGAAAAAGCCGGTGGCGTTCAGAAAAAGGCGGCCCAGCTTCTGGGATTGAAGCCAACGACGCTCAACGAAATGATCAAACGCCTGAAAATAAACACCAGGCTTATATAGATGGCCGGCCCGCAGTCGAACCTCATTCAAACCGTCCGGGCACCAGGTTACCCGGGTTGACCCTGACCTTCTTCAGCCGGCCGGAAAATTCGAGGTCGAACGATTGGGAGGCCGACTCGAGCCTGAGAACGTGCTCGCTCTTTCCCCGGTCCGTTTCCAGAACCACCCTGAGGGGAAAGACCATCGGTCGGCTGAGCTGCCGGACGGTCAACTTCAAGCTGGAGGTGGACCCCAGGGTCTGTACTTTTTGCTCCACCCGGACCTCGGGCAGCCGCTCGGAATAAAACCAGTCTCCAAAAAACGGCCTGAGATCCTGCCCGGAAACCCGTTCCATCGTCAGACGAAAGTCGGAGGTCCTGGCTGCCTGAAACCGGAAGTGCGAAAAGAATTCCCGCAATCCCCGGAAGAACACCTCCTCGCCCAGCCAGTCTTTGAGCAGGAAAAGCGCCAGGGCGGCTTTGTTGTACACGATGGCCTGGTAGCCCTCAAAGTCGATGTGGCTGAGGCGAATCCCCAGGATAAGCGGCCCCAGCCTTGATTTTTTCCGGACCGAGGAGGAAATTTTCTGCAGGATTTTTTCAAAATCTCTCTGCCCGTAACGCTCTTCCAGGTAAAGGATGGTAGAAAACTGAGCCAGCCCTTCTGTGAGCCAGTTATCCCGGTACGAGGTCCAGGTCACACCATGCCCCCACCACTGGTGGGCCAGCTCGTGCGCCAGGTAATACTCCGGCCAGTAGGAAAGGTCGACCGGGCTGGAGGGGTTGATGATGATCAATTCGGGGCTGCGGGAAAAGGGCAGCTGGTCCAGAATCACCAGGCCGGCCGGAGCATGGCCACCTTGGGTGTGCCAGTAGCGCTGAGCAATGGCCAGCCGTTCGAAGGGAAAAGGCCCGAAGTATTTCTTGTAAGCCTCGAGAATGCTGGAGGCATCGTTCAGGATCTGCTTGGCCTGATGACGCCAGTCCTGGGTAGTAAAGTGCTCGATGGTCAGGCCGTTGGTGATCTTCTTGACAGAAACAAGACGGGCGATGAAAAAACTGATGTACTTAACCGGCACCTGGCTCTCGTAGATGAAGATGGAATTGCCCAGGTTTTCCAGCTCGGTTACGCTGGCCGCTTCCTTCACCGAATACATTTCCAGGAGTCGGCCACCGGCCAGGCAATAATAGCCATCCGGAACAATCATCCGCAGCCGAAAACTGACAAATCTTTCCCGCACCGGAGATGGGTACCAGTCGGAGGACTGGGTAAACAGGAAGCTATTGCTTATGGAAAAAAGAATGGTGGGTTCTTCCGACCGAATCTGCGGTCCGGCATCGGTCAGTGGCGGCGGTGGTACTATCTTTCCCCGGTAAAAAATTCTCAGGCCAGTTTCCTGGCCACGGGGCAGCCTCTCCGCCAGGTATATGTAAAGATACTTGCGGAAGCGGTCCCGGCTGTAGAACAGCTCCCGACCCTTATCATCCTCAATCTTCAAGATCTGCAGCTCCGGGTTCAATCGAAGCTGGCAGCTGTCCAGATTATCGACGGTCGAGGCCAGCCGGATGGCTGCCGAGGCGGCCAGCTGGCTGCTCTCCGGCCGGTAGCTGGCTTCGATGTCATAATTTTTGACCTCAAATTTTTCCCCGAACCGGAGGAACATCCTTTTCTGCCCTTCCTCCTGGGGCGAATAGCTGTTGAGCAACCTATTCCTGGTTCTATCCAGGAAAGAAATCTCTTCCTCGGCAAAGGGAGAGTAAACATAGGTAAATTCTCCGCCCTTGACCGTTTTCAGTTCAATCACCGTCTCCCCAGCTGGCGGTAGAAAAGTCAGAAGCTCACCGGTCAGCGAATTCTCCAGGGTAAAAGACCTGGAATAATTCCGCGAAAATATGGAATAGACCCTGTTATTCAGGACCTCCTCCGGAATTGAACCTGGGAGCCCTTCCACCGGTTCATAGAGCAAATTATCCTGGAAATAGCTGTCGCTTCCCCTGACGTAAACATATTCCAGGTCCTCTTCAAAGGCCGGCTTTCGATAAACCCGGTTCAGCTGATTTCTTTCTATTTCATCGGAGGGCCGGAAACTGACCTGGCCCCGGCCGATGATGATGATGGCCGTTTCAATCCCGGGCAGGTTATCAAAGAAGATCTGTCCTTCAGTAAAAGTAATGACGATGTCTTTCTGAGCCAGGCGGATATGGCGAGCCCGGGTGCTTCTTTCCCCGGGAAAGCGCAGGCGATAAAGGTCCTTAAGGCTACTGCTCACAAGTCTCTGGTGAATTCGCAGGCCATCGGGGCCAAGGTTGTAAGTTATCTGCCAGACTTCGATCACCGCCGAGTATTCTTTCTGTAACAGCACCTGGAAAAAGGCCCGGTTCAACCCGTTTTGATCTCGGCTTTCACCCGAAAAGAAAATGGACAGGCTTTCCAGCCCCGGCTGATTAAGGTACGCTGCCAGGGCCTGGCTTTCTGCCTGGCGTATTTCCGGCAGGCAGAGCTCCAGATAAGCCTCGAGGCTCCTGGTTTCCAGGGCCTTGACCAGTGGCCTGAGGTGCTCTGGCGCCGACGGCTGGGCAGGATAGAGACGGAGGCATAAGAAAAGGCTGGCCAACACCACCCAGGAGCTTGTCGCCGATCGTTTTCTTACCCCAAAAATTCCTCCCGGCAACCGGGTGCCAATTCTATTATATACGAAGTCCCGGCGGGGCCGGCATTCTAATACTGGATAATGCAGGTTTTATGCCAGCCATGGAAGTCACTTGTGGAATGCTATCCGGCAGCAGTCAGGCTATGATCGGGCAAACCCGGAGTGGCAAAAGGCTGAAGAGCCTTAAACTTTGATTACAACCTGGTAAAAATATTTACAATCAGGGCTGGGGCTTGGGTTCTTCCTTTTCCTTTTTTTCCTTCTTGAGATATTCTTCCCAGGTGACGAAGCTATGGTAGAAAATAGCATCCCCTTCATCTATTCCCCGGGTGATTTCTGTGATATGGGAAGTGGTGGCTCCAAAAGCTTCCACGGCGTAGATGACTGCCTTTTCCGGGTCGATGGTGTTGCCACAAGTATAGATGTCCAGGGCCCCGTAATTCATTTCCGGCCAGGTATGGGTGGATATATGAGACTCAGAAATCACCACCACGCCACTGACGCCGTTCGGCGGGAAACGGCTGAAAGAGATTGACCAGACCTGGGCCCCAGCAATTTCTGCGGCCTTGACCAGAATCTGCTGGACCTTTTCCACACTGCCGATGACCTTGGGGTCGCAGCCTGAAGCCTCAACGATGTAATGGTGGCCGATGGTGGAATGATGCTCTTTGGTCATTCAGTTCCTCCGTCGTTATTTTACAATTTGATTATGGCATAAATGGAACTCATGTCAATAAACTTCTGTGGTTCAAACTGGAACCCGAGGGTCGTTCTTGACCACGTTGAGCACCAGCTGGGTTACGGTGCGGTCAATGTACTTGATTGACAGGACTTTCTTGATGAACTGGTTCAGATCCTGGCGGTCGAGGAAACAGCCTATGACCACCGAATCCCAGTCTCCGGTGACATCGAACACGGCCATAACCCGGCGGTCTTCGGCAATTTTCTGCTGGGTTTCCAGCAGTTTGCCCTGGGTAAACCGCATCAGGATCACCGCCATCAGGCCAAAGCCGAAATATTCGGGGTTAAGAACAGGGATGTAACCCTTGATGGCTCCAGCCTCTTCCAGCTTTCTTATGGTCTGGATCACAGCCGGGACAGAAATCCCCGTTTCCCGGGCAATCTCCCGGTAGCTTTTCCTGGCATCCTGATTAAGGCAGGCGACGATTTTTCTTTCGGTTTCTGCCGGCATGAGGCCTCCATTACGAACATAAAAATTTTTCCTTCATATATTGACAATTGTCATCATTTTTATAAAATAACTTCATAAATGAAATTAAAACTGGAAAATTTCCTAACACGTCTCTGGCGCCCATGACTATTTTAATAAATGGAGGGAAAAATGCAAGAAGGAATTAAAAACCTTTACGGACTGAGCACAGAAGCTGAAGTACTGGAGGCAGTCCGTAAGGCAGAAAACCGCATAGAGTTCGTGCGGATTATGTTCACCGACATTCTGGGACGCCCGATGGATTTCTCGATTCCGGTTTCAGAGCTGGAGAAAGCCTTTTCCGAGGGCAAGGGCTTTGATGGCTCTTCGGTGGAAGGCTTTGTCCGGATAGAAGAAAGCGACCTGGTCATCGTCCCCGACCCCAGGACCTTCAGGGTTTTCCCCTGGACCTACCAGGGCTTTGACCCGGCCATTTCCTGGAGAGAGGCCATCATGTTTGGCGACATCTACCAGCCGGACGGGCGCCATTATCCGGGCGATAGCCGCTACGTCTTAAAAAGAGCCCTGGAAAGGATGAAGTCCGATTTCGGTTTTTCCGATTTCAAATGCGGCCCGGAGATGGAATTCTTCATTTTCCCCGACGACCAGAACCCGGTTCCTACCGACTCCGGCGGTTATTTCTTTGCCGGCAAGCACGGCGAGGTCCGGAAGGAAATCCAGCTCCTGCTGAAAAAGATGGGCATTGAACCTGAATACGACCATCATGAGGTGGCCCATGGCCAGCACGAAATCGACCTCAGGTATCAGAACGCCCTGGAAATGGCTGACATTGTCATGGTCTTCAGGTACATGGCCAAAAAAGTAGCCAGGATGCACGGCCTTTACCTGACCTCCATGCCCAAGCCCATCAACGGCCAGAACGGCAGCGGCATGCACGTCCATCAGTCCCTGTGGAAGAACGGGCACAATGCTTTTTTCGAGAAAGAAGCGCCCTACCATCTGTCGGCTGAGGCCCGGCACTACATCGCTGGCATCATCCATCACGCCCGGGAGATCTGTGCCATTTTCAGCCAGTGGGTAAATTCTTACAAGAGATTGATTGAAGGATATGAAGCTCCGGTCTACATAGCCTGGGGCCAGAAGAACCGCTCAGCCTACATCAGAGTGCCAGAGTACCAGCCGGGCAAAGAAAAAGCCACCCGCATAGAATTGCGCTCCCCGGACCCGGGTTGCAACATATACCTGGCTCTGGCCACCATGCTGTCGGCTGGACTAGCCGGCCTCAAGATGGGCCTGGAACTCCCCGACCCGGTCGAGGAAAACATATACCATATGAGCACCAGCAAGCAGAAGAAGGCCGGAATCCAGGTCTTGCCCAGGAATCTGGAAGAAGCTGTCCGGCTGGTAGAGAGGAGCCAGCTGGTCCGGGAAACACTGGGCGAGCAGCTGCACGAAAAATTCATAGCCAACAAGAAAAAAGAAATCGAAGACTACCTGCGGAATGTTCCGGACGAGTACGACAAGCAGGTCAGCCCCTACGAAATAAAACGTTACCTGCCGATGCTCTGAGAGACCGCTGCTTGGCCCTGGGCCGGGTGAGGTCATTATTGCCGGCGGGGGCCAGAGCGCCAAGAATTGAAACTAAGAGAAGCAGAGCCCTGCCCTCCATGTCCTCCTGTTCTTCAAATTTAAGTTTCAAACGAATTCAACCGGGTGCCCCCGACGCCAATCCAGTCCGGAAGCCAGGACCTTTTTCCTTCTCCAGAATCTTAAACAGCAGCTTGAAGCTGGCAGAATAAGATTATCGAAGGCCGCTTTCCTATTTTAGGTCTCGATAGCAGGTATTTCTGACCGTTCCGACCATGGCCCAGAAATTTTCCAGGGGGACATCGAGCTGTAAATGGTGGGTAGGCCCGATTATCAAGCCTCCCCGCCGGCCCACGGTCCTGAGCCTTTCCAGGACTTCGTCTCTGACTTCGTCGGGCGTTCCGAAAGGGAGGGTATACTGCAGGTCCATGGTTCCCCAGAAACACAGCCGGTCTCCGAACTCCTTCTTGAGCCGGGCCGGGTCCATCGAACGGGGTTGAACCGGGTTAAGCACGTCCAGCCCGATTTCTATCAGGTCCGGAATTATCGGATATATATTTCCGTCGGAATGGTAGGCAATTTTAAGAGCCGGGTTAATCCTTTTCAGAGTGGCTATCATCTCGGCCAGTCGTGGCTTCAGGAATCTTCTCCAGTGGCCAGGAGAAATCAACATCCGGTCCTGAGCTCCGACATCATCACCCAGCCAGATCATGTCCACTCCCAGCCCGGCCAGGTTTTTGGCCACCCGCAGATGATACTTAAAAGGAATGTCAAAAAGCCTGTCCACCAGCTCCGGGTTTCTTACCATGTCCAGCAGTGTCCGTTCCAGGCCCCTCAGGGCCCAGGCAGTTTCAAAAATGGTGGTCACCACCACCCCAACTATCCAGTATTCAGCTCCGAATCGTTCAACCGTCCATCTGGCCTCGGCATATAGCTCCGGGCGGTCGGGGTCAGGTGCCCGGTAGGAGTCAACGGCCCTATCCTCGGCCAGAGGATGACTGACGATTTCGGTATAGCGGCCGCGGCCAAACCTGGTTTCGTACTCCACATTTTTCCAGCCCACACCCCACTCATCCACATAGGTCAGTCCATCCTGGCTGTAAGACCGGGTGGCATAATAAGAATTGGCCCAGCCAACTGAGGTCAGAAGCAAATCGCAGCCAGTTAATCGCTCCAGAAGGTAACTATTGCCCCGGCCATGGGGGTTGTGAGCTTCCGGGCCCAACCCTAATGATGGCCGCAGCCTGTCGGCAAATTCTGGAGTAAAGCTCAAGTGCAACGGACATCGATCCGGCTCCTGGTGGTTCAGGGCCAACCAGACCCTTTCCCGGGGTGTCATGAATTTCCCTTCATATGAAAATTACATGGAAATTATATTTGGAATATCGGGCTTCCGCCAGCGGCCATGTTTCGCCCCCCACAATATTAATCAGGCTGAATAATGAGGGGCTGCTCCTTACGGTGTTTCCGTTTCTGCTTCCAGCCCTGATTCCTTGCTTGAGTTGCTCACCAGCCGTCCCCATCCCCCCCTTTATTCACTCCCTGCTTCAGACCATCTTTCATCTCAGAAAAATTTTTCTTGACAATCATTTTCCAGCTCATATATAAGAAAATATCATTATCAGGGTATTATAGGTTAAGAAGGAGTTATACATTAAAACCAGTCTTGCTGGTTGGTGTATATCATTATCCGGGGGATTTTTTCCTATTATCCTGCCTCTTCTTTCGCCTGACCCCGCATTTCCGCCGAATTCCATTTCAAAACGAACGCCGCTTTTCCATCCTGGCTGGAAGGGCTTTAATCAATTAAATTCCATAAAAAGGGAGGCCTGTTTTGAGTGTTCATCAAACCATCAACCTGGATAGCCTCCAGGAAATCGTTGAAAGGCATGGCTACAACAAGAACAAACTGATTGCCATTCTCCAGGACATCCAGGCTGTTTATCATTACTTGCCGGCCGAGGCTTTGAAGACCCTCTCCAAGCTGCTGAAAATTCCGCTGGTGGACATCATTTCCGTGGCCACCTTTTACCGGGCCTTTAGCCTGACCCCCAAGGGCCGGCATGTGGCTACCGTGTGTATGGGTACAGCCTGTCATGTCCGCGGAGCTCCGAAAATCCTGGAAGAGTTTGAACGTCAGCTCAACATTCGCCGGGGAGAGACCACTGAAGACGGCGAGTGGTCGCTGGAAACCGTGGCCTGCCTGGGCTGCTGCGCCATCGGCCCGGTGGTGGTGGTCGACGGGGACTATCATGCCCATACCAGCATCAGGAAAGTCCCCACCATCCTCGACAGGTACCGAAAGTGAGGCCGGCCATGAAAAAGATAAAAAAGTTCAGGAACATCGAAGAGCTAAAAAAGGCCATTGAACAGCAGGAAGCCGGCCGTCAGCAGGAAAAAAAGAAAAAGGTCATCGTGGTATCCTCCGGAACCTGCGGCCAGGCCCGGGGCTCGCTCAAAGTCATCGATGCCCTGAAAAAGGCTCTCCGGGAAGAGGGCCTGAAAGACCAGGTGGCCATCCGCATCACCGGCTGCCACGGGTTCTGTGAAGCCGAGCCGAACATCATCATCTACCCGGACAGGATTTTCTACCAGAAGCTGACCCCGGCTGATGTCCGGACCGTAGTCAAGGAAACTCTGGTCGAAGGACGGGTGGTGGAGAAATTTCTCCACCGCGACCCCCTGACCAAAGAACGGGCCTGGTACGAGAATGAAATTCCCTTCTACCAGAAGCAGAAAAGAATCGTCCTGGGCGACAATGTTTTCGTCGACCCGACCAATTTGCTCGAGTACCTGGCCATCGGCGGCTTCCGGCCGTTCATCAAGGCCCTAACCCGGATGAAGCCAGAAGATATCATCCAGACCGTCAAGGAATCAGGGCTGCGGGGCCGGGGTGGAGCCGGCTTCCCCACCGGAGTTAAATGGGAAGCTACCCGCCGCTCGCCGGGCGACATCAAGTACATAATCTGCAACGGAGACGAAGGCGACCCCGGAGCTTACATGGACCGCAGCGTGCTGGAGGGCAACCCCTACCGGGTACTGGAAGGAATGATGATCGGAGCCCTGGCTATCGGCGCCCGGGAAGGCTACATCTATGTTCGCGATGAATACCCCCTGGCCGTTCGCCACGTGACCATGGCTCTGGAGCAACTTCACAAAGCCGGGTTGCTCGGAGAAAAGATCCTGGGGACCGATTTCAGCTTTGACCTTCACCTGGCCAAGGGAGCCGGGGCTTTTGTCTGCGGCGAGGAGACGGCGCTGATCGCTTCCATCGAAGGTCGGGTGGGCGAACCTCGCCAGAGACCACCCTTCCCGGCCCAGAAAGGTCTGTGGAGAAAACCCACCTGCATCAACAACGTCGAAACCTGGGCTAATATTCCCTTAATCATATTAAATGGAGCTGACTGGTTCTCCAGCATAGGAACCAGCGGCAGCAAGGGCACCAAGATTTTCTCCCTGGTAGGGAAAATCAATAACACCGGCCTGGTGGAAGTGCCCATGGGCATTACCCTGAGGGAAATTATTTATGACATCGGTGGCGGCATCCCGGAAGGCAAAGCCTTCAAAGCCGTCCAGACCGGAGGGCCGTCGGGTGGCTGCCTGCCGGCCTCCATGCTGGACCAGATCATCGATTATGAATCGCTGACTGCAGCCGGTTCCATCATGGGCTCGGGCGGCATGATCGTCATGGACGAGAAGACTTGCATGGTCGACGTGGCCATGTACTTCCTCAACTTCCTCCGCGACGAAAGCTGCGGCAAATGCATCTCCTGCCGGGAAGGTACCCAGAGGATGTGGGAAATCGTCAGGGATATAACCGAAGGCAAAGGCCAACCGGGAGACCTGGAATTGCTGGAAGAACTGGCCCTGGCCACCAAGGAAGCTTCCATGTGCGGGCTGGGCCAGACCGCGGCCAACCCGGTTCTGTCCACCCTGAGATATTTCCGGGACGAATACGAAGCCCACATTTATGAGAAACGCTGCCCGGCTGGAGTCTGCAAGAGCTTGATTCGTTACGCGGTCATCCCCGAAAAATGTACCGGCTGCGAGGCCTGCAAGCGGGCCTGCCCTACTGGAGCCATCCAGGGTACCAGGAAGGATGTTCACCTGATTCTCTACGACAAGTGCATCAAATGCGGAGCTTGCCTGGAAGCCTGTCGATTTGAGGCCATTGAAGCCCAGCGCGACGAGGCCATAACCATCGTCAGGGAGGTGAAGCCATGATCACCATGAAGATCAACGGGGTGGAAGTCAAGGCTGAAGAGGGCTGGACCATCCTGGAAACGGCCAAATTCTACGGCCTGGAAATTCCGACCCTCTGCTACCACGAAGGACTTAGTCCTTATGGCGGCTGCCGACTCTGCCTGGTGGAAATAGGCGAAGGGCCGAGAGCCAAGCTGGTTTCCTCCTGCACCTATCCGGCCGAGGAAGGTCTGGTGGTGCACACTGATACCAGGAGGGTGGTCCAGGCGCGACGGATGATGATCGAGCTGATGCTGTCGGTAGCTCCTTATTCCAAGGTTATCCAGGACCTAGCCTCCAAGTTCGGGGTCACCAGGATGCGCTTCAAGATCCGCAATGAAGAGTGCATCCTGTGCGGGCTGTGTGTCCGGATGTGCGAGGAGCAGATGGACGGTAAAGCCATAGGCTTTCAGAACCGGGGCTACCAGAGAAAAATCTCGACTCCCTTCGACATCCGCTCTGAAGAATGCCGGCTGTGCGGGGGCTGTATCTATATCTGCCCGGCCTGCCAGCTGCGCTGCCAGGGCCCGCAGGCTGAAACGGCCATCTGCAACGCCTGCTTAACCCTGGAACCCAGCTGCCTGGACTTCTACGACGAACTCCAGTGCTGGATGTACGATGCCGGCCGCTGCGGCACCTGCGTCCGGGAGAAAAAATAATGACTTTAACCATAGATACATCATTAAATTCAACAAAGGGAAAAAGGAGGTAAAACTATGACCTACACAAAAATCAACAGGAGTGCAGCCACCTTAACCAAGAATAGAACCGAAGGTTCCATCAGCCCCTTCAGCGGGATGTGTGTGACCTGCGTGGATGGCTGTATCGGGATGTGCGAAATCGGCAAATCGGCCTACCGGGGCACCGAAGTCCTCTATCCCCAGCCGTTTGGTTTGATAACCGCGGCCGCCGAGAAGGATTATCCGGTTGACCTGTCGCATTTTAACATCATGGGCACGGCAGCCGGGGCCTGGGGCGTGCCGGCCGACAGCGACCTGGCTACGTTCGAAAAAGTAAACATAGAAACCGCGGTCGGCCGCGACAAGGGGATCAAGTTGCGAGTACCTTTTGTCATCCCCGGCATGGGTTCGACCAACGTAGCCAAGCAAAACTGGGCCGGACTGGCCGTGGGCGCAGCCATCTCCGGAGCCATCCTGACCGTCGGCGAGAACGTCTGTGGAATGGATGAGGAAGCAGAGATAAAAAACGGCCGGGTGGTCCGCTCTCCTGACATGGAAATGAGAGTCCGCTCCTTCCAGAACTGGAGTGACGGTTATGGCACGGTCGTCGTCCAGGCCAACGTGGAAGACACCCGTCTGGGAGTCCAGGAATACGTTATTGAAAAACTCGGGGTTGAGGCTGTCGAGCTGAAATGGGGCCAGGGGGCCAAGGATATCGGCGGCGAGGTGAAAATAAAATCTCTGAAGAAAGCCCAGGAATTGAAAAGAAGGGGCTACATCGTCCTGCCCGACCCGGAAGACCCGCTGGTCATCCAGGCCTTTGAAAAGGGCAGCTTCAAGGAATTCGAACGTCACAGCCGCCTGGGGATGGTGGAAGAAGAAAGCTTCATGAAACGGGTAGAAGAGCTCAGAAAGGCCGGAGCTAAATACGTCTTCCTGAAGACCGGTGCTTATCGCCCGGCTGACCTGGCCCGGGCCGTCAAATATGCCTCCAAGGCCAAGATTGACATGCTGACCATAGACGGAGCTGGCGGTGGAACCGGCATGAGCCCCTGGCGGATGATGAACGAATGGGGCATTCCGGGAGTGGAAATCTGGTCCCTGACCTATAAATACGCTGATTACCTGGCCAAGAAGGGAGAATACGTTCCTGATATCGTCTTTGCGGGCGGCATAACCTTTGAAGACCAGATCTTCAAGGCTATAGCCCTGGGCGCTCCCTATGTCAAAGCTGTGGGCATGGCTCGCTCTCCCCTGGCCGCAGCCATGGTTGGTAAGACCATCGGCAGTCGCATCAAGGACGGACAGATTCCGGTCTATGTCGAAAGGTTCGGAAACAGCGTTGAAGAAATTTTCATCACCGCTCCTGAACTTAAGAAGAGATTCGGAGAGAGGTTCAACGAACTGCCGCCGGGAGCCATTGGTGTCTACACTTACTTCAAGCGGTTGAACCAGGGACTGCGGCAATTGATGGCCGGAGCCCGCAAATTCTCGCTGGGTTACATCACCCGGGACGATATTGGCGCCCTGACCATGGAAGCTGCCAGAATCAGCGGCATCAAGTACATCCAGGATATCGACCAAGAGGAAGTTAATCAAATCCTCAATTCCTGATTCCTCTTTTCCTATCAACCAGAAGGCAGAGCCTGACCCGTGAAGGGTCAGGCTCGCTTTTTTTAGGGACCATTCCAACCAGATGTCTCTTCAGAATTCATGACTTCTATCCAGGAGGTGGCCACCGAAGGGAGACTCTCATCACCGGGAAAACAACCGGGACTAATCTGGATCCAGCCAGGACAGTAGTAACTGGCCGCGGCTATTTAACCATCTTCTTCAGCTTAGAATATGTAGATTCCGGTCCAATCTAACCTTTAGCCGTGTCAAAACGGCCCACGGCATAGACTTATACCCCGTTCTTATGGTATAAGAAAAAGACCTGAAGAAAGATGATTACAACTATCATAAGCCTGTTCATCCTGTTGTTCGCCATCACCATTCACGAGGCTGCCCACGGCTGGGCGGCTTACCGGCTGGGTGACCCCACGGCTATGGCTGCCGGCCGGGTGACCCTGAATCCCCTGGCCCACATCGATATTTTCGGCACGGTGATTCTTCCCCTGCTCCTGGCGGTGTTCGGGGCCCCGGTCTTTGGCTGGGCCAAGCCGGTTCCGGTCAATCCCAACTTCCTGCGAAACCCGAGGAAAGACGGGTTCTGGATTTCCCTGGCCGGGCCGGCGGCTAACATCCTGGCTGCGGTTTCTGCCCTGCTGCTCATCGTCTTGCTAAGACTAGTCAGCCCGGTAACCACCACCGCGCTCTATAACTTCCTGACTTCCCGCGGCGGTTTGCCGCCAGGACTGCAACCGTTGCAAGGCCTGGTCATCATCCTGTTCTATCTGGTTCTGATCAACACTTATCTGGTAGCCTTCAACCTCATCCCCATGTATCCGCTCGACGGAAGCGGCGTGCTGGAAGGACTTTTGCCGGACCGCCTGGCCGATAGCTACGCCCGTTTGAGGCCATACGGTTTCCTGATAGTAATTATCCTGATTTCCGTGGGAATCCTGGACCTGATTATCAGGCCTTTACAATATTTAATACTGGCCATAATCTTTTTTTGAGCACAGCTGCCATGAGTCAACATCGCCAAAAAACCGTTCTGAGCGGGATGAGACCCACCGGTCCCCTGCACCTTGGAAACTACGTGGGTGCCCTCAGGGGGTGGGTCAAGCTGCAGGAGACCCATCGCTGTTTCTTCACCATTGTGCCCTGGCATGCCCTGAGTTCAGAGTATGAAAACCCTAAGGTCATCAAGGAATATACCTTTGAAGTGGCCCTGGACTGGCTGTCAGCCGGACTGGACCCGGAAAAATCAGTCCTCTTCATCCAATCAGAGGTCAAGGAGCACGCCGAGCTTCATCTGCTGCTGTCGATGATTACTCCCCTGCCCTGGCTGGAGAGAGTCCCGACCTTCAAGGAGCAGCAGCAGGAAATCCAGGACCGGGAGCTTAATACCTACGGTTTCCTCGGTTATCCCTTGCTGCAGACTGCCGACATCATCATTTACAAGGCTGAAGTGGTGCCGGTCGGAGAGGACCAGGCCTTCCACATCGAGCTGGCCCGGGAAATCGTCCGCCGCTTTAACCGTTTTTATGGAGAGGTCTTCCCCGAGCCCCAGATGTTGCTGACCGAAGTGCCCAAACTGGCCGGAACTGACGGCCGCAAGATGAGCAAGTCCTACGGCAACGCCATCTACTTGAAAGATTCCCCGGAAACCATAAGGAAGAAAATCTCGCCGATGGTGACCGACACCCGAAGAAAACGTCGCTCCGACCCGGGCGAGCCGGATGATTGCCCGGTCTTCACCCTGCACAAGGCTTTCGTCCCCGAAGAAAAACGGGCCGAACTGGCCGCCGGCTGCCGCAGTGCTTCCATAGGCTGCCTGGAATGCAAGAAAGTCGTGATTGAAGCCTTAATTCAGGAATTCGCCACTTTCCGGGAAAAAAGAGCCTATTATGAAAAACACCCGAAACTGGTCTGGGAAATATTTGAAGAAGGAAACAAGAAGGCCAGGGAAGTGGCCGAAAAGACAATGGCTGAAGTCCGGGAAGTCATGGGCCTGGTTTTCCCGGGCGGGCAATCAACTCCAGGAAAAGTGTGATGGAACCGGAAATCCAGGACAGCCAGGAAAGCCAGCTGCCAGTTTCCTACTCACCTTCCTCGGGCGAGGGTTACCAGGTCAAGCTGGAAATGTTTGAAGGTCCGCTGGACCTGCTGTTGTTCCTGATTCGCAAGAAGAAGATAGATATTCACGATATTCCCATTGCGGTTATCACCCGCGATTACCTGGACTATCTGGAAAGAAAAGACCAGATCAATCTGGACCGGGAAGCGGAGTTCCTGCTGATAGCTGCCCTTTTAATTTACATTAAGTCCCAGATGCTGTTGCCCAGGGAGCAGGAGGCCATCCAGGCCGACGACCCGCGGCAGATTTTGGTCGACCGCCTGCTGGAGTATCAGAAGGTCAGGGTGGCCTGTACCATTCTACGGGAAAAGGAAGAGGACCAGCTCCTGCGCTGGAAGCGAACCTTCCTGCCGCCGGTGGCCAAACCGGAAGAGGCGGAGCTGCTGGAAGTGAGCCTGTTTGACCTGGCCGAGACTTTCTTCCTGCTGATGAAAAAAAGGGAAAGAGAGAACCTTCAGGTGATCAAAGGCAAGGATGTCTCGGTCGAGGAAAAGATGAAAGAAATGCTCGGTTACCTGGAAAATCACGGTTCCATGGATTTCCTGGAATACTTTTCCCGCCAGGAATCTCTGCAAGAAGCCCTGGTTTCTTTCTTCTGCCTGCTGGAGCTGGTGAAAAACCACCTGGTGATAGCTGTGCAGGAACAACTTTTTCAGACTATCCGGGTCTGGCTGCGCAAGTCCAGGCCCCACAGCCACGGACAGAGCCATGAATGACCAATTGAAAGCCATACTGGAAGTCCTGATTTTTATTTCCCAGGAACCGCTGACCCTGGAAAAAATGAAGGAAGTTCTGGGTGAGGTGCCGGATGAAGAGCTGGGCGCCGCCCTGGATGCCCTGCTGACGGATTATGCGGCCAGCGGGCGGGGAATTCAGGTTATCAAATCGGCCGGCGGCTACCTCTTTACCACCAAGCCCGAGCACGACCAGTGGGTCCGGCGGTTGCTGCAGATTGAAAAGAAGACCAAGCTGTCCTCGGCCGCCCTGGAAACCCTGAGCATCATCGCCTATCATCAACCAATAACCCAGGCTGAGATTTCAGCCATCCGGGGGGTCGATTCCACCTACTGTCTGAAAAGCCTGCTCCAGAAGAAGCTGATCAAGATAGTTGGACGGAAAAAAGCACCCGGCAATCCTTTGGTCTACCGCACCAGCGAAAGATTCCTTCAGTATTTCGGGCTCAACAGCCTGGATGATTTGCCGAAGGAAGAAGAAATTGCTAAAATCCTGGAGGAAGAGAAGCAGGCCATCTCCTGATGCCCTGGCCAACCGCGGGTCTTAATCCGGTCAGGCTAACCGGGACTCGCCGGTCCGGGCTCCAGGGTCACGGATGGATATAATAATAAATAGCCGGCAGCCGGAAACCTGTTCCCCGAAAACCCGATTCTGGGAAAAGGCTGACAGCCGGAGCGAGCCGATAGTCGGTTTACCCGGAGTGGCTCTAAGTAAAGATTTTTCCTATACTTAGGGTTGACAAAGGGTTTCGACTTCTATAGTATAGGAAGCTATTCTTCAATCAAAATATTCTATGGAAATCATCATAGCCAGAAACAGCGGATTTTGTTACGGAGTCAGACGCGCCCTGCAGCTGGCCCGGAAGACCGGGAAAAAGGCCGGGCAGCGCATCTTCAGCTGGGGCGAAATCATCCATAATCCCGAGGTGATCTCCGGACTGCAACATGACGGAATCAGGGTGGCTACTTCCCTGAGCCAGCTCCAGCCCGGCGATACGGTGATCATCAGGAGCCACGGGGTTTCGCCAGCCATCTATCGTGCCCTTAAAAAAAAGAAGGTCAAACTGGTGGATGCTACCTGTCCCATCGTCAAGAAAATCCAGCAGACCGTGGACCGGCTCAGCCGGGGGAGCGGAGAAATCATCATCGTCGGCAATAAGAACCACCCCGAAATTCAGGGGCTCCTGGGCTACAGCCGCGGTAAAGCCCGGGTGGTGGAAAACGAAGAACAGGCCCGGGCCCTGCCTTTCAGAAAAAGGAGAGCCGTCCTGGCTCAGTCCACTCAGGATGGACAGCTGTTTAGCCAGGTGGTGGGGCTCCTGGCCGAAAAAACCGGAGAACTGCAGGTCTTTAACACCATCTGTCAGTCGACCCGCATCCGCCAGGTGGCCACGGCCGAACTGGCCCGCCAGGTCGAGGCCCTGCTGATTATCGGCGGCAAGAATAGTTCCAACACCAACAAGCTCTACCAGATTTCCAGGCGATTGCTGCCCAGGACCTATTTCATCGAATCACCGGAAGAAATAACCCCCGACATGCTTCGGGGTGTAAATAAAATCGGACTTTCGGGCGGAGCTTCCACCCCGCCCGAAGTAATTAAAAAAACTGTTGCGGCTATCAGCCATAGCTCCCAACAGAATTCACATCAGGAGAAGGTGACCCATGATTGACACCAAGAAGAACCCCAAGAACGACGACCAACTGACGCCAGAAGACTACGAACGTCTTCTTGACCAGTACCATCTTTCCGACCAGGAACTGAGCGCCGGTACCATCGTCCGCGGCCGGGTGGTGAAAAAGACCCCCAGCCACCTGCTGCTGGACATTGGCCACAAGACCGAGGGGGCCATTCCCCTGGAAGATTTCAGAAATCACCAGGAATTCGATGAAATTAAAGTCGGGGCGGAAATAGAAGCCATCCTGGAAAAGTCCAGGCCTCAGGACGGGTATTTCCTCCTGTCCAAGAAAAAGGCCGATGCTCTGCGGGCCCTGGAACACCTGGAAAAGGCCTATCATTCCAACAACTGGGTCACCGGAACGATCAAGGCCAGGACCAAGAACGGCTATACCGTGGACGTGGGACTGGACGCTTTCCTGCCCGAGTCTCATGCCGACCTCCGACCGCTCAAGGACCCTGACTCCCTGCTGGGCCAGACCCTGAAATTCAAGGTCATGAAATTCAACCGCAAGGAAGAGGACGTGGTCCTGTCCCGCAAGCTTCTGCTCCAGGACGAACGCGAAAAGAGGAAGCGCCGGGTCTTCGGACGGCTGGTCAAGGGCGGCACGGTCAAGGGCACGGTTAAGTCGCTAACCAGTTTCGGGGCCTTCATCGACCTGGGCGGCGTTGAGGGTTTACTCCACATCTCCGACCTGAGCTGGGGTAAGGTCAGCCACCCTTCGGAAGTTCTCCAGGTCGGCCAGGAGATTGAGGTGGTGGTCCTGGATTTTAACGAGAACGAAGAAAAGATTTCCCTCGGTTATAAACAGCTAACTCCGGACCCGTGGTTGACCGTTGAACAGAAGTATCAGCCTGGAACCAGAGTCACCGGCAAGGTGGTCAGCCTGACCGACTTTGGGGCTTTTGTCGAACTGGAAAAGGGAGTGGAGGGGCTGGTTCACGTCTCCGACCTGACCTGGTCCAAGAAAATGGTCCATCCCAAGAAAGTTCTCCAGGTGGGCCAGGAAGTGACGGTTCAGGTACTGGAAGTCAATCCGGAGAGCAGGCGCATTTCCCTCGGACTCAAACAGGTCACGCCCCATCCTCTGGAACTCTTCGCCCAGAAACATAACCCCGGTTCCAGGCTCAAGGGCAAGATAACCAGCCTGACTGATTTCGGGGCCTTTGTCCAGGTGGATAAAGACATTGAAGGACTGGTGCATATCTCCGATATCAGCTGGGAGAAAGTTAAGCATCCCTCCGACAAGCTCAAGGTGGGAGAGGAGATCGAGGTGGTGCTGCTGAACGTCGACCTGGAGAAGCAGAAGGTCTCCCTGGGCATCAAGCAGCTCGAAGGTGATATCTGGGAGGACTTCTTCCAGCGCCAGAAGGTCGGAGATGTGCTCAAGGTTAAAATAGTCCGGATCGCCGAGTTCGGAGTCTTCGTGGAAATCATGCCCGGGATAGAAGGCGTAGTCTTCAATTCTGAGCTGGATGACAACAGGATAGAAAACCCGGCCGAAGTTTTCAAAATCGGCGAAGAAAAGATGGCCAAGATCATCAAACTCAACCCGGCCGCCCGGAAGATCTCCCTGAGTTTCCGGCAGGCCCAGGTGGACCAGCAGAAAAAAGAATTTCAGAAATACCTGGAGGGTCAGAGCGACCGCCTGACCCTGGGCGACCTTTTAAGGGAACAGCTTAAGAACCTGCCCGGCAGGGCCAACGGCAAAAAGGAGGGTGAATCATGATCAAAGCCGACCTGATAAACATTGTTTCCCGGGAACTTAACATCTCCAAGCAGGAAGCCGAAGTAGGGGTCAACCTGTTCTTTGAAGCCATCAAAGAAGCCATCCTCAAGGGCGAGGAAATCGAATTTCGCGGTTTCGGGAGCTTTCGCTTCCGCCAGCGGGCCCCGCGAGCCGGTCGCAACCCGCGGACCGGCGAACTGGTCAAGGTGCCGCCTAAAAAAGTGCTTTACTTCAAGCCTTCCAAACTGCTTAAGGAGATGCTCAATCAGAATAAATGAGATACTGTACCGCACCCTGGCGATTGAACTACGTTAAAAAGGCCCTGAAGATGAAAAACTGCGTTTTTTGCCAGGCCCTAAAGAAGAAGGATGATCGGCAATCGCTCATTCTCTACCGGGGCAGGTTCAACTTTATCATCATCAACCGCTTCCCCTATACTACCGGTCACCTGATGGTGGCCCCCTACCGCCATCTGGCCAGCTTTGAAACCGCCCCCCGGGAAATAGTGGCCGAAGCTGTTGAACTGGTCCAGCTTGCTCTGAGGATACTGAAGAAGAGTTACCGGCCTCACGGCTTCAACGTGGGCCTCAACCTGGGGCAGCCGGCCGGGGCTGGGGTGACCGGCCATTTTCATATTCACATCGTCCCCCGCTGGCCGGGCGATTCCAACTTCATGCCGATTATCGGTCAGACCAGGGTTTTCTGCGAGGATCTCACCGCTACCTACAACCGGCTGAGACCGTACTTTGAGCGGGAAGAAAAGAAACAGGAGAAATAAGCCATGTTAAAGACCATGCGGAAAAACGTCAAATCACTGGCCCCAATCCTCTGGATTGTCATCGCCACCTTTATCATTGCCATCTTCGCCGTCTGGGGCGGGGCCGGCCGACTGGGAGAATCCAGGCGGGAAAATACCATAGTTCAAATTGGCCGGGCCAGCATCTCAATCGAAGATTACTTCAATGCGCTGCGGCAGCGGGTGGAAGCCATGAAAAAGGAGTACCCTGACCTCAACCCCAACCTCCTGCGGCAGCTAAACCTTCCCCAGCAAATCCTGGAACAGATGGTCCAGCAACAGCTCCTGCTCCATCTGGCCAAGAAAAAAGGCCTGAAGGCTACCGACAGCGAGCTCCAGGAAAAGATAATGAGCTTTCCCGTTTTCCAGAGAGATGGAAAGTTTGTTGGTTTTGAGGAATACAAGAGAATTCTGGACTGGAATCATATCCCCATCCAGAAATTTGAGGACAGTCTCCGGGATGACATCCTGATCAACAAGATCTACCAACTGCTGACAGCCGGAGTGACCGCAACCGAGGACGAAGTCTGGGAAAATTACCGGAACCAGAACGAAACCGTTAAGCTCGAATACCTGGTGGCCTCGACCGACAAGATAGAGATGGCCGCCGTTCCGACAGAAGAAGAGATCAAGAATTTCTTTGAGCGGCACCGAGAAAAATACCGCGTTCCAGAAAGGCGCGAGGGGCAGATGCTCTTTCTCAAGACCGATGACCTGAAAAAAGAAATCAGCGTTTCTGACTCTGAAATCGAAAAATATTATAAAGACAACATCAGCCAGTTCAAGGAACCGGCCAAGATTAAGGTCAGCCGAATTTACCTGACCTATACCGAGGCCGATAAGCAACAGGTTATCGAGCTGAGCAAAAATATCAAGACCAGGTTAACCGCCGGGGAAGACTTCGCCAAGCTGGCCAGCCAGTATTCCAAGGATGACAAAGCCGGCTCTGGAGGCGATTGGGGCTATTATGACTGGCAGAGCTTTACTCCTGAAGAAATCAAGGCCATAAATCAGCTGGAAGCCGGCCAGGTGACCGAGCCTCTGGACCTGGGTCAGGCCGTTTCCATACTGAAAGCAACGGAGAAAATGCCGGAAATAACCAGGTCGCTGGCCGAGGTCAAGGCTATGATTCAGAACAGCCTGGTAGAGCAGAAAGCCCGGGAGCAGGCTTCGAATCGCATGGAGAAACTGGCCAGAGTGGCCAGAAAAACCAGGAACCTGGAGCAAGCTGCCCGCAGAGAAGGATTGACCACCCAGCCCACTGGCCTTCTGAAAAAGGGCGACCCGATTGCCCAGGTTGACTCCTCCGGCTTCTTGAGCCAGGCCCTATTTGAGCTAAAAGAGAAAGAAATATCTTCACCGGTCTTTACCTACGAGGGCGTGGCCCTGGTTCAACTCACCGCTATAAACCCGGAGCACCAGGCTACCCTGGAAGAGGTAAAAGACCAGGTGAAGTCTGACCTTATCAGTGAGCTGAAAAAAGAAAAGCTCAGGGAAAAACTGGCTTCGCTGAAATACGCCCAGGCTGTCAACTGGGAAGATTTCGCCAAGAATAACGGCCTGGAATACAAGCGAGCCGAAACTCACAAACGCGGGCAGTACCTTAGCCTGATCGATGATACGGCTGAGCTGGACAAGCTGGCCTTCAGCCTGCCTGTGAACCAACCGAGCGAGCCCTTTGAGACCGGCGCCGGCTATGTCGTGATCAGGGTACTGGAAAGGAAAGAAGTCACTCGCGAAGATTTTGCCAAGGTCAAAGACCAGGAAATGGCTACCCTGATCAACCAGAACCGGGAAATGTTCCTCTACAGTTACCTGCAGAAGGTCAGGCAGGACATGAAAATTAAGGTCAACTACAACCTGTTCAACAAAGTAACCGACGACGTGCTGGGAAGGTTGGGCGAATAACCCTCTTTTTAATAAATAAAACTTAAATTATTAAGGAGGGCAAATGGAGACTGCCAAGAAATCTCTGCCGCCCGAAGCCTACCGCGAGCTGGAACCTGGTGAAAAGTATACGCCTCTGGTTCCGGCCGAAAAGCTCATTCCCGAAGTCACCGCCCGCTCGGTGTTCTGGGGCCTGTTCATGGCTCTGTTCTTCACCTTTTCCATGGCCTACCTGGGGCTTAAAGTCGGTACTGTGCCCGAAGCGGCCATCCCCATCGCCATTCTGGCCGTAGGACTGGGCTACACCTATTCCCGGAAAAATACAATCCTGGAAAATGTCATCATCCAGTCCATCGGGGCTGCCTCAGGAGCCCTGGTGGCCGGGGCCATCTTCACCATTCCGGCATTGTTCATCATCGGCCTGCCCATCGATATCTTCAAAATCTTCCTGTCGACCTTCCTGGGAGGCTGTCTGGGAATCCTGTTCCTGATTCCGCTGCGCCGATATTTCTGCGCCGAGCAGCATGGAAAACTGCCCTTCCCGGAAGCCACGGCCACCACTGAAATCCTGGTTTCGGGTGAAGGCGGCGGCGACCAGGCCAGACCGCTGATACTGGGCGTGATCATTTCTGGAATCTACGAGTTCCTGGCCATCGGGGTCCGGCTGTGGGATGAAGTCATCACTTTCCGTTTCCTGCCGTTCATGGACCGACTGGCCGAAAAGAGCCGCATGGTCCTGAAGATTGATGCCCTGTCAGCCTTTCTGGGCCTGGGCTATGTTATCGGTCTACGCTACAACGCCATCATCGTGGCCGGCGGCCTGCTTTCCCACTTCGCCTTTATCCCGGTCATCTGGTTCCTGGGACAGCATTTCACCGAAGCCATCTATCCCGGGAAGATTCCCATAGCCCAGATGAGTGAAGTCCAGATCTTCACCACCTACGTTCGCTACATCGGCATCGGGGCTATTTTCATGGCCGGGGTCCTGGGAATAATCAAGTCCCTGCCCATCATGGCCCGGGCCTTCTCCCTTGGTTTCAAGGAAATACTCAAGGGCAAGCAGGCTTCGGCCGAAACCATCCGGACCGACCGCGACCTGAAGATGTCCACCATCATCGCCGGTATCCTGGCCACGGCCGTGGCCATCTTTTTCTACTTTCTCTGGATTTCCAACCTGAAATTTGCCCTGATCGGGGTGGTCATCTGCCTGGTTCTGTCTTTCCTGTTCACCACGGTGGCGGCCACGGCCATCGCCATCGTCGGCACCAACCCGGTCTCCGGCATGACCCTGATCACCCTGATTCTGTCCAGTGTCATTCTCATTGGCGCGGGACTGTCCGGGCAGGAAGGCATGGGTGTCGCCCTGCTGATCGGAGCCGTGGTCTGCACCGCCCTGGCCGTTTCCGGAAGCTTCATCACCGACCTCAAGATCGGCTACTGGATTGGAGCCACACCGCGGAACCAGGAAAGGTTCAAGTTTACTGGAATCCTGGTTTCGGCCCTGGCTGTGGGTGTGGCCATCTTCATCCTGGACAAGGCTTTCTCCTTCCAGAGCGGAGCCCTGGCTGCTCCCCAGGCCAACCTGATGGCCGCGGTCATCAGGTCGCTGATGTCCAAAGAGCCGGTGACCTGGCTGCTGTATGGCATCGGGGCTTCTATTGCCCTGGTGGCCGAGCTCTGCAAGATTCCGCCGCTGCCCCTGGCCCTCGGCATGTACCTGCCGCTGGAGCTGACCACCCCGCTTCTCGTGGGCGGGTTCCTGTCCCACCTGGTCAAGAAGTCCAGCCAGGACAAGGAGCTGGCCGAGAAGAGGCACAATCGGGGCATGCTCATTTCTTCCGGTTTCATCGCCGGCGGAGCCCTGATGGGAATTGTCCTGGCCGTCCTGAAGCTGGCCAAGCTAGACCACTATGTCAGCCTGGGTATACCCATGGTCCTGGAAAATGGCAAATGGGTCGACGGAACCCCGGCCGGCTGGTTCAGCCAGTATGGTGAAATCATCAGCCTGGTGGCCTTCATCCTGCTGGTCGGTTTCGTCTACTGGCAATCTAAAAAAGAAAAATAAAAGAAAAGAAAGGAAAGAATAGATGAAAGCCAACAAACTCTATCAGGCAGCAGAAAAAGCCATCTTCCAATCCCTGAAACTCAAACCCGGTGAGAGTTTTCTCCTGGTCACCGATAAACAGAAAATGGAAATAGCGGAAGCCCTGGCCTTTTATGCCAAGAAGGCCGGAGCGGAAACCACCACCTACCTGATGACTGAAACCCTGCGACCCATCACCGAACCCACCAAATTGTTCAAGCTGCTGACGGAAAAGGCAGATGTCATCACCTACCTCCTGGATGCCCGGATTCAGGAAAAGCCATTCCGCGGCTTCATGGTCAGCCAGGGGATGAAGCTCAGCCGCATCTGCATGATGCCCGGGATAACCGTGGACATGATGGAAAGGCTGGTCAACATCGATTTCACCAGGATGAACGAGTTCACCAAGAAGGTCATCAGGGCGATGAAAGACGCCGACCGGGTGATCATCGAAAATGAGGCTGGGACCAACATCAGCTTCAGTGTCAAGGGACGGGAGTGGCACAACGATAACGGCGACATCGGTAAAAAGGGCAAGCACGGCAACCTGCCGGCCGGGGAATGCTACACCTGCCCGGTGGAAGAAACCTTCACCGGAAAGCTGGTCATCAGCCTGATCGACGACAAGCTGGGCCACGGCGAGATGGAGTTCAAGGAAGGCCGGCTGGTGCGCTGGAAAGGCCAGGGCATCGAAGCCATTGTGAAGAATATCGGCTCCGACCAGACCGGGTTTATCATCGGTGAGTTTGGCATCGGCACCAACCCCGGCGCCCGCATCTGTCCCAACATGCTGGAAGCAGAAAAGGCCTTCGGTACGGTCCATTTCGCCATAGGGGATTCTTACGGCCTCGGGAAAAACAAGAGCAAGCACCATTATGATGCCCTGGTGGATAAGGTAACCATCATTGCCAAGGGAAAGTACATCGCCAAGAACGGAAAATTCCTGATCTAGCGTACGGCCAGAAAGGAAAAAACTTAACTTATCCGTTGAGGTCAGAGGGTGGAGTTTCTTCCCGGCAGGCTCGGGTCAGGCGCGTTTCTGCAGGGCCGGATGTGAAAAAAAATTCGTTAAGCCGCTAAGACTGATAGCTTGGCCTTGCCTCTCTCATCAAGGGCGGTTTAACTTTTCTGGCTATAGCGTTCCGGGCTATTCCGGATAAAATTGATTCAGCTTTTTCTGACCGCCTCTGTCGCCTTCCGGCAGCCTGCCCAAAAAAGCCTATCCCTGTTCAATTGTCACCAAAACCACGAGCTCGCAGTCATTAAGAGAAGGTTTTGACCACTGGCATTAAATTCACGATTGTGTTCGGCAGGTAAAATCCTGTTGTCATTCCCGGCGACGGCAGTTAACGACTTTTGACTTCACGGGCCACAAGACGTGAAAAACCGTGCTTCTTTCCAATCAGGAGTAAAGGTGACCGGCTGGCTTCATTATCTTCAGACCTCGACAAAACAATCGGTCTCGAAACAATCCTCTCTTACCGATAGACATAATACAAGAATCCCGCCCAAAACCTAGAAGGGTTCAAGGCTCATAACCCGAAGCACACTACTTTCTTCAGTGAGAAAATCCTATTATATTATGCGTCTTTGATAGAGACGCTAACAATGCCGGGTCAGGTCAAAATGGCTGGCACGCCACTTGCTCTTTAAGCAGGCGAAAGGAGGTTAAAATGAAAAAGGCATTAGCCGTTACCATGACCACAATTATTCTTTTCTCCACACTTTTGCTTATTCCCCTGGCCAGCCAGGAAGTGAACCCGGCCGATTCCTGCTGGAATAACTGGGAGAGATGCCGGGCCCGGGCCCTGCAGTCCGACTTCGGTACGATAAGAACCACCCTGGCCCTGACCCTGTGCGACATCGCCCTGGGCAAGTGTTTGCTGAACGCCGTCTGATTAAACAAGGAGGACCCGTGAAAAGAAAACTGGCTCTGGCACTTGCCATTCTGATCGGCCTCTCTATCTTCCTCAGCTCACCTTCTAACTCCCGGGCAACCGAAAAACAAGATATCTGCCTTTTAATCTTTGAGAGATGCGTGGCCCGGGCTCTGCTGGCCGACACCAGTACTCTTTCCACCTGTAATGCTCTCCAGCTCTGCGACAACCAAAGGCTCGCCTGCTATATTCTGATGATGATAATGATCTGAACAGGCGAAAAAAAGGGGCTCCGGCCAACAGGGTCAGAGCCCCTTTTTGCAAACTTAGAGAAGGAGGATTAAGATGACTAAGACAAAAGGACAAACCGGGCTCCTGGACAGATTAATTCGGTTGCTCCTTCTGACTTTTTTAATAATCACTCCACATTCTGCACAGGGGCAGCAGCTAAAGATCCGGACAGCCAAAGAGATTCCGCTCGCCGGAGCCAAGGATCGGCCTTTCTTCTTCAAGCCGGTAACCATGCAATTCTCTCCAGCTGGACTCCTGATTTCAGAATCCGGAGAAAACTGCCTGAAGCTGGTCGGAACCGATGGCCGACTGAAATTGACTATCGGCAAGCAGGGGCCAGGACCTGAGGAATTCGATTCCCCGATGGGCCTGGACCTTTTCGAAAACAGGATCTATGTGGCCGATTCTTTCAATCGCCAGGTCAAAATCTTCAATCTGGAGGGCAAGCTCCTGGGCAGTTTCAGAACCGACATAATACCTGTTCACCTGGTGGTGCTGGCCGCGGACAGGATCATCGTTTCCAACCGCCCCAACCCGTTGACTGGCCAAGAATCCATTCTTTATTGTTATGATTCCCGGGGAACGAAGAAATGGCAAGCGGTTAACCCTGTTCCTTCACCCGATTCTGTTTATTTCAGCTTGATCAACGAAGTCTTCCTGAAAAAAGACCCAAACGGAAACGTGTTCCTGATTCACAGATACAACGACCCTCAGATCCTGAAAATTGATGCCGAGGGAAAGATAACCGGGAAAATTAAGCTGGATGAGTCCTATCCCCTTAACCGTGTCGAGATCCCTCTCAAAAACGGAAAGAAACAAATCATCATAATCTGCTGGAATGTGGCCCATCACGGGGATAAGTTTTACCTCCAGGTACCGGATAAAGATAGACGGGGCGACTTTGTCCCGGGAAAAGAAGTCTTCGTTATCGATAGCAATGGCCAGGTCGTCGAAAAAATAAGGTTTCCCCAGTCCGTTCGTCTCCTGGCCACCGACGGCTCAACCTTCTACATTATTAACACGGAAGATGAACTCTATGCCTACGGGGTGGACCAGGAATGAAGAAAACGGCTCTTATTTTCCCGGCTCTTGTTCTTATGCTCATTACTTTTGGGCCTGAAGTCCTTCTGCCTGCAGTCGGCCTCCAGACCCAAGGGCCCGCTATCTGCTCCTCGCTCGAAGAAATCGCCGGCTACCGGGAACAGCCCCTGATCCTGGTGTTCATCTCCCTGGCCTGCCACGTCTGCTGGGAAGAGCTCTTTGAGATGAAAGATTTCGTAGAAAAGATGGCTCTGCCCATCAATCTCGTCGGAGTTTCGACCGAGAGCCGGGAGCAGCTGGAAAATTTCGTCCGCCGCTATTCCTTCAGCTATCCGATAATCGAAGACAGGAACAAGACCTTATTCAGGCGATTCCGGGTCAGGCTCGAACCGTTTGTCGTTATCCTAGATTCAAAGGGCGAAGTCTTTCACCTGGATGACCCCATCCTCGATTTCGAGGCAAGGCGAGACCTGAACAAGAAGAAAATCCTGGAGCTGGTCGAGAAAAAAGACTGGCCTTAAAGATCATACTTTCCTACCAACAAAGCTTGAATTGCTCCCGGCCGGCCTGGTCGTCCGGATGTTGCCGATAAGATATCCTGAATTCTGGCTTAATCTTACCTTCCAGAAAAGCCCAGCCTGAAAATCCTTATATTTTTAGTTGAAAAATCCTGGTTTTTTTATAAATTAGAAAATAATATGAAGAAATCCAGGAAAGAAGATTAAATAGGACTGGCAACCATGGGCAAATTTGACCTGAAAGTCCTCCTTCCCTACTACCAGGAGGTGGCCGTCCTGAAATATGGCGGGACCCTGGACTTCGACCGTCTGGAAAGATCCATGGAACCGGTCAGGCTGGGGCAGGAAGAATTTTCCTACCAGCACCTGGAGATGCTGAAGCGGGACAACCTTTTCCCGGCCTGGTGGAAATTGCCGGAGTTAACCAGGCCAGAACTCGAAGCCCTGAAAGATGTTTTCCGGAACCCTCAGCCCGGGGACCAGAACCTGGTTCAGAAGCTGTTCGATATCTTTAAGAATATAGAAATCCTGTCCTGTCTGCTGCGGGTCATCTGCCCTCAGCATTACGGGATTTACAGCGCCCCGGTGGAGAACCTGCTATCGATCAAGGCCGAGACTCCGGTCAAAAAATACCTGGTTTACCTGGAAAATCTGGCCGAACTCCAGGAAGAATATGGCCTGGAGCGGATAGCCGATGTGGACATGGCTCTGTTTGCCCTTTGCTGCCTTCTGGCCGAAGGTTATATCCGGCAGAACCCTGACTATCGCCAGATCTATCTTGACTACCTGGAACAACCCAACCTGATCAAGAGAATCTCAGCCCGCAACGCCCTCAGAAACATCCGGCAGGAAAATATTTACTACCTGGACCTGGCTGAGTCCTTCCTGGAAACTGACCCGGAAATCGCCGGCATTCTGGCTGGCAAGGAACTGGAATGCCTGGTCAACGACTTATGGGAAAATGAAAAAAAACGGGCAGGTTACAAACCCTATAAAACTTCGAACATGCCGGAGAAACTCGAGGAGCTGGCCTTCAGGAAGGTAATCGGCGACCAGGAAAAAGAAGACCTGCAAGAATGGTGGAATATCAGGAATGATTGTGTCCACCTCAACCTGTCAGAGGCCAGCGAGCCAGAGCTAAAGGTATTACGGGACCGGGTCAGCGAAATGATCCTTGGCCTGGCCGACCTTAAGGCAAGAATTAAGACCTGAGCCGCCCAGGAGCATTTTTCTCACCAAATATTTCTTTTTCCTGGCCTTAATGAGCAAGAAAGTCGAAATCGGTCTGGCCAGGGTCTTAATACCGGCGGGACGGCAACGTTTATGACCCCGCTTGATATATGAATAGTTATTCATATGTTCCTGGCCTGAACTACCAGAGCCAACTACATGTTAATTACCTGGATGGGTTCGGTAATCTCCAGCTCGTGGCTGCTTCTTGGTAAGGCGCGGGCTTGATGGTTGAGTAATTCTCTCCGGTTATGTTAAGCTGGCTCTAATGATTGGCCATGAAACTTTGGATTTTCTCTGGAGGCAGTAATCATGAAGACTCTAAAGAGGCGTGATTTTCTGAAAATTTCGGCCGGCAGCGGCGCGGCCGCGGTCGTGGCCCCGGCCCTGGCCAAATCCAGTCCTAAACCGGGCCAGAGTCGGCAGTGGACTTCTCCCCTGGCCAAAGGCCTGGTCAGTCCGGGCGGCCGAACCAGGGTCAAGGTGGCTAAAATTTATATGGGTCTGCCCGAACCCCACTGGCCAAAGCCCTCGCTCAATCTGCAGGAAGAAATCAAAGCCTATGAAAATCAGTTCAGCCTGATGAAGGATGAATTCTCTGATGTCGATTTTGTGGTCAACATCCTGGCCAGCAAACCCGAGGATGTGCTGCAGCAGGCCGATAGGCTAAAGGAAACTGACGGCATCCTGGCCATCCACCTGACCATCTGGATAACTCCCATCCTGGAAACCATCCTGAAATTTAAGAAGCCCACAGTTCTTTTTGCCGCCCCTTATTCCGGGCACGAATGGACCTACTTCGGCGCTCTGATGAAACAGGAAAAGGGTGAATTGCTGGACTGCTTCCTCAGCAGCGACCGGCGGGAGCTGGCCAGGGCAGTTCGTCCCTTCCGGGCTATTCATCATCTCCGGGAAGCCAGGATCCTGAACCTGACCACTGCACCCTTTGAAGACTATGCCGGGAAGGTCAGAGAAAAATTCGGCACAGAAATAAAGAGAATTTCCCTGGACCGGGTGGAAAAGATCTTCGCGGCCATTGGTGAGACTGAGGCCCGCCGCGAGGCTGACCTCTGGTACAGGGGTGCAGAAAGAGTGGTCGAACCATCGCCGGAAGAAGTCTATAAATCGGCCCGCCTGGCCCTGGCCTTTGAAAAGCTGGTGGAAGAAGAACAGGCCACCGCTCTGACCATCGACTGTTACGGCACCATGTGGGATAAGACCATAAAACTGCCGGCCTATCCCTGCCTGGGTTTTAGCCGGCTCAACAACCGCGGCCTCGGGGGGATCTGCGAATCCGACCTGCGCTCGGCCATAACCCATATCATCCTTCAAGGATTATCCGGAAAACCAGGCTTTATCAGCGACCCGACGGTTGACGAAGCCAGAGATTATATACTCCTGGCCCACTGCATGGGCACGGTCAACATGGACGGCCCGGGAAAGCCTGGCCACCCGTACAAGCTCAGAACCGTCATGGAGCGGCAGGAAGGCGTGGTTCCTCAGGTGGAAATGCGCCTCGGGGAAAAGGTGACCCAGGCCATCATCGTGGGCACCGAGCAAATTCTTTATTTCACCGGTGAAATCGTGGACACACCGGTCAGACTCGAGGATGACCGTGGCTGCCGCACCAAGATTGCGGTGAGGGTTGACGGCAGCCTGGAAAAACTCTGGCAGAACTGGTCTCATGGCCTGCACCGGGTAACCTGTTACGGAAATCTGGCCAGAGAACTGCGGATGCTGTCCCGGTTCAAGAAACTGGAACTTGTAAACGAGGCGATATAAAGAGAAGAAAGAAATTCGGCGGGGCAGAAAGGTCATTGGTTTCAGTCTTTTGATTTTGCCCTCCGCGGGTTTTCTGACTGCCAGCCAAGACTCGTTCTTGAACCCGGGGCCACTTCCAAACAGACCTCTTAACCTGGAGATACCATGTCTTAACCTGTAAGAAATTTCCATTTGAATTGAAGCCCGGGAAAAATATATATTTTCTGTCTTAAGCTCAAACCAAGGAGCTGCCCATGAGATTATCTCCACTCCATCGCGGGAAAGAATTTTCCCCAATAGCCATAGGACCACTTTCAATCCTTCTGGCTTTTGCTTTTTCTTTCATCATTCTGGCTATCTTTCCTGCCCCTCTGCGGGCCGACATTACTTCGCCAGAAAAATACCTGGGCTTCCAACCAGGCCAGGATTTCAAGCTGGCCAACTGGAACCAGATTACCGGATATTTCAAGCTGCTGGACGAATCTTCCGACCGGTTAAAGGTCCTGGAGCTCGGGAAGACCACCCTCGGACGTCCGTTGATCATGGCCATCATCACCGCCGAGGAAAACATGGTTGACCTGGAAAAATACCGGAAAATCCAGGAGCGGTTGCATGACCCCCGAGGGCTAAGCCCGGAAGAAAAAGCCCGTCTGCTGAAAGAAGGCAAGGCCATCGTCTACATTAGCTGCTCCATTCATTCCACCGAAATCGCGGCCTCCCAGATGTCGATGGAACTGGCTTACCGTCTGGCCAGCGACAACTCCCCTGTAATCAAGAGCATACTCAGCCAGGTTATCCTGCTCCTGGTGCCATCGGCCAACCCGGATGGAATTGACCTGGTCAGCGACTGGTACTACCGAACCCTGGGCACTCCCTTTGAGGCCAGCGCCATGCCCTGGCTCTACCATTATTACGCCGGACATGATAACAACCGGGACTGGTTCATGCTGACCCAGAAGGAAACTCAATTGATGGCCCGGGTGCTTTACCAGGAATGGTTCCCCCTCCTGGTCTACGATGTCCACCAGATGGGCTCCACTGGACCGCGCCTCTTTCTGCCCCCCTACCAGGACCCCATCAACCCCAACCTGGACCCGCTGCTACTGCGTGAACTTTACCAGTTAACCGGGGAAGCAGTCATCAGCCTCAGTCGCGAAGGGAAGACGGGCGTGGCTACCAACACCATCTTTGACGGCTGGTACAACACGGCCAACCGGGCCGCCCCGCTGCGCCACAATGCCCTGGGAATTCTATCGGAAGCAGCCAGCGCCAACCTGGCTTCTCCCATTTTCCTGAGGCCCTCCGATATCCGGGTATCCGGCGGCGGCAATGACATCCAGTCCACCTACCTGGAACCCTGGCCCGGCGGCTGGTGGCGCCTGAGAGATATTGTGGAGTACGAGCAGATTGTGGCCACGTCCTTCCTGCGCACCGTCTCCAGTAATAAAGAAAAATTCCTGGAAAATTATTGCCTGTTTGCCGAACGGCAGATAAATAAGGGCCTGACCGAGCCACCCTATGCTTATCTCATACCTGAAGAGCAGAGAGACCTGCCCACCGCTCTTAAATTGCTGGAAGTTATCCAGAAAAACGGAGCCGAAGTGCACCAGGCCACCAGGCCCTTTAAGGCTGACGGCCTGGATTACCCGGCCGGCACCTACGTGATCCTGCTGGCCCAGCCCTACCGGGCCTTCGTCAAGGACCTGCTGGAAAGTAAAGCTTACCCCCTGCCCCCGGGGCGCGACCCGGCCCAGTATCTCCCCTACGATGAAGCCAGCTGGACCCTGCCCCTGCAGATGGGGGTGAGAGTCATCGAGGTAAACGAAAAGCTTGAAGCCAGTCTGAAACTCCTGCCAGCCATCAGCCTCCCAGAAAGCCGCCTCACCGGCAGCGGTAGGTACTTCATTGTCGACAGCAGTTCCAATAACAGCCTGACCCTGGCCAACCGACTTCTGAAGAACAAGCTGCCTGCAGGCTATATTGACAGGCCAGTTGGCGCCGGAAATAAAACTTTCCGGGCCGGAAGCCTGGTCATCGAAAAGAACCGGGTAGATGAATCCAGGCTCAGGTCTTTAAGCCGGGGTTTAGGTTTGACCATCGACACCCTGGATTCCATAGGGCAGGCCAGGATTCAACCGCTTAAAGAATACCGGCTGGCCATCTACCAGCCCTGGACAGCCAGCATGGATGAAGGCTGGACCCGCTGGGTGCTGGAACAGTTTGAATTCAACTTCAAGGTCCTGCACAACGCCGAAATCCGGGCCGGCCAGCTGGAAAAAAGCTATACCCACCTCATCCTGCCCTCGCTGGGCGCCAGGGCCATCCTGGAGGGAAGAAGAAAGGGAGAGGTCCCACCCGAATATGCCGGGGGCCTTGGAACGGAGGGTGTCTCCGCCCTGAATTCCTTCGTTCAGAACGGCGGCGTTTTAATTGCCGTGGAAAACTCGGTTGATTTTGCCATTGAATATTTCGGCCTGCCCCTCAAGAACATCATCGAACCTCGCCGGCCGAGCCGGGCCGAAAACGAGCCGGCCGCTACCCAGAGCGACCGGACCAGGATTTATTCTCCGGGTTCGATACTCAAGGTGATGGTTGACGGTTCCCGGCCAGAAGCTTTCGGTTATGATGGGGAAGCGGCCATCTTTTCCTACTTCAGTCCGGTCTTCGAGGCAACCAAGCCCGAGGTCCAGGGCCCGGCGGTCAAAGTCCATAACCTGGCCTGGTACCCGGCTTACGACCCGCTGCTCAGCGGCATTCTGCTCAACGGCGAGAAACTCCAGCACAAGTTGGCCGCCGTGACCTGCGAGGTGGGGCGGGGCCAGGTAGTCCTGCTGGGATTTGATGCCGTCCACCGGGCCCAGTCCCACGGCAGCTTCAAGTTTCTTTTCAATCCCATCATATATCGCTGATCTTATAAGCTGAGGCCTGGAGCCAGGAAAAGCAGGCAGCCAGAAGCCGGGGCTAGTGCTGAGGATAAAACCAGAAGGGCCCACTTCTTTGTTTGGTCGCCCTGGCCACGGCCCCGGGAATGACAGGTGAAAATGAAGCTTGTTCCAGGAGAAGACCACCTGCCAGGCAGGACAGTAGTCCGGATGATGAGAATTTAGCCTGAGCTTAATTGCCAACAGAAAATAATTATCAATGACCTGAATATCAAAGCCTGAGGGTTTTCTCCCGCAGCCCGCCCGGAGCCGAATATTTCCAGGGACCCTTTTCTGTCAGCTGACCAGTTCCAGGGCAGGCTTTGTTCAACAAGGTCTGTTCTGCGTCACGAACCAAACGAACCGTTTGTTCTTATGACAGGACCAGAACCGGTAACCCACACTTTTTCTTCAATTAATCGCCGGAATAAATTAGAATGAATATAGTCAAAAAAACTAAAACCGGGTCCAGCCTGACCCACAAGGAGAAAAAAATTGGATAAAGAAAGAACCCTGATAATAGCCTTGGTTCAGCAGATGAATACTCGAGACCGCAAAAAAAACCTGGCCAGGGGACTGGACGCTCTCGACCGGGCAGCCTCGGCCGGGGCCGGTCTCATTGTGTTTCCCGAGCTGTCTTTTCTGCCTTTCCTGCCGCAACGCCCGGCCGGCTCTGGTTTCCAGGACTGGGCGGAAACCATTCCGGGCCCCACTACCGAACTGATTTCAAGAAAGGCAGCCGAACGTCGGGTGGTGGTAATTTTTAACCTGCTGGAAATTCATGGCGGAAAAACCTACGATTCGTCTCCTGTAATTGACATCGACGGCCGCCTGGTAGGGGTCAACAGAATGGTCCACGTCATGGAAGGGCCGGGCTTTCACGAAAAGGGTTATTATCAGCCAGGAGACCTGGGAGCCGGAGTTTTTGAAACTGCGGCCGGCCGGATCGGCGTAGCCATCTGCTACGACCGTCACTTCCCGGAGTACATGCGAGCCCTGGCCCTTAAAGGTGCTGAGCTGGTGGTTACTCCCCAGGCCGGGGCCAAGGGCGAGTGGCCAGCCGGCCTGTTTGAAGCCGAACTCCAGGTGGCTGCTTTTCAGAACGGCTATTTCTGCGCCCTGGCCAACCGGGTGGGTAAAGAAGAGGTGGTAGAGTTTGACGGCGGCTCGTTCGTGGTTGACCCTTCCGGACAGGTCATAGCCAGGGCAGTGAAAGGCGAGGAAGATATACTGCTGGCCGAGATAGATTTCAGCCTGCTCAGGCACTGCCCGGCCCACAGGCACTTTCTTCCTGACCGCCGGCCCGAAGTCTACCAGAAACTTTAACTGGCCAGCTTGGGCCAGTCTTATTCGTCGCCGACCAGTGTATAATATATAGGTTGATAGCCTGAACCCGGGTTGAGGCGGTTTGAGCCGCGGTCGGTCCTGTTTATGGCTATCAATCTTCTTGAGCAAAAGGAGGCAAGATGAAAATAAAAGGTCTATTAGCACTAAGCCTGCTTCTGGCTGTCTTGAGCCTGCCCCTTCTGGCCAACAAGTCGGCCGCTTCGATCGAAGCCCCAGCCACAGTCAAGGCTGGGGAAGAAGCCACCGTCATCATCCACGTCACTCATCGCGGCAATAGTAGCCTGCATCATACCAAACGGCTGGTGGTCCTGGCCAACGGCAAGGAAATAGCTCGCTGGGATTTTTCTTCGAGCCATAGGCCCGAAGCAGAAAACTTCAGCCGCGAAGTAAAGCTTAAAATCGAGGCGGAAACTGAAATCGTGGCCGAAGCCACCTGCAATCTTCATGGCAGCGCCGGCCCGGCTTCGGTCAAGATTAAGTTAGCTGATTGAAGGGGGGGGTATAAGAATGGTGATTGCTGGAGTATCGCTGGTTTTAATCCTGGGAATCATCAACCTGGTCCTGATTCTATTTCAGGTCAGCAGCGGAAAGAAATGGCTCAAGGTAAATTTCGCCTGGCACCGCCGCCTGGGTCTGGTGCTGCTGTTTACAGCTATAGCCCACGCCCTCCTGGCCATTCTTTCTCTATAATTTTCAAGCTGATTTCTCAAGAAAAACTTAGTTCCTGCTAATTTAGCAGGGTATTATGTTTTTATTATGACCAAAGTGGCCAACAAGTCTGGACCTGGCCAATTGATGGCGGCGATTCCAGTACTTGATGCAATTAGAAATCAAATGTCCCTGAATGATAACTACTACCCAGAACCTGAATAGGAGGCAGGCTTATCCTCCTATAATTATCCTTACTTCCCCTTATTAAAAAATATTTTCAAAAACCGCCAGCCCGCTAATCTTACCTGGTTTCCGCCTTGACAATCTGGTAGAGGCTCATGGGAGCGGTCTCAAACTCAATTTTCTGTCCATCCTGTTTGAACTGCGTCGGGGCGCCTCCAGCAGCCATCTGGCCCGAAAAATATTCTCTGATCTGTCCCAGGCTCAAGACCTGGACTGCGGTCCAGTCGGCCGGAAGATGGACTACGGCCTTGAGCCTGGAATTGGTCGGGTTAACCAGCCTGATCCGGCCCTCCCCGTCCCAGATTTCCTGGAGGTCAAAATGTTCGACTCTGGCCCCCTTCTCAAAAATCTTCAGGTAGGGCATTTCGTACAGGTTAGAGACGATAACCAGGCCGTCATCGTCCTCGTAGAATTTCTTGGCATAGGTGTTGTAATGGCCGCAGAACTCGAACTTCCCGCCGGTGGCTTCCTTCATTTTCTTGTTGGCTTCAAGCGAATGCCACAGCAGCTGATGAGCATAATCCAGGTACATCTTCTTGCCGGTGTGCTTGTAGCCTGAAACCAGAGCCTCCATAATCCAGGGGATGTAGGTGGGAGCCGTGGCCACCGAGGAGTCAGTTCCGGTGGTCGGCTCGCCGAACTGGCCGGTCCAGTCCCCGTCTTTCCGAGCCACGCCACCCTTGAGCCAGTAAAATTCGTCGGGGAATTTATCCATGTGGATAAAGGACATCAGCATGGTATCGAGTATCTTCTCGGCATCCTTGAGCCACTTTTCCTGGCCGGTGTAATCGTACAACCGGTAAAGGGCCTTGGCCGCAAAGGCAAAGACGTTGGCCGAAGGTTCCCCGGCATGGTCTTCGAGCAGCAGGCCGTAATTTTCCAGCACCTGGAGCTGGTTTTCCATGGCTTCCACCGCCCGGTCCAGGTATTTCTTGTCCCCGGTAAAAGAATAGGCGCTGAGCATGACGTCTATTCCGAACTCGCAAGCATCAAAAGTATTGAGGTCATCCTTCCAGATGAGCTTCGGGGGTTTGGTCCCCGGGTCCACCACCGCCCGCCAGTACCACCGCCGTCCTTCGGGGTTCCACATCAGCCCGGAATGCACCTTATCAAAATTTATAAGCAGGGCTTCCCTGGCCGCCGGGTTGCCGGTCAGCGGGTACTCGGCCAGGAGCGATTCCACGTTGTAGGGCTGGGACCAGAGAAAGCACTGCCGCTGCTTGGTATCGACCGTCTGGTCCATGAAGTAACCGAAGAAAGGATGGTCGGTTGAATTCCAACGCATTTTCTCCAGGTAAAATTTGTTAGCATTTATGGTGTACTGAAGCCAGGTGCGGTCTCCGGTAACATAGAACATGGTCATGAAAGCCTTGCCGGTCATTTCGTTATGCCAGTCATTGGTCGGCCACTCGTAGGCATGGTAGACCCAGCCCTCCCTGGTAATGGTCCTGGGCACATTGCTGACCAGATATTTCTCCACCTCCTCCAGATTCACTTTCTCAAAATTCAGGCCATTCTGCTTCAGGTAACGATCATAGCGCGAATAGATATCCTCGTCAGAAAAAGTAGCTACCAGGTTGAAACGCGCCTCCTCCTGCGGCTTTATCTTCACCGCCTTCCAGACAAAAAGGCCGTGCTGGTGCAGAATCCACCAGCCGCCGGTGAAGTAATTGCTGGTTGTGTCGCGTTTTATTTTCCAGGGCAGCATGCCCGAAGCGGCCAGGCCGTCGCCGCTGACGGTAAAGGTGTAGCTATCGGAAAAACCCAACGGCTCTATATTCCTGGAGCAGAGCAGCTCGGCCGGCCCAAAAGCGGTGTCGATTATCCTATTGGCCGGCAGGGTCAGCAGGTTGATATAGGGTACCTCTTCTGCCCGGTTGTTCCTGACGCGGTGGTCAAAGAGGAGTTGCCCGCCTTTCAGGCTGATTTCCAGCCGGTGGCTCAATCCCTGGCCTTTATCGGCGGTCAGAACCAGCACCTGGCCGCGGTTTCTGTCTTTGAGCACCTCATGTTTCTCAAAATAGACATACCACCTGTAAGATGGATTCTTTTCCGACTCCTTGGCATTCCACATGGAGAGGAAGGGGTTATCAGGATAACTTTCCGGCTGACCGACCAGCCCGACAACGTCGTTGGAGCTCAGGGTCGGGTATATCTCCCGGGCCCGGTCCCAGCCCAGATATCGGTAACAGAGTTCCCCGCGGTAACGAAGTTCCTGCAGGTAATAACCGTTCCAGCGCGGGTCCAGGTCTCTCGTCTCAGGCGGTGTCTGGTAGGGATTCAGGGCCTGATGTCCTTTCCAGACATCGACGAAGTCCAGCCTCAGATAAACCCGGCCATTATCCATTTCTATGAAATCGCCGGGAGAGTCACGGCCGTCCTTATCGTTGTCGTGCCAGACCAGGTTCACCGGTTGTCCCCGGCTGGCTGTGCCCAGAATCAGGTATAAAAGAAGCGATATTATGACCAGTCCCAGTATAAAGATGAAACTGAACCACAGGCCTCGTTCGGGCTTCATGGCCACCTCACCCCTCCTCTTAGATTTTTTTATTCCTAGCAAAAATCAGAAAATAATGAAAATCCTCCCGGTTAGAAAATTTTCTGGCCTGATACCTTGCGGGCAGGAAAATCAAAATCGAGAAAAAACCCTGGCGCCAGGATGGTCATCAGTTAGAGTTTAAAAAACGGTAATCTCAAAGTCAAGGAAAGTTCAGGCGGGGAAACGGGGGCAAACGACAACGGCCGGCTTAAATCCGAACATAAAGATAATAGTTCAGAAAACGACGATGACCAGGCCAGTTCTCTTTACTTATTCAGCTTTTTCTTCAGGGCCCGGGTCAGGGCCGGGACAACGGTGAACAGGTCGCCCACAATTCCATAATCAGCTATCTGGAAAATTGGAGCTTCTGGGTCCTTGTTTATAGCCACGATTATCTTGCTGGTGCGCATGCCAGCCTGGTGCTGGATGGCCCCGCTGATGCCGCAGGCGATATAAAGGTCCGGCCGGACCGTCCTTCCGGTCTGACCGACCTGGTGGGCATAGGAAATCCAGCCGGCATCGACCGCTGCCCGGGAAGCGCCCACCGCCCCACCAAGAACGTCAGCCAGTTCGTGAATGATGGTGAAGCCTTCGGGGCCCTTCAAGCCGCGGCCACCGGAAACGATTATCTTGGCATCGGCAATGTTAACCTCGTTCTTTTCCACAATCAGGTCCAGGACGCGGGTGGCAATCTGCTCTTCCAGCAGAACCGGTTTTTCTTTTATGATCTGTCCCTGGCGGCCGGGGTCAGGAACCGGCATCTCGAAAACATGGTGTCTGACGGTGGCCATTTGCGGCCGGTAGTTCTCGCACTTAATGGTGGCCATGATATTGCCGCCGAAAGCCGGCCTGATCTGGAGAAGCAGATTTGAACCTTCTTCAATTTCCAGCCCGGTGCAATCGGCGGTCAGGCCAGTATAAAGGTAAGTGGCCACGGCCCCGGCCAGGTCGCGGCCCCGGGTGCTGGCTCCCAGCAGGAAAATTTCTGGCTTGTATTTTTTAACCAGTTCCACCAGGCAGCGAGCATAAGGGTCGGTACGGTAGACTTTCAGGGTGGGGTCATCCACCAGGAAGACCCGGTCGGCCCCATAGGCAATGGCTTCCCTGGCTATGGGCTCGGCCTCGTGACCGAGGACACAGGCGGTGAGAATTGTCCCGCGCCTGGCGGCCAGGCGCCGGCCCTCTCCGATCATTTCCCAGGAAATGGGCGATGCCTTCCCGTTGTACTGCTCCACCCAGACCCAGACTCCCTGGTAGGCACCAAGGTCGGAGGATTCTTTCTTTTCAACTTCTGGCAGGCTCAGGGCTCCGGTCGGACACTCGGGAACGCAGGCTCCGCAACCGGTACAGGCTTCATTCACCGTAATGATATTTTCAGCATCAAGGGCCAGAGCACCAAAGGGACAGACCTGAAGGCACAGTCCACACCCGGTACAGGCATCTCTCTTTATTTCAAGCAAAGCCATGGTCGCACCTCAAACTATGATCTTTTCGGCAATGAGTTTTTCAGCCAGAAGCTCAGCCTGCTGCTCGACAGACTCAGCCTGCATTATCTGGCATTTTCCCTGGCGGGCCGGCGGAGTTTCTATCTTAACCACCCGGGTTGGAGAACCGTTAAGACCGATCAACTTCGGGTCCACCTCCAGGTCCTTAGAAGTCCAGGTGGGAATCTGTATCTTCTGGGCCCGCCTGATACCCAGGATAGTAGGATAACGCGGCTGGTTGATGTCTTTAACCACGGTAATGAGGCAGGGCAAAGTGGACTGGACCACTTCCTTTCCTTCTTCCACCAGCCGTTCCACCTCTATCTTCTTCTGCTCAAGGTCGAGCTTGGCTATCTTGCAGACGTAGGTCAGCTGGTTTATCTGGAGCTGGGTGGCCACCCCCGGTCCCACCTGGCCGGTATCGCCGTCGATCGCCTGCCGGCCGCAAAAAATCAGGTCAAAGCTTCCGATTTTCCGTATAGCCGCGGCCAGGGTATAAGCCGTGGCCCAGGTATCAGCACCGGCAAAAGCCGGGTCGCTCAGCAGAATGGCCTCATCCGCTCCCATGGCCACCGCTTCTTTCAGAGCGCTCATGGCCTGGGGCGGGCCCATGCTGATGACGGTAACCTTGCCCCCCAACTTTTCTTTCCAGCGCAAGGCTTCTTCTATGGCATAGGTGTCAAAGGGATTGACTATGCTGGGCACTCCTTCCCTGATGAGGGTACCCCTTTCCGGGTCAATCTTGACTTCTGTGGTATCCGGTACCTGCTTGATACAAACAATAGCCTGCACCTTTCCCTCCTGGTCGTTAAATTGCCCGCAGAACCTGTTTTTATCTTATTAATATTGCCCGGGATAACTACTCAGAACCGGTAGCCCGTCCACAGGGGACAGCCGGCCTGCCCGGCAACAGCAGCCTTCTCAAATTTCCGAGAAATATAATCCACCTTTAAGAATATGTCAAGAAACGCGCTTTTTAAGGAGGGGTTGCCATTCCTGGCAGCCTCGACTAAAATTAGCATTTGTTTTCCAGCCTTAAAGGCGGATCTATTACCGGAGAATCAAATAAGGAAAAAAACGATGCCCGAGAAAAGGTATGACTTTGACTCTGTACTGGACAGGCGCAATACCTGTTCTCTGAAGTGGGAATTCTGCGAACAGGTGCTGGGCGTGGCGGAGGTAATCCCCATGTGGGTGGCCGACATGGATTTCCCGGCCCCGCCCGAAGTGGTGGAAGCGGTCACCAGGCGGGCTCAACACGGGGCCTACGGCTATCCCTTTATCCCACGCTCTTTCTGGTCGGCCATAATCAACTGGATGAAAGTCCGCCATAACTGGGAAATAAAGCGGGAATGGCTGTCCAGGTGTCATGGCGTAGTCCCCGCCCTTAACATCTGCGTCCAGACCTATACTGCGCCGGGAGACAAGATAATCGTCCAGAGCCCGGTTTATTACCCCTTTTTCTCCGCCGTGGAAAACAACGGTCGCCGGGTGGCAAGCAACCCGCTCCTTTTTGAAAACGGGACCTGGCGGATGAATTTTGAAGACCTTAAGAAAAAAATAGATCGGCGGACCAGGTTGCTCATTCTTTGCTCGCCGCACAACCCCGTCGGCCGGGTCTGGAGGAAAGAAGAGCTGGAGACCCTGGCCGACATCTGCCTGAAGCACGACCTGTTGATCATCTCTGACGAAATCCACGCCGAACATGTCTACCGCGGTCACCGACACATTCCCCTCGCCTCCATTTCCCCTGAAATCGCCTCCAAGACCATCACCCTGACCGCACCCAGCAAAGCTTTCAACATCGCCGGGCTGACCACTTCGGTGGTCATCATACCCAATCAGCGGCTCCTCAATCTTTACAAGACTCAGCTGGACAATCTGGGCCTTACAGTTAACAACATCTTCGGGCTGGTGGCCCTGGAAACAGCCTACACCCAGGGCGCCGCCTGGCTGGACCAATTGATGGCCTATCTCGAAGACAACATGGATTTCGCCCAAAATTATTTCAAAGAAAGAATCCCCCAGATTAAGTTCCTGAAACCCGAAGGAACCTATCTGGCCCTCCTGGACTGCCGGCCTCTCGGCCTGCCCCAGAAAGAACTAAACGAATTCTTCCTGAAAAAGGCCAGGGTTTATTTCGATGAAGGTCCAGTATTCGGGCCGGAGCTGGAAGGCTTCGAGCGGATGAACCTGGCCTGCCCCCGGGCCACCCTGGTCGAGGCTCTCCAGCGGATAGAGAAAGCCGTCAGAGAACTTGGCCATTAAGGGTAGCAATAGACTCACTTGCCAATTTCCCTGGGCTGATCTTACACAGAAATGAGTTCGCCTTTACGGCAACCAGAAAGGGCAGGAACTGAGTCTTATGCTGCGTCCCTCGGGAGATCTTTTTTTCTTTTAAGAGCAGGCCCCGGTTGACAGCCAGCTCAAATTAGAATAATAAGTATGATGATTATAACTCGGGGAGCAGACGCAGACCTTGAAGAGCATCGAGATTCAATGGCCGCTGGGAAAAATCCTGTCTGAACGGTAACCCGGATGTACATCTCTCTGATACTTAATGTTTCTCTCATTCTGGCCCTGATAACACTCTACAGCCTGATTCTCCGGGTAACCATCCTGGAAAAAAAAGCGGGAAAAATCCTGACCGGCCTGGTCTTCGGCCTGACGGCCGTGGCTGCTATGAGCATTGCTTACAGATATGGTAGTGGACTCATCTACGACGGCCGCTCGATAATGATCTCGCTCTCCGGGCTTTATGGAGGATTATGGCCGGCCACTCTGGCCTCGTTGATATCAATGGCTTACCGGGCTCATCTCGGAGGCAATGGTATCTGGGCCGGGCTGGCAACCATAATCTTGAGCGCGCTTACCGGCCTGGCCTTCAGGTCTGTTTTCAAGTCTAAGATCAACAACCTCAGGCATTATGAGCTCTATGGATTCGGTCTGGCTGTCCACCTGGTGATGCTGGCCTGTCAGCTCCTGATTTTACCCTGGCCGAGCGGAATGACGGTTATCAGCCGAATCTGGCTGCCCATACTGCTTATCTTCCCGCCGGCCACCGTCCTCACCGGACTGATGCTTCAAGAAGAGAACAGACGAATAAGGGCTGAGAGTAAACTGAGAGAGAGTGAGGAAAAATACCGGGTCCTGTTTGATAATGCCGGTCAGCTCATTCTGGTAGCCCAGGACGGGGTGCTAAAACTGGCCAACAAAAAAGCGCTGGAATATGGCTATGAAAGTGAAGAAATAATCGGCAAGCCTTTCCTGGATTTTATCCATCCTGACGACCGGAGGATGGTCTGGGAAAGACACCAGAAAAGATTGCAGGAGGAAACTTTCCGACCGACCTATGAATTCAGGTTCATAGCCAGGGACGGTTCCGTCAGGTGGGTTGAGATTACCGCGGTCAAAATAGATTGGGAAGGCCGTCCGGCCACCCTGAATTATGTCAGCGATGTGACCGGAAGAGTGATGGCCGAGCAGGAAAAGGAAGAGCTGCTCCGGGTGATCGAAAACAGCCAGAACGAAATTTATATTTTCGAGCCCGACACCCTGAAACTTTCTTATGCCAACAGGGCCGCCCTAGACAACACCGGTTACACTCTGGAAGAATTAACCTCCCTGACCCCGCTTGACCTGAAACCGGAGTTTGACCGGGCAAAATTTTCGGCTCTGCTCAGGCCCTTGCTCGACGGCAGCCGAAAAAAACTGCTCTTTGAAACAATACATCTACGGAAAGACGGCTCCACCTACCCGGTAGAAGTTCATCTCCAGTTGGTGCAGGTGGCCCATAAGAAAAGCTTTCTGGCCATCATTCTCGATGTAACCGAAAGGAAGGCTGCGGCCAGGAACCTGGAAAAGACGCTGCAGGGAATCATCCGGGCCACGGCCAGGACGGTGGAAGTGCGGGATCCCTACACTGCCGGTCATCAGGAGAGGGTGGCCGAGCTGGCCGAAGCTATTGCCAGAGAAATGGGCCTGGATGATTCCAGGGTTCAGGCTATAAATTTCGCTTCGGTCATCCATGACCTGGGGAAAATCGCCGTTCCGCCAGAAATTCTGAACAAGCCGGGGCGCTTGTCGGACATAGAAATGGAATTGATCAAGACCCACTCCCAGGTTGGATACGATATACTCAAGGGCATTGAATTTCCCTGGCCGGTGGCTGAAATAATCTTGCAGCACCACGAAAAAATCGATGGCTCCGGCTACCCGCGCGGGCTCAAGGATGGACAGATTCTTCTCGAAGCCAAGATAATCTGCGTGGCCGACGTGATAGAAGCCATTTCTTCCCACCGTCCCTACCGGGCAGCCCTGGGAATGGAAGTAGCCCTGGAAGAAATCAGAGCCAATGCCGGAAAGCTATATGACCGGCAGGTGGTTGAGCATTGTCTGAACCTTATAGAAAAGAAAGGTTTCACCTTCAGCAAAACCACCTGAGTCCGGAAGCACATCTCAATTTTTCCCGGAAAACAAGCTTCGTTTGCCCTGGTTACACTCTTAAGACCTTGAAGCTGTTTCTTTTTAAGCGGAACTTTTTGCCATTCTAACTCACATTAGAATGAGCCAGGGCTGTAATTTTTTGATAAGAAGAGAAAAAAATATCCCCGTTTACAGAAGATGTTTGCCAGCCGGGTCATCGTCAATTCCTCCCGTTGACCATTTGGGATATAATTTCCGCATGAAGCTTCCTTATGTCTTGCCCGGTGACCGCCTCCACAGGAACAGGTTCACCGTCGTCCTAGTCAACCCGGAAAATCAGGAAAATATCGGCCTGGTGGCCCGGGCCATGAAAAACACCGGGTTTTCCGGGCTGAGAATAACCGGGTTGACAGAACTTCAACCGGAAGCTTTCCGGACCGCAGTCCATTCGGCCGATATCCTGAAAAAAGCTGGTCTGTATGCTTCCCTGGATGAGGCCGTTGCCGACCTGAACCTGGTCCTGGCTTCAACTGTTAGACAGAGAAAAGCCTTCAGGATACTGACCATTGATGAAATCCTGGAAAAAATAAAAGACTTTCCCGCCGAAACGAAAATCGGGCTGGTCTTCGGCAACGAAAGGACGGGCCTGTCCGACCGGGAACTGCGCCGGGCCAACTTTGTCTATTTTATTCCCCAGGCAGGCCGACAGCCGTCCTATAACCTGGCCGCGGCCGTTCTGCTCAGCCTTTATGCCATATTCAGGGAATCAGGCTCACAGCCCATTCCACAGATAGCCCCGCCTCTGCCCCGTAAGGAACAAGAAGACTGCATAAAGCTGATTTTGAAAAAACTGGAAAAACGTGGTTTTCTGCACGACACCAACCGCGAGCATGTCACCGACCTGCTTTATGATCTGTTCGGCCGGCTGGCCCTGTCCGAGCGCGACCGTCACTTCCTGACCGCGGTCTTCAACAAGGGACTGGACCGGGAGTAAAAGAAATATTCAACCTAAAACTCGTTTTTAGCATGCTCCTGGCAAGCCAGCCGCCAACCAGAAATCTGTCCGAATTAATCTCGCCCTGGCCAACCGTTCCCCGGAACACATCCTGCAAAATCCTCGTTTAACGTCGAGACAAAAATGAAGTGAGACGGCGCAGGATTACCAGGACCCATTAAATGTTATATCATTGAGGTGATGGTTTAATCCGAGGGTCAGATGGATAGAGAAAAAAGATTCATCCTGGGACTGGTGATAATCGGGGTCATCAATCTATTTGTGGCTCTGATGACCATAGCCTTCTGGACTGGCCACCTGCTGGCCAACCGCTTTCCCAAGACTCTGCCCGTGCCCGATAATCTCTATAACGCTTTTGCCATACCCGACCTGGTCATGTCGGTCTTCCTGATAATCAGTTCGTTCGGACTGTTGCGTTTCAGGAAAACTGGCTATATCTTCGCCCTCCTGGGTGTGGGCATGTGGCTGTTCGATGTCCTGCTGGTCGCCGCCCTGACCGGCCTGTTCCGGATGGGAATCGTCATTCCCAGCCTGATTTACTGTCTCTGGGCCAGCTACTATCTCTGGAGAAAAAGAGAAATCTTCCAGCTCTTTGGAGATTAAAGCCTTTAGGTTTGCCCTCTTATCTGTTCTAAGAGCAATTGCTTCAAACCCTACCGCCTTCCTGGCCTGGTCCCTCCATAAAGGCCAGGCCCCTGCCGGCAACTCGCAGCCAGATAATCAGGTAGCCCTTCTCGACTGATGTCCCTGCCGCCGGGCCGGCTTCCGTTCTGCCACCATCCGTCTTCAGGCGGTCAAATAGGCCGAGCATCATAACTGCATCTTAAAGAATTATCGTTTGCCTTCTGTCGCGAAGTTAAAGATAATTCTTATTCAGCCGGGCAGTTCAGGACAGCCGGTCGAAATAAGAACAAGGTAAGTAATTTCATGATTAAGGCCAGACTCAACACCTTTGATGTCACCATGATCGTGGTCAGCCTGGTCATCGGTATCGGCATCTTCCGCACCCCGGCCATGGTGGCTTCGGCCACCAGGACTCCATTCCTGTTTTTTGCTGCCTGGATAGCCGGTGGACTCATCACCCTGATCGGAGCGCTGACCTTTGCCGAGATCGGGGCCCGCTTCCCCCAGCCCGGAGCCTATTACCAGGTGGTAGCCGAAAGCTATAATTCGCTGCTGGCTTTCTTGCTGAACTGGGCCAATGTCTTCATAATTAACACGGCCAGCGGGGCCGGCGTGGCCCTGATCGGAGCGGAATACCTGGCACCAATCATCCTGCCGGAAAAAGCCCGGACATCCCAGAACATCCTGTTACTGGCCTTTTCCATGGTGATTGTTCTCCTGGTCCTGAATTACATCGGGATAAAATCTGGGGCTAGGACCCAGAACCTGCTCAGCCTGTCAAAAATCATGCTGATTGTTGTTCTGGCTGCAGCCGGGATTTTGAGCCAGCACAGCGGAGCTGATGTTCGGCAGGCTACGCTGCCGCTCGAAAATCCCTGGTGGCTGGCCCTAGGGCTGGGATTCATCTCTGTTTTCTTCAGTTATGGCGGTTACCAGCAGACCATCAATCTGGGAGCCGACCTGAAGGATTCCAGCCAGAACCTGCCCCGGGCGGTCATATCCGGGATGCTGATCGTTATTGCCTGCTACCTGGTCGTCAACCTGGCCTACTGGCGGGTGCTGGGACTGCCCGGAATGAGCTCAGCTAAGCTGGTGGCAGCTGAAACGGCCCGGGTGGTTTTTGGGCAAGCTGGTCATAAATTTGTTTCCCTGGCGATTTTCCTCTCAGCCCTGGGTTTCTTAAACGCCATCCTGATGCAGCTTCCCCGAACTTATCTGGCCATGGCCGAGGACCGCACCCTGCCGGGAATTTTCAAGAAAGTAAACCCCAGGACCCAGGTCCAGGAATTCGGACTGCTTTTCCTCGGGGCTTTTATGCTGCTCAGCCTGGCCTTTCTTCGAACTTTCGAAAATATCGTAAACTACGTGATGTTCCTGGACAGCCTGGGCATCGCCGTGGTGGCCTCAACTGTCTTTGTGTTGCGGGCTCGGGCCGGGAAAAACTCAGAGAATTACCGGGGCTTCCGCGTCCCGTTTTACCCTGTGCTGCCGGCCCTGTTCATATTCTTCCTGCTGAGCATAACGATTAACGTCCTTATATCCCAGCCGCGGCAGGCCCTGCTGGGCTCAGCTTTCCTGGTCCTGGGACTTCCCCTCTACCTGGTCATGCGCTACCTGGCCCGCCCAGTCTCCGGGCCCGGCGCCGGCGGAATTAAAGGCAGTGGACAGATTAGCTAACCATTGCCGCTAAGCTGCTCCCAAAAAATGATGAATCTAGGCCTTTTTCATACCTGCTCAAGGTAACGTTATCGGAAGAAATCCTTAATAAATCATTAAACTGGAGCCCGGGATGAATTTATCAATAATCCCCGGGAATCATATTTCCAGGGTGTCGGGTTGCTGGCCAAAAAGATGAAATCGGTCCTGGAAACCGCTGTTCTATAAAACAATCCGTGATTAGATTTGTCTCCTCCGGGTGGCGGCTCATTCTTTTCCCCGGGGATTGCTGAGGTCGTCAGGATTCAGGCCCCAGATAGCATCCAGGATCAGCGGGGGGCGATATTCTTCCATGAAACGCAGGATCTCTGCCGGAGACTCGCTCATGGTAAACATCTTAAGATGCTCCGGCAACAGGAAACCCTCGCTCACCGCCCTGGCCATGAAGTCCCGCAACGGATCAAAATAGCCGGCAATATTCAGAAAAGCGCATGGCTTGCCATGATAGCCAAGCTGGGCCCAGGTCAGTACTTCAAAAATTTCTTCCAGCGTTCCCCAGCCGCCGGGAAGGGCGATAAAACCGTCAGCCAGCCCGACCACGGTGGCCTTGCGCTCGTGCATATCATTGACCACGATCAGTTCGGAAAGGCCGGGGAAACCGAGGTTCCTTTCCAGAAGATTTCTCGGAATAACCCCGATAACCTGGCCGCCGGCAGCCAGCATTTCCTCGGCCACTTCCCTCATCAGGCCAATGCCCCCGCCTCCGAAAACCAGAGTCAGGTCCCGGGCCGCTAGCTCCCTGGTCAGTTCCCTGGCCCTTCGGGCATAAATTTCATCCCGTCCAGGCTGCGACCCGCAAAACAGGGCTAACTTTTTCAAACTCATCTTCCTCCCGACCATGATTGCCAATCTTTCACAGATTAAACGAAAAGGTTAAGCCGAAATAGGGTTCCCGGTATTTCTGACCGACGAATTCCCTGGTTCTCATAACAAAATACAACAGAAGGCCGGCCTGCCGCGACTGGTAGGCCAGCCCGGTCGATAGCTGGCCGTACAGGCGGTGGATATCAACCCCGTGACTCTCCTGGAAAGTATTACCCTGGAGGAGCAGGTTTCTGGCCACGGCCCGTCCTTCCAGCCTGACGAAAGCATAGACCGAAGTCCGAGTAGCCCGGCCGGCAAAAAAGTGATTGAAGAGCGGGGCCGCGGTAAATGTATCCATCTGCGGTTCCAGGTTGAAGCCGAGCTTCAGGTCAGCCACAACCGAAGAAGCTATCAATAAATTGCCGACCTGGGCCCCGGCTCCGGCCTTGACTACCGGCTGCAGACCATGAAAAGAAATCCTGGGCGGCACCAGGGTCCAGAGCCGGTTGAACCACAGCTCCACAACGGGCTCGTTCTTAAGCTGATTTTCCCAGCCCTCGGGGTAGGTCCAGCCATAGGTCCGGTGCAGCCAACGTTGAATTGTCCCGGCCAGGGATAGCGGCCCGACCACACCAACGGCCAGCCCGACCGAGTCCTGACGAAGCTGACCGAGCTTGACCAGCCCCAGGCTGACATAGAGAAGACCGGCATACGGACGGTCATCAGGTATCAATTCTTTTTCCGAGAGGTTATCTGGGGTGAACATTCCCTGGACCAGGGACAGGCTGGCCCTCCTTTGAGTCAGCCGGAGTTGGCCCTTATCACCCGGTCCATTTTGGGCCCCACCAAGCAAACGCCGATTTAATCCAGCCAACCATTTCAGAAAGGAAGACTCGGAATTCTGGCTGAGCTCCGGGGTAATCCACATAAACTGGACACCATTGGTATAACCTTCGTCCTGCTTCAGCAAGACATCATTTTCCAGTGAAAACACAAAGCTGCCCCGGTCCCGGGCCGGTGGCCTGAATTGAGCCTGAAGCTCAAAGCTCAGGCCAAAGCTTAATAAGAGCAGACAAGCTCCCGCTACCCGGGCTACAGCACACTTACTGGTCTTCCCCAAAAAAGGACACATCTAATTCTTATAATTCTTACTCAATCTTAATTTCCAACCATCATAAAAGTCTTACTATTGATCCGAAAGCGGGGCCCGCCATCAACTGGAAGCTGCTTTTTCCAGCCGCTTCATGATGCTGAACATGAAGGCAGCCGACAGCAGACAGGCCACCACCAGAATCGACCACAGGGCCCAGAGCGGGACCTTCATCCACAGGTAGCCCACCAGTCCCACCAGGTAATTGCCGGTAGCCGTGGCCGCAAACCAGCCGCCCTGCATCAGGCCCTTGTACTTGGGCGGGGCTACCCTGGAAACGAAGGAAATGCCCATCGGGCTCAGGAAGAGCTCGGCAATCGTCAGCAGGAAGTAGGTGCTGATCAACCAGTAGACCGAGACCAGGTACTCGGGCGGAGCCACCCTGCCTCCCAGTTCAGCCGGACTGGGCAGTCGGAGCGAGGCGATGACCAGGATGGAAAAGGAAGCTGCGGTCAGAAGCATGCCTATTCCTATTTTCCGTGGAGCTGAGGGTTCCCTTCCTATTTTATTCAAGTAAGAAAAAATTCCGATGACCAGCGGCGACAGGGCCACGATGAAGAAGGGGTTAAAGTGCTGGAAGCGCTGGGGCTGGAAGGGGCTGACCTCAGGGTAGGTGCTATAACGCAGGTAAGTCAGTCCGGCAAAGATTACAAAAGTTAATCCACCAGCTATCCGGCCGCCCTTTGACACCCCCTTCTTCAACAGGAAGACCAAACCCAGTACGGACAGGAACAGGGGCAGAAGTCCGCCCAGGTCAAACCAGAGGTTGGTTAGCCGGCCCACCTGCTTGACGGTGTAATCACGGGCAAAGAAGGTCATGGTTACGGCCGACTGATGGAAAGCCATCCAGAAGAAGATGACCACCAGAAAGACCAGGCCCAGAGCCACCAGTCGTTGCTTGGTCTGTTCCGGGGTCAGTTCTACCATTTGAGCCTTGAGTTCGGCTGATCTTTCTTTCTGTTTTTCGGTAATATCGGCCTGGCGGTAATATTTTCTGAAACCCCAGAAAATCAGCATGGAGATAATCAGGCTCAAGCAGGCCACCCCGAAACCAAAGTGATAGGATTTGCCCAGGGCACCCAGGTAGGTCTCGGCAAATTGTCTGAGCCCGTCCGTGGTAATGGCCGGGTTCTGTTTCTGGGCCAGCTCCAGAAGCTGGTTGGCATCAGCCAGTTTTCCGTTCAGAAAATCGTGAGCCAGGGCTGGTATCCGGGCATCGTAAAAGAAGTTGCTCTTCTTCAGGACGAAGTTGGAGACTACCTCCGAAGCTGAAGGGGCAAACATGGCCCCGACATTGATGCCCATATAAAAAATGGTAAAGGCCCGGTCCCGGAGATGGCTGTATTTCGGGTCATCATAGAGATTGCCCACCAGGGCCTGGAGGTTGCCCTTGAATAAACCGGTCCCGAGGGCGATGGTGGCCAGGGCCGCCACCACCAGGGCAAATCCGGTCTGAAACCTGGTAGGCAGGGCCAGCAGCAGGTAACCGGTGAACATAACCACCAGGCCGATGCTGATGGTCCGGCCGTAGCCCAGCACCCGGTCGGCCAGGAAACCGCCCAGCAGCGGGAAGAAATAAACGAAAAACATGAAGGTGGCGTACATGAAGCCGGTCTGTCCCGGCGTCATCCCGTATTTAGCCTGCAGGAACAGGACAAAGATGCTGACCATGGTGTAGAACCCGAAACGTTCTCCCATGTTGGCGAAGAAGGCCACGAACAATCCCCTGGGATGTCCCTTGAACATGACTCGCTCTCCTTTTATTCGTTCTTAACTGAATTGCCCGGCAAATCTATTAGAAAACCAGCCAGCTAACGGTCTCGTAGCAGCTCCAGGAACAAACGGTTAACTGTCTTTTCGAGAGCCTGGCGAAAATTCTCGACTGTCTGCCGGCTGTCATTCTCCACCCAGTAGCGGCTGATGAACATCGGTTGGCCCACATTAACCTGAATCGTGGCCGGAACGCCGAAGGGGAGGTGAGTGCCGAAGAAGGCCAGCGGAGTGACCGGCACGTCCAGCCGGTCTTCTTTGTAGAGGTTATAGGCCATGGCTGCCGGGCCGTGACGAAAACGAGCCACATAGGGGTTGGGGTCGGCGTCGTCGAAATGACCCCGGCCCTGTAGCAGAACAATGGCCCTTCCGACTTTCAGGTACTCCTGGCATTTCCGGACGGCAGCGGCTCGTCCCTCGTAGAGGTCGACTGGAATATAACCGACCTTTGCTATGTTGGATGAAATATAACGGACAATAAGAGTAAAAAAGGGATTCAGCAGGAAATGGACCATCAGACCGAAATTCTTCATGCTTCGGTATAGATGCTTGCGAACCAGGAAACTGAAGTCTTCTTTGGAAAAAATCATCTTATTGGCCGTGAAGAAAATCGGCCGGGGAATGGTCTTGAACAGGACGGCCACATCCTTGTAGCTGCCGACGTGGTTGCCGACGATGATGTTGGGCCCTTCCCGGACAAAATTCTCAGCACCCCGGACGGAAATTTTCTTAGGAAAAAGAGCCAGATTACTTATTCTCAGGATGACCTTTTCGAAACTCTTCAGTTCTTCTTCAAAAGTCCTGGACATGGGCTAATTATTTTAGCCCATAAGGGGTAAAATTTCAAAAAGATTTTATGGTTTGCCGGACTTTCAATCTTGCCTTTTCATTGGGACAAAGCTCAGCCTGGTTTCCAGTCTGTAATCTAGTGTTCTATCTGCTATTAAGGTTGGCTTGCCTGAAAACCTAACCTTCCGCTTCTTACCTCGTTTCGTAGATTAAACGACGTTCGAGCTGGAAATGTTTATCAGGCTGTATATTTGCTGGTAATCTCCCCTCTTTTTTTATCCCCTGTTGGCCAGCAGGATTCTTCTTGTCAGGACACCGAAAGAGTGTTAATTTATTTTCAGCCTGAAAGCGAGGGCAGGATGGTTACCCTGATTAAGAACATAAAAATTATCGGCCAGCCCACGGGTCCACTACGGGATATGCTGATAGCCGGGGAAAGAATTGAGGCCGTGACCGAGACCGGCCGGGTGAAGCTGGAGGGAGTGGAATATGAAGTGATCGACGGAACGGGGCTGACCGCTCTTCCGGGCTTCATCGACCCCCACGTTCACATCCTGGGCGGCGGGGGTGAAGGGGGGCCGGCCACCCGGGCCCCGGAAATAAGAATTGAAGATTGCCTCAGCTGTGGTGTGACCTCGGTCATCGGCTGCCTGGGTACCGACAGCGTCACCAGACACATGAGCTCGCTCCTGGCCAAGGCCCGGGCCCTGGAAATAGAAGGGCTGAGCACCTGGATTTATACCGGGGCCTACAACCTACCAGCACCAACTATAACCGGAAGCGTCAGGTCAGACCTGACCCTGATCGATAAAGTCATAGGGGCGGGCGAAATTGCTATCTCCGACCATCGCTCCTCGCAGCCGACCTTCGAAGAATTCCTCAAACTGGTAGCCGAATGCCGGGTCGGAGGACTGCTGGGCGGAAAGGCCGGGGTGGCCCATTTTCACCTGGGAGACGGACGGCGCGGGCTGGAGTATTTTTTCAGGATGCTGGAAGAAAGCGAACTTCCGGCTACCCAGGTGGTAGCCACCCATGCCAACCGCAACCGTCATCTTTTCTCGGAGGCCCTGGAATGGTTAAGGCGCGGAGGTTTCGTTGATTTCACCTGCGGGCCTGAACCGTATGACCCGGAGGAAGTCAGTGTTCCCGAAGCCCTTAACCAGATTAAGTCTCTGGGCCTGCCGCTGACCAGGGTTACCGTCAGCTCCGACGCCAATGGCAGCCTGCCGGTGTTTGATGAGAAGGGCAAACTGGTGGCCCTGACTGTGGCCAGCCAGAAAGATTTCATCCGGGTTTTCCGTGAAGTGGTGCAGAAGAACATTCTGTCCCTGGAAGAAGCTGCCACCGTTTTTTCTACTAACGCGGCCGATTTTTACCGTCTGCCGGGAAAGGGGAAGCTTCTTCCCGGTTATGAGGCCGACCTCCTGCTTCTCGACGAAGCACTCCGGGTCAAGTATGTTTTCAGCCGCGGCCGGATGACGGTGGAAGAAGGACGGCTTAAGGTTGGCAGCACGTTCGTCTTATAAACTAGCTCTGAAACCAGACCACTGCCTGATGATTCGGGCCGGGTGAAATTAATCCCGGCCGACAGCAGGAGAAAAAGATGGAAGAACAAGAAGGCATCCAGAGGGAAGCCCGAAGCGGGCCCAGGAAGCCATCATTCGGACTGGCCTTAATTCCTCTTATTTCCATGGCCCTTCTGCTGGGCATCGGTTATGGCATCTACCGGGTAAAAGCCCAGGTGTTGCTGGTGGCGGCAGCTTTCATCACCGCCTGTCTCGGTGCCTACCTTAAATATTCCTGGAAAGATATGGAAGCCGGTATCGTGGAGAGCATCAGGAAAGCCCTGCCGGCCATCCTGATCATGCTGGCCGTTGGAGTTCTGGTGGCCACCTGGATTGCCAGCGGCACCATCCCGATGATCATCTATTACGGCCTGAAGCTCATCTCCCCCAAGTACTTCCTGTTAACAGCCTGCCTGGTCTGCAGCCTGACTTCACTGGCCTGCGGCACATCCTGGGGGACGATCGGCACCCTGGGCGTGGCTTTCATCGGCATAGCCATGGGCCTGGGCATTCCGCTCGGGCCGGCAGCCGGGGCCATCGTCGCCGGGGCTTACTTCGGGGACAAGATGTCCCCTCTCTCGGACATACCCAATCTGGCCGCGGTGACCGCCGGTTCCAATCTTTTTGACCACATCAAGCACATGTTCTGGTCGGGAACCCCGGCCTGGCTGGCCGGCCTGGTAATATATTTCTTCATGGGCCTGAGGTACGGGGGCCGGAATTTCGACCGGGAAAAAATCCAGCAGATTACCTCCACCCTGGACAGGAATTTTAATTTTAATCTGCTGCTGTTGCTTCCGATACTGATTGTTTTTTATTACGCTTTCACCAAGAAGCCAACCATCCCGGGGATGTTGATTTCATCGGCGGTGGCCGTGGCCCTGGCCGTCATCTTCCAGAAGACCAGCCTGACCCAGGTGGCCCTGGCCGTCAATTCCGGCTACTCAGCCCGTACCGGGCTGGAAGCCGTCGACCGTTTGATTTCTCGTGGCGGCTTGATGAGCATGATGGAAACCCAGTTGGTAGCCTTCACCGCCTTCAGCTTTGGCGGCATCATGCAGAAGACCGGGATGCTGGCCGTCCTCCTGGAGAAGATCATGAAACTGGCCGATAAAATCTGGAGCCTGGTCCTGACCACCATCGGCACCACCATCCTGGCCGCCCTCATCACCGGGAGTTCTTACCTGTCGATGATCATCCCGGCCGAGTTGCTATCGGAAGCCTACAGAAAAAAAGGGCTGGCCGCCAAGAACCTGTCGCGGATCATCGAGGAAAGCGGCGGGATAATAGTGCCGCTCATACCATGGAGCATGGCCGGGGTCTACATCACCGGCACCCTGGGTGTGCCGACCTTTTCTTACCTCCTTTACACCTTTTCCAATTATTTTGCGGTAATAATCCTGGCTGTCTTCGGCTTCACTGGCTTTACCATGGCTAAAAAAATAAGCGATGACGAAACCCAGCCCGGGAGTTAAGTGCCGGTCGAGCAGAAATTACCAGGCCCGCAGCAAACAATGGAAACAAGGGATGACGGGTGCACAGGAAAATGCCCACATTGATTAGAACAAATGGCCCGGGTTCTTCCGGCTAAAGCAGAATTTTTCCGGTCCCGCCCTTATTAATTTAAACAACGTAGATTCCGTAGATTCCACCAGGCACAGGCAGGAAAATAGTCCTCCGTCTTAATTCTTCAATCTGGACTGACCTCTAAGAAAGGCTATCCTGAAAAACACACTGATTCCCATAGCTATTCTTAGATTAAAAGGGCTGGCCGGTTTCGGACTGATGGCTATTGTTTATCCTTTTCTTCTTCTATTTCCTGTTCCAGCTCGTCCAGGTGGCTCAGAGCTTTCTCGAAAGCCTGCTTGGCCTGCTCCAGCTTTTTCTGGCGCAGTTCGACGGTTGATTCAAACTTCTGGCCGATTTCCTCGGCCTTCTTTTGTTCCTTCAGGAGAAGCTCATCAAAGGAGGCCCTCTTTTTCTGGCCCTTTTCCGACTGGATGATTTCCCTCAAGCTGGAGTCCACCCAGAGCCGGGCGCCGCAGTGCGGGCAGACCAGTTGGAATACTTTTTCCCCTTTTTCCTTTTTTTCTTTTCCTTCCATAACATTTAGAATTTAACAGAAAAGGACTGGCGCTTCAACTCAATTTGACCCGCGGTCCAGGCCGTATTTCTTGATCAGGCGGAAAAGTCCCTGCCTGGTCAGTCCGATGGCTGCCGCGGTCCGGGCCCGGTGAAAATGGAAGTGGCGCAGGGCCTCGCCCAGGAATTTTTTCTCGAACTCGGCCTTGGCCCGGGAGTAGTCCCAGCGGTCGGCCAGCGACCTATCCTTTGACCTCCTTATATCATCGGACAGGAGCTCCTCACCCAGGACCCGGCTGTTCCCGGCCAGCACCAGTGCCCGCTGGATTTCATTCTGCAGTTCGCGGACGTTTCCCGGCCAGCCGTATTTCAGAAGAAGCTCCAGGGCCGCCGGCGAAAAGAAAGCCCTGGCCTTATTCATTTCTCGGCAGTATTTATCCAGGAAATGGTTGACCAGCACCAGGATATCCTCCGGCCGGTGGCGAAGTGGCGGAATTTCAATGGTGATGATTCTCAGGCGGAAATATAAGTCCTGCCTGAACCGGCCAGCCGAGACCTCCTGCTCCAGGTTGCGATGGGTGGCACTGATGAACCTGACGTCAACCCGGCGGCTACGGTTTTCACCTATTCGCCTGATTTCTTTCTCCTGGAGGACTCGCAGAATCTTGGCCTGGAGCGGAAGGGACAGGTCGCCGATTTCATCCAGAAAGAAGGTCCCGCCGCTGGCTTCTTCCACCAGGCCAGGTCTGTCGCGCAGGGCCCCGGTGAAAGCGCCCCTGACATAACCGAAAAGCTCCGATTCCAGCAGGTTGTCGGGAATGGCGCTGCAGTTGACAGCCACGAACTGGCCTCGCCGCCGGGGCCCGCTGTGATGGATGATACGGGCCATGAGTTCTTTACCGGTGCCGCTTTCTCCAGTAATCAGGACTGGTGAACTGACTTCTTTGACTTTATCCATCAGTTCTTTTATAAGGCGAAAAGCCTGGCTGAGGCCGAGGAATTCTAGCTCGGTGTTCTCAGGCTTTATTTTCACCTCTTCCGGCGGGGAGCTCTCCTGGGCCAGAAGTTTTACCATGGGCAGGGCCGAGGACAGTATGTCCTTTTCGGCCTCGGTGAGCGTCGCCTCCGGGTGGTGTTTTTCCAGATAGGCAAAACCGAAGGTCTGCCCCTGCCAGCAAAACGGGTAGCAGGCGGCCAGGATATCCTGCCCGTGGTTGACCTGGCCAGCCATCATTTCTCTTTTTTCCAGCGCCCGGTTAATCAGGTGGAGACGTTCGCTTTCGCTGAGTGCCGCCTTCTTGCCCCGGAACTGTTGGAAAAAGGGGCGCTGCCGGTAGTCGAATGCCACCAGCTGAAAATGGTCAACCCGCAGGGCCTCGCCGATAACCTCGAACATTCTGGACACCAGCTGCGTTCCGGCCATCGCCCTGTCACCCAGGAATGGAATTTAAAAAACAGGAGTGGAGAGTGTTATGGTCAGCGGCCGATAAGCCGACTTTTCGGGCAAATAGTTTCTGGATAACTATGCCCGTTAGGGCCTGTGTTCTGCCGCCTGATTTCACTGATAAAGACGCTGCCTGGGTGGCAGTTTTCTCATCCAGGTTCAGCCCGGCTTTGAACTGGTCACCGACTTTGGGAAGAAGGGCCGTATAAGTTATAATGGTTAAGCCGGCCCCGGGCCGGGTATCTGGTTTGTTCATGGGTAAGAAAAAGAGAAGAAAACAAAAACTGACCTCCGGGCAGGAGGCAACGCCCCTGTCCAGGCCAGAAGAAATTGGGCCGGGAACAGATAAGCCGCCTCGAGCCAAGGCAAAAAACAAGCCCGGATTAAGAGTCCTACTGGTGGCCGCCACACTGCTGGTTGTTCTGGCGGCGGCCGTCCTGGTCATTAAACAAAAATCTGGTGCCGGCCGGACTCTGTCCGAAACCGGAAACTGGAACGTGCTGTTGATTACCCTGGACACGACCCGGGCTGACCGGCTCGGTTGTTATGGTTACCGAGGAGGCTCAACCCCCAGTCTGGATGAGCTGGCCGCTGCCGGCACCAGGTTTCAAAATGCTTACTGCCAGGTTCCGCTGACCCTGCCTTCCCACGCCTCCATTCTGACCGGGCTGAATCCCTGCCGCCATGGCCTTCATAACAACGGCAATTATGCCCTTCTGCCAGAATTCCATACCCTGGCCGAAATTCTCAAGGAGCGAGGCTTCAGGACGGCAGCTGTTGTGGCCTCCTTTTCGGTCGATTCTCGGTTCGGGCTGGACCAGGGTTTTGATACCTACGACGATTCTTTCGAACCCGGGCAGGCCAACAAATCCTACAATGCCGAAAGGCCGGCCGACCGCATCTATGAAACCTTCTCCCGCTGGCTGGAGAAAAATTACGGCTCTCGGTTTTTTGCCTGGGTCCATTTTTTTGACCCCCATTTTCCGTACAACCCCCCGCCGGAGTTCGCCCGAAAATTCCAATCAGACCTTTATGACGGTGAAGTCGCCTTCATGGACAGGTATGTCGGCCGGGTGATTGAGCTCCTGAAAATTTATGGTTGTTACGACCGTACCCTGATCATTATCGCTGGCGACCACGGGGAAGCCTTCGGAGAAAAGGTGGAACAGGGACACGGGCTCTTCCTGTATGAAATGTCGGTCAGGGTGCCATTCATCGTGGTCGGGCCTGGACTGCCTTCCGGACAGGTCATAAACCGGCCCGTCCGGCTGGTTGATATCCTGCCCACGGTAGCTGACCTGCTGGGCATCAAGCAGCAGTTCGAGGTTGACGGGCAGAGTCTCAAGCCCTTGCTCCTGGGAAGAAAATTAAAACCAGTTGACATCTATCTTGAAAGTTTTTTCCCCCGCGAAAATTACGGTTGGTCAGAACTGCTGGGAATCATCTCCGGGGACTGGAAGTATATTCAGGCCCCCAAACCGGAATTGTACAATCTGCAAACCGACCCTAACGAAAATATTAATCTTTATGCTGATGGAAACCGAACCGCAGCCCGGCTCAGAAGCCGGCTGGAAGAAATGATCAGGGCGGCCAGCGGCCTGGCCGCTGCCGGGCGGAAAATGACCCCGACCGAGCAGGAAAGGTTACGCTCCCTGGGTTATCTTCAGGTTGCCGGGCCAAAGACCGCAGGAATTCTGCCAGACCCCAAGGATCGCTTGAATGAACTCAAGGTTTACCAGGAAGCCGCTTGGCTTGAACTCAAAGGGCAACTGGAAGCGGCTGAAAAAGCCTATGTCCGACTGGTGGAGATGGCCCCGACCCTGGAGTCCAGCTACCTAAACCTGTCGCGAGTCCAGGGACTTCAGAAAAAACACCTGGAAGCCGCCGGCACCCTGAACCGCGGACTGGAGGTGCTGCCTGGGTCTGACCGCCTCCTGGCCAAGCTGGCCCAGACCCTGCTTCTGGCTGGCCGTAAAGCTGAGGCCATGGAAGCGGCCGGCCGGGCCCTGAACATCAACCCGGCCAACTATGACGCTCTGATGGTCGCACTGTCGGTCAGCGAAGAACAGGGAAAGATCGACCAAGCCCTGGAGTATGCCGACCGGGCCCTGCTGATAGAACCGGAAAACGAAATGATTCGCCTGAGCAAAGCAGAAAATCTGGTTCGTTCTGGACGTCAGAAAGAAGCCTCCGAAGTCTATGCCGGGCTGGCCGCCGATTTCCCCGAGAATGTTCTATATAACTTAAACCTGGCCGTAATCTACAACCTGCTCGGCGAATATGAAAAAAGCTTGCCCGTACTGGAAAGAGTCGTGCGGCTTAAACCTTCGCCCAAAGCCTACCTCAACCTGGCCATTGCCTGCCTCGAAACGAATCGATTGCCGGAAGCGGTCAGGGCCTTTGAACTTTACCTGGCCGATACCAGAGGCGAAGACCCAGCCAATGTCTCCAGGGCCCGGGAGCGTCTGTCGCAGCTTAAGTCCATGATCAGGTGAACTTAGCGGGCAGGTGTAACTTTTTTCTTGCAGAAGCGTATAATTAGCAGACTATGTTGGCGTTCAGGCCAGGAGAGGAGGAATTCATGTCGCCCGGAGTAGAGAAAGCAGAAGAAAATTTAAAAAAGTTGAGAAAATTAATCCTTTGGGGCTTCATCCTGGTTATCACCCTGGCTCCGTGGCCCGGTCGGGCCGCGGACGTCCCGGCCCAGGATTCAAGAACCCAATCCATTGAAGAACTCAAAAAAACAGCGCCCAAAGTTTACCTTGACTGCGGCTCCTGCGACCTGGACTACATCAAGACTGAAATTCCGTTTGTAAATTATGTCAGAGAACGGAAAGAGGCAGATGTCCATGTGTTGATTACAACCTTGGACACCGGAAGCGGTGGGCACGAATATACTCTGACCTTCATCGGGCAGAACCGGTTCCAGGGCCAGGATGATATCTTCAAATATTTTTCACACAAGACAGATACCGAAGAGGAAATCAGGTCCGGGCTGACCGGAGTTCTGAAAATTGGTCTCATGGCTTACGTCAACCGCACCCCTATCCGGGAAAAAATCAAAGTGGACTTCCAGAAAGAGGAGGCAGCCCCGAGCCCAACGGTCGACAGATGGAAGTCATGGGTATTCAGCCTGAGCAGCAGCGGCTATTTCAGCGGTGAACAGGCCCACGCTTCCCAGTCCATCCGCGGTTCTTTCTCGGCCAATCGGGTTACCAAAGATATGAAATTCAATTTCACTGGCAGTGCCTCCTACCGGCACGACCGATACACTTACGAAGACCAGACCCTGAAATCGAACACCAGCAGTTACAGCGGCAGCGGGCTATTCGTTAAGAGCCTGGGAGAACACTGGTCGGCTGGCTTCTTCTATTCGGTCTCTCGTTCCACCTACAGCAATTATCAACTAAAACTCAATATTTCCCCGGCCATCGAGTTCGACCTCTTCCCCTATTCGGATTCGACCCGAAGACAGCTTCGCTTCTTATATAAGGTGGGTCCGACCCTGGCCAAATACTTTGAAGAAACTCTGTACGACAAGATGAAAGAGACATTGCTCGGCCAGTCGCTGGCCGTTACCCTGGAGTTGAGGGAAAAATGGGGTAGCATCAGCACCTCAGTTGAGGGTTCACATTACTTTCACGACCTGAGCAAGCACCAGGTTTCTATTTTCAACGTGATTTCGTTGAACCTGGTTAAAGGCCTGAATGCCTACCTGTTCGGCGGAGCCTCGCTCATCCACGACCAGCTTTCGCTGCCCAAGGGAGGGGCCACCTGGGAAGAAGTTATTCTGCAACGCAAGATGCTGGCCACCAGCTACAGCTATTTCCTGGCCGTCGGTTTCAGCTATAGTTTCGGCTCCATTTTTACCAACGTGGTTAATCCCCGGTTTGGCTCAGTGAGCAGCGGCGGGATATCAATCGATGTTGATTAGGAGGCCAGCAACCGGGGCGCGTAAAGGTAAAAAGTGATGACTTTACCAAAAAAGATTTTGAAGCCGGAGGCAACGTTCCTTTTGAGGAGACAGACAGACAACATGCTTTCAAAAAAAAGACAGAACAAAAAGCAGGAAAATAACAAGATGAATATCAGGGAGGCTGGGGATAGGTTAAGGTCAGACAATTCCTGGCCAGCTGCTCCAGCCCGCAACAGAGCGGGAGGCCAACTGCGATCCGGGGTTGGTCTTATAATTCTTTTAACCTTCCTTCTGGTCAGGTCCCCCCTGCCGTTATCAGCCCAGATGAACAGCGAAGACTATGAAGTTAGGAACCTGAGAGTTTTCCTGGCCGCGGCCATGGTGCCAGTCGAAGAATTAAGGCAGCAGGTTGAGTTTGCTGAGTTTATCTCAAACCAGGATGAAGCCAATGTGGTGATCGTTGTAAATGAGGAAATCAGGGAAGGTCATAGGGTTTTGAGACTGACCTTCTCCGGGCAGAGGGAACTTGCCGGGAAAAAATACCAGACCGAAGTGAGCCTGTCAGAGGGCCTGGAAAAAGAAAGAGAAAAACAAGCAATCGTCAAGGCCATAAAGACCGGGCTTATCCCCCTGGCCGGCAGAAGCCCGGTCTCCAGGAAGCTTAAAATCGGGCTGGAAGAAGAGGTCAGGCCCACGGCGGTGGTTGACCCCTGGAATTTCTGGGTTTTTAGCCTGAGCACTAATAGCTTTTTGAACGGGGAAAAAAGCTATTCCTACCAGAGCGTTTATGGAAATTTTTCGGCCAACCGGGTGACGCCGGAGTGGAAGGTCAGGCTGTCGCTGAGCGGCAATTTCTACCGCAATTCCTTTGAATATGAAGACCAGGCCTATGTCAGCAAGTCTCATGGATATTCCTTTCGGGGCCTGGTGGCCAGGAGCCTGGGCGAGCACTGGTCGGTGGGAGCCTTTGCCACCGTGACCAGATCCACCTATCAGAATATTAAGTTTTCTTCGAGGATTTCCCCGGCTGTAGAATACAACATCTTCCCCTACTCGCAGTCGACCAGAAGACAACTGCGGTTAACCTACAGCCTGGACCTGGGGCCAGCTTATTATTTCGAAGAGACGATTTTCGACCGAACCAGGCAATTCCTGGTGAGTGAGAACCTGTCGGCCACGCTGGAATTAAAGCAAAAGTGGGGCACAGTTACCACCGGCGTGGAAGGCTCTCACTACTTCCATGATTTAAGCAAGTACCGGATAGAGGTTAACACCGACCTGTCGGTCAGACTGTTCCGGGGGTTTTCGGTTAATGTCTATGGCGGCTATGCCAGGATACACGACCTGATCTCCATTGCCAAGGCCGGGGCTTCCTGGGAGGATGTGCTGCTGATGAGAAAGCAGCTAGCTACTTCTTACGAGTATTATTTTTCGGTCGGGGTGAGTTATTCCTGGGGGTCAATTTTCAGCCACGTGGTGAATCCCAGGTTCGGCAGCGGCAGCGGCGGTTATTCGATCAGCATAAGTTATTGACGAAATAGATGGCCCGGCATCCAGGATCAAGTTTCCCCAAAACTCTGCACTAAGAACCTCGGCCCTCATGCTTATGCCGTTCTGCCGCCCTTTACTTCCACAAGCTTCTCTTTGCTTGGATACTATTGCCTACCCGAAAGAAATTTCTGTTTGACAAGGTTACCCCTGTAAATTTATAAGAAGGGGGACACCCTTTTGTGTCCCCTTTTTTTACAGGAGGTTTTGATGAAACCAGGTCTGAAGACTTCATGGGTCATCATAGTGCTCTCCTCTTTATTGATTCTGGGTTTGGTACCCGCCCTCTCTCAATCCCGAACCGAACCGGGCGGAAGGCCGCCGGAGCAGGAAACCAGGCCGGAAGCGAAAAAGCTACCGACGCCTGAAACCAGGCCCTTTTCCGTTACCAGGCACCAGGTGATGATCGACGGCCGGGCTATTCCCTACACGGCCACGGCCGGGGAGCTGACCGTGCTGAAACAGAACGAACTGCCCGGGGCTTCCATGTTTTTCGTGGCCTACACCAGAGACGACATAAAAGATAAATCAATCAGGCCAGTGATGTTCTGCTTTAACGGCGGGCCGGGCTCATCTACGGTCTGGTTGCACCTGGGCGGGGTCGGGCCGAGACGGGTGGCCATGGATGATGAGGGTTATCCCATAAAAACCCCGGCCGGAGTCGTAGACAGCGAATATTCCCTGCTGGATGTGACCGACCTGGTGTTCGTAGACGCAGTGTCCACCGGTTATAGCCGGCCCCTGCCGGGCGAAGAAGGAAGTCAGTTCCACGGGGTGGAAGAAGACGGCAATGCTTTCGCCGAGTTTATCAGGATTTTCCTGACGAAATTCGACCGCTGGAGCTCGCCCAAGTTTCTGTTGGGAGAGAGTTACGGGACAACCAGGGCTGCGGTGCTGTCCGGGGTGCTGCAGAACCGGACCTACGGCATCTATCTCAACGGCATTGTGTTGCTGTCGAGCGTTCTGGATTTTGCCACGCTATCTTTCAACCCGGGGAATAACCTGTCCTACATGGTCTTCCTGCCACATTACACAGCCACGGCCTGGTATCACCGGAAGTTGCCGGCCGGGAATCAGAATAAAGAGCTGACCGCGGTGGTGGAGGAAGCCCGGGAGTTCGCCCTGAGAGAATATATGCCAGCTTTGCTCAAAGGAAATCTGTTGAGGGCCGAAGAAGTGGAGGTTATGGCCAGAAGACTATCGGAACTGACGGGGCTATCAGTTGATTACCTGAAGAATTCCAATCTGCGGGTCCGCCACGACCGGTTTGTTAAAGAACTGCTGCGCGACCGGCGCCTGACGGTCGGGCGCCTAGACAGCCGGTTTACGGGCCGAGATGCCGATGCCGCCGGAGAAAGCTACGAATTCGACCCTTCCAGCGCTTTGATCATGGGTTCCTTCTCGGCCGCTTTGAATAACTACGTGGGGACGGTTTTGAATTATAAGAAAGAGGTACCCTACGCCATTTATGGCAATGTATATCCCTGGAATTTCAATTTTCAGCCGGCTCAGTCCCGGATTCCAGGAGTGACCCGGGCGGCCGGGCGCAGCTCCAGGGATGGTTCCCTGTACGTGGCTGAAACGTTGAGACAGGCCATGGCCGAAAATACGGCTCTTAAAGTTTTCTGCTGCAACGGATACTACGACGGGGCCACGCCGTTCTTCGGCACCGAGTATACTTTCAGCCAGTTGATGCTGGATGGTTCATTCAGGGACAGGGTGAGAATGGGCTATTATGAAGCCGGGCACATGATGTACATCCACAAACCGTCTCTGAAGAAACTGAAGAGCGACCTGGCCAGTTTCATCGCCTGGGCTACAAAATAAGATAGGGGGACACACTCTCGTGTCCCCCTTTTTTCACTTTTCAATTTTTACATTTGTTGATTTATAAATATACACCGGTTCTTTTTTCGGACCGGGTTCCTGAACCTGGAGCCCACTGATGCGCATGGTGTGAACATCATCCAGAATGATGGCCCGCCGGTAATCCTTTTTGGCCGCCACCAGCCTGACATTCTCAAAGGTGATATTCCTGGCATGGCGCACATAAAAGCCCCAGGCCGGGAGCTCCTTAAACATGGAAAACTCCGGGTAGGCGTTCGGGAGGTCGGGCACTTTGTCCAGTTCATCAATACCCACCCGGGCGAAGTTGGGGTCGCCCCCGCCCGGATGCCTGATTTCGATGTTCTTAAGAGTTACGTTTTCTATCAGGGCATCCGGCTGCCCAACGATCGATGAGGGCGAGACATTCCGGGGCTGATGCTCCCAGGGGCCTTCATAATTATATCCGGCATCAGGCTTGGTGGCCGGCACCTCGGCATAAACGTTGGAGATGGAAATGTTTCGCATTCTGCCTTTCTTCCCGGGTTTCCAGCGCTCGCCAATCCTCAAGAAAATCACATTCCCCGTGTTGATGGACTTAAGCTTATCCACCACCACGTCTTCGACGAAGCCCCCGTCAACCGCGGCAAAAGTAATGGCCGAACGGTAGGTATCATAGACCACGTTATCAATTATCCGGACATTCTTGAACCCGCCCAGCGAGGCCGTCCCGAACTTTATCCCGTTGGCACTGGTACGGATGACGTTGTTATGAATGTAGCCATTCTGGCAGACGGCCTTCTCGTCGTGCGACTTGAGGCAGATGCCGTCGTCGGCCGCATCTATGTAGCAATCTGACACTTCAAAGTTATCGCAGTCGACAATGTCCAGGCCGTCATTGTTCCAGTAAGATTTGCTGTCTATGATCAGCTTTTTAATAACGACGTTCTGGCACTGGTCGTATTGCTGGTTCCAGCTGGCCGGGTCCTTAAGGGTGAGGCCCTCGATGCGGACGTTCCGGCAACGCCAGAAATAGATATTCTGCGGCCGGATGCCTTCCCGGGGACGGTCGTTGCGGAGCGGGTCCTGGACCAGGCCCTTGTGGATTATGTCCACCAGATTGTTGGCCACGATAAAACCCTGTCCGTCTATGACACCGCCCTCCCCGGTAATGCCCACGTTTTCCTGTTCCAGGGCAAAGATCAGGGCCGTCCAGTTGCGCTGGGTATCATAATCAAAGGGGTTGGGTGAACCGACCAGAATGGCACCTTCCAGGAGATGTATGGTAACGTTAGACTTAAGGTAGATGGTCCCGGTGAGATAGCGACCGACATCGAACACCAGCCTCCCCCCGCCGTTTTCACTGATATAGTCGATGGCCCTCTGTATGGAGCGGGTGTTCAGGGTGGTGCCGTTGGACTTGATGCCAAAAAGCGAGGCCTTGTAATCCTTATAATTAACCGCTCTTGATTCCACAGGCATAAAAACCATAGCCAAAGCTAAAAGTGTCATAAAACTCGCCAGCCACCGGGTTGCCAGGAAAAACCGAAAACCATTATTCCCGTACCTGTTCTTTTTTTCTGCTACCAGCCCTGCCCATCGGTTTTTCATAAAACGCCCTCCTTTTATGAGCTGACTAGAGTTTACAAATTAATTAAGACCCGGGCAAGCTACTCTGAAGGCACAATAAGGGGCAATAATGGGGACACTCGCTTGTCTCTTCGCTTCCGTTCTGGCCTCGCCTTCATCTCTTTTATTAATCCCGAGACCGGGGACCATCAAGAAAGCAAGCGCAGATTGAGGGAGACGAGAGTTTGGTCTTCTTTTTCCTGACAAATGACGACCAGGTGGGGTCACTGCGGACCGTCCTTAACCTGTCCAGCTGGCGGCCAACCTTTTCAGCTTCCGAGAAACCCGGATACTTTTGCAGGAGCTGTTCATAACGGAAACAGGCTCCTTCGTAGAATTCCAGCTTTTCCAGGATCAGGGCTGCCCGATACAGAATCCTCGGGCGCCAGGCTTCAGGAGTTTCAGGATGGTCGGCCAGGAGCTCCAGGGCTCGGGCCGCCAGGCCGGCTTTACCGATTTTTTCCAGGGCTTCGGTCAACCTGAGTTAGCTGGCAGGCTCCAGAGGTTCTCGGTAGCAACCGAAATATTCAGCAAATACTTCAGCTGCCCTTTCTGGCTCCCTATCAATTAAAAATACCCAGGGCCTTCAGATAGAGCCCCTTCCCCTCCTCGGAAGGTGCTGACCGACTTTTCAAACGGGCCATCAAGACCAGGGCTTCCACCCGGGCCGGATTTTTTTCCAGCAAGTATTGGAGCAGCTGTTCGGCTTGTTGATTGTCCCCCGCTTCATCAATAGCTGCCGCGGCTCTTTCCAGCATCATCTCTTCGATAGCCTGGTCATGAAATTTCATTCTGGAAGCCAGGTACATTCCGAAAAACATTCCGCTAACATGGGCGAGATAACCGACTTTCAGGTCCAGGCCGGCCAGCTGAAATAAGCTACCAAGAAAATCATAGAAGAAATAAAACATGATCACCATTATCGAATTCATCCTTACCTTGAGATTCAACCCCATCAACCCGGACAGCAGCCCAAGCATCGGCCTGGGAAAAACCATCCGCTTTTAAAAAAGCCGCAGAGCAAAAGCTCCGACCAATCCACTGATGGCTCCGGAAGCTCCTATTCCAACTGACCAATCTTCAAACATCAAGATCTTCAGGTAAGCCGGTACCAGGTCGGCTATCAACCCCGACAATAAATATATTCTTAGTAATTTTTTCCAGCCGATGCTTCTTTCCAGGACCAGCCCGAATATCCACAGAAAGAACATGTTTCCCCAGAGGTGCTCAGCCTCAGCGTGAAGGAACATATGGGCCAGGGGACTCAGAACAAAATTCCAGAGTTGAAATCGAAGGGGGAGAAAAGCCAGATTTGTGGTTGCCGCCACCCAGGCCTGGGGCCCCAGGAGTTCGATTCCATAATGGATAATGACGTTAACCAGGATCAAGGCGTAAGTGGCATTGAACTTCCTCTCCAGCAGGCCTTCCCTTTCCACATAATCAAACGGGGCAAAGGTGCAATAATCCCTAAGCGTTTCCAGAAAGGAATCGCTCCTTTCGATAGATTTAATTAGCACGTAACCAAGGAAAAGAGCCGGAAGCACAAAATGCCTGGTAATGGAAAAGTCAAAAAGATATTAATTCTTAATAACTCGATTAGGATCGGAAGGAAAAAGCCGATGATTGCGGTTTTGATTATAAATCTTTTTTGTTCCTTCCAGAACCTACTCTCACGCCAGGAACCCATTTTTAGCCGTCCCCCTAATATATATGTAGACGGTTGGGCCGGGGGTTAGGAAAGATAGAGGAAACCGGCTGTCTGAACGATAAGACTTTAATCCTAGTTCCGAAATCATCTGGTAATCTAATTTTAAACAAGCCTGCCATATTAACCAAAGGATTTTTTGTCAGGGTTCAGGCTGAACAACTTCTTCGACCGATAAGAACAGGATCACAAGGGGACATGCCCCCTTCCTTTTAAGGTTGATTAATTGCCATGATTAGGATAAAAGATATCTCTCGATAATAAGATGATGATTTCCAGAAGAAATTTCCTCAAGACTGGCCTGGCCGCCTCCTGCGGGCTGCTTCTGGTCCCACGTCGGGTGCTCGGTGGCCGGGGATACATCGCACCCAGCGACGAGCTGACCAAGGCTATCATCGGAGTTGGCGGCATGGGCAAAGCCCATATTCGTTATCCCGGACGCCTTCTGGCCGTCTGCGATGTCGACCGCGCCCACCTGCGAGAAGCCCTGGAATTGACCGGGCCGGGAGTTAAAGGTTATTTCGACTTTCGCGAAGTCCTGGCTCGCCCGGATATAGACATCGTCCATATCGTCACCCCGCCCCACTGGCATGCCCTGATGTCCATCGCGGCGGCCCGGGCCGGCAAGGATATCTGGTGTGAAAAACCGATGACCAGGACCATCGGCGAGGGGCAGAGAGTCGTGGCCGCAGTCCAGCGTTATGGACGCATCTTCCGGGTCAATACCTGGTTCCGGTTCGAGGGAACTTTCTACGGTTTCGGCACTACGGTCAAGCCCATCAAAAAAATCGTCGAGCATCGTCTGCTCGGCTGGCCACTCCGCGTAACCATCAGCGGAGCTACCGGCTTTGACTGGAAATTCTACTGGCAGGGAAAAACCTATCTCCCGCCCCAGCCGGTGCCCCCGGAGCTGGATTATGATTTCTGGCTGGGCCCAGCGCCGTTTAAACCCTACCATCCGCACCGCGTTCACGTCACCTTCCGCGGTTACTGGGATTACGACGGCGGCGGACTGGGCGACATGGGCATGCATTACCTCGACCCCGTCCAGTACCTGCTGGAAAAAGATCAGACCAGCCCGGTGGAAATCGAAGTTGATGCTCCCCAGCAACATCCGGATGCCTGCGGTCGCTGGCGAAAAATTGTCCTGCGTTATGAGGACGGCTGCCAAATCATCCTGGACGGTGAGAACCTTCAGAAAGATGTTCCCTTCATCGAAGGTCCAGAAGGTAAACTCTACCCGGGCCTGAGAAGCAACATTCCTGGTCTTCTGGACAAACTGAAAACCCTGCCCGACCCCGAGCCCCAGGTTACCGACTTTCACCAGGCGGTTCGTGAGCGTCGCCGGTTCGCTCTCAACGAAGAAAACGGTCATCGCTCCTGTACTCTGGTCAACCTGGCCAAGATTGCGGTCCGTCTTGGCAGAAACCTGCGCTTCGACCCCGAGCGACAGGTTTTTATCGGGGACGAACAGGCCAATCTTTTGATTGATGAGCCCAGGCGCAGTCCCTGGGATGAAATCATTCAAGGATATTGAAATGGTCTTAGAAAACCCGCGCCTGGCGACTATTAATCCAGGTTCTCTTCCTCTGAAAACGGGGCGCCCTTCCAGTATAAATATTTTTGCCCTTTTGATTGCCTGTCTGCTCATATTTTCGGCTTTCCCGGCCTGTCAGCCACCCGCGGCCAGGACTAAGACCATTCCAGCCGTGTCCTCAGAGCGGTCCATATCGGCCGGCATTCTTACCCCTGATGAAACCACTGTGCAAAAAGTGGACTCATGGCTGCGCCATCTTCCGGCTCAGAACCAGGAAGAAGCAGAAAAAATCTTTACAGAAATGCTCCTGGCTGGTTCTCCTGTTGTTTATGAGCTCGGCCGCCGATTGGCCGCGCCCGGAGAAGGCGATGACAGCCTGGCCCGTTATGCCCTCGACGGATTGGTAATACTGAGCGGCAGACCCGGCCGCGAAACTCAAAAAGAAAGACTGGCCGATGACCTTTTGAGACTGACCTCCGCCGCCCGTGCGGATGAAATAAGAAAATTTCTTCTGGAAGAAGCTCAATACCTGGTTGACCAGAAACATCTAACCCGGTTGGCTAGCTTCCTCAATAATCCTAGCCTGACCGATTGCGCCCTCAGGGCCATGCTCAGGGTGAAAGGACCTGAACTGGAAAAAATCCTGGTGGATTGCCTGAACCGGGTGCCGGCCGAAGCCAGCATTCCCATAATCCAGGCCCTGGGAAATCTACGCACGCCAAAAGCTGCAATCAAGCTCCGGCTGCTGGCCTCATCTTCCGACCCAGCCATAAAAAATGCGGCCCTGGCCGCCCTGGCCGAAATTCCCGACCCAACAGCCGAACCGTTGCTGGCCTCCCTGCCCACTCTTTCCAGCCACCAGGAACGACGGCTGGCCCTGGAGCTTTATCTGCGTTTTGCCCGCCGGCTGGCTGAAGAAGGACACAAGGAGAAGGCCCTGGCTATAGCTCGAAGGATGACAGAAATTCTCACCGCCGAAGAAGCTCCGTTGCGCTGCGAGGCGCTTAGCCTGGTGGCGGAAATTGTCGGAGAAAAATCCGTCCCCGACCTCATCAAAGCGGTCTGGAGCGAAGAGTCATCATACCGGCAGCAGGCCTTAAAGCTGGCCAGAGAATACAGGTGGCCCGGTCTATTATCAGAGTTGGTTGAACAACTGGCTGGCCTGCCCGCGATAAACAGGGCAGCAGTCATTGAATTTCTGGGTGGCCTCGACAGCGGGGTTAAAGCCGAAATCATAGAGCCTTACCTGGATGATGGGGAGAAGGAGGTTCGCCTGGCAGCCATCAGAACCATGTTCAGGCTGGAAAAGGAAAAAGCCGCCTCTCGCCTGCTGGTCCGGCTCAATACATCGGAAGACGAAGCCCGGTTGATCATTGAGCTACTGCGGACGCTTAAACCCGAATATTACCTTGACCAGATCAAAGCCAACTATGCTCATTTTTCTGACGGCACCAAGCTGGCCGTGTTGCAGAACCTTTCCGACATCATCGGACCGGGGTGGAAGAAGGAAGTGCTCAGCAGCAGCGAATCCGAAATCCCGGAACTTAAAAAAGCGGCCATCGAATGCCTGTCTCAAACGGTTGACAGCAGCGACCTGGCCTGGCTGATAGACCGGTATGTCTCACTCCAGGACGCCTCGCTCTCTCCCGGTTATCAGAAAGCCATAGTCAGCGCCCTGGGCCAGATCCAGGACAGTGCCCTCCGGCAGAAGACTTTCCTGAATCAAATCGACAAGAGAACAGGAAAAGAGCGTGCCGAATTAATAAAACTGCTGCCGCAGGTTGGCGGCTCCGCCTGTCTGGCCAGCACTGTCCAGTTCCTTAATGACAGGAGCCCGGAGATAAGGGCCGCCGCCGTGGCCGCCCTCAGCAACTGGCCTGATTTTGAAGCCAGCAGCCATCTGGTTAACCTGGTCAAGCAAAGCGATAACCGCACCTTTCGTTACCTGGCTTTTCAGGGACTGGCCAGGTTGATAAAGGATACCCCTGTTGATAGAGAAATGAAATTCCGGGTACTCGACGAACTCAAGAACCTGGCTGTTTACCCGGATGAAAAGAATTTCCTGCTGACTGCCTGGGGAAGCCTCAAGGAGGTCAGGGCTCTAAAAGAGCTGGCCGGATTTTTTATGGAGGAAAACCTGCGGGAACGGGCAGCGACCCTGGCCTGCCGGCTGGCCAGACCAGCCTCGGGGGAGATGGGGCTGAGCGGTTTTGAGACCATTATGATTTTGAAAAGAGCTCTTCCACTGCTCCGGGACGAACTGGAAATTGAGGAAACGGAAATATACCTGGATAAACTCCTGCGCCTGGAAGGCTTCGTGCCTTTATTTAACCGCAAAGACCTTAATGGCTGGAAGGGACTGGTGGCCGACCCGGTGCAACGGGCTAAAATGAACCTTGAAGAGCTGCGTGCTGCCCAGAAAAACGCCGACCAGGACATGCGCCTTCACTGGAAGGTAGTGGCCGGAGAGCTGGTTTTTGATGGCCAGGGTCACAGTCTGTGTACGGTCAAAGATTACTGCGATTTTGAGCTCTTTGTGGATTGGAAAATCGAACCGGGCGGAGATAGCGGAATATATCTTCGTGGTTCTCCACAGGTTCAGATCTGGGATCCGGCCCAATGGCCTGAAGGTTCAGGTGGTCTCTATAATAACCAGAAGAATCCAAATAAGCCGCTCCAGCGGGCTGATAATCCCGTTGGCACCTGGAACACTTTCTACATCAAGATGGTCGATGAGCGGGTCACGGTGTATCTTAACGGCGTGCTGGTGGTGGATAATGTAATAATGGAAAACTACTGGGAACGGGATAAGCCCATTTACCGCTGCGGCCAGATTGAACTCCAGGCCCACAATACCCCGCTCTACTTCAAGAACATTTACATCAGAGAAATAAAATAGCTACTTGATAGCAACAAAATACCTGCTATCCTGCGCCGGCCAATCTGTTATATAATCTTAAGGAGAAGGTATTTTCATTTCTGGTATCCGAGGAGGCAAAAATGCACCCCTGGCACGATGTTTACGTGGACGACACTCTCATCGACCGCGCCTTCCCCGTAGTTATCGAAGTTCCCAAAGGAAGCAAGAACAAATATGAGCTGGACAAGGAATCCGGTTTTCTTCGACTTGATAGGGTGCTGTACAGCGCCGTCTATTATCCGGCAAACTATGGTTTCATTCCGAGGTCCTATTGCGACGATTCTGACCCCCTGGATGCCCTGGTGTTGATGCAAGAATCGGTCCATCCTCTGACCGTGGTCCAGGCCAGAGCTATCGGGGCCATGCGCATGAGAGATGAAAAAGGCCTGGACGACAAGATCCTGGCCGTGGCCGTGGATGACCCGGCTTTTTCTGATTATACCCATCATCGCCAGCTACCGGCCCACACCCTGAAAGAGATTCGCCGTTTCTTTGAGGATTACAAAGCCCTGGAAAACAAGCAGGTTATAGTCGAGGATTTCATGGGTCCGGAAGAAGCCATCAAGATCATCAAGGAAGCACTGGACATGTACCGCCAGCTACGCCGGGGTGAAGTTAAACGCTGAAGTTAACAAAAATCTTACCCCGACTAAAACCCATGGTCAGCATTCTTCTTCTCTATTTTCATTTCTGTTAGCTCTTAAAGATCTTCCCGGCTTATTCCCATGACGGCCGTCATTTATTTCTAGAGGAAGACTGAACTTTTCACTGCCCCCAGCCTCTATCACCAATTTCACAGCGCTTTTTCATGATTTCGATGACTTCTGCCATCTCGGATTTACCCCACCCGCCCCAGGCTTCAGAGATATCGGACCTGGCCCGATAAGACAAATCATGAATAATCTTTTAGTTATATTAATCCTGTGCCTTCTGTTAAAATAGGCACGGGGAAAATGCGATACGAGGTCATTGTCGTGGGGGCCGGCTTGGGTGGACTGACCTGTGCCGCGGCCCTGGCCAGGAAGGGAGCCCGGGTGCTGGTCCTGGAAAAGGACCTGCATCCCGGTGGCACCAGCTACGTCTTCAGGCGTGGGAGTTTTCAGTTTCCGATGGGCCCGCTATCTTTCAGCTATCCTGGCTATGTCAGCAGCCTCCTGTCCTACCTGGGCCTAAGGGAACCCCTGGAATTCAAGCGTAACCATTTTCAATTAATTACCCCGACTATTGACCTGGTCTATTCCCGTCCGCTGGACGAGCTCCGTGAGGAGTTGACCAGAATTTTCCCGACAGAAAGTCGAGGATTGAAAAGATTCTACCAGGAGCTCCGTCCGGCTATGAAACTTGTCCACGATTTATATCTGTGGTGCCCGTATTACCTGCCCCGGAAATTGAACTCCGTCCAAGAAAAACTGGTAAAATCAGAATACACGGAAAGTAGAAGGGCCAGACTGGCCAATTTTTCTAAAACCACTTCCGGCGATTTTCTCCGAAAGTATCTGAAGAACCAGGGCCTGGTCAATTTCCTGGGCTCCATGGGAACAGCCGAACCTGTAATGTCATTCCTGACCCTGGCCCTGATGTGGCATATCATGTCGGTCGAGGGCATCTGGTACCCATCCTGGGGGATTCACGGAATAAGCGACCGGCTGGCCCGGGTAATAAGGGAGGCAGGTGGTGAACTATATTTTGGATTGCCGGCGAAAAAGATTGTCATCCAGGATGGCTTGGCCAGGGGAGTAATTACTGAGGACAACACCCTGGTGGGAGCCGACTGGGTTGTCTCCAACGCAGATTATAAAACCACTTTCCTGGAACTGGTGGAGCCGAACTCCCTGGAAACAGATTTTGTGGACAAAATAAAAACTACCCCTTATACCGGTTCAGAACTGTGCGTTTATCTCGGTCTCAATCCAGCCAGGTGTGATTTCAGCCGTATGCGAGCCACCCATTTATTTTATAGTCCGGGGCAAAAACGGGACGGCCAGGACGAAGCCGATGAATTAAATTTAGAAAACAAGGAAATAGAGATCTGCCGCTGGACCGATAACGAGCCCACTCAGGCCCCTGGCAGTTATGCTGGTCTTGTCTTACGTGTTGACCTCAGCTATGACCATTTTGCCCGGTTCAGGACAGGCGAGAAAAAACGTCTGCCCGAATATAAAGCCCATAAGACAGCCCTGGCCCTGAAGCTGGTAAGAATTGTTGAACAGGTGCTGCCGGGCCTGAGTGAAGCCATCGAGCTCATGGAAGTGGCCACCCCGCTTACCTACCAGGACTGGGGTCACCGGTACCGGGGGTCAATAGCCGGCTGGAGCTGGAGTGGAGAATGGACTCAAAGCTTCGAACGGAAACTGCTGG
>JAOAIU010000078.1 GCA_026414545.1 Candidatus Saccharicenans sp.
GCTGGACGGAAAGACCCCGGCACCTTAACTGCAGCCTAGCATTGGATTTTGGAATATGATGCGCAGAATAGGTGGGAGGCTGTGAAGTCGCACCTCCGGGTGCGGCGGAGCCGTCGGTGAGATACCACTCTTCATGTTCTGGGGTTCTAACCTGCACCTCTTATCGAGGTGGGGGACAGTGCTAGGCGGGTAGTTTGACTGGGGCGGTCGCCTCCTAAAGGGTAACGGAGGCGCCCTAAGGTCCCCTCAGGCTGTTTGGAAATCAGCCGTTGAGTGCAAAGGCATAAGGGGGCTTGACTGTGAGACCGACGGGTCGAGCAGGTGCGAAAGCAGGGCTTAGTGATCCGGTGGTCCCGTATGGAAGGGCCATCGCTCAACGGATAAAAGGTACGCCGGGGATAACAGGCTAATAGTCTCCAAGAGCTCACATCGACGAGACTGTTTGGCACCTCGATGTCGGCTCATCCCATCCTGGGGCTGAAGCGGGTCCCAAGGGTCCGGCTGTTCGCCGGTTAAAGGGGTACGTGAGCTGGGTTTAGAACGTCGCGAGACAGTTCGGTCCCTATCCACGGCAGGCGCAGGAGATTTGAGGGGGGCTGTCCATAGTACGAAAGGACCTGGATGGACGAACCTCCGGTGTACCAGTTGTGCCGCCAGGCGCAGCGCTGGGTAGCCGTGTTCGGTAGCGATAACCGCTGAAAGCATATAAGCGGGAAGCGCGCCCCAAGATAAGATCTCCCACCCCGCAAGGGGCTGAAGGGCCCTCGTAGACGACGAGGTTGATAGGCTGGGTGTGTAAGCGCAGTAATGCGTTGAGCTAACCAGTACTAATAGCCCGTGAGGCTTGACCATAAAGTTTATCAAGGCAAAAGCAGGCCGCTTTGTTAGACGGGACATGTGCTTGTTACGTGTTCCGGATATAAAGTGGGACATGTGCTTGTTACATGTCCCAAGTTTGAGGATTGTAATTAAATCCCGGCAACCATAACGGAGGGGAAACACCCGATCCCATTCCGAACTCGGAAGTTAAGCCCTCCGGTGCCGATGGTACTGCGTGGGCAACTGCGTGGGAGAGTAGGTCGTTGCCGGGTTTTTTATTTTTAAAGGGGGACACACTCTCGTGTCCCCCTTTCTGTTGACTTGGTTTTTGCATTTGATTTATGATGGCCCCAGAATGATAAGGAGGGGCCTACTGAAAGTCTTCTCTTGACCCGCCGGCAGTTGCGGCGGCACTTCTCTGTCCCCGCCTGAAAGGAGCTTATTATCATGTATAAGCGCCAAGCATTCTGTCTGGTCATTACCGTCCTTTGTTTTCTGCCGCTTTTTATTCCGGCCCAGGAGCAGGACGAGCCTGGCTGCAAAGACCATCCGCTTTTCACCCGGATGAAGGGGTTCATAATATATGGCTGCGAGTCCAGCTTCGATGCCGTGGAGTTCTACCTCAGCGAGGATAAGACCCAAACGCTCGAAGGACAGAAAACCAAAATAGACTATTGGCTGGCGGAGGGCAACCCGAGGCCCTCAGAGCTCCAGATACTCCGCAATTACGAGAATGCCGGCAAGGCCATCGGCGGCCAGGTTGTCTATCTTTCTGACCGATACCTTTCTATGAAGATAATCAAGGAGGGTAGCCAGGTCTGGGTGTCCGTGGAGCCAGCCAACTACGGCGCCTCTTACACCTTAACCATCCTTGAGCTCGGAGAGATGACCCAGGAGGTCACGGCCAGCGACATGCTGGCCGCGCTCACTAAGGACGGTCGGATTGCCCTCTCCATACACTTCGATACCGGAAAGGCCACCATCCGTCCCGAATCACAGCGGATAATCGAAGAGATAGCCACCCTGCTCAGAGAGAATCCCGAGCTCAAGGTCTCGATCGAAGGGCACACCGACAGCACGGGAACGCCGCAGGGGAACAAGGCGCTTTCAGAAGAACGGGCTAAAGCGGTGCTTTCGGCCGTGGCTGGCCTCGGCGTCGATGCTGCCCGCATGACCGCGGTCGGCTGGGGTCAGGACAAGCCTGTAGCCGACAACGCCACTGAAGAAGGCCGGGCCAAGAACCGCCGTGTCGAGATCGTCAAGAAGTAGAATGCTCCCATGTGCCATAAAAGAAGGGGGACACACTCTCGTGTCCCCCTTTCTGGGTGACCAGAGCTTCAAGGGTTGGGGGCCTCGCCTGAATATCTAAGCTGACGACTGGCACGAATGCGAGGGTGGTAAGAGGGACATGCTCTCGTTTCCCGGATTCACCCGGTGGCCATAAAAGCTCCGCCGGAGGCTGTAGCCGGGAACTAATAGATTCTAGCTCTCTGTCGACGATTTTATTGAATGAAAGGCGGATTCATGCTATACAGACTAGCATGAAAGCCAGAGTTATAAGTGTACCGTTAGCTTTTATTTTGGTTATTTCTCTTCTAGGTGCGCCCAGCCAGAAACTCACCCCCCAGGCTGCCAAGGAACAGGCCTTAAGCCTGCACTCTTCTCTTATGCCCTATGCCAGCTCCGAGGTTCGAGCTAAGATCACAGCTGCGGCCAGGGCCGCCATCGGTTACCTGCAAAAATGCGGCCAGAAATGCGACCTCCACGCTTTCCTGACCCAGGAGGTAAACCGCCGGTTCTCACTCAAGACAAAGAAGGAAATTGATTTGCTCGAAACTTTAGTCTATGCCGAGATGTTCAGAGAAAGTTCAGAGATGGATAGCCGGCCGATTCAAAATATACTGCGAAAACAGCAAAAAGTGAGCCAGGCGGTTTCCAGTGCCGGTAAGATTTCTAACGATACGGCCTTATCGATCATCCGGAAAATTGGCTGAGACCGAGGGACACACTCTTGTGTCCCCCTTTTTTCAGAAGGCTGGCCATTCAATATAACAGGATGGCCAGGATCTTTCCGGCTCGCCTGCCAGTGGTGACTTTCTTGATTCCCAGCCCGACCTTTTCTGGCATTTTCTGTTCCCGGCTTATCCTGTCGACAATCTCGTCTTCGGTTGATGCGGTGATAACCACTGCGCTTAGCCTTTCATAATTTAGTTTCTCGGCCAGAGCCGTGTTTATCAGGTACAGTTGAAGTTCTTCCATCTTAATATCTTCTTTCTGGCTGAACTCATCGGCGGCCCGCTGGGCCAGGGTACTCAACTCCGGCTGTTCTTCCACGAGATTCAGACCTGCGCTCATCCTGATTTTGCTGGCTCTTTCCAGAAGCTGGCGGCTTGACCCGGTCATCATGGTTTGCCCTGGCCTGATGAACAACTCGGTTACCAGGAAAGCCTTCTGAGGTCCATAGCCCCTGGTTTCGACCCCGACCCCGAAATGGGTATACCGTGGGTCGAGCAATATCATCCTGTGTCCCGGGCTGTCCATGAAACCGCGATGGATGTCCTCGGCCGAGGTATAACCCAGGCCCACGTTCTCCCCGAAACAGGAGAACTGAATTCCGGCGGCTCGCAGCCTGTCGTCCGGGCCTCCGGTAGTGGGCGATACATGGCCGGCAAAATTGTTCCTGGCCATGTCGAGACTGTGCTTTCCGGCAATTTCTTCCAGTCGCTGGTCTCTTTCCAGGCGGTTAAGCCCGGCCCGAGCCCGCTCTTCGTTAATCAAGACGTAAAGCTTTTCTCTCACGGCCGAGGCAGACTGCTCCCAGGTGGTGATGAGGTCAGAGGCGCTCCCCGAGAACTCCGGTGCCTGGGACCCCACGCAGACGTCCAAATTAGCCAGTACCGCCGGCCCCCGCTCATTCCTGGCTATCACTTCAACCTTGTGTTTCCCAAAAGACCGGAAGGCCAGCCTGATACTGGCCGGATGCAGACTCGAATTTTCTCCCGCCACCGGGATAATTTCTGGCTCTCCTTCTGGTGGCGTATGGATAATGATCGGGTCGGTAAAGCCGGGTAAAGTTCCCATTTTCATCTCCACCTCACCCGTCCCCTTTAATTTTCGCGGAACCGGCGAGAGGAATAGATGGCGGGAAGAGAAGGCGATGATGACAGTAAGGAGGCCTGGGGAATGGACCTCAGCCAGCGCTCCGTAGTGAGTGTAGTCCTCAGCATTCTCCAGTTTACTCAGCCTTTCTTTGATCAACGATGGCAGGCGAGCTTCGGACGGAACCCGCATTAACAATGAATGGGGTAGGGGTTCCGGCAGACCCAGCCAGCCGGCGGACTCACTTACGGCGACAGCATCCGGGCTAAAGTCTACTTCATAGAGTTCATTTAACCAGCGGCATAAGGAGCTCAGCCGCGGGTCGGGTTCCCAGCGCAGGTCGAGGTCGCGGAGCACCCCGGGCAAGATCTTTTCCAGGACATAACTCTGGCTGCCGCTGATAGCCTGACCAGCCGGGGGCTGTGAAGAATAATATTGGGCTTCCTTCAGCCTGGCCAGGGCCTGGGTGGCCGGGTTAATTTTGGCCCTATTTTTCTGGTCTGGTAGCCAGGCGAAGGTTGAAGAGATGGCTATAAGTATGGTAATAGCGCCCAAAAAACCGGAGCAGACTTGGCAACGGCGCTTTTTCCCCGAGCTCTCCGGTCTCATATTTGCTGGCTTGTATGCTTAAAATTTAAGGTAATTCGATATTTCCGTCAATTAAAATATGGCGGGGCCTATGTATCCGGAAAGTGAATTTATAATGGGTGTAATTTCTGTGGCCTAACCGCTGGTGGCTTCATTCAGGCCGTAATCAATTAGTATCAGCCTCTTGACAAAAGCTTCGACGGAGGAAACCGGGGCCAGTCAAGTTGGCGACATTCCTTAGTTTTCGTAAAAAAGCCTGACCCGGATAAGGCCAGGCCAAAATCACCCCCAATATCACCCCTTCAATATCACTCATATTTTTTCTTAATCTGGTATAATCTACGAAGTTTATGAAAATTTTTGCCAGGAACCGTTCCCTGCCCTTAAGGCCCGAGCCCTTCGTCTTCCGACTGGAATGGAAGCCCGGGGCGGAGTGGGTTGGCCCGTCCCTGGAAGAAATTTTAGCCGGAGCCTCGCTCATCCAGGTCGAAGCTGCCGATTCCCCTGACCACCAGCTGCTCGAACTGCTCCGGGACCTGGATAAACGGCCGGAACAGTTCAACTTGAGGCTCCTGGCCCGGCCAGGAGAATTGGGGGCAAAGGCCAGGGGGGAATTTATCGAGTCGCTATCAAGGCTCAAAAAACTCGCAGGTTTTACTCTGATTGTTAATTCGCGAGCCGACGCGGAAATCAACCGGGCACTCGTGGAAGTGTTGGAAGCGGGCGCCTCGGCCGGCCTAAAACCCGGAGTGCTGGTTGAGCTGGAGCCAGAAACTTCAGTATCTGAGCTGGAACAACAGCTCAGGAAGGCCCGGCTGTCCGGCGCCCTGGAAATAGCCTTGCGGCCTGCCTGCCTGACGCATCATGATCTGGCCGCCGCAAAGGCTTTAAATGATGTCCTCTTTAACCTCAGAACCGAAGGAATTCCGGTGTCACTGGAAGAATGTTTCCCCGGACTGGAGCCGGAGCTAACTTTCTTAGAGCTGAACTGCCGCCGGGGCTTCGGCTCCTGTTATATTGATGGCCTGGGCCGGGTCAAAGCCTGCCGGCAGTCGGAGAAATTTCTGGGGAATCTGAAGCAGGAAAAACCTGATGAAATCTGGCCTGATTATCTTTTTGTTCGGAATGTTTGCCCGAAGGATAGCACCCGGAATGGATTCTCAGAAGCAGAGATAGGAGAAGCGGGTGACGGCCGGATAGAGAAGGCGTTTCCTGTAAACCTTGATTCATCCCTGAGACCGGTTCCTCTCTTCACCCTTAAGAAGAAGGGTTGGGGGGCGGTGTTGATTAAGGGTCTCGATGGACTGGTTCTCAGCCCCAGGGGCGAGCAACTGGCCCGGCTGATTGACGGGCAGAACACCTTTCGCTCCATAAGGAAAAAATTCGGCCAGCGCTCGGCCGGCTTCATCTATGCTCTGTTCCTTAGGGGATTGGTCAGGCTGGAAAAGTGATTTCATGACCAGATACAGTCTTGATTTGAGCTTCGAGGAATTCAAAGAGTCCTTATCGCCCGACGACCTCTTAACTACTGTCCCCGGTTTGTACTTTTCGCCACGCTCCGGGCGAGTTTTGATCGTCGAACCGGAGAGCGCTTCCTGGTTGGTGGTGTCGCAAAATGAACTGGGCTTGCTGGTAGAGCGCGGATTGCTGGCGCCGGGCTCGGTAACCAGGGCCAGCCAGAAGCTAACTGACCTCCAGGCCGGCCTGGGCCCTGAACTTCTGATCGAGCTGGAACGCTGGCTTTACCGGTTGTTCATCAGGAACATGCTGGCCATTAATGGCTACGGTTACCATCAACCCACCCGGCTCTGGTCTGTTCAGAAATACCCGCACTATTTCAACCTCCACCTGACCGAATCCTGCAACCTGTCTTGCCGTTATTGCCGGGTTGGCGATTCCCCGGCTGCTTCTTCCATGATGCCAGTTGATATTTGCCAAAAAATCATCAGGCGAGTCATAGAGGAAATTCCCGGGACAAAAATCATCATCGGCTTTCATGGAGGCGAGCCGTTGCTCAACCCGGAGTGTCTAGTTGAAGGAAGCAAGTACGCCCGAGAAGTGGCCAGGTCGGCGGGGAAGGAAATAACCCTTTCTCTTCAGACCAACGGCATCCTTCTTCAGAAATACAGCCAGCTACTAAAAGAGCTGAACGTTGAGATCGGGGTGAGCCTCGACGGCCCGGCAGTCATCCATGATCGGCACCGGGTCTTCAGCTCGGGCCGCGGCAGTTTTGACCGGGTCATGGCTGGAATCCAGGCGGCGCGCCAGGCCGGACTCAACCCCGGCTACCTGGCCGTTATCCATGATCCCAATGATTACCTTTCAGTAGCCGGGTTCATGGTGGAAACGCTGGGCGCGACCTCATTCCGGTTGAACTTTTCCTGCTATGAGGGCCGGGCCAAGTCGGAGCTCGACTTTGACCCGGGCCGGGCTGCCGCTTTCGCCCGTAACTGGCTGCAGCTCGTTGATTTTGTCCTGGAACACCACCGCCGGACCGGCGTCTGGCTGAGCATAGACGATCTCAACCTGTTTGTGGCCCATCTGCTGACCAGAGACCGGCCCCACATGTGCTACCGCTCTCCCTGCGGAGCCGGCAACGCCATCCTGGGCTTCGGGTCCGACGGGAAAATTTATCCCTGCGAAGAACTGGTGGGCAAGGAACAGTTCTGCCTGGGAGATATAAATGCCGCTTCGACTTTGGACAGGTTGCTTGATGAGTCTCAAGCGCTGGCCCGGGTCAGTGAAAGCCGAAAGGTGGAAAACGTGGCCCACTGCGCCAGTTGCCCCTGGAGGAGGTTTCACGGCGCCGGTTGCCTCAATAAATCCTTTGAATATTTCGGGGACCTCGAGCATGGCGACCCCATGTGCCATTTCTACCGGGTCGTGTTTGAAGAGTTGATGTGGAGGCTGGCCGACAACCCAGAACTAATTAATTTGATTAGTTATTACAAAAAATATATAAGGGTTCAGAACGAATGGCCGACCTGAGTGATGATAAGGAATGGGAGCAGAGAAGAGAATGACCGTTGCTTTAAGCGAACGATAATAAAGAATTAGAAAAGAAAAAGGAGAGCTTGATGAAATTAAAAAAGAGAGTGAAAAACGCGGAAGCGGAGCGAGGGCCGCTCACTGACCTTGGCCGGAATCTGCCCTACGTTCCGGTTAGCCTGAGCGATGATTCAAACCGCAGCCGGCGTCAGGCGCTCGGGCTGCTGTTCAAGGGAGCCGCCTTTTTGGCTGCCTGGCCCTTTATCAGCAAGGAGGCCCGGGCTGGAAGGTTGAAAGAGCTAGTGGGGGAATCCGCGCCCGGGGCTGAAGCCCTGACTGCCCGGCAGGCGGCCAGGCTCATCAGTCAGGAAGTGCTTCACACCAACGTGCCCCATAAGAACATCGCTCACCAGAACGTGGCTCACAAGGACACCCACACCAACACCCACATCAACGAAAGCAAGCACGTGGACGTAGCTCCGGAGGGTTTTGAGCATACCAATACCACCATCCACACCAACCAGAACGTTGAGGGGCATGTCAACGTGCCTCACACCGACAACCCCCATACCAACGAGCCCCATACCAACGTGGAGCATGTCAACCGCCCTGGCCAGGAAAACGGCTGATGGTTATCCCGGCCGAGAGCGTTGTTAATAGACCGGGCTTGTGCGGAACTGTCTGGCGGGTGGCCTGGTTAACCCGGTTAAGGATAATCTCGGTTGTTCTTTTATTTCTGGTGTTCTCAGCCGCAGGTTCAAGAGCCATTAGCTGTCTGGCCGTTGCCCCTCAGAGCGATGAAATAAACCGGCTGGAGGCAGAAGCTACCCAGGTGGAAAACCGGGCGGCCAGGTTGAAGCAAGCCGTTGAGAACTGCCGCCGGAGTATTACCCCCCAGTCGCCCGATTGCTACATCGAAATTTCCTGGCTGGGAACCCGTGTTCCTTACCAGGAAGCTGAGAGAATTGCCATCCAGATGGAAGAACAGGCCAGGGACCTGAGAAGGCGGATTGATTATCTGAGGTCTCAGTTGAATCGCCCGGCGCCTCCACCGCCACCCGTGAATACCACGCCGACCACGCCTGTTTATCCTCCCGTTTCTGGCACTTCGGGAACCAACAATCCCCAGGTAAGCCAGCCGGTTACAACTTCCCCGGCGATGCCGATTCCGTCACCCCCGCTGGCCCGACCGCAACCGGTTGAGTCCAGGATTGGGGGCCTGAGCCAGAAAGAATGGAACAGGCTGCTTTCCCTCCAGGAGAGGCTGGAGGAACTGTACCGGGATTATGCAACTGCCGACCAGGCTGAAGTCGCAGGGCTCCGGGATGAAATCTACCGGTTGTGGCAAAGGGCTGTAAGCGGGCCCCTGACTCAGGAGCAGCGGAAAATGCTTCGCCTGCGCCTTCCGGCGCGCAGTCAGCCGTCTGGTCCCGTCCAGACCAGGCGAGAAGAGCTTCTGGAGAAAAGCCGCCAGTCGGTCCCGCCGCCACCCCCTTCGCCGCTCAGCGTGGCCAGCAGCCTGGTCCAGTCGCATGTAGAGACTGGAGCCCAGCAAGCCCTGGATGAGTTCGGTAATAACTGGGTGGATGTCATAAACGTCAGCGAGGTTGACCGCAAGTGGCTCAACTACGAAAACGTGCTCGGGTTCAGCAAGGTAACCATGAAGCTCAAGGACCGAGATTACCCCGGGGCCATTGCCGAAACCGTGGATTTTATAGCCGGGAAGGTGATGCTGCCCCTGACTTCCATGAACGTCAGCGTCTTCAAGTCAGTCTACGGCCAGACGACTTTCGGGGCGCTTAACAAATTCATGGAAGATTCGATGAAAATGACCGGGGCCGAGTTCAGTTACGAAGAGATGACCAGGGACATGAACCTCGGCCAGAAGGCGGTCATGGAATGGCTGGGCTTCGGAGAAATGATGCGGGAAAAGGACAAGGAAAGAGAAAAGAGATGAAACGAACTTACGGAAAAGGCAAAAATCCGATTCCTGCCCTGGTTCTTTTCCTGGTGCTTTTGAGTTCAGCCCCCGTGATTTTTTCTCAGGACAACCAGCCGGGCGAGAAACTTCAGGCCAAGCTCCTGCCCGGGATGGAAATCCTGCTCCCGGAAAACAGCCCGGTAAAAGTCAACTGGATACTGCCGCCCGTTGACCGGGCAGCCCTCGAAATTCATCTTCACGACCGCTGGTTCTCGGTCGATGCCGAGGGATTTCCCTGGATAGGGCTGGACGGAAGGCTGCTCATCAACCCGATTAAGAATTATAGCGCCTTTCTACCGGAGTTTTTTACAAACTTCACTCATCTCAACAATGGTGCCCTGGTCATTGCCACCGATGAAGATTTTGGCTTCATCCCGGCGGGCCAGGAAATAGATTACGACCCCGACACCGGTTATCCAGTTCTCGGCTATCAGCCCCTGGCCCGGCTGCCCGGGAAGGTTGGCCAGGCTGAAGACGAGATGGTCAGCCAGGCTATGTACCGGGGGGAGAACTGCCTCTATTTTTTGGTCAGGAAAACTTTTCCCGGTGAAGATTACAGGGAAAAGAATGAAGTGTTTTGTTTCAAACCGGGTGCGGGCCAGAAGGCTGATGGGATTAGCCAGGATTCCGGGTCAGTTTTCCCCTCATTCGTGTCGATTTACACTTCGGACGAGCCGATAACCGCGGTTGCCGGGGACGGAGATAAAACCTTCATTGCCCATGGCCAGATGGTCCTGCTGGTATCGTCCGGTTCTTCTGAACCTGAAGTCTTTTATGTCCACCCGGTCGATACCATCCAGGCCCTCGACTATTCGCAGGAAGCGGGGCTTTTTTATGCCACCGACTACTCGGTTGGCCTGATGTCAAAGGGCGCGGCCCTGGAATTCCTCAAGGTGCCCTCTCCCAGGATTTTCCTCCGGGACAATTCGCTCTACGTTATGCTCTCCGAGCAGGCTGCGGTTATCCAGGTAGAAAATGCCGGCTTCTTAAAGCAGTACAATAAGACTTCCCGGGTAGTGGTGGGCGTTGATGGGGTGAAGGTCTCAGGCGGCTGGTTCAGGTTCAATTTCCTGCTTTTCTTGCTGGCAGTTTTTATCTTGCTGATAGTGGTCCTGGTCGATGTTCTCAGGCACCGCTTCCCCGGGCACGTCAAGACGGTCTGGGTGCTGATGGTTTTCCTCAGCTATCTCTCGCTGCTGTCCTGGCTGGCCGTCTTTTTTTATTTTGGACTGGCCCTCAGGTTGAGCTGGTTCCTTCTGCTTATTCCTTTTCTGGTCATTCTGGTCTATTTGCTGTCGGGAAGAAAACAGAAAATTAAAGGCTGAAGAATTGACTGACCATGGCCAATGGGTGAGGCCAGTTTCTGTTAACTTTTAACTTTAGCTTAAGTTTTTAATTCATTCTCAGCCGGCGGCAGGCTTTTGAATCCTGGCCTTCTTGCCGATGATCAGGTAAAGGATGGATCCGATCAAGGGGAAGAAGATGACCACCAGAATCCAGACCAGCTTGTCATTGCCGGGGAAATCATGCTTCAGGATGTCTACCAGGGCGATGAGAAACAGGGGTAATGAAATCAACAGCAGAAGAACAATCAGTTCCATGATTCCGATCATTGAAGCGCCTCCTTTTGGTTATCATCGATAATTTACCAATCGTTCTTAATGCTTAATACCTGCCAGGTACACATAATAGTTCGGAATCTGGCCGAAGTATTCTCTCTTGTAAAGCAAACACAGAGTTGCCGTGTATTTCTGCCCGGGCTTCAACCTGTTCAGGATGTCGCCGCGGCTTCCGGCCAGGTGGTAGAAGGGTCCGGACTTGGTCATCCCGGCCACTTCCAGAAGCGCCCCGGGCTTGAGAGTTCCGCTGACAACGACTTGGGCTTCGGTTACTTGCGGCGGAATGATCGGCCCGGAAGGAGTCAACAGCGACTGGCCGGACGCCTCCGGTTCTTCCGGCGGAAGCGGAAATTCGGAGTCGGACATTGCCTGGAATTTTTTTAACTGCTCGTTCAGCTCAGAAATTCTGGCCTGGTCGCCGCGCTGCCGGTAGCGGGCGATTTCAGATTCGATGGAGAAAATCATGGCCTTCCTTAGTTCCGACCTGATAGCCAGGCTGAGGTTATTGAGCTCTTCCTTTAAGACGGCAGCCAGACGGGGCTCGACTCTGACCGGGGCGGTGGTTTCTTCCCGCTGCAGACTCTCCTTTCCGATAGAGAAATATTTTTCGATTATGGAATAAAGCGAGCCCTCTTCGGCTCTGGCCGGGAAAATGCGGTTAGTCAGCTCATAGGTGAATTGGCCCTTAATTCCCAGGTCCTTTTCTATATCAAAGCTTATGATCACCCTTTCCGGCATTCTCTTGCACTCATCGGGCCTTATCCGCCTGACGGTGAAAACGTAGTGGGCAGAACCATCCTGGTTTTTTTTCTTCAAGCTGTCCACCTGGAATGATTCCTTCTGGGTGCAACCGTTGCTCTCCGCCACGATTAAAAAACCCCTGGCGCCGAGCAGGGCCTCGTATAGCACCTCTTCGCCCGGGCGACGGGCATCGGGGAACTGGGCCAGCAGTCCGGAGGCCATAAGAAAAATGCCGGCCATGAGGGCCATTATCGTCTTCTTAATAATCATAGCTTGCCTCCTCATCTTGCGGGGCGACCCCATCCTGGATGATACTCGGCGGGACGCTCATATGCCATATGACTGGTGGCAGCCAGCTGCTTCGCTCCCGTAGCTTTCTTGATTGCGGTTTCAGTTTCCATTCCTATTTCAAACCTCTTAAATCTTTGGCCCCCTCCTCATAACAGAAAAACTCATATATCGGGCTGCGTTCCTGGCCGTAGATAACAAAGGTCCGGGCCGGGACCGGCAGGCCTAGCGTACTGGCTACCTTTTTCAGAGTCTGGTACATGGAGTAAGATGGAACCACCGGCGGAGAAATCCCGGCATAAGCCCCAGCCAGGTAACTTTCATAGGTAACCGTCTTGCCCCCGAATCCGCCCAGCTGGCGGCATTCTATCTGGAACCAATCGGCGAAGTTGCTGCCGTCCTTAATTAGGGCATAGCAGTCGTTGAAGGTCAGGTCGCCGGTAGCGGCTTTGAGATGGATTCTCAGTCCTTTAATCTCTCCGTCAACCACCTGGAATTTAACATACTCTTCTTTTTCAACGCGGAATTTTCCTTCTTCCTGAACAATCAAATACCCGGTGAAAGACTGTTCAGCCGATTGGTAGCCAGGCTGAGAAGATAGCAACGGTCCAGATGCCAGGCATAAAAAAACAATCATGGCCGCAGAAAAAAATGCACCGAGGACAGATTTCATCATAATCTCCCTTCGCTGGTAACTCTGGTGGAAAGCTTAAGCCGGTTGCTCCCCGTGGCCCCGAGTCTATCCCAGAAACAATTCTTCAAAGTGCTCGCTTTTCCGGCTTATTAACTCATACCTTCAGTCCGATGTCAAGGAAAGACGGGTTCTGGAGCTAAAGGCATAGCAGGCGAGCAGGGGAGTTATGGCCGTCGCCGGTTCCCTGTAATTAGAAGGATAATGTCCGGAATTTAAGAAGACAAAGGCCAGGAAAATTACTGGCCGCGTCCTCGCTTCAAGTCGCCGGAGATGGCGAACATGGGCAAGTGGCCCGAAGATTAATCGCGCAATTCTAATCGGGTTTGCTCGCCGGTCAGCCCGTCTGGCTGGTCGGTGATTATCAGGCAGGGGGAGATTCAGCCTTTCCTTCCGCAGGAAGTTTTGCCGTTTTGTTGTTTTATTCTGGTGAAGCCTCTATAATCAGGGCAAGGAGGCATGATGAACAATCCTGAGGACCTCGACTTAAAAAACAAGAGAATTACGGTCAGGCCTTCGCCCACCAGTTCAGTTATAACCCTGGTCATGAGCATTCTGTTCCTGATCTTCGGCCTTGTCTTCATGGGGTCAGTTCTGGGGGAAGCGGAGGCGGCCAGGGGGCCGATGACCTTTTTCCTGGTTATCTGGATTGCCGCCTGCCTGGGGATGGCCATCTATTCGCTGGTCAATCTATCTTCTTACGGCAAGTCAAAACCCAACCCGGCGGCCCTGGAAGTGCTGGAAGTGGAAGACCGAAAAACTCCTGATAAAAAAGAAGGCAGCGAAAAGGCCAGGCCCGATTTTGGGACCAGGCTGCGGGAGCTTGAAGCCCTGAAGAAAGACGGGTTGCTAACGGAAGAAGAATATCAACGGAAAAGGAGAGAAATTATTGAAGAAAAGTGGTAAGGAGTCTAGAAGTGTTGGAGATGAACGTATTCTGAGATTTTCAGTCAAGCTTGCCTTCTGGTTAACCCAATTTTTTATCCTGGCGTTCTTAAGTCCCTGCTTCTTTCAACCTGGACTGGTTGCGGCCGACCGCGGTTCATTCAGCGCCAGACCCGCCAGGTTGATACAGAGCTCGCAGAAGGCCGTCATATTTCACAACAAGCAGGAGGAAATCCTGGTTCTGGCCACCGAGCTGCGGGCCGAAAAAGAAACATTCGTCCTGGAGTTCATTCCTTTTCCGGCCGAGCCCCTGGTTTTCCTGGTGAAAGACCCCATCCTGGAAAAGGTGGGCGAATTTCTGAAAAAAAAGGATATCCGGGAAGAAGGCAGCCCCAGCAAAGGCGGGGGCGGCGCTGCTCCGGTGGAAATAAAGTTCAGCCAGAAGATGGGCATTCATGATGTCACGGTGGTGAAAATTAACCAGCCGGCGGAGTTTGAAAGCTGGGTCAAGGATTTCTTCAAGGGGAAGAAGGTTCAGGTAGAAAACCAGCTTGACCGCTTGATTGGTAATGCCAGGGACTACCTGGAACGCGGTTTCAACTACTTTGTTTTTGATTCGGTGGCGGTGGGCCCGGAGACCAGGACAGTCGAGCCGCTGGCCTACAGGTTTAAGTCGGCCGAGCTGTATTACCCGTTGAAGACTTCGAATCTGGTCGGTGGCTCGGGAATGGTGGAGCTGGTCCTGATTCTTCCGGGAAGCTTCTGCGTTGAGGATGTTATTTTGCAGGAACAGGACCAGAGATATTTCGAGCTTTTTCGTTCTGGCTGGAGCGTGAGTTCTTCTTCCAGGATGTACCCGGCCGAGCTGGGAGAACTCTTGCCGGAAGCGGCCAGTTTTTTCAAGCCGGGCCAGAAGATATACCTGCAGTTGTTGCGGTATGTGGGGCCGTATGATTTTAAGGATGATTTGAGGTGGGATATTTCCGGGCTGCCGCGGTATGCTCACAAGATAAGGATGGAGACCTCCTACGGGTTGAATTATGCCCAGAAAATGACCGAAGATGAGATAAAAGATTATCTCCAGGCTAAGTGCGCGGTGAACCCTGGCTTTCTTAAAGAGAGCCGGGTCCTGCTGGACGATACCATCCTGGGCTACCTGCTGACTTCTGGCTTGACCTGCGAGGATTTTGTTCACCCGGAAGAATTTGAGGTCTATAAAGCCATATACAACCCATCGGGCCTGAACCCGGTACAGCTGGATGGGCTGCCGACCGGATTTGTGGTGCTGGAGGACCTGACTGCCAACAGAAAGTTCGAGAAGCTAAAGGGCGTGGAGAAAGCGCTGCTCGAGGACTACCAAAAAAAGAATAAAAAAGAGTACCGGCTGAGCGAATTCCTGCCCGAAGGGCTTGATGACTACATCCAGATAAGGCAAGGCGAGAGGGAGTCCCTGCTGTCACCGGGAGAGAACCATGTTTCGCGAGTCGGCTTCAATCCGGGCCGGACAGCAGCCCTGGTCTTCGTCTCGCATGTGGCCGCGCCGGAGATGGGAGCCGGATACCTGGTGCAGCTTGAAAAATACCAGGGTGCCTGGAGGCCGGTCAAAATCCTCAGCGCCGAAATTTATTAAACGTAAACGGGGGACACAATACTCCTTCCCCGATTTTGCTGAAAACTTTTGATGTTTTGCTTTTCCGGCTCGGTATTTTAGTAACAATTAGTAAAAAGATGTTTCAAAAGCATGTCGCTGCCTTACTTCTCTTTTTTTTTCAGAGCCCCTTTCTTTTCTTCTTGTGATGTTCTGCTAATGCTCCGAGCCTTATGCCGTCAGCTCCTTTATTCTATATCGTTCTTCTCGCAGAAGGTCTGAATTTTTGATTCCAGCTCCTGGGCTCGGGCGATGGCTTTATCTTCGGTCAGAGTCGGCAACAGTTCTTTTAGTTTATTCCTCACGGCCTTGACCTGGTTTTCGGCTTTTTCCGGGTCAGAGATGACCACCAGCCCGGGTTCCGCTGCCTGGCGGTTGGCGGTGATGTAATTCTGAGTGGCCGTCTGGAACTCTTTTTCCAGGGCCCTGACCAGCTCTTCCTCTGGAGTCATTTTGAAAAAGCGGTCATAGGCCAGGTAACCCGCTCCCAGGATGATTATGAGAATTAACAGTTTTTTCATTCTTGCCCCTCTCGTCAGAATATTTATTCTCCACGGGGATTTTATACCACCGGCACCCTAATTAAAAGGGAAGGGCGCCATTGGATTGCCTGATTGTGGCCAATTGAGCTTCAATAAATTAAATCTACGTCGAGAAAATCAAGATTTATAAAACGGATCCGGCAATCGTATTTTTTCCTGGATATGTCGTTTAATGACTTCCAGCCTGCTTAAGAAATCGGTTAATCACATTGCTTGCTTTTTTCTGATTTCGGCTGGTCATGAATTTTTCCGTCAGGCTCTTTTAAGGCTGGCTATAAGAACTGTAGAACGAGTATGGTGTTCCTCCCTTTTTATTCTCTTCTTTTCTGCTTGATGAGAGCGGCGGGAGAGTGGTATGGTAAGCACGAAGAAAAACTTTTCCGGTCTGAAAACTCTTTTCTGAATAAATAATCTGAATTAAAGGAGGGCGTAATGAAGAAGAGAATGCCCAGGCGGTTACTACCTATAATCTTAACCATTATTCTTTTCCAGACGATGTCGGCCCAGCTTCAGGCCCCGTTGCCGAAAGAAACCGAGGCTCAGAAGGCCCAGCGCCTGAAGTGGTGGACAGAAGCCCGCTTCGGGATGTTCATCCACTGGGGACTCTATGCCCTGCCGGCGCGGCATGAATGGGTCAAAAACCGCGAGCGCCTGACCAACGAACAGTACCAGAAATATTTTGAGCATTTTAACCCCGACCTCTATAACCCGCGCGAATGGGCCAAAATGGCCAAAGCAGCAGGAATGAAGTATGTGGTCATCACCGCCAAGCACCACGAAGGCTTCTGCCTCTGGGATTCAAAATACACGGATTACAAGGCCACCAAAACGCCGTTTGGCCGCGACATTCTGAAGGAATTTGTCGAAGCCTTCCGGGCTGAGGGGCTTAAGGTCGGTTTTTATTATTCGCTTCTGGACTGGCATCATCCAGATTACACCATAGACCGCTTCCACCCGCTGAGGCCAGACAACGAGGCTGATTACGAGAAGCTCAACGCCGGCCGCGATATGTCCCGTTATCGCGAGTACATGAAAAACCAGGTGCGGGAGCTCCTCACCAACTACGGAGAAATCAGCATCATGTGGTTTGATTTTTCTTTCCCCGGAAAGTACGGAAAAGGACGCGATGACTGGGATTCCATCGGATTGCTGAAGCTGGCCAGGTCCCTTCAGCCTAATCTTATTATCGACGACCGACTCGACCTCCAGGAATTTGAGGGCGGCTGGGACTTCACCACGCCCGAGCAGGTCCGGGTCACCAGGTGGCCAGAGTATAACGGTAAGCGGATTCCCTGGGAAACCTGCCAGACCTTTTCTGGTTCCTGGGGTTATTATCGCGATGAATACACCTGGAAGAGTTCGGCCCAGCTCATTGAGCTGCTGATTGACTCGGTCAGCAAGGGAGGGAACCTGCTGCTCAACGTGGGGCCAACGGCTCGCGGCACTTTTGATTACCGGGCCCAGGAGCGGCTGAAAGCCATCGGGGAGTGGATGGCCGTCAACGGCCGGTCAATCTACGGTTGCACCCAGGCGCCCGATGAGTTTATTGCCCCGCCCAACACGCTTCTAACCTGGAATCCAGCCACCAAACGGCTCTACGTCCATCTGCTCTTCTACCCGATGAACGGCCTGTGGTTAAAAGATATGGCCGACAAGGTCAAGTATATTCAGTTCCTTCACGACGCTTCCGAGATTCGCTTCCAGCCAGGCAGCGGCGAGGAGGCTAATAACCTGTGGCTGACACTTCCCGTGCAGAAGCCGCCCGTGGAGATTCCCGTCCTCGAAGTCTTCTTAAAATAAAAATGGGGGACACACTCTCGTGTCCCAAATTTTTAAGAGCCTTGGTCAGGAGTAAGAGAATGAAGAATAGCAAGAAACCCGCTGTCCCGAAGGTCTTGTTATTTCTTTTATTCATAATGACGGCCGCAATAATCAGTGCCTGTAATTTCCCTGAAACCAAACCACAAAAAACCGCATCAGAAACCAGGGTAACCCTTCTCCCGGAAGACCAGGTTCGCCTTTCCAACGACCCGCAAAAAACTGAGCTCTTTCGCGATGTCGGCCTCGGCCTCTTCATCCACTGGGGTCCGAATTCGCAAGTGGGCACAGAAATTTCCTGGCCGCTCTACAACGCCTCTGACGATTTTACCAAGAAATATTATGGCCTGCCCGACACCTTCAACCCCACCCGCTTCGATCCTGCCGAGTGGGCTCGCCTGGCCAGGCTGGCCGGGATGCGATACGTGGTTTTTACCACCAAGCATCATGATGGTTTCTGCATGTTCGACACGGCCTACAGCGATTTCAAAATTACCAGGACACCCTACGGCCGGGACATCACAGCCCAGATAGCCGAGGCCTTCCGCCGCGAGGGTATTCTGGTTGGCTTCTATTATTCTCCGGGCGATTTTCGCTACCAGTATGAAACCGGACTTCGCACCGGGCACATCTACGAGCCTGACTTTTCAGCCACGGCTCTCTTTGGCCCGCTTAAAAAAACCTTCCTGGAATACGAGCAGGGCCAGATTGAAGAACTCTTAACCCGCTACGGCGATATCTTCCTTCTTTGGTTTGACGGTAAATGCGAACCGCTAAAGAAGCATGCCTGGCGGGTCAAACAGGATGTCTTTATCAGCCGCGGTGAAATTCCCACTCCCGAGCAGACCATCCCCGGCGAGCCCATGGACTATGCCTGGGAAAGCTGCCTGACTACCAGCTGGCAGTGGTCCTATCAGCCCAACCCGGATGTCAGAACCATAAAGGAAATTCTGGCTAACTTGATTCACATCCGGGCCCGCGGCGGAAATATGTTGCTGAATATCGGGCCCCGTCCCGACGGCCAGATAGCCCCGCCCGATGAGAACCTCCTGCGCCAGCTCGGCCTGTGGATGATGCTCAACGGCGAAGCCATCCAGGGCGTCCGGCCCTGGACTGTTACCAATGAGGGCGACATCTGGTTTACCTGCCGCCGCAACGAAGACACGGTCTATGCTTTTGTCAACCTGGAGTTTGGACTGGAAGGTATCAAGGCGCGCTCCGGGGCCCGTTTCACCCTGAAGTCGGTCAGGACCACTCCTGAAACTACAATTTCTGTGCTAAGCCAGGCTGGCGGCTGCGAATGGCAAGAAGATGCTGACGGCCTGCATATAACCGTCTCGCGCCTTCAGACAATACAGTTCATCAAGACACCACCGCTCAAACCGGGTTCTAAACGAGCGGCTGAATTTGGCGCATTCACCTGGGGCCCGGACTGGCCCATAGTGGTCAAGATTACCAAAGCCAGGCCGGCCGGTTAACCGGGGCCTTTGTAGTGCCCGTATTTTTTCTTGAATATCCTTAATATCATTGAAAAACTGGATGCTGCCCTGTTTGGTGTCCCCGGTGAATCAGAACATTTTGTATCTGCATAACCTGGCCCTCCAGCCCGAATAGTGCCACGAAGCTGAAATTGGCGCCAGGGCCTATTGTCCTGGTACAGACTGAAACGAGGTCGGAGCAAGTTCTTGCTTTGACTTTGGACAAGGGTAAATGTTATTCTTCTGGGCGCATCCGGATAGGGAGATAGGGCCCTTAAAAGCCCTGCCTCCGCCGAGAGGAATATCTCCTTACCGGGAAGGAGGGCAATATGAATTGCAAGCGTTTTATCATTGCTTCTGTCGTCGTCTATGTGGCTTTCCAGTTAATGGAGTTTCTCGTCAACAACATTATCCTGATGAGCCAGTACGAGGCGCTGCAGAATTTGTGGCGTCCCGACATGTCTTCGAAAATGTGGCTGATGTACCTGACCGGTGTGCTGGTCGCTTTTCTTTTTACCTACATTTTTATCAAGGGCCGCGAGGGGAAAGGCCTGGCCGAAGGCTTCCGCTATGGCCTGGTAATCTGGGCTTTTGTCGCGGTTCCGATGAGCCTTGGTTTCTACGGGATGTTGCCGATTCCATTCAAGCTGGCCCTGTACTGGATAGGTTTCTCGCTAATTGAATATGTCATTGCTGGTCTGCTGGTGGCGGCCATCTACAAGCCAGCCCTGCCTGCTGCCAAAAAGGCTTGAGCCACCCGGAGCCAGGGCATAAAAAATTAGCCTAACTTATTTCTAAGAATTCCAGATCGGTGGTGAATTCTATTTCTATTTCTTAATTCCATTGAAAACCGGTATCGTGGATTTACTTGCCACAGCCTCGATCTTAAGTCTATGCTATTGATTGAGTAACTGGATTATTGAGGGCGAGAAGGATTGTAATTTCTTCTCACGAGAAAATAGAAGGGTATGGCTGCTTAATTTGAATAAAGAGTGCAGAAAGATTAAAAATAGAAAATAAATTGGCGCGAAAGAGAAGCTCGCTCATACCCTGTTCGCGAAGAAAATGGAATGGATATGAGGGAGAAAAAACAAATGAGATCAGCAAGACTAAGTATATGGTCTAACGGTATTTTTTTGATTTGGCCATTTTTAATTTCACTTTCAATCGCTGCTCCCTGTTCGGCCCAGAACCCCATCAATCCTCCCGGGCTTTACACGGCTGACCCTTCGGCTCGGGTTATGCCTGATGGTCGAATCTATTTGTATGTCTCCCGCGATGAGAGCCCTCGCTATTACTGTTCGCATGATTATGTTGTCCTGTCTTCGGCTGACCTTCTTAACTGGAAAGTTCATCCGGACGCCTTTGCTTCGGCCGGGCCCAATGACAGGGTGCCCTACAGCGATGCTTACCTTTATGCTCCCGACGGGATTTTCTGGAAAGGGCTTTACTATCTTTTTTATTGCCTATCAGGCGGGGGAGAAGATGAAGGAGTGGCCGTCAGCAATTCGCCAGCCGGGCCTTTCGGTCAGGCTCGCCCCATAGCCGGCATCTCCCAGATTGACCCCTGCGTTTTTGTTGACGATGATGGCCAGCCCTATCTCGTCTGGGGGCAGTTTAACTGCAAAATAGCCCGCCTGAATTCAGACCTGCGCTCGGTGGACCTCAACAGCATTCGGATAATTGCCACTGAGAAAGAGCACCATTTCCACGAAGGGGCTTTCATGTTCAAGCGCCAGGGAATTTATTACCTTCTCTATGCCGACATCAGCCGCCGCAACACCCCGACCTGTCTGGGCTACGCCACGGCCAGCTCGCCGCTCGGCCCGTTCACTTACCGCGGCATCATCATCGATAACACCGGCTGCGACCCGCTGGTCTGGAACAATCACGGCTCGGTGGCCGAATTCAAGGGTCGCTGGTATGTTTTTTACCACCGCTCGACCCACGCTTCACGCATGATGCGTAAAACCTGCCTTGAGCCGATTAACTTCACCGCCGACGGCCTCATCCCCGAAGTGGAAATGACTTCCCAGGGCGCCGGCCCGCCGCTCGATGCTTTCTCCCGGATCGAGGCCGAGCGTGCCTGCCAGCTCACGGGCTATGTGCGCCTTCAGTACAATTCAGAGACAAAGAGTGAAGAGCTGGCCTGCATTGAACATGGCAACACGGCTGCCTACAAGTACTTAAATTTTGGGGAGAAGAGTGAGGCCCGGCAGGTTGTCTTTCGGTTGGCTCCTGATCGAGGCGGGAAGGTCTCCATCCGGATTGACCAGCCCTGGGGTCCAGCCATAGCTAACGTGGAAGTCCCACCGGGTGACGGCCGGACCTGGACGAGTATTTCGGCACCAGTCCAGGAAGTAATGGGAGTTCATCCCATCTGGCTCCATTTTTCTGGCTATGAGGGTTCGCTGATGAAGTTAGATTGGTTCTTGTTCGAAAGAAAATGATTATATTAAGGTTACTGGTTCTTTTAGTTAGGCAAGTTTTCAGGGCCGGCTTCCGGAACCCTGTCAGTAAGAAGCCAAGGAGCTGTATTTGATTGCAGTGGTTCTATTGAGGTTCAGCAGAAGGTTTATATGGCCAGGATAAAAATTAAAAAGGCAAGTCAGTGATATGGGTGATATGATTAAATGAAAAGGGGAGTATTATTGGTGTAGATAAAAAGGAAGCAATTTTCGGGACGCATTAATTCAAATATTTGGATGAAATTCTAAATATTTGGATAATTTTGGTTTAAGAAAATAATTTTTCATCTATAAATTATTAATATCCAACAACTTAAAAATCATGCAAATTTGGCACGTTATTTGCTCTACCAAAGGAGCGATTTGGTGCAGCTTTGTGCATTTTTAAGAAAAGGAGGTGAAAAAACTAGAAGGGCAAAAATTGTTGAGAAAGGCTTGTGAGGGTTGGGTGCGTATCACCCAGGGCAAGGGGTTTTGAGCCTACCTTAAAGAGGAGCAGGAATGAAAAAGTTTTTAACCGTTTTCTTCGTGTTACTCCTTGCAGTTTCGCTCGGTGCCCAGCAGAGAG
>JAOAIU010000009.1 GCA_026414545.1 Candidatus Saccharicenans sp.
AAGACCCCGTTCAGCAACTCTTCCGGTTGAAGCGAGTTTTAAGAATGGTAAGCCTCTAAGTCTTATGGGCGTGTCCCGACGGGGCGCTTGTTCCGGTAGAATTTGACATCCGTTGCGGTTAAGAATGGTCGGGCAGCAAACGAGCAAACGTGGTAGAATATTTGAGAGTTATCTCAGGTAATTGTGAAGAGAGTTTCTTCATTATAAAGAATGAACATTTGGTCGGGTAGATTTATGTAAACCGGGATCAGGTCAGTCAAAGACCAAAGTTAATGACACTGCCCGGCGAGTGGAGGATAGCTGATGCGACTGAAAAGATTAGGAATAAGAAGAAAACCTGCCGGCCGCGCTTTCTTTACATGTTTTACCCTGCTGGCCCTGATTTTATTGCTGGGGGCAACTTATTCGTCTGGATTGAGCCCGGAACCCGGGCCCCAGAAAAGACCGGCTGCCCAGCAGAAAAAAGAAAAGGAACCTCCGTTGCCAGAAAAATACCGGAAATGGCTGGAGGAAGAAGTAGTGTACATTATTACCCCCGTGGAGAAGGAAATCTTTCTCAAGCTCAGGACCGACCGGGAGAGAGAATTGTTCATTGAGGCTTTCTGGAAGCACCGGGACCCGGTTCCTGAAACTGAAGAAAACGAATTCAAGACCGAGCACTACCGCCGGATAGAGTATGTCAACAAGTATTTCGGACGGGAGTCGCCCAAGCCCGGCTGGAAGACGGACCGGGGTCGTTTTTACATCATCCTCGGCCCGCCCAACGATATTCAGCGCATAGACAGCAAGTCTGAGGTCTATGACACGGAAATCTGGTTCTACCAGGGCAAAACAGAGATGGGTCTGCCGCCGGGTTTTAATGTTGTGTTTTTCCGGGAAAAGGGGACGGGTGAATATCGCCTTTACAGTCCAACCAACGACGGTCCGCAGGCCTTGTTGACCGGTTACTGGGGCGACCAGGCGGATTACATGGCCGCCTACCAGAAACTCAGGGAAATCGACCCGACCCTGGCCAATGTCTCCCTGTCGTTAATTCCCGGGGAGGAGAATACCAGCCTCGGACGGCCGTCGCTGTCTTCCGACCTTCTGCTGCGGCAGATCGAGTTGACCCCGCAAAGAATGGTCGAAGATAAGTATGCCCGAAAGTTCTTTGAGTACAAAGACCTGGTGGAGGTGGAATACAGCGCCAATTACCTTGACAGCGATTATCTGGTTAAAGTTCTGAAGAGTCCGGCCGGCTTTTATTTCATTCATTATACCCTTGAACCCAAGCGCCTGTCGGTCAACCAGTACGACAACCGCTTCTCCACCAACCTGAAAGTAAACGGCACTCTGAGCACCCTGGACGGGAGAATCGTCTATCAGTTTGAAAAGACCTATCCAGTGCAGATGAACGAAGCCCAGATGAGGGAGAGACAGAGCCTGCCGGTGGCCATCTATGATGTTCTGCCCTGCGTGCCCGGGGATTATAAATTGTCGGTGCTGGTCAAGAATGAAGCCTCAAAGGAATTTACCAGCCTGGAGCAGACCATCAAGATACCCGGAAAGGGCGGGGTGGAGCTATCCGCTCCCATTCTGGCCTACAAGGTGAGTCCGGCCGAGGCCGCCGGGGGAAGAGTCAAGGCTTTCCTCATCGGAGCCAATCAGCTCTATCTTCAGGCCGGCCGGGTATTTACGGCTAAAGACCAGCTGGCAGTCGTGTTGCAGATTTACGGGCTGCCCCCGGCCCTCAGGGACAAGGCCAGCCTGCGGTTCCAATTTGTCAAAGAGACGGAAACTTTCCGGGAAAAGACTGTGCCCCTGGCGGAAATACCTACCCTGCCCGAGGTGGTGCAGGTATTTTCTTTGAGTGATTTTTTGCCGGCACATTATTTTCTAAATGTCAGCCTCCTGGTGGACGGCAAGGAGCAGGTTACCACCAGGGAAGAATTTGACCTGACCTTCATGGAAAGTTTGCCCCGGCCGTGGATCCTGTCGCGGGTACTGCCGCCGCTCGATGACCCCTACTATGGTCACATCCTTGGCCAGCAGCTCTACAACCTGGGGCGCCTGGGCGAGGCCAGGTCGGTGCTGGAGCAGGCGCTGGCCAGGTCCCCCCAGAATGAAGACCTCAGCCGGCAACTGGCCCAGGTCTTACTGGACCAGAAGGAATTTGCCAAAGCGACCGGCCTGGTTGAAAGCTTCATCACCGGAGAAAAGCAGGCGGCCTATGAAACCTACCTCGTGGCCGGCAAGGCTTTTTATCATCTCGGCCAATACCAGAGAGCCATCGATATCCTGGACAGGGCGGTTAACTCTTACGGAACCAACATCACGCTTTTGAACCTCATCGGCGATTGCTACCTTGGCCTGGGGAAAAAGGCTGAAGCTGCGGCCATCTGGGAAAAATCGCTGGAGATAATGCCTGACCAGCCCGAGGTCAAAAAGAAACTTCAGGCAGTTAAAGGGAAATAACCAGAAAGAAAATCTTGGAGCTCAGGTTACCAGTTATAATCTTACCCTTTCATATGTCTTTCGCATTTGATTTTCAGATTTACAGAATAGAGCCCGGATGGTCCGGGCGACACTTTAAACTAACCAGGGATTGGCTTAACCGGCCGGAAGGAGAAGAGGGCCTATTGCTTCACGGGGCGGGTCTTCTTCTGGGTGGTAAAACAAGCCGTTATTATCTTAGTAATAGAAGAAGCGATTCGGGCTGCGGCCTTCGCCTCCTAAATCCTGTGGTATTTGCTATTTATAACTGGGTAGCTATTGATTGAAAGGGCCTTGACAAGCAGTCTGATATGTGATATATCAGATACCTGAGGAAGGGATGTTAGGCACTATATTCGACCTTAAGCGTTATGCCGTCCATGATGGGCCCGGTATAAGGCTAAACGTCTTTTTCAAGGGGTGCCCCCTGCACTGCCTGTGGTGCCATAACCCGGAAGGCGTTGCTTTCCAGCCCGAACTGATGCTCATGCTCAACCGCTGCGCTCGCTGTGGGGATTGTGTCCGGGCCTGCCGCTTCGGAGCCCTGAGGCAGGATGGAGATGGCCTGGTGCTGGCCGAACGCTCCCGTTGCACCCTGTGTGGGGATTGCCTTCAGGCCTGCCAGAGGCAGGCGATAGATATCGTCGGCCGTGAGTTTTCGGTGGAAGAGGTTGTGGCCGAGGCAGAAAAAGAACGGGTTTTCTTTGAGCAGTCCAGCGGTGGGGTGACCCTGACCGGTGGCGAGCCTCTGGCCCAGCCGGATTTTGCCGAAGCCCTGATAGATGGCTTGAAGCAAAGGGGCTTTCACCTGGCCCTGGATACTTCGGGGTATGCCCGGCCTGAAATTTTTTTGCGGCTGGCGGCTAAAGCCGATTTAATACTCTTTGACCTGAAGTTAATGGATGATGAAAAGCATAAAAAATATACTGGTGTCTCTAACCGGCTGATTCTGGAGAACCTGAAAGCCCTGGATTCGGTCGGTAAACCGGTCTGGATCCGCTTTCCGCTGATTCCGGGTGTTAATGATGATGAAGAAAATCTCAAGGCCATGGCTGATTTCCTGGCCGGACTTAAATCCGTTCAGCAGGTAAATGTTCTGCCTTATCATAAAGGCGGCGTGGAAAAGTTCCGACGGCTTGGTCGTGAAAATGAATTTGCAGTCTATGAGCCGCCGGCCGATGACCGGGTCCAGGCCGTAATCGATTTTTTCAGGAGCCGGGGATTTCAGGTCAAACGGGGAGGTTAAAATGAACGACAGGATTAAGAAACTCAGAGAGCAGTCGCTAAATGCCAGACCCAGCGTTTCCTCTGAGAGGGCCAGGATCGTTACCGAGGCCTACCGCAGTCCCGAAGTGCAGCGGGCTTCGGTTCCCGTTCAGCGGGCCCTGGTCTTTAAGGCGCTGATGGAGAAAAAGGCAATCTTCATAGACGAGGGCGAACTGATTGTTGGCGAGCGCGGCCCGGCCCACAAAGCTACGCCGACCTACCCTGAAGTCTGCTGCCACAGCCTGGAAGACCTGGAAACCCTGAATTCCCGGCCGAAAACTTCTTATGCTGTAGATGAAGAAACCCTGCGGCTTTACCACGATGAGATAATTCCCTTCTGGCGCGGGCGCTCGATGAGAGAAAGAATTTTTGCCGAAATGACGCCAGAGTGGAGAGCGGCCTACGAAGCCGGGATATTCACCGAGTTCATGGAACAGCGATCCCCGGGCCATACCGTCCTGGGCGACAAGATTTATTCCAAGGGCTTGCTTGATATCAAGAAGGATATTGAAGACTCTCTGGCCAGGCTCGATTTCTTCAACGACCCGGAAGCCCTGGATAAGCAGGAAGAGCTCAAGGCTATGGCCATCAGCGCCGAGGCTCTCATCACCTATGCCCATCGCCATGCTGACCTGGCCAGGAGGCTGGCCGCGGCCGAGAGAGACCCGAAGAGAAAAAAAGAATTGGAAAAAATTGCCGAAGTCTGCTCCTGGGTGCCGGCCCATGCCCCGCGGGATTTCTGGGAAGCCCTGCAGTATTACTGGTTTGTTCATGTGGGGGTGACCACCGAGTTCAATACCTGGGACTCTTTCAACCCCGGAAGACTCGACCAGCATCTATATCCCTTCTATAAAAAGGGTCTGGAAGAGGGCACGCTGGACAGGGAAAAGGCGACGGAACTTCTCCAGGCCTTGTGGGTGAAGTTCAACAACCAGCCGGCTCCACCCAAGGTCGGGGTTACGGCCGAGGAAAGTGGCACCTACACCGATTTCGCCCTGATCAACGTTGGCGGCCTGAGGCCCGACGGAAGGGATGGGGCCAACGAACTTTCCTTCCTGATCCTGGACGTCATCGAAGAGATGCGCCTGCTGCAGCCGAGCTCCATGGTTCAGGTTAGCGCCAAGAACCCGGATGCCCTGTTGCTTCGTGCCCTGAAAATCGTACGGACTGGTTTTGGCCAGCCTTCTATTTTCAACACCGATGCCATAGTCCAGGAGCTGGTTCGACAGGGAAAAAGCGTTGAGGATGCCAGGAAGGGCGGTTCCAGCGGTTGCGTGGAGGCTGGGGCCTTTGGGGCCGAGGCTTACATCCTGACCGGCTATTTCAACATTCCCAAGGTGTTCGAAATCACCCTGAACAACGGAGTTGACCCAAGGACCGGGAAGAAAATCGGGCTGGAAACCGGCGACCCGAGGAATTTTCGGACTTTTGACGAGCTGATGCGGGCCTTTGAAAAGCAGATGAGATATTTTATAGATGTTAAGATCCGCGGCAACAACGTCATAGAGAAACTCTATGCCGAATATCTGCCAGCACCCTTCCTCTCACTGTTCATAGATGATTGCGTGCTGAAGGGCAAGGATTATCACAACGGCGGGGCCCGCTATAACACCAGATACATCCAGGGTGTGGGGCTTGGTTCCATAACTGACATCCTGGCCTCTGTGAAATACAACGTTTACGACCAGAAAGCCGTGACCATGGACGAGCTGCTTAAAGCCCTGTCCCGGAATTTCCAGGGTTACGAACGGCTGCGCGACCGGTTCATAAATAAGACCCCCAAGTATGGCAACGACGACGATTATGCCGATGAGCTTGCCCGTCAGGTATTTGAGATGTACTTCGGGATGATTGATGGACGACCGACCGTCTGCGGCGGCACCTACCGTGTCAATCTGCTTCCCACCACGGTGCATGTCTACTTCGGGCGAGTAACCGGGGCCACGCCCGATGGGCGGCTGGCTGGCGAGCCACTCTCGGAGGGCATTTCGCCGGTCCAGGGAATGGACCGGAAAGGACCGACCGCGGTCATCAAGTCAGCCGGGAAGATTGACCATGTCCGGACGGGTGGCACGCTGCTCAACCAGAAATTCACACCACAACTCCTGGCCGATGAGGAGGGCCTGGTCAAGCTCAAGGACCTGATAAGGGCCTACTTCAAGCTGATGGGACACCATATCCAGTTCAACGTGGTCACGGCCGACACCCTGCGCGACGCCCAGAAACACCCGGAAAAATATCGCGACCTGATTGTCCGGGTGGCCGGCTACAGCGATTATTTTGTCGATTGTGCCAGGGAGCTCCAGGACGAAATAATACGCCGCACCGAACATCAGGGCTTTTAAGTTTCCCCGTTTAAGGCCTTGACCCATTCTGCGGGGAGAGAAAAATGAAATCCACCTGTCTTTTTCTGTTATTGGCCTGACCGTTTAAGATGATTCTTAATGACGGCTGTCAGGGGAATTGTACTCTTTTATGGTTCCACACATCAGGGTTTGGCCTCAACCCACGCTTTAGACGAGCCTATCAGCATGCTTTTCCAAAAGTAGCCTACTTTCAGCCAATCCCATTGCCGGGAATTCATTTTCTCAGTCGGGTGGAGGAAGAGCCTGGGTTACGGCGGTGATTCAAGCTGGATCCGTAAAAGCGATAGAAGGCAGGCTTATTGTTGTCGGACGCGGTTGCAATTTCTCATAGGATAATGGGGTTTAATTGGTTAAAATTTATTAGAGAATAAGACAGGAGAAAGGAGGCGCAGATGTTAAAACCGGAATTAATCGAGAAGGCCGTGACCTGGTTGATTGCTGCCGGGCTTAAACTCTTGCTGATTACAGGCATCGTCCTGGTCCTGCTACGCCTCTGCCGGGGCCTGAGCCGGAGGCTGGAAAAAGTCTTTCTGAAGGGACGCGAAGATGAAGAATCAAAGAAGAGAGCTCAAACCCTGTCCAACCTGGTAAACCAGTTTCTGCGGGTGGTGGTGCTGGTCATGGCCATCATGATCATACTCGGAGCCCTTGATATTCAGATTGCTCCCATCCTGGCCACGGCCGGAGTGGCCGGGCTGGCCGTGGGCTTTGCCGCTCAGTCGCTCATCAAAGATGTCATAAATGGCTTTTTCATCATTCTCTGGGACCAGATCCGGGTGGGTGACGTGGTCCGGGTGGCCGGGCGCAGTGGTACGGTGGAAAATATCACCCTCAAGATGACCGTCCTGCGTGATTTTGACGGCAGCATCCATTACATTCCAAACGGACTGATAGATGCCGTGACCAACATGACCCGCGATTTTTCCCGCTTCGTGTTTGACATTGCGGTGAGTTATTTTGAAGACGTGAACAGGGTAATGGAAGTTATCGGGCGAGTTGATAAGGAAATGCGGGCCGAGGCCAGCTGGGGCGCAGATATCCTGGAGCCGCTGGAGATTCTGGGACTGGACAGGTTTGCCGAGTCGGCCATGATTGTCAGGGCCAGGGTTACGACCAAGCCGGGTCGGCAGTGGGCCGTGGCCCGCGAATTCAACCGTCGGCTGAAAATAGCTTTTGACCGCGAGAAAATTTTCATGCCCTTCCCGCATTTGACCATGTTTGTGGGCCAGGATAAGAGCGGGAAATCAACCCCGCTGCCGGTAAGAATCGAGAACGCCGACCGCGCCGGCAATTGAATTGAACGGAAGAGGACCATGGAAGCCAGGCTTTATTTCGAACCAGAAATCAAAGGGCTGGTCAACCTGAAAGAAGCTATCAAGGCGGTAGAAGATTCGTTTGCCGCTTATAGTTCCGGGAGAGCGGTTCTTCCCGGCGTCATCAACCTGGACCTGACCGCCTTTCAGGGAGAAGTCCACGTCAAAGCAGCTTACATTGAAGGTGATGAGTATTATGTCATCAAGACGGCTTCCGGGTTTTACCGCAACCCGGAGCTCGGCCTTCCGGTGGGCAACGGGTTGATGCAGGTTTTTGAAGCCAGGACCGGTCAGCTGGCGGCCATCCTGTTTGACCGCGGCTACCTGACCGAGCTGAGGACGGCGGCGGCCGGGGCGGTGGCGGCCAGGTACTTAGCAAAGAATGAAATTAAAAAGGTGGCCGTCATCGGCTCTGGGGTCCAGGCTCGTTTTCAGCTTCGGGCACTGGCGGAGGTCAGGAACTTTAGGGAAGTAGCCGTCTGGAGCCGTCGCCCCGAAAACGTGAGAAGTTATATTCAAGAAATGACCCCGGTTTTTCCCGGAGTTGTTTTTCTTCAGGCTGAGTCTGCGGAGGTCGCGGTCAGGGAAGCTGACCTGGTGATTACGGCTACTCCCAGCCGCCAGCCAATAATCAGGGCTGAATGGCTCAAACCTGGAGCGCACCTCACAGCCATGGGCTCGGACGGTCCGGAAAAACAGGAGCTTTACCCCGAAGTCCTGGCCCGGGCCGACCGTCTTTTCTGTGATTCGATGGAGCAATGCCGGCGCCTGGGCGAAGTTCACCATGCCCTGGAGGCCGGCCTCATCTCGGAAAACAGCATCAGCGGGGAAATAGGCGAGCTGGTTCTGGGGAGAAAGCCGGGAAGGCAAAGCGACGGAGAAATTACTGTGGCCGACCTGACCGGCCTGGGAGCGCAGGATGCGGCCGTGGCCAGTCTTTTCCTGCGGCTGGCCAGCAAATCAGGTGTTGGGGGACAGAAGCTAACCCTTTGAAAAGAGAATTCTCAGACCGGCCCCAGACTTCGCCTGGTTATTGAATATATGAATAAGTATTCATATAATTAGCGACCTGATTTGGCTACTGACCCTGAGCCTGATGGACTGAGGAGCGTTGACCGGAGGATGGCTGTTTATATAAACTGAGAGCAGGCTGTGGAATGAATAAAAATTTTCCAGCAGCTTCCGGCACGAAAATCAAGGGCCGGTTCGATAGGTACAGACCATAACCTGGAGGATAAAATGAGGAGAAAATCAAGAACCATAAATTCAAGGGCAATCTTATCTGCCCTGGTTTTGATTTCTACCATACTCGTGCTGGCCGCTATGGTGGCGGGCGATGAGGGGATGTGGCCGCTGAGTGAGCTGCCGCGGCTCAACCTGCGGGAGAAGGGACTAAGAATGGACCAGAGCCTGGTCTACGACCCTTCAAAGCCGAGCCTGCTCTATGCTGTGGTCGAGGTCGGGGCCACCGGTTCTTTTATCTCGCCGGAGGGACTAATCATCACCAACCACCACGTGGCTTTTGGCTCGGTAGTGGCGGCCAGCACCCCGGAAAAGGATTATCTCAAAAACGGTTTCCTGGCCAGAACCAGGGCCGAAGAAATCCCGGCTCCCGGCCGCACCGCCCGTATCACCGAGTCCTTCCAGGACGTATCAGCCCGGGTTCTGAGTGTTATCAAGAAGAACATGAGCTATGCTGACCGGACCAGGGCCATTGAGCAGCAGATTAAGAAGATTGTGGCCGAGGCTGAGAAAGCCAACCCGGGAAAAAGAGCCGAAGTGGCCGAAATGTTTCCGGGGAAAACTTACTGGCTATTCCTCTACACCGTCCTCAAGGACATCAGACTGGTCTACGTCCCTCCGCTGGCCATAGGCAATTTCGGAGGGGAAGATGACAACTGGATATGGCCGCGCCACACCGGTGATTTTACCCTGATGAGAGCCTATGTGGCCCCCGACGGAAAACCGGCTGAATACAACGAGCAGAATGTGCCCTATAAACCGCGCACCTATCTTAAGATAAATCCCGACGGGGCCAGGGAAGGCGATTTTGTTTTCCTGCTCGGTTATCCCGGCCGCACCTACCGGCACCTGCCGGCCAGTTATATTGCCTACGAGCAGAATGTCCGGATGCCGGCAGTGGCCGACTGGTACGAGTGGCAGATAAACCTGATGGAAGAAATGAGCCAGGCCGGCCGGGAGGTAGCCCTCAAGCACGATTCCCGCATCAAGGGCCTGGCCAACACCATGAAGAATTACCGGGGCAAGCTGGCCGGTTTGAGGCGACTGAATTACCTGGCCCAGAAACGGCAGGAGGAAGCAGCCCTCCAGGAATTCATTCAGTCTGACCCGAAGCGCAGAGCCGTCTACGGCCAGGTTCTACCCGGCCTGGAAAAAATTTATGGGGACATGGGGCTGGAGTATCCGCGGGTATTCGTGCTGGAAAATCTGCGGCGGTCGGTTATTCTCTTCCAGAATGCCATGACCATCCTGGAAGCGGCCGTAGAGCGCCAGAAACCAGACCTGGAGAGAAATGCTGCCTACATGGACAGGAATTTTAACCAGACCAGGCAGCGGCTGGCCCTGGGCCTGCACACCAACTTTTATCTGCCGACGGATATCGCCGTCTTCAAGGAGCTTCTGAAAAAGGCCCTGGCCCTGCCCGAAGGGCAAAAGATTGAAGCCTTGAGCCGGCTGGCAGCTTCTGGCAGCAACCTGGACGAGGTGGTTAACAATCTTTTTAAATCTACCAGGATGTCCGATTCCGGCTTTATCAATGGCCTCTGGGATAAAAAACCAGAAGAAATCAGGCAGGTTGATGACTCCCTGCTCAGACTGGCCAACGACCTTTACCCCGAATATAAGAAGATGGAAGAGAACAACCGGGCCAGGAAAGGCCAGCTGGACGAGCTGCAGGCCAGGCTGGTGGACATCCGCCAGGAATTCCTGGGCAAGCAGTTCATCCCGGACGCCAACGGCACCCTGCGCCTGACCTTTGGCCGGGTAGAAGGCTATGAGCCAAAGGATGCCGTTTACTACCGGCCCTTTACCACGGTCCAGGGAATTCTGGAAAAGACTACGGGCAGGGAACCCTATGACACCCCGCCAGCCCTGCTGCAGTTAATCAGCCAGAAAAATTTTGGTCGGTTTGTCAATCCCGACCTGGACACCATCCCGGTCTGCCTGCTTTATAGCACCGATACCACTGGCGGCAACTCCGGCAGCCCCATCATAGATGGCGACGGCCGGCTGGTCGGGGTTAATTTCGACCGGGCCTGGGAAGCCACCATCAACGATTTCACCTGGAGCCAGCGCTTCAGCCGCTCCATCGGGGTGGATATCAGGTATGTGCTGTGGGTCATGAAGGAATTTGCCGGAGCCGGGCATCTGCTGGAGGAAATTGGCCTAAAATAGCGAATTGGCCCGACTAAATCTAAGAGATTGTTTTTATTCCATAATACATGGAGGAGGGCAGGATTATGAAGAAGGGCATATGGGCCTGTTTGGTGATTTCCCTGTTGGTCGGTGTTTGTTTGGCCCTTTCGGCTGGGATTGAGGCCTGGGAGCGGCAGGAAAGCAATCTTCCCATTTCCTGGGATAACTGGCGTGAAGCTAAGGCCAGTGCCGAAAAATACGACGCTGAGGGGGATTATACCCGGGCTCTTCAGTATTACCTGGAGTACATAAGGCAGGCTGAAGGCCTGGGCCGCTCGGACATCGTGGCCTGGGGAAAAAACAACGCCGCTTACATGATCATCAAGCAGCATAAGAAGGACCCCACTACCGACCTGGCTCCAGCCAAGAAATTGCTGGAGGAAGGGCTGTCCATCGCCGAGGCTAGCGAAGATTGCAAGCTCAAGCTTCAGAGCAACCTGGAATATGTGAAGATGTTCATCAAGGAATAGAGCTCCCTATCTGGAACTTAACCTCGGGTTTCAGCTTAAAGCAGGTTGTCCCTATTCAAGCGAATATCTAATCTTATCCCAGTTTTTTATCCGCAGGCGTTTGACCATTATCAATCCTTTTTCTTCATCGGTGTACGTGGCCCAGAGCTGGCCGTTCCTTATGAGCAATCGGCGGCCGAAGGGCAGGCTGGTCCGGTAAAGGTAATAGCCGTCACGGCTGTAAACGTCGTATTCTTTGGGATTGAGCCCGCTTTTGCCCCTGGCTCCCGGGTAGTCGCGCAATACCCAGATTCGACCCAGGTCATCGGTTAAAAGGCGGTAAAAGAAAGGTTGTTCGCTGATGTTTAGATACTTGCCAATTTCAACCAGCTCCTCCCGGGGAATCGGCCTGGCTTTTTGCTGGTTTTTGATTATCAGATGCGCCTGGCCGTCAAAGCTCATCACCGTCAGCTCATATTCTTTCGAATAGCCAAAGACCAGACTGTCTTTATCGAGCGGGGTCATCATCAGGTCGTACTCGTAACCGGTGCTGATACTCATGACGCTCTGGCCCTGGGTTCTGGTATAGAGTTCATAGGGTTTTTTAACTACCTGAAACAGGCTCTTACCATCGGGTCCAATTTTTTCCAGCGACTTAAATTGGCCGTTTTCATCATGAATGGACATTATTCCCCAGAAAAATCCCTGGCTATCTACCAAGAAGTCGTAGCAGTAACGGCTTAAATTGATTTCTCTAAGATAGGTCCCGTCGAGCCGGTAGACGAGAATCTTGAAGATGTCATCCCTGAGGTAGAGCGTCCCTCCGTCAGGACCGATATAAAGAGCCCTGGGTGATTGGTACTCACCGGGGCCCTGACCAAATCCCCCGATTGTCTTCAGATATTTTCCTGCGGGATTGAAAAGCTGGAGGGCCGGAGGCTTCATCTGGCCGAGATAGATATTCCCTTCTCCATCGACAGCCAGGCTGACAATGCTTCCCAGTAACGTCTCTGGCCTGTTCTCACCACCGATACTCAGCTCTTCTTCCAGCTCGAGATTCAGGAGCCCGAAGACAGGTTGGACCGGGTTGTTGACCACGGTTACTCCGGCTTCTTTTCCCAGTTTTCCCTTCCAGCCTGGTTTTGGGCTGTCTGTCCGGCAGGAAAACAGGACCAGAAAACCGGTTGTTATGGTTATTAAGATTAAGGTCTTTTTCATCCCTCCTCCGGAGAAAGCCTGCTCTCTTATCTCATGAATGCTCTGCCTGATTTTTTAAAAAGAATAACGTTAACCCGGGCTATTTTCAAATAAGGTTTTTTCAGGCCAGGCTTGATAACATCAGAATAACAGGCCCGTTCTGGCAATGATTATTTCTCTGTCGGCTAAGACTGAATTAAGAGCAGCCATTATGCCTGGCCTGTTCCAAGAGAAAGAGCGAATCCTGGCCGGGGCTGGATTGTCAGGTCCCCTGGTTTTTTCTTGCCTCGCTTATCTTGCGCCTCAAGCTTTGAAAATGTTGCCTGAAAACGGCAAAAAGGCTATCATTGACTTCCTGTAGCTTTTGGATTATTCCACTGTTTTTTTCAGCTACAGCTTCGAGGCTTCCGGAAATCGGTTGGGCCTGCTGCCCGACCGGCTCATCTAAAAATAGAAGAAAAGAAGCCCAGCTCAAAGGTTGATTTAATAATTCAGGTGAAGAGATGCTAATAAAAAGAAAAATCATGCTCCCCTTGATAATGCTGGTCTCGTTGACCAGTCTGAGGTTCGGGTTGGCTGCCGGGCAGAATGAGGTGGTTAGACTCCAGGCCATCCGGGTGGAAAATGCTCCGCATATTGACGGAAATCTGGTGGAGCCGGTCTGGAGCCAGGCCGTGCCGTTTTCGGGTTTCCTGATGGTGGAGCCTGTCCCGGGTTCGGAACCGAGCGAAAAGACCGAGCTGCGGGTTCTGTACGATGAGGGCAACCTCTACCTGGGAATATACTGTTTTGATAGCGAACCGAAAAGAATCGCCGCCAATTCCCTGGCCCACGACCAGACCGGAAGGAGCCGCGGCTGGTGGGGCATGGGACATCAGACTGCCAGCACCAGCGACGATGTGGTGCGAATTCTGATCGACCCATTCCTGGATAAGAGAACGGCCTATGTTTTTTACGTTAATGCCAGGGGAGCCAGGAGCGAAGGCCTGGTTTCGGGCGGAAATGCCAGCCTGAACTGGGATGGCATCTGGGAAGCAAGGGCCAGGATACAGGAAGATGGCTGGTCGGCGGAAATAAAAATCCCCTTCAAGACCATTTCTTTCAAGAAGGACTTGCCGGCCTGGGGACTTAATGTAGAGCGCTACATACCCCGCAAGCAGGAAACCATCCGCCTGTCGGGCATCTCCCGAGATGCCAATTTCAACAACCCCATGACCGCGGCCGAGCTGGAAGGCATTTCCGATATCAAGCAGGGGCTGGGAATAACCATTCGTCCCTACGGTCTGGTGGCTGCCAATAATGACCGCCTGGAAGACAACAAGTATGACTGGAAAACCCAGGGCGGGGTCGATGTTTATAAAAATATCACCCCCAATCTGGTAGCGGCCCTGACTTACAACACCGATTTTGCCGAAACCGAGGCGGACGAGCGACGTATCAACCTGACCCGCTTTCCGCTGTTCTTTCCGGAAAAGAGGATGTTCTTCCTGGAGGGTTCGGAGACCTTCAATTTCAGCTCCAGCATCAGCTTCTATCCGTTTTTCAGTCGAAGAATCGGCCTGTACCAGGGCCAGCAGGTGCCCATAAATTTCGGAGCCAAGCTCTATGGCAAGGTGGGCAAGTTTAATCTTTCAATCCTGGACATGGAAACGAAGGCCTTTGACCCCCTGCCGCGAACCAACATGTTCGCCGGACGGGTAACTTATGATTTTCTCCAGGAGAGCAAGATCGGATTGATCGTTACCAACGGCAGTCCCACCGGTCAGAACAATACTCTGGTCGGGTTTGACATCAATTATGCCAGCTCCCGTTTCGCCGGCAACAAGAACATCTGGCTGGCGGCCTGGGCTGCTTACAATTGGAATGACAGGGAGGGCAGGCATCATGGGTTCGGGTTGCGGGCCAACTACCCCAACGACCTGATTAATATTGAATCGACCTATGCTTATTATGGTGAGGCGCTGGACCCGGGGCTGGGCTATATGATGCGCCAGGGAATCCAGACTTTTTATCTTCAGCTCTCATACAACCCGCGCCCCAGCCGGGGCTGGTTGGACCGGGCCATACGACAGTTCTTTTTTGAAGCCAGCGGCGATTTTTACTGGAAGCTGGACGGCACCCTGGAAACCAGTCGCCTGACCTTTGAACCGCTCAGCTTTCGGACCGAGAGTGGAGAGAGTTTTAATGCTTCGGTCGTGGTGAATCACGACGTGCTGCCCTATGATTTTGAAGTGGCCGAGGGCGTGATTTTGCCGGCCGGGCCTTATGACTTTACCAACCTGCGCACCAGCTTTAACACCGCCTCCTTCCGCCCGTTATCCTTAGACCTGAGTTACACGGTTGGCGGATTCTATTCTGGCCACTACGGAGATTTCAGTGCCGGCCTGACCTATCGTTTCCGGGGCAACCTGGACCTGTCATTCAACACCAACCTGGTGCGGGGAACCCTGCCCCAGGGGAAAATAAACGAGAACGTCTATCAGCTGAAACTGGATTTCTATTTCTCTCCCGACCTGGGCTTCATGAATTACATCCAGTACGACAGCGTTTCCAGGCTGCTGGGCTGGAGTGCCCGGTTCCGCTGGGAAATCAAGCCAGGAAATTTCATTTACCTGATATATAACTCAAACTGGGAGAGGCGATGGGACCCGGCCAGCCGCTTCTATGCCGCCGGCGACCGCGGCGTTTTCAAAATAACTCTCTCTATTCGCCCCTGATCAGCCTGATATTTATTTGAGCGGTACCGGCTGGAGATATTTATTCAGGATATTTTTTGAGAATTTACCCCGGGGAATTTTGCTTCAAGCTCGGAGAGCCGGGCGGTTAATCTTAAGATAAAAAGGGGAAGTTAGCCAGCCTGGGATAAGATATCAAATTTCAGTGCAGCTGTTGAACTTGCCAGAATAAAGCTATAAAATAAACTAAAAGGCAAACAGGGCGTGAGCAATTCAAGGAAGACCTTAAATCGGCTATGGGTGTGTATTATTATATTAAACGAGTAAACCATGAAAAAAATTTTAAGGGGGCTGACTTGCCTGCTCTTCTTTTTTCTTATGATCCAGATTAACCTGCGGGCTCAGGAAGAAGGCCCGAAAACGGGAGATAAGAAGTTTGATGCCTATCTTAAAAGAATGAACGAGGAAGCCAGAGCCGATCCAGAAGGCTTTATCCGCAGGCTAAGTGAAAGACATAATGTTCCCGAGCCAGAAATCCGCGAGGCCCGTGAAAAACATGGACTGGATTTCGGGGAAACCTACATGGCCACGGTGCTGGCCAGAAGGACAAACCGGAGCGTAAGCGAAATAGCGGGACAATACAAGCATAATAAAGGCCAGGGCTGGGGAGTCATGGCTCAGAGGCTGGGCCTCAAGCCCGGGTCTCCTGAATTCAAGCAGATGAAAGCTGAGGCCAAGGCTCAGGCTGACCACTTTATGGCCATGAATAAGATGAGAAAGAAGGAACTGGAAAGGGATAGAGAAAAAGCCAAAGAGAAAGAAAAAACAAAGCAGAAAGCCGGGCAGCCCGGGGGTAAGAAGAAATAATCTTAAATCTTCGGGGATAATTAGAACCAGGAAAGGTTTCGGCTGCCCGTGGCACACAGGGGGAAGTTATTCCCCCTTTTCAGTAAACGACACTGTTACCTGAGCCACAGTAGACTTGAGCTCAGAAACAGACCCATATAGGATTTAACGCTGTTCCCGACAATAATTCTTGAGACCGGAAAGTTTGAAGAGGTTCAATAACTATTTTTTCTTTTTAGCTTTAGCTGCGGTTTCGGCTTTGCTCTTTTTCCTGATGTCGGCCGCGTGGGCTCTCTTGTAGGTCTGGATGTCAACGAAACGGCCCTTTTCGTCGCGAACTGCGTAAAGCTTGGTGCCCTTAACGCTGCGATGGGTTGTTCTTTTCATGCTGATATGCCTCCTTTAGGTTTCATTTTTTGCCGATGGCATTCTTGATGGCTCCAATAATAGCCATCAGGACTCCGCCTCCAACCCCGCCTCCGGCAATGCTGCCGATGATGCTGCTCAGGTCAGTTCCGCCGCTGCCAGTGGCCACTCCCAGCAGGCCGAGAAGCTGGCCACCGAGACCGCCTCCGATGATCCCCAGGATGGAGTTAAGCACTGTTCCAAGAGAAATTTTCTTGAATAGGGCTCCGGCAATGTTTCCGCCCAGGGCGCCGCTGACCAGTTGAATGATCACCGCCACCAGGTTGCTCATTTTGCCTCCTTAATGATGATTAAATTTGGAGGGAATCTTTATGCTTCAGTGCTGGTGGGCATGAAGTTCATTTAGTTCCAGGATACGCTTTCCCGGTTGCAGCCATACCAGGCAGGCTCGAAATTTGGAAAAAGACAGGTACCCACTCGCCAGGCTGCATGATTCCCTTCTTCTGTTTTTGAGCATAAAGCTATTTGGGCAGGGCTGTCAAGTAAATAATATCCGAGTGCCGGGGGCGATCAGCAGAGGATGGGTCTGAGAAAAACAAGAAACTTAGATTCCCGGACCTGGTCCTGGAATGCTTATCCTGGAACGCCGGGAATGATTCGTGCTCGAAATATTCAATAATATGTTTTATGGACTGCCTCTCTTTTAGAAGTTAAATTCTAATCTCGTGAATTCAGGCCCGTGAAAAATAGGTTTTATAAAAGTTATCCCCGAACCCTAAAAAGCCGGCTCGACCTTTCCTGATTCGAACTGCCAGCAGGGTAACCAGAGCAGGCCTGACCAGAGGATGGCAATATCCTTTTTCTTTGGCCGGAGAGACAGGGTCTGGAGTTGTTCCCGTTCCGGGTCGTAAAGGCTGGCGATGGTGTCGGCTTCCCTCTGCAGTTCTTTCTCCATTTCCTCCAGCCGGGTCCTGGCCAGTTCTAATTGTTCCTGGGCCCTTTTTATATCCAGCTTTTCATAGTAAGCCCGGCTGGCGCTCCGGGCCGTGGTGGTGGCCCGGCCTACCTGGTATGATTTCCGGCCCAGGATGGCTCCGAATATTGTGGCTCCCATGGAAATGGCGCTCTGGGCCACTTTTTCTTTATACTGGGCTTCTTCTTTCTGCAGGCGTTGCTGGGCAGTCAGATACTGCCTTTCCAGAGTGGCGATTTTTGTGGCGTATTTCTGGCGAAGGCGATTCAGAGCCTCGTCGCGCTTTTCCCGGGCCAACTGGCCAAGCCGGAGGCGGAAATCTCGTTCTGATTCTCCCGGTCTGGAGACAGCCTGAAAGGTGATGCTCTTCCAGAGAGTGAGCTGGTAGCTCCTGGTTAGATAATCAAGGTATTCGTTTTCAGCCGATTTGACCAGGGATAAGCCGCGCGAGGGTAAGGGCTCGAAAGCAGCTCCGGTCCGTGGTGTTCTTTCCAATTCATCCAGTCGGGCAGAAAGCGGGCTGGCCTCGTCCCAGAGCAAGCCGGCCACATCTCCGATTAATTCAAAGTAATGACCGGTTGGGGAAACCTGGGAAAGACCGAGCCGATTGTCGTAGATGGCTACCTGGCCGATTACGGCCACAGAAGGCCTGTAAATCAACCTGGCTGAGGTGTCTGGCTGCGTCCTGACCGGGAAAAACAGCTCATTTATTTCTGGTGGCAGCGCTGGTTTAACCCCGCTGAGATCGGACCACTGGCTTGAAACTTTCTTCTGGGGAGGAGCGGATGAAACTGCAGTCTCGGTTACGGCCGGTTGCTTTCTGGCCCGCATTATGGCCATGATCTGCTGCCTGGTCATCGGACCCCGAAGATAGGATAGGGCCCACCTGGTTTGAAGTAGGACCGGCTTGTCCTCATGAACGTTATGCATCAGGAAAACGCGCTTTTTCAGGTTGCTGATTTGTTCAGAAACTTTCCTCAAGTCCAGGTTCCCGGCCACGCCGGCCAGGCCTTCCAGCAGGCGGTCTTTATCGCGCTCGGTCTGGAGTCGTCCGATAAACCAGGTGCCGGCATTGGCCAGCCCCTTATAGTCAAGGTCCACCGGGTTCTGGGTGGTCAGCACTACTCCCAGTCCAAAGGCCCTGGCCTGCTTTAGCAGGGTCAGGAGGGGGCGCTTGGAGGGGGGCTCGCTGATGGGCGGGAAGAATCCAAAAATTTCGTCCATGTAGAATAGGGCTCGCAGAGACGAGGTTCCCGGTTGCTGCCGGACCCAGCCCAGAAGCTGGTTCAAGAGAATGGTCACAAAAAACATCCTCTGGGCCTCTGAAAGATGGGCGATGGAAATGATGCTCAGTCTGGGCTGGCCGGAAGGGGTGTATAACAACGAATTGATGTCCAGCGGCTCACCACTCAACCACAGGTCAAAGCCGGGGGCGGCCAGCAAGTTGTTGAGCATCATGGCCAGCTTGAACCGGTCCTGAGCGGGATAGAAAGAATCCAGGTCAAAGACCCCGATCCGTTTCAGGGGCGGGTTCTGGATCTGTTGAATGATGGTGGCCAGGTCCAGATTCTGGCCGCTGGCCCAGGCAGCCTGGAGCAGGTTGGAAAGGAGTATGTGCTCCCGGCTCTGCAAGGGGTCGGCCTGGATTCCGAGCAAGCCCAGGAGGCCGGAAACAGTAGTCGAAATCTTTTCGCCAAGGAGCTCGGCATCTTCCAGGAGAACTGATGGCGGGGCTTCAAAGGATTTTAAGATCGATAGGGGGGTGCCGGCGTTGCTGCCCGGCGTGTAGATGGAAATATCGGCGGTATCCAGCAGCTTTCTGATTCTGGAAGCATCCTGGTCCCATTCGGCCAGGCCTTTCTTCCACAACTCCGCCTGCTGGCGGGCATAATCATCCGGGGAGAGGCCTTTCTGGGCGGCCTCATCTTCATTGATCCAGGGGCGGAAGTCTTCTGGCTTGAGGTCCGGGAAAAGCAACATCAGGTTGGGCAGGTCGCCCTTAGGGTCCACGATGATGGCCGGAATACCATCAATGCCGGCCTCTTCCAGCAGGCTCAGGCACAGTCCGGTCTTACCGCTGCCGGTCATGCCGACGCAGACGGCATGGGTAACCAGGTCCTTGGAGTCATACAGGACATAGTCCGGCCTGGGGGCCATGGTTTCCGGGTCAACTTCCTTGCCAAGATAAAAAAGACCTAACTTTTCATAAATGGGAAGCATGTTGTCTCTCCTTGTGCTTGAATCTTGCCACCTGATGCTTTCTTTATAAGCTGATTATAAAACAGATTATGCCAGAATTTTAAGAGATTTTAATTTTCAGTATTAATGAGTAAAAGGCCGGAAACAAAAAATTGCCGGTTCCAGCATTTTTCTGAGATTATATCTAAACCTCCCCCCGGCAGCCTGGAAAATCCCCTGGAAGGGCGACGTCTAATTAACCCCATGAATCATCGGAGGAGGGCATGACGGGTGCCCGGCCTGGCCATAAAATAATAAATCCGAGACCTGTTGAAAGGGTAAGTCTATCAAATAATGGAAGGGCAATATTTCTGGAAATGACTTTCGACCAGAAGGTCTGAATCCAGAACAGGGAGTCGGGTCTATCTATGGGTGTTGGGACCTTTAAGGAAACTGAACCTGCCGGTACCGGTCAAACGTCGCTGGCGGAACGGGACCGATGTCACCTCGATTTTTTAAAAATCCTTCGCCTCACATTTAAGATGGCCAGCATCTATGATCAGGACCACCCGACCTTTAAGAAAACGGTGGGTGAGCTTCGGGCCAGCCTGGAGGCGGTGTTTCGATTCGGCAGCCCCCTGGCCATCGGTTTCAGCCCCCATTCTTTGCTAATCGGAGAACAATTCTGGGGCGGCGACAAGACAACCACCGAACTGGCCCGACTTTTTCATGTTCGCAAGATCAAACGGCTGGAGATTCACCGTGGAATCTCAACCACGGAATTGCTTCGGTTCATATCCGGCCTGACGCGTCCCATCAAGGAATTCATTGGCCAGGGAGGGGCTCAGGCTTTTATCAACCGTGAAAATTTTTCTCACCTCCGGCTGGAAATCCTTGATTATTCCCAGCTGCTTCAGGGAGAGGGGGACGAGATCAAGGACATCTGGCCGTACCTTCTGCTGGAAGCGGTGACTGAAAATAACAGGGATAAGCTGGACCAGCTGGCCGGCACTTTCGAGAAAGTGATTGGCCGGTTCAATGCCGAGGAGCTTATCCAGAATGAAGAGCTGCATAAGAATTTTATTCATCTTTTTGCGCATCTGGGGGAGTCAGCCCAAGAAAAACATAGAAGTTGCGCCCGTGAGCTCTTGAGGTCTCTTTTGGCTGCGCGCAAGATTCCAGCCGAACAGAAGCTGGAAAACCTGAAACGTGTTATCTCCTCCCTGAGTGAACAGGACCTGGCCTCGACCGTCTGGGAAGAAGTGATCAGCAACGACAAATTTGATACCATGAGCTTTAATGTCTTCACCAGGTTGATCGACCGGGAGCGTCACCGGGCCATTTCCACCTCTTTGAAAGAAATGTTCACCTCCGACGAACCCAGAAACAGGCGGCCCGAGGTAGAGAAAAAAATTAAGTCCCTGCTTTACGGCACATCTGGTCAGCTCCTGACTGACATTTATCGCCAGACGCTGGCGAGCCTGTTAACAGAAATATCTTTCGAAAAGCAGATTACCTTTGACCACCGGCAATTGAAAAGGAACTACCGGTTTATACTCCTGAACTTATTATTGCCGGAGCAGAAGAAAGACATGGCCTCCTTTCGCCTGGCCCGAATTCTGGAGGAGTGGCCGACTGTGGCTGAAGAGAAGGACCTGGAATTCATGCAGTCCTTACTGACCGTTCTCCGGGAGAAGGCCGTCCTGCTGGCTGGCGACTCTAACTATGAAAAGATATCCACCTCTCTCTCTGCCTACATCGAAGAAACGGTACTCCGGGGAGAATCCAGCCTTGAGCTGGATGCCTTGATAGAAAGCTTGCCGGGAAGCATCCATGACCCCGATGAGTATTTGAGGCGAATTTTCCTCGATAAACAGGTGTCCTCGACCCTGCTCAAGGCCTTCTTCAGATTTTTTCCGGACAGGCTACCAGACTTTTTAGAAAATATTGGGAGAAAGGCAGTCGACAGCCTGTTGCTAGAAAGAATTGTGTCCGGCCTGGGGACGATTAACCTGCCGCCTACCCTGACTGTCTTGAAAAAAATATTTCTGGTCGGCGACCAGAAGGTTAAGCTTCTGGCCCTCCGGGCCATGCATAATTTGAGTGATTTTGATGAAGGGTTTCTATTTCCGATTCTTCACTCCAGGGACCAGCAGCTTAAAGCCGAGGCCCTGTCGCTGCTAATGAGATATGAACGCACCCGGCACGTGGCTTTCATCAAGTTGTTCAATTTACCTTCTCCCTATGGAATCAGAAACCGGAAGATAATCCAGCACATTAGGCTGGTCGAAGAAAAGAACATCAGAGAAGCCAGGCCCTTCCTTCTGCGGTTAAGTCAGCGCAGGGATTTCTGGAACCGGAGGGTCCGTCAGGAAGCCAGGCGTGTTCTGGAGGCCTGGGATGAGGGATAAAGTAAAAGTCTGCTTCCTCCTGCTGATGAATGCCATCCAGGCCGGAAAGATTTATTCCCAGGACCACCCCAAGTTCCGGGAATTTCTTGACCGGCTCTATGCCAGCTTGCTTGAGCTTCTTCAGCACCGCAAGGAGTTGATCCTGGGCGTTGTCAGCGGTGAACTGGCCTGGGAAGATGAAATCTTCTTTGAGCTCAGCCAAAAGCTCAGGCCCCTGGCCAGCTTCCTGGAGGAAAACCAGGTCGAAAGAATCGTCTTCTCCCAGGGCCTGCAACTGGAGGAGCTGCGCCAGTTCATATTGTTCCTTGCCCGGACCAAAAAACCAGGCCAGGTCGAAGAAAAAGACCTATCGCTCTATGGTGTCAAGAACATCCGGGCTGGTCGCCTGAGGGCCGCGGTTCAGAGCATGGACCCGGAGGGAGAGAGCGAAGAACTTAAGATGAAGTATGAAAACTCAGTCCGGGCTGTATCCCAGTCACTCCACCTCGTTCTGGATGAGCAGGAGGTGGATTACCTGGACTTGCGTTTTAATCTCCTTAATATCATGGAGGACTTTTTTGGCCGGCACGAAGAACTTCTCAACCTGGTTTCGGTGAAAGAAAGGGACCTGGTTACTTTTGTCCATTTGCTCAACGTATCATTGCTGGTGATGTTTTTTGCCTCGCGGCTTGGTTTTTCCAAGGATGATGTCCTCGACCTGGGCATTGCCGCCCTCTATCATGATATCGGCAAGCTCTACATTGCCGAGAAGATAATCAAGAAGAAAGGGCGGCTGACCGAAGCCGAATTCCAGCAGATTCAGAATCACCCTATCATCGGGGCCAGCCTCCTGGAAGGATACAAGGATACGCTTGGCTACCTTCCGGTTGTAGCTGCCTACGAACATCATCTGCGTTATGACCTTTCCGGCTATCCCCGTCTGCCCCATAACCGCAAGCCGCATCTGGCTTCGATGATGATTGCCATCTGTGATGTCTACGACGCCCTGGCCCTCAAGAGGTCTTATAAGAAAGATTATCCCCCGGATAAAATCTATGAAGTGATGATGATGGATAAAGGGAAAGCCTTTCCCCCCCAGCTCCTGGATAAATTCTTTCAGTTCATTGGCCTCTGGCCAGTGGGCTCAATAGTCTTATTGAGCGACGGGCGGGTAGGGATAGTCCGCCAGGTCAATGAAAACGATATGGCCAGGCCGGTGGTGGAGGTGATAGAGGGCGGGGGCAGCGGCGAGAAAATAGACCTGAGCAACAACGGCGGCTTATCCATTGTTAAAGCCCTTAACCCTCGCGGCCAGGGAAGGAAGTATCTTAGATACCTTAAGCTGGCCCGTCCGCAAGGAGTTCCTTTTTAGACGATATTTAGTTTTCTGGTCGGGGGGATTAGATGCTTCCAGGATGGAAAGGGCCCAAGCCTGACCTGGCCGCGAAGTTAAATACACCCGGTGGAGCTCGGTCTGGAGGTCTGTTGTCGGTTGAAAATCAGACAGGGCAGCCAGGGAGTGGGCAACCAACCTGCCGGTGCTGACTATTTTCTGATTTCTGAGCGGCCCCGGGGCTGAACGATCCGTTCTTTAAGCCGGTGAAGCGCGAAGCGGTCGGAAATAGTGGGCAACACCACTTCGTCCGGCAATCTCAGGCGGGCCAACCTTCCGCTACTTATAATTCAGGACAGGGCTGGCAGCCGGCCGATGCTTTTAGTTTAGCACCGCTTCGGTGACGGCGCAGGCTGCTGATGGCAAAAGTTATCAGCCTTCGCCTGGCGAAATTTCTTTTGCCGGTCAGCCGTTATCTTATTTGCCAAATTTGAGATAGGCTTCGAGATTCTTGAGATAAGCCTGGAAGGCGGTCAGGCCCTTCTGGGTTATCCGGCAGGTGGTCAGAGGCTTTTTCCCGCTAAAGGTTTTTTTAATTGAAACGTAGCCGGCTTCTTCCAGCTTGGTCAGGTTGGCACTGAGGTTGCCGTCGGTGGCGCCCAGGGCTTCTTTCAGGTAGTTGAAAGTTGCCTGCTCGACCGAGGCCAGGATGGAAAGAATGCCGAGCCGAATCCTGGAGTGTATGAGCGGGTCAAGCGGGGAAAGCTTTTCGGGATTCATGGCTTCAACTCTGTTTCTGGTATTTAGCACGAAGGACAAGTGCCGGTACTATGTAACCAAAGATGATAAGGGGGACAAAGAGAAGAGCCCGGTAGTTCTCGTGAATAAAAACCATGGCCAGGGCCCCGAGCCAGAATAAAATTCCGCACCATTTCAGAAGAGTCCATTCGAAGAGACCGCCCAGCGAAAAAATCAGGACTCCGGCGATCAGACTCATCATAACTGAAATGATGCCCCAGGAATAAAGCTTCAGCACCGGAAAAATTAACCCGGCCAGAATAAAAGCCACAGCACAGGCATAGGCGATATAGGCGGCAGCTTTTTGAGCATAGGTTCTGATGCCGGTCTGATTGCCGATCTTGGAGCCGTAAACCAGGGAGAGAAGGATACCAACCGCCACGAAGAAAATCCAGTTGGCCCAGATCCAGGAATATCTTTTTAGGGCCACCAGGGTGTACATGCCGATAACTCCCAGGATCGGGACGATTCCCCAGATAAGTAGAAACATCCACGACCCGGCGGTTATCTTTCTGGTGTGCTCCACCATTTCCCTGATAAACCGCAGTTCCTGTTCGGCGTTGAATTCTTCCATTTCTTCCTCCTTATGACTTTTTCATAAATTGAAAATTTAG
>JAOAIU010000039.1 GCA_026414545.1 Candidatus Saccharicenans sp.
GCAAAATGCTTTTCCTTGTAGCGCCGTTTTAAAAACTCCAGGTCTACGGCCTTAAGCTTTTTTTCAGGATGCATCAGGGTGGCCGCGATGATCAGCCCCGTGGTCGGGTCAGCCGAGTAAATCGACCAGTCCATGGCACTCTGACAGGGAACGCGACCGGCATGGGCCTGGATGGCCTGGATAATTTCACCTGGCAGGTTGTATTTTTCCAGGATCTTAATGGTCTCGGTGGTATGTAGCTCGGGACTCTTCTCGGTCAATTCGTAATCCAGGTCGTGCAGCAGGCCAGCCAGCCCCCAGAGCTCTTCATTTCCACCCAGGCGGCGGGCCAGCCCCCTCATGCAGGCTTCCAACGCCAGGCAGTGCTTTACCAGGTTCTTGTTATGCAGGTGTTGCTTGACCAGTTCTAAGGCTTCTTCCCTGTTCATCATCGGCTCCTTTCTCCTTTCATTCTCCGCCTAAAGAAGTGATATTATACCTTATCTCCGCTTTTCTGCTCAGACTTTTATCAAAAACCCGAACGCCTATGGTATATTCTCCCGGCTCGGCCGGAACCCAGGTCCAGGTATTTTCCTTGGAAGCCTTCCTGACCCGCACTGGCGGACCGTTCCCCTTCCTGAGATAGAATTCAAACTTGGGCTTTTCCCAGCCGTCAGCCAGGACAGAAAAAACCAGCCACCGCCCAGCCGGTTGCGGAGGCTCCTTTGAACACCTGATGATAATTCGGGGTTCTTTTTTCAAGGCATAAACCAGGCTCAAGTCCTGCTGGTAATCATAAGTCCCGGCCAGGAGAAGATTGCTAACCGCCACCGGAGCAGCCTTAACCTCAAAACTCAGAACAGTCTCAGACGACCTTCGCCCCGTTTTCAGGTTAAAGCCATAAAGAACCTGCCCGGCGGGGACGATTATTTCTTCCCCGAATATGGCCGGCCGGAACAATGGCCGGGCCGGAACAGTCTGCCACCACCGGATATCGCCACCCGATCGTTTCAGCTTATAGAGAATCCCGCCCGGAGTAAGGACATAGAGATACTGGTCATGAACCAGTAGTTTATCGACCCCCTGGCTGCCCAATTTAAGTTTCCAGAGAACTCTTGCCCTTTTCAGGTCAAAGCAGACCAGGTTTCCCGAAGTCGTGGCCAGGTACAATCTATTTCTCTCGTCAACCTGGAGATCAGTGATTCCCTCTCCAAAACCGGGCCGGGAAATCTGCCTTCCCGTCCTTAAATTAAAACTTTCGATATCGCCGGAAGCCAGAGAAATAACTATCTCCGAAGCCGAAACGGCCGCTGGCCCGTTAGCTTCAACTGGCAGCTCATGTTCCCAGA
>JAOAIU010000044.1 GCA_026414545.1 Candidatus Saccharicenans sp.
GTGAGATGGAGCATAAATAGCCAGAATAATTGAAATCAAACGGGTTAAAGCCGGGTTGGAAGAACCCTGGCTGAACCAGAAGATCCGGGGCCTGAAGTCCGGGAGTGAAGATTCTGGGCTTCAGGCCCTTCATTTTTATTGCCCTGGCTTCCGGGTGGTAAGAAATCAGAGACAACTTAATCGGGGCTAATCCTGGTAACAAAAGGAGTGCGCCTGGTGCTTTCCGGACAGACCTTTCTGAGTTGGTTTTTTTCTGAAAGAGCTTGCGAGCGGGCTACCTGGAGCCAGCGGTCATAGACAGCTGCCTGTTGCTTGAAGTTTTTAATTGCGGGCTATTACGGGTTCGCAGGTGAAGTATCAGAAGGTATTAATCACTTGAAGATTATTCGTAAGATTAAGAATCCTGGCGTTCTGCTTCCTATTTTTTCTTACCGATGTCTATATCCACCATGGTTTTGAGCTGGCTCATGACATCATCGATGTTGAGTGATTCAATGTCAATTTTGCTCTGGCTCGCCATACGACTGGTTTCGCTCGGCTCAGGTTCCTTTGGCATGTTTTTTTCCATCCAGCTCAGGAGTTCTTTGGTGTTTATGGGTTTTTCAAAGAAATGATCGGCGCCGATGCTCTTCAGGTCGATCCGGCTGGTGGCCCCCTTATAAACGGCGGTAATCATCACCACCTTGGTACCCTTGAGTTCCGGGTCGTCATTGATTTTCCGGCAGAGGTCTGCGCCGTGAACCTTGGGCAGAAGCATATCGCAGATGACAATTGCCGGGCGAGATTCTTTGACCAGTTTCAGGCCTTTCTCTCCATCAAAGGCCTTAACCACCTTCCAGCCTTTTTCAGTAAAAAGCTTTTCCAGCATGGCCGAGGAGACCCGGTCGTCGTCTATGATGGCAATTAATGCGCCCATTCCATTACTCCATGAATATTTTAGGTTATTATTTATTAAATCCATCTATTCAGTCAACATTTAATTAAGATGAGCGTAGAAATGTCGCCAACTATTATGTTGCCAGCAGTAGATCAAAGCAGCCAATCAAGTCTGGCGGTGCGGCAATGGTTCTGTTCCGCGTGTAAGACCGGAGAATCCCGAGCCCCGCGATCACAACCATAACCATGAGGCTGGATTGATGATCTTTCTGCCACCCGCCCATAAGAATTTACCGGAGTGGTCAGGATGGGGTTGGCTTAGATAGCCAACCTGAGAAACCACCCGACAGAATTTTATCCTGAAGGAAAAGTAGAGCGGAATGGCCTTGCTTAAAACGGTCGGATTGCCCCCTGACTAAAAATAGCTGACAAAAAATGCTATTATATTAAGCCAGGCAGCAGCGAGAGAATTGCCTTCTTAGCCTTGAAATATGCTGGTCGTTTTGGAAATAATCCCGGAGAAGCCGGCTGAGATTTAAGAGTAATACTTAAGCCTCTGCCTCGGAGAAAACGAAGAGTCATGATAGCCGTTGAAGATTTATCGAAAAGTTTTGCCAGCCAGGTTCTTTTTGAAAAGATCAGCTTTAAGATCAATCAGGGGGAAAGGGTGGGACTGGTCGGGAAAAATGGCCACGGCAAGTCCACCCTGTTCCGCATAATTGCCGGGCTGGAAGAACCGGACGAAGGAAGGGTAATAGTGCCGAAGAATTACCGCATCGGCTACCTGGAGCAGGAACCAGATTTCCGCAGGCCCACTGTTCTGGAAGAAGCCGGCTCCGGCCTTCCGGCCTGCGACTCGGACCAGCTCTGGCGGGTGGAAAAGGTGCTGGCCGGCCTGGGCTTTTCAGCAGAAGATTTCCAGAAGTCTCCCCGCCAGCTTTCTGGCGGCTTCCAGGTTCGTTTAAACCTGGCCCGGCTGCTGCTCTCTGACTATGACCTTCTTCTCCTGGATGAGCCCAATAACTACCTGGACATCACTTCCATTCGCTGGCTGGAAAAATTCTTGCTTTCCTGGCGGGGGGAGCTGATGTTCATCACCCATGACCGCAGCTTCATGGACCGGGTGGCCACCCATATCCTGGGCCTGCATCGGCGTAAGATCCGCAAAATTGAGGGGGATACCGAAAAATACTATAACCAGCTGGCCCTGGAAGAGGAAGTCTACGAAAAAACCCGCATCAACGACGAGAGGAAGCGCAAGGAACTGGAAGTTTTCATCAACCGCTTCCGGGCCAAGGCCCGGCTGGCCGGACTGGTGCAGTCGCGGCTGAAGTACATTGAAAAGATGGAAAAGCGGGAAAAGCTGGAAAAGATCAAGAACATGGAGTTTTCCTTCCTGGAAAAAAAGTTTTATCATAAGTATGCCCTGAGCCTGGATAATGTCAGCTTTGCTTATACTCCCGATAGGCCACTGATTAAGAATTTCAGCCTCCATATCGGAGCCCGAGACCGGGTGCTGGTTGTCGGGCCCAACGGCCGCGGAAAAACGACGTTACTCAAGCTGATGGCCGGCCGGTTAAAACCCCAGACGGGAGAGATTTCTTTCCCTAAGTCTGTATCAGTCGGCTACTACGAACAGAGCTTTGCCGAGGAAATGAACAGCGCCAACACCGTGCTGGAAGAAATCGGGTCGACCAATCCCCAGCTGGAGCCGGCCAGGGTTCGCCAGATCGCCGGCACCCTGCTGTTTGAAGGGGATGAGGCCCTCAAACCGATCAGGGTTCTGTCCGGTGGGGAAAAGAGCCGGGTGCTCCTGGGTAAACTCCTGGCCACGCCGGTAAATCTGCTGCTCCTGGATGAGCCGACCAATCACCTGGACCTGGAATCCTGTGATGCCCTGCTGGCCGCCCTGGACAACTTTGACGGAGCCGTGGTCATGGTCACCCATAACGAACTGTTTCTCAAAGCCCTGGCTGAGCGGCTGGTGGTCTTTCAGGATGACCGGGTAACCGTTTTTGAGGGGGATTATGAGAGTTTCCTGAACAAGGTCGGCTGGAATGAAGAAAGGTCAGAGGCCACTGAAAAGGATCTGGTTGGAACCTGTGGAACTTCAGAAACCACGGTCAAGCAACCAGAAAAAGTAAATAGAAGCAAGAACGGAGCAATTGGGTCCTCCATTGATGAGTCTTTCAAGTTCAAACTTTCTCCGCGCGAACTGAGAAAGTTAAGGTCGGAAATCATAATAGAGAAGTCCAGGGTCCTAAAACCCCTGGAAGAAAGAGTGATCAAGCTGGAAAGCCAGATCGAGGAAATCGAGCAACGCGTGAACCAGCTGACCCAGGAAATAATCGCTGCTTCGGTCGATGGTCGCGGCCAGGAGGTGGTGCGTCTTTCCAGGGAACTTGATGCCGGCCGTAAGAACCTGGACTCCCTGTATGAGGAGTACACCCAGGTATACCAGGAATATGAGGAAAAGAGCCAGAGT